>JAGPFC010000056.1 GCA_018056685.1 Smithella sp.
AACGATCTTGCTTGACACGGTCTTCAAACCAAGGTTGAGGCGATCTATTATCCGACCTAACATAAAATAATGTTCTCCTTCTTTCTAACATATCGATTGTTTATTAACATATGATTAATATACAAGGGTTGGGAAAACAGGTTCAGGGTTCACGGTTCAGGGGTTGAATTCAGGCGGCTTTTTTTGTTTTGTTGGTTCCGGCATGTAGCTTCAGTCCGAGAGCGCTTATGACTTTCATAATCGTAGAGAATTCAGGATTTCCTTCCTGGGATAATGCTTTGTATAAACTTTCCCGCCCAAGCCCCGTCTTTTTTGCTATTTCTGTCATGCCCTTAGCTTTGGCAATGTCACCAAGTGCTGCAGACACTAATGTTGGATCATTTTCTTCCAGTGCTGCTTCTAAATAGGCAACCATGTCTTCTTCTGTTTTAAGATATTCGGCGGCATCCCATATTCTGGTAATTTTTTTCTTCATTTTTATACCTCGATTTCAAGCGCAATCTTTTTTGCTTTTTTGATATCGGCCGATTGTGTTGTTTTATTCCCACCAATGAGAAGAATGATCAATTTCTTACCCTTTTGCGTAAAATAAACACGGTAACCAGGACCATAATCTATCCTTAATTCGGAAATTCCGTCACCCACCGGCTTCACATCGCCAAAGTTTCCCAGCGAAATTCTCCTAATACGAATGGCAATCTTAGCACGGGCTGTTCTATCTTTAAGTTTTTCAAACCAACTGGAGAATGCTTCGGTCTGGCGGATTTCTATCATGATTTACATGTATCCCATAAGATACTAATTGTCAAATTGTTTTAGGTTAAAATTGTTTTAAGTTGTGTAAGGGGCAGAGCGGTAACATTTTTAGTGATGGGATAGGTTTCACTGCCCGGATAGATGACATAGCCCCGTTTGCATTGCAAATCGTCATAGGCATTCCAGAATCCTTTTGTAAGCACCGGACTCAAAGAGTATTTGATTTCCACTCCCACAGGCCGGTTTTGTCTATCAAAATACAGAAAGTCTATTTCCGCGCCCGCGTTTGTCCGGTAAAAGTAGTATGGGCTGTTTTCCGGTAGAAGTGCAGCAATCTGTTCAATGATAAATCCTTCCCACGATGCTCCTGCTGAAGGATGTCCTGTCAGCTCGTCGAAGGTCTTGATTCTCAACAGGGCATGATTTAACCCGGTATCACGTATGTACACTTTCGGCGCTTTGATGAGCCTTTTTTTCGTATTGGTATGGTACGGTTGAAGTTGTCTGACGATGAATGTTGATTCCAGAATATCCAGATAACGGCGTACGGTGGGAGCGGTAATTCCGAGACTTGCCGCTATTTTACTGGCATTCCATAGTTGTCCGTGACTGTGTGCCAGCATGGTCCAAAAGCGACGAAGTTGCGCAGAAGGAATGCGGATTTCAAGCTGCGGGATATCCATTTCCAGATACGTTTTGATATAGCTTTCTCTCCAGATAAAACTTTCTTCATCGTTTTTTGCCAGATAGCTGTTCGGATAGCCGCCGCGCAGGAGGAGTTTCTGATATTTAGCGGTAGCTGTTTCAACGTAATTCAGCGGGGTAAGTTCGTGGTAGATAATGCGTCCGGCCAGGCTCTCCGATGATTTACGGATAAAATCGGGTGAGGCTGAGCCGAGTATCAGAAATCGGCCGGCGGTTCTTTGGAGATCGACAAGCGCGCGAAGCAGCGGAAACAAAGAAGGCATTCTTTGAATTTCATCAATGATGACGAGAGATTTTTCGAATTGCCTCAGATACAGCTCGGCATCCTGGAGTTTGTTCATGTCCGATGGTAATTCGAGGTCAAGATAGATGGAGTCTTTCCCGGTGACGGCTTGTATGGTTTTGGCCAGAGTGGTTTTGCCGACCTGACGCGAGCCCAAAATACCCACAACGGGATAGGTTTTTAATGATTTTAATAGGTTTTGCTGAATGAGGCGTTTAATCATTCTTGTATATTAAAATGTTGTCTTTCGATTTGCAAGGAGTTTAAAGATTAGCCAACAGACTGAAGGCGTTTGGTCTGAAGGCTGAAGGAAAACAGGTTCAGCGGTTGAAAACAGGTAAATAGGCTGAAGACCGAAGGCTGAAGGAAAACAGGTTCACGGTTCAGCGGTTCAACGGTTCACGGTTAAGAACCGGTGGCTAGTGGCTGGTGGATAGTGCATTTCCACCTCCGTCCCTGCGGGACACCTCCGCCAGCGGAGGACACGGCAGTTTAAAGGTCAGGTTAGCAGCCATTTCCAGACAGGAATGATTTTAATTTTGTTGTCTATGACGGTTTCGTCATCCCAGGTTACTATTGTTCCCATCGGGAGGGAAAGTTCATCCATTGCGCTTTTCAATCCACGAAGCTCTCTTTCAAAGGTTTTCTTATCCGACATGTCCCAGCAAACCTGAATCAGTTGCTTTTCGCCTGAAATTCTGTGCCGGGTCAGAAAATCCACTTCACGCCCGTCTTTTGTATTGACGTATTCCACGTCATACGCCCCGCGACGCAGGTGCATAAAGACCATGGTTTCCAGCAGGTGGCCGTAATTATATGAATTACGAAAGGTCATGGCGTTTAAAAGTCCGGTGTCAATGGTGTATATTTTGGGCGGGTTGATGAGCCTTGATTTTTCAGAACGACTGTGAACGGGGACTTTGTAAAACAGAAAGGCGTCTGTCAAATGATCAAGATATTCGTACAGGCTGTTCTTGGTGCATTTGATCGACATGCTTTTCATGGTGTTGAAGAATTTGTTAACACTGAATTGCCCGCCGGCAGAATTCATAATATGGCGGACAAGATGTTTGAGCACCAGAACATTGCTGACCTTATGACGTTCGATAATGTCTTTCAGCAATACGGAATCAATATAACCTTGTAATATTTCGATGCGCAGGTCGAGATTGGTTTTCTGTACTTCGGGGAAGCCTCCTGCCTCAAGATATTCTTTGATTGCCTTTCGTAATAGGGAAGATGTTTTCGCGCCATATTTTGGGGGTCTGTCCAGAAAAAGACCATGAAATTTTAAATATTCCTCAAAACTGAACGGGAATATTTCTTTGGCCAAGGAACGACCCCGCAAACTGGTGGCTATTTCCGAGCCAAGTAACTTTGATGATGATCCGGTAATGAATATTTGAATATTTTCCGTATCCAGCAAACGCCTGATGAACATTTCCCATTGATCAATTCGCTGGATCTCATCGAAGAAAAAGTAACATCGTGTGTTTCGATGTTCAGGGTATTTTCCGAAATAGACATCAATAATGTTCTGGAAATGATGAACATTAAACCCCAGCAACCGGTCATCTTCAAAGTTAAGATAGAGGATCTGTTCTTTTTTTATTCCTGAGTCAATCAGGTCTTTTATTTTTTGATAGCAGAACCAGGTTTTTCCCGTTCGTCTCATGCCGATGACGACATCCGCCTTGCCCTTTACTTCAGAAAATTTCTTGTTTCGAGGAACCGGTTCAGGCAATGTCCGTTCATGGAAATCATCAATAAGTTGTGAAATCATATTTTTCATGTTAATGAATTTATCTCTTTTTTAGAGATAATTCAATTAATTAATATCTCTTTTTTAGAGCAAGTAAGTAGAACAGGCGGAAGGTAAAGAAAAAGTTCAATGTTCTGGGTTCTGCGTTAAAAGCCAGGTAAATAGGCTTCGAGGCTGGTCTCCGCAGCTGGTTCAAACTTGCAGTTTGAACCGGAATATTTCGGAGCAGGAAGCATCCCTGCTCCAGCTTCGGGATACAGATTTAAGAACCAGGTCTTTCGTTTATTTTTCCAGAAGTCTTCGTTGTAATAACGATTGCATATCGCGACGTCCATCAACAATGAGCAAAATGTAAACTCGGCTTCCTATAGTCCGGTAAAGTAATCTGTAGGGTTTGAAAAAAACTTCCCGGTATTCCCTTATTCCCAGGGTCAGCAATTCTTTGGGATAGGTGCCACGTTCAGGTGATTTAGAAAGACTCTCGAATGTTTTCTCGATTTTCGTAAGCACGTTTTGTGCTTTTCCCGGTGTGTCATGACGGGCTATGTATTGATAGATTTCTTCAATGTCGCGAACTGCATCGGCTGTCAAAAAAACCTCAAAGGTCATCAGCGGGTATCCTTGCTTTCACGCAAATGTTTAATCACATCGGCGGCACTTTCAACTTTGCCCGCGTCGATTTGTTGGTTGCCAAGTGCCAGTATCTTCAGAAGGGCCATTGTCTCCAATGTTTGCTCGTAACTTTCGATGTTCTGTATGACTACTTTAGCCTCGCCGTTTTGAGTGATGATAAGCGGTTCCTGCTTTGCACTCATGTTCCGGACGATTTCAGCAGCGTGAGCTTTCAGGTAACTGATGGGCTTGATTTGATTTGCTAATTTCATAAATTATTTCCCTTTGTCCTACGTCATTATACTCCCAGAATAATTCGACTAACGACTCCTATCGTCATCGAGTCTCATGATATTGAGTGGACTGATTATAGTCTGAAAACAGGTCGAGTGTCAAGGTTGTCTTAATACGGCTGAAAGAAGAATAGGTTCAGTGGTTCAACGGTGTCGAAGCTGGTTCAAACTTGCAGTTTGAACCGGAATATTTCGGAGCAGGCAACATGCCCGCTCCAGCACAGCGTATTACTTGTGGTCCTTAGCCCCTTTTAAATAATTTTTCGATGTTGCGCAGGATTTTGTCAGGGACGAGATTTTCCCAGCGGTAACCTTTTCTGAGAATTGCGGGTTCTTCGTCGGAATAATAGCCGTAACCGTATCCGTAGCCGTAACCGTAGCCCTGTCTATAGCCGTAGGCTTTGCCGAAGTATCCGCTCCCGTAATAACCGTAATGCTCGCCTTTACCGGTCTTGTCGTTCATGACAAATCCGGCGATCGGCGCGTGCAGCCTGTCCAGAATTTCACGCATCTGCTGTGCCGCTTTGATGGGCACGCGGCCGGTCTCCATCACGAGGACGACCAGGTCACAAACGGTGGTCAGAACCGGGGCATCGGTTACGGCCAGAACAGGCGGCGCATCGACAATGATGTAATCATAGTTTTCCCGCTGCGTCACCAGTAGAATGCGCATGGCCTCCGAGCCCAGCAGCTCCGAGGGATTGGGCGGATTGGTTCCGGCACAAAGCAGATCAAGATTCGGCATGGCTGTTTTGTTCAAAGCCTCGTTGAAGGTCACGTCCCGCGTCAGCACTTCACTGAGTCCCGGCGTTTTTTTGACACCGAATTTTTCATGCTGCGATGAACGGCGCAAATCGCAATCGATCAGCAGGACGCGCGCGCCCGTCTGGGCAATCACAACGGCCGTATTGGCGGAAATAACGCTCTTGCCTTCCTTGGGAAAGGTACTGGTAAAGATCATGATTTTCTTGTCTTTGCTGATGGCGGAAAAATGCAGTCCTGTGCGCAGGGCGCGGAAGGCCTCGGACGCCAGAGATTTGGGCTCGTTTTTGGCAATCAGAGCAGTGCTGTTCTGGACAAGTTCTTTTCCGGAGGATTCACCCGCTGTGATTTCAGAAACGGTTTTCTGATGGGCCAGTTCTTTGCGTTTTGCCCCGCGCCTTTCAATCTGCGGTATGGTTCCTAGCAGGGGAAGGCCGATGGCGCGCTTGGCCTGATCGGCGTCTTTGATGGTGTCGTCAAGATACTCCAGTAAAAAGGCCAGAGCGATACCCAGACCCAATCCGGCCAGAACCCCGAGCAGAAGATTTTTGGGAACATTGGGCGAAATAGGCCATTTGGGTAGAATGCCCCGGTCAATAACTTCGAGATTGCTGATGGCCGATCCGACGGCAATGCGGGCTTCTTCACGTTTCTGCAACAGAAAGGTGTAGATGTCGGAGTTCACCTTGGAAACGCGGGTGAGTTTGGTCAGATCCTGTTCGACCACGGGCAGTTTTTTGATTTGTTGTTCGGCGGCGCCCAGTTGTCCCTGCGCGGCTCTAATCTGCATCCTCACTGATTTTACTGCCGGATGTGTTCCGGTGAATCGACTGAGAAGTTCATTCTCCTTTAATTTGAGTTCGGCAATCTTTGTTTCCATGGCCGAAATCTTGGCCACCAGCGCACTGGCTTCGTTATCAAGCTGCAGTATTCCACGGCCGCTTTTATAGTCCTGAAGTTTGGTTTCTGAATTTTCCAGATCACCGCGCAGGGCCTTGATCTGTTCATCGATGAAAGCAACTGTCTTCTTGGTATCTTCTGTCTTGAATGCGACCGAATGATCGATATACGCCCGGACAAAGGCATTGACCATGTCCCGCGCCTCGGCAGGATCGGTGCTGGTGTAGGTGGCCTTGATAATGTTGGTGTCTTTTTCATACGGGGCCGCGTTGAAGCCGCCGCTGATTTGCATGGCCGCGTCTTCCAGAGGAATCAGTCCGAGCTGGAAGCTGTCACCGGCCTTTCCTCTAATATCTCCGAGCAGAAGACTGAAGCCTTCTGCCGTCAGAAGAACGCCCAATTGACCGCTGCCGATCAAATGTCCGTTGCTGTCTCTGACTTCATACGTGGCCGGAGAAGTCATTTTAATATGATAAAGAGCATTCTTCGCGGCGGTTGTAAATTCAAGAATTTTAAACGATAACCCCGGTGTCTTTTGCGAAACCTGCCAGTTAAGATGGAGTTGATCGGCAACCTTTTCCGCGATGTAACGCGATTTGATGGTGGCCAGTTCCGTGTTCATGGTGGCTGTCGGGTCAACCCAGTAATTCGGATTCATTTGCGTGATTCTGTCTTTGTTTTCCATGATGCGGATGGTCGAAAAGGCCTGATAGACAGGTTTCATGCACATCGTTTTGTACAGTACGATGGTAAAGACAACCAAAAAAACCAGCACAACAATTTTCCATCGGCGCATGAGAACGCCGATGTAATCGAAGAGATTGATTTCGCTTCCCACCGGCTGCCTGACCGGACGTCCGGGCTGCTGATTCGGTGGAGGGGGCAATGCGTTTAAC
>JAGPFC010000057.1 GCA_018056685.1 Smithella sp.
TACAAGCGTTGATGAAGCGAATCTTTTAGCCATTGGCAGTTTGTTGAGCCCGTCTACGGGCTTGGTGACGGATGCCAAACCGTTTTCGTCTTCTTATGATCAATATATGGATGTCTGGGGAACGGGATTTATTCAGGAAAAAAATTATGAAAAAGAATTTTTTATAAAAAAAGTTAATATTCATGCTTTGAGAGGAAAGTTTTCCAAAGAACGATGTGAAAATATTTTAGGACATGCCTTGGAAGGAATTGCTCTCGGTGATCCCGGCCTTCTTGTATCCAGAGCTATTCCCGTGAATAATGTAAAAAAATATGATGTTGGAATCATTCCTCATTACGTGGATAAAAACAGCGATCTGATTCATAAAATCAAACTAAAGAATAAGAACTTTAAAATAATCGACGTGCAGGACGATCCCCCAAAGATCTGCAGAGAGATTGGCGAATGCAGAATGATTTTATCTTCAGCAATGCATGGACTTATTGCTGCTGATAGCTATGGTGTTCCAAACAGGTGGGTTAAATTCTCGGACGAAATTATCGGTGGTAATTACAAATTCCATGATTACTACTCTGCCTTTGATATTGAGGGATTGGAACCAGTAGATCTTAGACAAAGAACAATATCTGACCAAGACATAGATCAATTTATATTAAATTATCTCATAAGAAAAAATGATGTGGAAAGAATTTGTGATGATCTTGAAAAAGCATTTCCCAGAAAAAAAGATTTGGCCATTCTGGTAAGTCAGTCACTATTAGATCAAATAGAATCTGAAAAAAAAAAATCAAGAGCAGACAATCAACAGGCCATAGATTATTTTGATTCAGCAGCCAGGAATCTTTACGACAATAATTTTCAGAAAGCTGAAGAGAACATCCTGCAATATAAATCCATGATAAAATATGAGTCGTTTCCGAGGTACGATAAACGATTTTTAAAAGATCCGAAATTATCGGTCATCATTGTAGGATATCAAACAGGAGATAATCTCCTTGATTGTGTGGAATCATTGATCAATAACAATGACGGCTACTACGATATCATCGTAGTTGACAATGGCGGCAACGAGAAGGTTGTCGAAAAATTACTGGGATTCAGACTGCTCTATATTTCCTCCCCGCACAATTTTGGACCATCGGAAGGCCGCAATATAGGAGCCCATTTTGCCAAAGGGGAAATTATATCTTTTCTTGATGATGATGCCATTGCCGGGAAAGATTATGTCCCATCGATTATCGAATCCTTCAAAAATTACAACGTGATTGGATTACGCGGTAAGATACTGCCAAAATCCACTTCATCTCATCACAAAAACGCAAATCATTATGATTTAGGGAACAATGATTTATTGATCGCATACATCAATACGGAAGGTAATTCTGCATTCAAAAAGAATGAATACTTGAAACTCAATGGCATGAATCCATTATTATTTGGTCATGAAGGCATTGATTTAAGTTATAGAATAGAAAAAGCTCATAACCGTAAAACGATACTATATTCATCAGGTGTTGTTATTTATCATGATTTTGCCAGTGCCGACTTTGAATTCAATCTTAAAGAGAGACGTCATTCGGTCATGATGTCCTATTTGAATTTTTTACATCCGGGGATCGATGGTTTTATAACCGGTGCTAATTTTTCAGAATCGTGCAAACCATTGAATGAGAATATCTCTTTCTCGATCATCATGCCCACCTATAATCGCAAATACTGTATTAAAAATGCCATTGACTCCCTATTAATGCAAACGTATCAGCGATTCGAACTCATAATCATTGATGACGGCTCAACAGACGGTACCGATCAATTTTTACAGGAAATGTATGCACAGGAAATAATCAATAAAAAAATAAAGTATATAAAGTTACCGACGAACAAGGGTACGGCTTGTGCAAGAAATATAGGCATCAGCGAGGCGCAATACAGCTGGATAGGATATCTCGACACAGATAACCACATGCATAATGATTTTTTAGAAACCTTCGCAAATAGTATCAAAAATTCAGCCTTTGAAATTCATTATGCTCAAGCAAGGCTCCTGCAATCACAAACAATCATTGGTCGTCCATTTGACTTTGATGAGCTCTTACAATTTAATTATATTGATTTGGGCGCCCTGGTTCATTCATGCAGACTTTACAAAGAACTTGGCGGTTTTGACGTTAATCTTAAGCGTTTAATAGATTGGGATTTGATTATAAAATACACAGAGCGATATCCGCCCAAATTTATACAAAAAGTATTATTAGATTATGATGACAATACAGAATCGTCACGAATAACCAATAGAGAGTCTGCCCATGAAGCATATAAACAGGTGATTCTAAATTATTACAGCAGAATTCCTCAGCAGGTATTTATTGAAAAATATACCGGATCGACTTCACGCCTCAAAAACGAAATTGCCATGCTGGAAGAGCAGATTGCAGCTCTTTATAACTCAACCAGTTGGCGAATTACAATGCCGTTACGCTTTATTGGGCATCAGGTGAAACGGTTCCGTCGTGTCGCGGAACTTACCAAGCCAGCTATTCAGCGCGGGGGTGGTTTGAACAGCACGATTAGGAAAGCGATACGTCTATACCGTCGCGAAGGCATTCCAGGTATCAAGCGTGGTTTCAGAATGGTTGCTGCCTCTGCGTATCATCGAGACGGAAGGGCTGAGCAGGTTCCTTGGAAGGACGCGCCCACAGATGAATCACTTGCTCAAATGAAAGCTTTCATTGATCATTTTGATCATAAGCCTTTGATCTCGGTGGTGATGCCCACGTATAACACTAAACCGGAATGGTTGACTGAAACTATCGAAACAGTTCGCAATCAAATCTATCCATACTGGGAATTGTGCATTGCTGATGGCGGCAGTGGAAAGGAAACGATAGATTGCCTGTCGCAATGGCAGAAACTGGATAAAAGGATTAAGGTTGTATTTCTGGAAGAAAACAAAGGGATCGCCGGCAATTCCATCGCAGCCTATGCACTGGCCCACGGTGATTACATCATCCTGTTAGACCATGATGATTGCTTGAGCAGAGATGCTCTGATGGAAGTGGTTCTTTGCATTAATAAAAATATCGAAGTTGATTTTATATATTCGGATAAGGCAGTTTTTGCGGATGAAACAAAAGAGATTCTTGCATACCATTGCCTTCCCGGCTTCAGCCCGGATTTGCTCCGTTCCTGTAACTATGCAAGTCATCTTACCGCGTTTTCTCGATTCATCATCGACGAAGTCGGATTCCTCAAACCAGGGTATGATGGCAGCCAGGATTATGAATTTGAATTAAGAGTCATCGAGAAAGCACGAAAGATTTTAAATATTCCGAAAGTGCTTTATTTCAGCCGGGCCGGTCAGGGATCTGTTGCCTTGAATCCCGAAAGTAAAATGTATGCGTATGAAGCCGGAAGGAAAGCGATAGAGGAACATATCAAGCGGATCGGCTATGAAGGTGATGTTGAATTTATGAGGGCAACATACTCATACAGAATTCATTACAAAATCAAGGGAACTCCGCTCGTTTCCATTATTATTCCCAATAAGGACCATAAGCAGGATCTAAAAAAATGTATCGACTCCATCATGACACGATCGACCTATCGTCATTATGAGGTTATTATCGTTGAAAACAACAGCGAAACGGATGATATTTTCGCATATTACGATGAATTAAAGAATGTAAAAGAGATTAAGATCATCAAAATCACAGCAAAAGAATTCAACTTTTCCGCCATCAATAATTATGCGGTTCAGTGTGCGGAAGGGGAGCATGTCCTGTTACTCAATAATGATACGGAAGTGATTACTCCGAATTGGATCGAAGAAATGCTGGCATTTTCTCAACGTGAAGACGTAGGCGCAGTGGGCGCCAAACTTTATTATGCCGATAACCGGATACAACATGCCGGTCTGGTAATAGGCTTTACGCAAGATATCGCCTCTCATTATCATCACGGGAATGACCGAAGACATACCGGTTATATGCACAGGTTGACCATGCCGCAAAATTATTGTGCAGTGACCGGTGCCTGTTTGATGGTGAAGAAGCGTCTGTACCTTGAAGTTGGCGGCATGGATGAGATAAACTTCAAAATTGGCTTGAATGATGTTGATTTTTGTCTGAAGTTGCGGGAAATAGGAAAAATCAATGTCTGGACACCCTATGCGGAGCTTTATCATTATGAAAGCGCATCGAGGGGTCTTGATACGACGCGGGAAAAATCGGCCAGATTACAATCCGAAAGCCTGTTCTTTAGAAACAAATGGAAATTGTATTTTGAGCAGGGAGACCCGTATCATAACGCGGGAATAGTCTTCTAGACAGAAAACATTATTCATCAAACAGGCTATATACAATACGCAGGTGGCATGCATTATGATCCATTATTTTACAAGCATCACAGAAAACTATCTCGCCAAAGCCAGGGTATTGTGCAAAACTTTGAAGAAGTACAATCCGCACAGCAAGTTTTACGTGGGATTGACCGGTGATCTACCCTCCGGCTTTAATCCGGCCCTCGAGCCCTTTGACGGGATTTTACTGACACATGAACTTCAATTGATTACGCAGAAAGAATTATTTTTCTTCAAGCATACCATCACCGAAGTATGCACAGCCGTTAAGCCCGCCCTTGCCCTCACGTTGATCCAAAAATACAATGCCAAAAAGGTTGTGTACCTGGATCCGGACATTATGGTTTTTTCGGAAATGCAAGAAATCGATCTGCTGCTTGATCAGTACAGTATGATCTTTACGCCCCATCAACTTGATTTTGAAGACGATGATTCCTACGTCGTATCCAACGAGATCTTGTTTCTCAAACGCGGCACTTACAATTTGGGTTTTTTTGGCGTAAAGGCTGACGAAACCGGACTGAAGTTTTTAAAGTGGTGGCATAAGCGCCTGATGCTTTATTGTTTTGATGATGATTATGAATTATTAAATATTCTTGAGCCGGATGGGCTTCTTGGTATGTTTACGGATCAAAAATGGATTGATCTTGTCCCGGCTTATTTTGACGGATATCATATATTAAAAGATCCGGGATATAATGTTTGCACATGGAACATGACCCGAAGGCACATCAAACGGAAAGAAGATGGCTCGTACACGGTAAACGGAAAGCCATTGAGATTTTTTCATTTTTCCGGTTTTGATACAGGAGGGCATCATAACGAGATGCAAAGAGCTTTAAATTATAACGATAAGAATCGAGAGGCAACGATTCTATCCGCCATATACGAGAAACAGTTAATAGAGAACGGGCAGAAGCTTGTAGAAAAAATTCCCTATAAATACAAGTATTATTCGAATGGCAAGTTAATTTCAAAAGCTGAACGTAAGATATTGCACGTGAAAAGAGAGCTGTATGATCTTTTCCCTAACCCATTTGTTGTTACCGAGGGCCCCTGTTATTATAAGTGGGTCAGGAAAAAATACGGACCGTTTGTTACGAAAAGTTACAAAGATCAGATTGCACAGAAAATTACTTATAAGAAAGCGCTCAACTTCTTCTTCCCCCCTTCTACGGCAACGGGACAATGGCTTCGTAAAATAAGAAGAACCATTGTGGAAAAACGTCGTTAATCAAAACCGGGATCAAAACAAAATAAGATAAAAGAGACCGGGTTTATTTATGGATTTTGAGAAACAAATCTCCTTGAATGCATCAAACAAAACAAGTTTGTGGATGATATTATTTATTCTTGCTGCCGGCTCTTTTTTTTCAGCAATCATCCCTCCCTTTCAATCTCCGGATGAGTTTGATCATATTAGTCGCGCTTATTTATTCAGCAAGGGAACGATTGTTCTGGATGCCCCCAAAGGTAAGGATACCGGCGGCATGATAGACACCGGGCTTATGGCCTACATGTCCGCCTATGAAGTTCTTCCACGCAAACGGGATAGAAAATTATCCGCTGACGAAATATATGCTGCAAACCGCATAACATGGAAAGGTACTAAAGCATTCCGTGCATTGCCGGGAATCAGCTATTATTTCCCGGTTATATACACGCCTCAAGCCGTGGGGCTTACGTTAGGTGAAAAATTAAAACTGTCGGTCGATACATCGTATCGATTGGCCAGATTCATGGCTCTTGTGTTCGTCGCAATAATTTTGATCATCGCCTTTAACATATACCCCGTGAACCCCCTAACCATCGCCCTGCTTATGATACCGATGAGTGTCTTTCAAATGTCATCTGCCAGCCAGGACGGCATTTCAGTTGCCCTGGGAATTCTTGCCATTGCGACGTTTTTACGAATGACAACTGAAAAACAAAATACAAGCCCCTGGTTGTTTTATATACTGACATTTTCCGTTGCTCTGGTAGCGACGAGCAGACCTTTTTTGCTGCCATTATTAATACTTGTTTTTGCGGCTTGTTTCTACACCGGGGACAAGAAGTCGTTTTGTGTTTTTGCTGCGGCAGCGTTTTTTATTATTCCGTGGCTTGGATTTACAATGCATACAACCGTTGACTCCAGATTTGTTGCAGGACATTCAACATCGGATGCCGCTGTATTTTACCTTCAACATCCCCTTCAATTCTTCCATGTTCTGTGGGCGACACTTTCGCGGGCCGACCTTGTGAACTTCTATGGCGCATCTTTCCTTGGATACCTCGGATGGCTGGATACGCCATTCAGCCCAAAAGAATATAAGGTTTTTTTCATATGCATTATC
>JAGPFC010000030.1 GCA_018056685.1 Smithella sp.
AAAAAGTCGGGCGGAGAATTCAATATCTGATCCAAGCTCATCAGCAGATCTTCGCTTCCCGGCAAGGGCGCGATGCTTTCCTTGAACTTTCTCAGGTTCTGATAGTCGCTCCTGTTTTTGACATCGAAATTGACGAATTGACGTGGTTTTGCAAAGTCTCAAACCTTTTTCAAGACTTCTCGCATTCGCTCGAAGTGACAACCCTAATTTTAACGTCCCAACTCTGCGTCATTCCGATGAGCGCCAGTGAAGAGGAATCTTAATGCTTTCATTTCACAGTTACAAACTGAGAGCTTTGCATAACTTTTTCTTTGGGCCATTCCCGTGGAGACAGGCCATGGCGCCCTCTGGTTAGATCCATCCTCTGTCATCCCCGAGTGGTCCTATCGGGGATCCATTTTCTGGATACCGGCCTGCGCCGGTATGACAAAATTGACGAATTGACGTGGTTTTGCAAAGTCTCAAACCTTTTTCAAGACTTCTCGCATTCGCTCGAAGTGACAACCCTAATTTTAACGTCCCAACTCGGTGTCATTAGAACAGTTTGATCGTGACACCGGCGACTACGGCAATATTCATCAGGATCTGCGTAATATCCTTGATTTCCCGCAGCCAGGCAATCCTTTCAATCTTTTCCGGAACAACAATGGTATCGCCCGGTTCGATATCCTTGACGCCGGCGCCGTACGCCGTCATTTCCCAGCGCGAGCGGGAAGAATTCCAACCGATGAAATTCTTGGAAAGCCGTCGGGCGCCGCCGTCTACTTTGAGGATGTAGACATTGGACGCATCCGCATAATAGGAGTATCCGCCGGACGCATCGATGTAATCCTGATGGCTGAGATTTTCGGAATACAGATGGCTGCTCTGCGACATCACGGAGCCGACCACATTCACCACGCTGTTTTTTTCCGGAACATACAGCGTGTCGCCGTCTTCCAGCTCAAAATCATACTCCGTGTTTCGGAGTTTTCCGGCATCCGCCACATAAACCGTCATGCGGCCGGTGGCCCTGGTCTTGCGCAGCGTGTCGACAAATTTTTTCTTTTGCTCCAACTCGCCCTGTTTGGCGGCAATTTCCTCTTTTGAAACAGCGGTGGCAAACTGTTCCGCCCCGCCGGATAATAATTCACGCTCCATGCGGTCGGCCATTTCTTTCAGACCCTGCTGCTGAAGCTCTTTCACCCGCACCCGCGTGAACTGAGCGCCGCGCAAATACGCATGCGGTGTAAAACCGCCGGCCCGTTCAACGATATCGGATAATCTTTCGCCTTTTCTGAACGGATACTTGCCGGGGAAAGCCATCTGGCCGGATAACGTGATAAACCGCACATTGTGATAATCGGCAATCTGTTTGACATGCAGCCGGTCGTTGGGCAGCAGCGTCACATTGTGCCCGGCGTCGCCTTCCAGCGCTTTTTTCAGATTGACTTTCCTGTGGGAAAGATCGCCCAGTCTTCCGTTCACAACGCTGACCGATGTAATTTCCGCTTCATCAAGATACGCGGACTCCAGAACATTGCCTGCCTTGAAAATCAGATCGCGCACAGTCATGTTTTCCGTAAACTGATACGTTCCCGGTTTGGTGACATCGCCCGTGACAAAAATATTTTTCCTTGGATTCTTTTCCAGGATCGAATGAATGACGATCCTGTCTTTATCCTGCAGCAGAAGATTATCTCTCGGATCGCCTTCCATCGCTCTGGCAACGTTGAAATACGTTGTTCTGAATTCATTGTTCGGATACTGGCGGATAATTTCGCCGCTTTCCATGCTGGCATTTGCGGTCAGGCCGCCGGCATTCAAAATGGCGTCTTTCACCTTCATGTTGCCGACCAGATCAATCCGGATTGCCACTTTCAACTTCTCATCCAGTTTGCCGAGCCTCAACGACAGATCTTTTCTGCCCGCTTTCTCCAGTTCAATTTGCAGTTGATTAATGATACCCGGCGTTACCCTGTTATCTTTTTCGATCTCCGCTTCAATTTCTTCTATTTTGGCCATTAAAAGATAGAAAATTTCATCCTTTTCCCTGGCTTTGTCCTTTTCGTAATCGAAACGCAATGTGTCTTTAATTTGCCTGATCTCGAACAGATTTTCGTTATACGGGTAATACTGATCGGGGAATGCAGCCCCGGGCTGACCGGGAACCTGAACACCATACGGAGCGGGGGCAGTCTGGCCGTATTGACCGGGCAATGCAACCCCGGGCTGACCGGAAACCTGGGAGCCGTACGAACCGGCCGTCGGCTGTCCATATTGGCCCGAAGGCGAAACTGCAGGCTGACGGGGCGCTGCGACATTGTACTGACCGGGCGCCGCAGTACCCGGCTGCGCGGGCGCCGGAGCGCTGTAGGTACCGGAAGCAGGTTGACCGTACTGGACGGAACCGGGAACGGCCGGAGCGCCGAACTGGCCCGGAACGGCCTGGCCGTAGGGACCGGGTGCGGCCTGTGCATATTGGCCCGCTCTCAGAGCTTTTTCCTGAGCCGTAGGTTCGAACCCGCGAACTTCTCCTTCCAGCGTGACGAAAGGCTGATCCTTGAATAACGACTGGTGAAAGACAAAAATCTGATCTTTGGGCGCCAGGTCATAATTGTACGCTTCGTCATTTTGCAAAATGAGTTTGCCCAGATTAAACGGAATCAGAACAGCTTCCCGGTTGGGCGGGTTTTCCCGTTTGATCAGCGCGTAATCCATGTGAGCTTCGCTCTGCAGATCCTCCGGCTGGTTGATCAGATCCCGGATCTTCATCCCGGGCGCAAAGGAATATTTCCCCGGACGTTTGACATTGCCCCTCAGATAAACGGCGTTGGCGTCCACATCCATAATGGAAAACACCTTGATCAGATCCGCGTCCTGAAGCACGAAATCCCTCACCTTGGCGAGCGTCTTATCGTTGATATCGATGACAATCTGTTTTTCATTTTTAACGACCCGTTCCACCTGCATCTGCTGCGTGTAGGCGCTGGGAATGATGCCGCCGGCCAGTTCAAAAAGATGCTGCAAGTCGAATCTGTCTTTGAGTTCATAAATCGCCGGCCGTTTGACGTTGCCGGTAATGCCGACCAGCGGACCGGTGACGGGTACAAAAACCACATCGCCCGCCTGCAGGACGACATCTTTGGACTTGTCGCCTTTCAGGAAAAGATCATACAGGTCGAATTTGGTCACGACCCTGTTTTTTCTGCGCAGTTCCACGCGTCTCATCGAGCCGATGGCCGAAGGACCGCGCGCCAGCATGAGCGCATCGGTAATGGTTGCCAATGCGCCGATCGTATACGTGCCGGGACGTTCAACATCGCCCAGAACAAAAACGGGAATCGTCCGGGTGGACCCCATGGAAATATCAATATTCGTTCCTACAATCTGTTCGGCTTTCGCAATGAGGTGTTTGGACATTTCACCGAAGGTCATGCCCGCCACCTGCACGGGACCGATATCGGGAATCGTGATTTTGCCGTCCCGGTCCACCACGAGCGTGAGTTGGGCGCTCATCCGCCCCCATAAAAGGATATTCACTTCATCGCCCGGCCCGATCATATAATCCAGAGGAACCGGAATATCCTGGCGTTCCGTTAACACCTTGACTTCCGTACCGTGAAAAAAATCGTAACCGAAAGGCTTCAGATCGGTTAACACATCCTGATATTCGCCGATCTTTCTTATCCGGTTGAATACCGATACTTCTTTGGGCGCTTCAACCGCCGTCCGGCTGTCCAGGTAGCCTTCCGGCCGCTGCATCTGCTGCTCTTCAGGCGCGTTGGGCATTTTATACATTTTGCCCGTCCGGACACCTTCCTGTTTTTCAAAGGCTTCCTTGCCCTTGCGGATCTCTTCCGGTGTCAGATTGATGCCGGCTTTCTGCAGACTGGATTGAATGGCCCGCTGATCATTGAGATTCAGAGACGATGAACCGGCCGTCTGTGCCCGGCCAATGCCCGCCCCCGCAAGACCGACTGCGATACAGAATAAACACAGCACAAGGAATGTAAAAAATCGTTGACTACGCATGATGCCCTCCGGCAGAATTTTCTTTGATTTTTCTTATGTATTCTTTGAACAATACCGCAAAAATACCGATAAACACCGACACCATAAAAGCGACAACGGCCATCTGCGCCCGTTTGGGTTTGCTCTTTTTGTCGGGCGCCATCGGCGGATCCAACACCTTGAACGCAAACCCTTCTTTGACTTCCGCCATCATCGTGGTTTCAATTTTATCGGCGATGAGGTTGTAAATTTTTTGTTGAACAATGGGATCGCTGGTTTGGGTCAGTTGCTGCTCCAGATATTCCCGGTTCGTCGTGGCAATCCTCTTTGCTTCCATGCTCATATGGTCATTCAATGTAAGAACAAAATAGTTGGCGATGCGGGCGGCCATGTCCGGATCAGGAAAATCGACGGAGATGGTAATGATGTCTTCCTTCATATCATAATTGATTTTGACGATACCATTCAAAACACGGATGCCGTCCCATGTACCGGGAACTCCCGGTTCTTTTTTAACGGTTTTTGGCGCCGGTCTTAATTTGGCAATGAAGGCCAGAGGGTTAAGACTGACACCCGGCTTTTTCCATGATTTCGTATTTTCATCCCACTGGTCTTTAAACAATACCGGCAGCAGTTGATGGGTTTCAATCACCTCTTTTTTCAAAATATTGGACTCCAGAAGAGCGACAATTTCCGTAGAGGATGCCGAAGACGGCATGGCAATTCCGGCCAGGCTGGCCAGGCCGCCGAACTGGCTGGCCAGCGAGGCAAGTCTCCCGCCGCTTTGCGACTGGGATGACGGCTTGATCACCGCCCGGGCCGTGTAAATATTTGTCATAAAAAGAGATAAAATGATCGTCGCCAGGGTGAAGGCGCAGACAATCCAGATGATCAACTTTCGCCCCTTCCAGATTGTTCGGGCCAGTTCCAGAAGATCGATTTCATCTTCATTTACATCAACGCTCTCGACGGGTTCTGATCTTTTTGTTTCGTCGCTCATATGGACCTTTCCTGAATATTCCGGTTATTTTAAAAAGAAAGATTTCTCGCCCCTGCCAATCCCGGCAAATTTTGGATCGGCGAAATTGTTGCTCAAAAAGTCATAAAAATCAATTACGCAAAGGCTTCTTTGCATAACATGAAGTCATGCCGTAAGCAACTGAAATTCAGAACCGCTCGTCATTCCGGCGTGGGCTTAGCCGGAATCCAGTACCTCCTCGTCTTCCCGGCGGAGGCCGGGAACCAGGAATCAATAAATACTGGATCTACCCAGAGGGTACCATGGCCCGACAAGCCCATTCGGGGATGACATTTTGTGGCTCATTCGGAGATGACATATGCCTGGATACCGGCCTTCGCCGGTATGACGGACAGTGGTGAAAGGCGATTTCATGGTTTATGGTTTATAGTGGATAGTTCAAAAACCTGCTGTCATTCCCGCATGCTCCTGGCGGGAATCTAAAAAATGAATAAATACTGGATCTCCGACAAGCCCATTCGGAGATGACATTTTGTGGCCCATTCGGAGATGACATTTTGTGGCTCATTCGGGGATGACATATGCCTGGATACCGGCCTTCGCCGGTATGACAAAAATGAGGTCATTCCGGCGTGGGTTTAGCCGGAATCCAGGAAAGAGCGTTACTGGATACCGGTCTGCACCGGCATGACAAACAGTCGAAGGGACACAACGGTTAAAAGTCAAAAGACACTGTTGTGCCGAAAAAGTGGTTTTTCTCGTTTACATCCTGAACATTGCCGGAATTTTTGATATTCTCGTAACCATACTGCAGGGCAACTTTTATGTTGTTGTTGAAACGATAGCCCACTTCGCCCAGATATTGATTTTTGGTCTGCACAAAACTTTTTGTGCCGATGCCGCTTCGCTCGCGGTCAAAACTCAGCTTATAAGAAAACTTATCAAATGTTTGCGACCATTCCACGAAGATATCATCCGAATCATTGCCGGCATGGTGACCGAAAACACGACCGTTATAACGCATGGGATACGTAGGGTGGGAATACCACGCACCGGGCAGACTGCCGGGCGACATTCTGGCATACTCGCCGCGCAAAACCGCTCTTTCCAGCCCGAAAGGTTTGAACAGCGCCAGTCCGCCAATGTAAGCGCGTTTATCCGGCGGGAAGCCGGTATCCTCTGCGCCCCACTCCGTGTACAGCTTTAAAGCGTCGGCAATGAAAATATATTTTTTAACATTGGGCAGAGTCAGCGCAAGATCCAGAGCGACCTGGGCGTTGCTGTCCAGTTTTTCAGAAGGGTCGGGATTGGTATTGCTGTACAGAACTTTGAGCACATCGCCAATACTCAAATCGCGTCGTCCCGGTCCGCCGAACATGGAAAGATGCGACAAGCCCACTTCCAGATAAGGATGCGGCTTAAAATCAAACCGCAGACCGTACAAAAAAGGATTGGCCAGCTCAATACCGGTGCGTTCATCATGAAGCTGGGAAAAAATCAGGTTGAACTGAAAGGGGCCGAGGTATGAAAAAAACCACGGCAGGAGCACCGGTTCCGGATTGGACAATTTGATCATGTCAAAAGGTTTGGCGTTGTTGGACAACAAAAGCGAGCCGTGGTAACCCGGTCCCCACCAGAGCGAATCGCGTCCGGCCTGGATTTCAAAATTGAAGAGGTTCACTTTCGCGTAACCCCGGTGCAGGCGAAGTTTGGTTTCGCTGTCATCCCCCGAGGTATAGGCGTGATGGTTGTAAATCAATACCGGCTGCACGAAAAAGGAAAACGCCTTCCAGAGCCGGGCGGAGGACTGGAATGAAACAACGGCATTGCTTCCTTCGCCGAAATCGATTCCCTCGTTATTATAAATGGAAAAGGGGCCGTCGAGGTAATTGAAGGAAAAAGAAACATTCTCCACCGGTTTGATGAAACTGCCGGATACGCTACTGGCGTTCCTTGCTTCGCTGAGTTCCGCGTCATAAACTTTCTTATAATACTGTTGAATATTGACACAATTAATGGAAGGCGCTTGCGATGTATTGCACCTATCCAGCGCTGTCACGAGTTGCCTGCCAAGTTCGCTGCGGGCCATCGGCTTCATCGAAGATAACTGGCTTTCAATCAGGCCTTCCGCCGCCCATGATTCCACATCGGCATACAGCGCGTTGCCGATCCAGATATTTGTCGACGACAGCGCATACCCCGGCGTTTTTAAAACCAGGACAAGGAAAATTGCTATTATTGTTTTCAATAAGAAAGTGAATAGTGAATGGTGAACGGTGAATGGTCCCCCACGGCGCCTATAGTACCCTTTAGAGTATTCACCCCCGGGATAGTTCCACCGACGCTTTGAACGGTGTTTGGCTTGTTCGCCGCGGGTGTCACTACGATTTACGTTTCGACCTTCGTTGCACTCGTTCTCAACTGGTCTTACTAAAAAGTTATTTTTCATGTGATTTTTTCTTCACGTATTTAATTAATCCCGCCAATTTGCCGGATATGGATTCTATCATAATATTCATATCTTGCTTTTGTTCACTGGTAACAAAAAGAAGATTATGGGCTATTTCAATTTGTGTATCCAATTCGCTCAGTGAGCCGCCAGCTATGTTCAGAAAGTGAGAAAATTCTTTCTCCGAATTTCTTGCCGCTCCTTCTGCAATATTACTTGAAATAGAAATAACTGCACGGCGCATTTGCGAAGTCAATCCATAAAGTTCATTTTTCGGAAATTTTTCTGTAACTTTGTAAATATGCGTAGCGAGTGAAACGCTTTCTTTCCAGACATCCAAGTTCTTGTGTGCTCTTTTTACCATTCACTCTTCACCCTTCACTTTTCACTCTTCACTACATTCAAAAGACACTCTCGTTTTCCTGCGGGGTATATTCGGGTACAATCTCCTTGAGTTTTATTTTAATGCCTCTGGCATCATGTTGCGCCGCCAGTCCGGCAAGCTGATCCAGCTTATTGTAGAGATATATTTTGGCCTCTTCGGAATTTTTCGCGCCGTTGATAAACCCGTTGGATTGAAGAACCATGACTTTTTTGTGGCTGGTAGGCATTATATCCTCTCCGACCGTGATGAGCTCTTCATAAAGTTTTTCGCCTTCGCGCAAACCGGTAAAGACAATTTTAATATCCACATCCGGTTCCTTTCCGGAAAGGCGGATCAGGTCGCGCGCCATCTCGGCAATTTTTATGGGCGTTCCCATGCGCAGAATAAAAATCTCGCCGCCTTCGCCCATCGTGCCCGCCTGCAAAATCATCTGTGCCGCTTCGGGTATGGTCATAAAGAAACGGTTGATTTCCGGATGCGTGACCGTGACCGGTCCGCCCTGTTCGATCTGGCGGCGGAACAACGGAATAACGGAACCGGACGACCCGATCACATTGCCGAACCGCACGGCCATAAACCGCGTGCCGTTGCCCTGCTGGCACTGCATGATCAATTCCGTCACGCGCTTGCTGGCGCCCATGACATTGGTCGGACGCACGGCCTTGTCGGTGGAAACGAGAACAAACCGTTCCACATGATGTTTGATGGCCATCTCCATCGCCACCCGGCTTCCCATGATGTTATTTAATACCGCCTGCCACGGATTTTTCTCCATCATGGGCACATGTTTGTAGGCCGCCGCGTGAAATACGACTTCCGGTTTGTGTTTTTCAAAAATATTATTCATTAACGCCTCATCCTGCACGTGCCCCAGGATGGCTTCGCAGTATCGGAAGAAATGTTCGTTTATAATTTCCATTTGAATATTAAAAAGATTGGATTCGCTGGAATCCAGCAGAATAAGCCGGTGCGGCTGGTATTTGACGACCTGCCGGCAAAGCTCCGAACCAATGGAGCCGCCGCACCCGGTGATCAGAATGGTTTTGTCATCGAGATAATTCCGGATATCCCGCACATTAAGCTGCACGGGCGAGCGCCCCAGAAGATCCTCATAGCTGATATCCCGGAGCAGCTTCACGCTGACGCGGCCGTCAATCAGGTCGCCGATACCCGGCAGTATTTTATAGTCCAAATTACATTGCTGGCAGGTTTCTACAATCCGCCGTATCCGATCGCCGCTTGCAGACGGCACCGCAATGAGGATCTGATGAATCGTTTCCCGCTTCAAAATTTTCGGCAGGCGGTCAACCGGCCCGAGGACTCTGACCCCGTGAATTGTCCGGCCCTGTTTCTGCTCGTCGTCATCGATCAAACCGACCACTTCATAATTCAATTTATAGTTATCATTGATTTCGCGTAAAATTTTTTCGCCCGCATCACCTGCGCCGACAATCAGGACTCTGGTGGTTTTGCTGAGCAATGACGAGCTGACGTTCATGGCCTGATTTCCGAACATGGTAAAAAAAGACCGGATGGCCATGCGTACGCCGCCGGTTAAAACAAACGTAAAAATACCGTCAATAAAAAAAATGCTGCGGGAATACCCGGAGAACCGGCTGATGGTCAAAATAATAACCATAATGAGCACGGTCGCTATGAAACAGGCCTGAATCAGAAGCCAGAAATCCTTGACGCTGGTGTAGCGCCACATTCCCCGGTAAAGCCCGATGGTGAAAAAGATAAAAACCTTGAGCGGAAGAATCCAGAAAAGCAGGTCGCCGATCTGCTCGAAATTAATATTGGCAAAATTAAAATCAAACCGGAAAAAATACGACAGATAAAGCGCAATGGTAAACAGCAGGACATCCGTAATGACCATCAGATAGAAATTCGGATTTTTAAACTGAGCATACATCCCTATTCACCATCAACCATCAATCCCTATTTATCGGGATTGGATAGTTCGACTAACGCTTCATATCTTTAGCGAGTCTCACTACCATTTACGAAAGCTTTGCATAATTTTTTTTTCGTCATTCCGGTGAAAACCGGAATCCCCCCGGTCCGTCTTCCCGGCGAAAGCCGGGAACCAGTGTTTTAATATTTCTGGATTCCGGCCAGGCCCACGCCGGAATGACAGCGGTACGGAAAACACCGGTATGACAGAATAAGTAAATGGCTCTGGTTATGCAAAGCTTTCTTTACGTCTCGAACTGCACTTTGTTTGTTCTCGACGAATGTCATTACCATTCACTATTCACTATTCACCGTCTTTATACTGTACCACATTTGCCCGACAAACTCATGAAAAACAAGCGCATTGTTGTAAAGCCAGCGGGAATGAGGAATATAGCGGACAGCGGCCGTACCGGCGGGCGAAGCATAAAGATAACCTGTCGGCAAAGCAAGAACATTGTTAAAATATTTCCGGAACTGTCTTTGGCTTCGTTTCATATGGCTGGCGGAGGTGACCAATCCGACCTTGAGATTTTTGTCGGCAAACATTTTCTTGAATTCCTCCGCGTGTTCAAAAGTATTTCTTGATTTCGGCTCGATACGGATTTTATCCCTGGGCACACCCAATTCCTCAGCCATTTTCGCCATAATCCGCGCGTCGGCTACCTTACCGTCGCTTTTCCCGGAACAGACCAGATACCGGGCATTGTATTTTTTAAACATCTGCACCGCATGCACCAGTCTGACAGTCGTCGTTTCTCCCGGAAATGTTTCATCCAAAGCGTTGATATCGGAAGCGCCGCCGCTGAGAACCACAATGACATCCGGTGTCATTTTATCTTTCACAGCCGCTGGGCTGATGTATTCCTTTTCAAGCTGGTAACTCAAATAATTGGACACGGGAAAGATGCTGAAACCATAGAGCAAAATAATAACAAAAAGCAAAGGCAACATGTCGATCTTCTTTTTGCTTGAGGTCAGATAAATAAAAAACATTATCAGCAACAGGATGAAAATTATAAAAACCGGATCAACAAATGATTTAAATATATCGTAAACTTGTTCCATATATTGTTTTATCCTTTAATTTACTGTTGCATATTAAAATACGATTTTTCATTTTACAAGACTATTATTTCGCCGGCAACATAGCATAAATGGCGTTATTCCCGCGCCCCGCATGCGCGGGGTAAACATCCGGCGTGAATCCAGTAATAAAAAAGAAGTTGCATTAAAGTAAAAATAAAATTGCCCGTTATTACAATCTTTAATTGCCGAGGTAATAGTGCACCGTTCAGTTTTGATTTATTTAGCAATTTCTGTTGCCCTATATTATTGAGAGCTTTGCATAATTCTTTTTTTCGTCATTCCGGTGAAAACCGGAATCCAGGAAGTACCTGAAATAACTGGATACCGGCCTACGCCGGTATGACAGAATAAATAAATGGACTTGGTTATGCAAAGCTTTCATTATTGTCTAATGAAGTGAACAAATAACGCAATAATTGTTCACTTTTATCAAGAGGAAATTTTACGCTTATCACCAATAGCAAACCGCCGACTGCCGCCTTTCACGCCTTTTTTAAAGTTCAACCTGACTAATATAGTCCGGAAATAAAACAATTTTTTTACTATCAGAAGGATTGAATAAAAATGACTCCACATCCCTTGCCAGCACTTTCAGATTAAGATCTTTTGTATAATCAAGAATCTTTTCTTTGAGAGATTGAGCATCGGCTATGCCGATTTTTTGCTTCAGGTAATCATAATTAGGCTTTGTTTTTTGCAACAAGAACACCGTATCATAAAAATCACGACCTTTTGCTCTTTTGCGATTCAACAGCGCATAAATCTTCTGTGCAAGCAGAACATCAGGAGGTGTGACTGCAATCTGTGTAAAAATATCAAATTTATTAAGAATCAGCTTGTCCGGTGCGTAGGAAAAATTATGCGGTTCCGTATCAACCTGAATTAAGATTTTTTCGTTCTTCAAATCCGACATGGCGTTATCAAACAAAACCTGCGGCAACTTGATGTAACAGTGGAAAGCTCTCTTTATGACGTTACGAATTTCCACATTGAAACCTTCCCTTTGAAGCCCGCGTTGGATTTCTTTGGTCAAAATAACAAATTCGGTTTCGCTTAGGTTAAAATTATCGAAATCGAGATCTTCTGAAAATCGTGTGTTTTCGTAAGCGATACGCAATGCCGTGCCACCGAGAAATGAAAGCTTTGTACCCAAGACGGAATTGAAAACGATTTCTAAAATTTTGTATTGCAGATATTCACGCAAAATGTTGCGTTTAAAGCCGCGCAGACTTTCGGGATAATATTTTTCGATCTGATTGATGCTAAGCATGGTTTATGCACTTTAAAAATTTGTTGAATCTTTTTTCTAACCGTTTATTGCCGAAGGCAACAAGATATCTTTTGAGTTTATCCCGATCCATCTGTTCTTTGAATTCTTCGCTATTGACACGCAAGCCGGCAAAATCTTCTTTTGTATCCAGATGCGCGTTGAGATAAAAATAATCCAGAATGGCTTTTTCCGGTTCTGCAATTTTAAAGTTTTGGCCTTCGTGACCGACTAATATGTAACCGAATATTAACTGCGGTTTGACATGACGATAAATAAATTCACCGAAATCTGTTTTGAAACGATTTGTTTTACAGGACGAAACCGACGTAATACCATAAACTGCCTCCGGAATCAGATTATAATATGCAAGCGCCATTTCCATTGATATATAGGACGGTGAATAAATGTTATTGGCTATCAAAAAAAGGACGGATTCGTTTAGCTCAAGATCAGAAAAGATATAATGTCCTCTTCTGGTCATTTTAATAAAGCCTTTATCCTGCCATTCGCTCAGGCGCCGGAGATCAAACCCGGGATCGATTTTTCGAATATCGTTTAATTTAAACGAAACAAAACCTTTCAAAGCATTTTTAAAGGACAGGAAATTCATACTTATATTTCCATATTATGTGATTATTAACATATTACGGAATTATAATAGCATATTTATAAAAATAATCAAGTGGAATTTTCAGGCTGGTCACTGATGGCTGTTCACTGATGGCTGTTCACCCTTCACCATTCACTATTCACTATCAACCATCCACTGCTGTTCACCGTTCGCCAGTAGCGAAATCAATCTGGAGGCAATATCTCAATTTCTGGAGGTGCGATATCAACCACCGGTGGAGCTATATCAACTTTCGACGCTTCCTCCTGGTGTTCAGCTCTTTTCGAGCTCACATCTACCAACGCCCGGCCATATGCGGACTCTCCCCTTTTATGAAAATTAGCCTTAGTGCCGACATAGGTGCCACTGCCCCCTTTTTGTCCCGACAAGGCAGTATCAAAGATTATTATCTCAACTTTTTTCACGCGATCATTGACGACGAGGGCATAATTCGGCTCTTCCACAACCCGCATTATCTCCCTCAATCCTTTTTCAATGGCAACTTTTTTGAGACTTACCGATAATGATTTATTCTTATAGCCCTTTGTTATTTCAATCTTATAACCGGCAGATTTGGAAACCTTAGCCAATACATCACTTAAAAGTTCATTGTCTGAAGTTACAGAAAAAACCGGTCCGGCATACGCCGCCGAAATAGCGAAACACGTCAAAATGATAATATTTATCATTGCTGCGACGCAAGAAACGAATAGAAAATAAGATTTGATTTTAATAATAAATGCGCTGAGTATTTTTTTCATATCCTGAAATACCGTTATTTTTTATCAAGGTCACGACAGAAACTTCGATCATAATAATATACCCTTTCCCGCAAAGGAAAGGGTATATATGAAAAAATTAAATTATTAATAATATTAATTAACTATTAGCAGATTTTCAAGTTCAGCTATTTTTTCTGCTTGCACAGCGTTAATTTTCTGTTGTTCCTGAATGAATCCCTGCTGTTCCTGGACCATCGGGTGAGGACCGCCACAACATCCATGGAGCAACCCCTTACGGTCTTGCGTCGCTACCAGCTCAGGGACATCCTCCGAGATAAATCTGCAAGTCGCATCACTTTGATGCAGTGCCAATAATTTTCTGGGCAGCTTTCACCATGCCCCGCATATCATCTACAGACAACGTCGGATGAACCGGAAACATTATCGCGGTGTCGCCGAGTTCTTTGGCTACCGGCAGGGGTTTCCCGGGGCGAAGCTTGTCTTTGGCAAAGGCCTTCTCCCGATACATTTCGCTGCAACTGCCGGTAAAGCAGGGAATGCCAAGCTTATTGATGGCTGTGATAATGCGTTCCCGATCCCAATCTTTTTTCAGCTTTTCCGGTTTCAGAAATACATAATATTTGTAATAGGAATGCACGACGTCATCCGGCGGAACCGTTACGCGCAGCGCCGGTATGTTCAGAAAAGCATTGGTTAAGATTTCGGCATTGCGGCGGCGTTTCTCAATCCAGTTCTGAAGTTTTCGGAGCTGAACTCGCCCGACGGCCGACTGCACTTCCGTCATCCGCCAGTTTGTGCCGAAGGATTCGTGCAGCCATCGAAAAGATGGACCGGGCTTGATATCACTTTTATAAACCGCGTCATAACTTTTGCCGTGATCTTTATACGACCAGACTTTTGACCAGATCTCTTTTTTGTTCGTTACCACCATGCCGCCTTCGCCGCCGGTGGTTAAGATTTTATCCTGGCAAAACGAAAAAGCGGCCGCATCGCCGAAGGAGCCCACCGGGCGACCCTTATAGAAAGCGCCGACAGCCTGAGCGCAATCTTCAATCACGGCCAGTTTATGTTTTTTTGCCAGCGCCATGATTTTATCCATCGCACAGGGCCAACCGGCCAGATGTACCGCGATGATCGCGCGGGTGCGTTTAGTGATCACTTTTTCAATTGTCGCCGCTGTAATGTTTTGACTTTCCCTGTCCACATCGGCAAATACCGGCTTTGCGCCGCGCATCACCGCGCAACTGGCCGACGCAATGAAACTGCGCGGCGTCACAATAACGTCGTCACCTTTCCCGATGCCCAGCGCCATCAGCGCTGCCTCCAGCGCCACTGTGCCGTTCATCACGGCCACGGCGTATTTCACGCCGATGAAGGTCGCAAATTCCTTTTCAAAAAGGCGGCCTTTATTACCCGTCCAGTAGTTCACTTTACCGGACTGTAAGACTCTTTTGACTGCTGCAATTTCGTCTCTGGCAAAAAAAGGCCATCCCGGGAAAGGTGTTTTACGAATCGGTGTTTCATTTTTAAAAATATTTTTATTCATATTAGCCTTTAGCTCAGCACATTTACATTGAACTTAGAATGTTGCAGAATTTTTTCTTTTATTTTCCACTTTCCACATTTTGTAGTTTACGTATATTTTTCTTTGTTTTTTCTGAGGAGATGCGCCGGTACGCCGACCCATGTCTCACTTGGAGGAATAGATTTTGTTACGCAAGTGCCAGCCCCAATAACAGCATCCTTTCCAATCACAATGGGCTTGCCTTTGATGCCATTGATAATCACAGCGCCTGTTCCAATGTAGACTCTTTCCCCTACATGAACATAGCCCGATAAATGGACACCGGGCGCTAAGGTTGCATAATCCTCCATGACAACATCATGACCAATTGTACAATCCAAATTTATCTGAACATGTTTCCCTAAAGTAATGTTGGTTGTAAGAATATTACCCGCACAAATAACAGTTCCCTCTCCTATTTCAATCCATGGGGACATTTCAACGTTAGGATGTATCAGTGTCGTAAAACTAAAACCAGCAGCAATGGCTTTCTTAATAGTCTTTTCACGAACATTTGGAACCCCGATCCCGCTCACAACACATAAATCGGCATGTGCTTTCTTTGCCTGAGATAATGACAGCACCTTGAGATCATTGAATTGTGTCCCACAAATTTTCGGATCGTCATCAATGAAACAAACAATCTCGAATTCTTGATTTTTGTCGAATATTTTTTGCGCGAGCCACGCCACTTCTCGGCCAAAACCGCCAGCGCCATAAACAGCAAGTTTTTTCTTCTTCATGAAAGTGACCTCATAATATTTACGGCTTGAATTCCTCCATTGTTGCCTGTCCCTTTTGGTTTATCCCTTCACGTTTGATAATCTTCCATATCGTCATCAAAATAATTTTTACATCTAACAAAAGTGATACATTATCGACATACCAGACATCAAGTTTAAATTTTTCTTCCCAGGTTATGGCATTGCGCCCGTTGACCTGCGCCCAACCGGTAATCCCCGGCCGCACCTCGTGGCGCCGCGCCTGTTCCGGCGTGTAGCGATCCAGATATTGCATCAGCAAAGGTCGTGGCCCGACCAGGCTCATATCCCCTTTTAAAACATTGAAAAGTTCAGGCAATTCGTCAATACTTGTTGCACGCAGAAAACGACCCAAGCGTGTCAGACGTTCCGCATCCGGCAGGAGCTTACCATCCTGGTCGCATTTGTTGTTCATAGTCCGAAATTTGTAAAGTTCAAAAGGCTTCCCTTGAAATCCGGGGCGAAGCTGCCTGAATAAAACAGGCGAAGCCAATGTAATTCGTACCAAAAGCGCTAAAACTGCAAGAACCGGCAAAAGTATCACTAACGCCGGTACGCTCAGGGCTAAATCAAACAGCCGTTTGCCTAATGCTCGATAAATGCTTTTATTTTGTTGATTCAACGGCATCTATAAAAGAATATTATTAAAGAGATTCGCAAAGCAATGCATACCGGCGTCCCAGAATTTCCCAGTCAAGATTCTCAAGTACGTAGCGCCTTCCGTTTTCGCCCATGTGTCGTCTTTCATCAAACGTCATGGCGCAAAAATGTTGCAGGGCGGTTTCGATTCCCCGCGTATTATAAGGTTCAACCGAAATGCCAGCTTTTGCTTGTGCGACATAATCATTATTTATTCGTCCCGCGCTGTATAAAGTGTTCAGAACGGGCTTTCCACTCATAAAGTAATCACCAATTTTGTTGGGACTTGTACCGTATTTGTAAATATCTTTTTTTTGTGATGCGACAAAGCATACATCTGCTAGAGCCAGAACGGAAATCACCTGGGCTTTGGTTATTCTCGGCAGAAAAGAAACAAAGGATATGCCTTCTTCTTTTACTCTGCGCATCAACTTGTCTTTTGCAATGCCGTCGCCAATGAAAAAAAAATGATAGGGCCGGGGTTTATTCCCAGTGATTTGCGCAAGGTCCAGAATCTGATCCAGAGCATTTGGGGGACCGTGCGCACCGGTATAAAGCACTACAAGTTTTCCCTCACCCTTGATTTTCAGGATGGATTTTTCATGTTTTTCAGGTAATGACGCTGGTGGTGCCATCCATTCATGCCGGTCAATACCGTTGGGAATGAAATGAAACTTCCGTTTTTCAAGACCCAGCGGCCCCATGTGTTCAAACGCGTTTGGCACCAGCGAAACAACAGCGTCAGCTTCGCGATACGCTTTTTTTTCAATTTGGCCGAACCAGAGCACAAGGGGATGATATGATGGAACGCCGAGCAACTCCACAAGACTCAATGGCCAGATATCCCGAACTTCATAAATAAGTTTCGCTTTGTATTTTCTAGCCAGAAACAGAGCTGGTGGAAAAGCAAGCGGATGAACGCATGAGGGAATCAAAACATCCGGTTTAATGAGCTCTTGCTTGTCAATCTTGGTAGTCAGTTTTCTCACACCTCTTGAATAATCCAGCATATTCATTAGCCGGCCCAAACCATTGCCTTGGTAGATACGGGTCGGAATATGGTAGTAATCAATACCATCATATCTGATACACCGATCATAAGCATCCAATGGGGTCGGTTGAATTCCGTGATAGTATGTTGCACGGATTATCAAAACATTGTGACCCCACTTTTGAAGATTTGTAGCCAAGGCATAGGGTCTGCCTGGGATTCCGATAGCAGGAGGAGTTGCGTAATGGTTAAGATACCAAATATTCATATCTCAGTGCAGATTCATCGACATTTATTTATTTTTAGTTCTTAGAATTTTTGCAGGATTGCCGACCATCACAGCGCCAGAGGGGACATCCTTCAATACGACAGCGCCAATACCAATAACACAGTCCGGGCCAATACTAATTTTTTGCATTGTTGAGCATCCAACGCCAAGCCAGCAGTTTTCACCAACAACCGAGCTGCCGCTTACTTCTGCACAAGCAATAATCATTGTTTTTTCACCTATCATGCAATTGTGCGCAATGTGTACCAAGTTATCAATTTTTACATGCGAACGTATGATGGTATTTCCCAAAGTCCCGCGTGCTATTGCCGTAAAATTCCCGACTTCGACATAATCCCCGATTTCAACACTACCCAGATGAGGTATTCTGACCGGTGTACCGTCAACTTCATTAGCAAAACCAAAACCTTCTTCACCAATGACGGAATTCGATCTTATTAAACAGTGCGCGCCAATCTTTACACCGTCAGTAATGATGACATTATTACGAATCTCCGTATAATCGCCAATTTCAGCATTGCGTCCAATCGTGCAGTTATTTCCTATAACAACATTCTTTCCAATCCTCACCGTTGGATCGATAATCGTATATTGACCAATACCAGGCTTTCTCTTTTCAACAAAAAATTCCGCAAGAACTTTTGCAAAAGCCAGTCGCGGATTGTCAACAACAATAAAAGCATTGGATCCAAGGCTGTCAGGAAGCTCCGGTGTAATGATGCAGGCACCCCGCACACCTTTAAGCATATCACCTGATGGCTTCGCCTTGGAAAAACTCAAAGCAGCATCGACCATAGCATTAAACGGCACAACCGTTTCGATGAGTTCAGTAGTCCCGTGAAGTGTTGTCCCCAGAAATACCGCTATATCCGACGCCTTCAGGAAACGATTTGGCTTTATCATTTCATCACCCATCGTATCACCTCAAAAGCCTCCGCGTATCTGCTGTCAATCTGTACCCCACGCGTCCTGGCTAGACTTCGGATAAATTCCTCATTGGCATAATTCCGGCCCTTCTGCGAATTGTAGGCGCCAAGTGCATATATTTTATTGTCGATATCCTCTTCGTTCAGAATAACAAATGCCTCCGTTTTAAACTCGATATTATTCCAGGGAATCTCATAACCAAGAATAGACGTGTTTTTAAAAGCCCTGACGCCCTCTATGGAAACAGTTGAGTGATCCTGATGAACGTCGTTTGGGGATGGAAGAAATACGAGATCGGGACATATCTCTTTCTTGATCTTGACAAGGTCTTCCAAGACTTCCTGGCGATGATAGCTCAGCTCGCGAACTTTAAAATTAAAGATCATCAGGTTTTCCGCCGGAATGCCCAAACGACCGGTAGCTTCCCTAACTTCGGTTTTTAAAATATCTTTTGGCCAAGGATCTGGAACGGATTCTTCCGCCGTCGAAAAGGCCGCGTAGTAGACCTGCTTGCCCTCTCGGATAAAACGGACAACGCTGCCGCCGCAACCGAATTCGCCGTCATCGGTGTGAGGGGCTAGGATCAATATCTTATTTATGCCAATCATGATTTTTTGCCTCCTAAATCTATCTGCATATTATCGACAATCGAACTCTAACTTTACTAGTGACCAACCGGCGCCGTCAACACCTGCTGGTATAGATAGTCAAGTTTACGAAAAGCTGCTTGCCAAGAGTATTTTTCTTCAACCCACCTTCGACCGTTCTCGCCCATCGCTTTGGCTTTCTCGGGATTTGCGACTAGATAGTGAACAGCGTCAGCAACATTCTGGCCGTTTTGAACGTCAACGTTTATACCACACCGGCAGACTTCATTAAATTGAACCCATTCCCCAAAATCCGGCATGATGATTGGCATGGCATTGGCCATATACTCATAACATTTGACAGCCCCAGCCATCCAGTACTGGCCAACATTATTATAAAGAATAATGCCAATGTTTGATTTACTGTAAACATTCACCAAGTCTTTTTGATTCAGATAGCCCAGATACGTCAATGGATGTAGAGAAGTTCGATCCAGACTGTTACTCAAAAATCCAGCTACATTAAACACAAAATCGCCTTTTAAACACTTTGCCGCATTGATCATGTTGTAAAGACCGCGATCGACGGAAAGCCCCCCCGCATGCAACAAAACAGGCTTTGTAAAATCGATCGTTCGTTTAGGATACAATGTCAGATCGACAAAATTTTCGACCGTTTCCGTTCGATTAAACTGACGATAATATTCCGTCATTTTTTCCTGCGGCGTGATAAGCGCGGAAAATTTCCGGCATGCATAATCTTCATACGAAGCATAGGCATGGGATAGCAGTTTTCTGAGACCTGATGGAATATAACCTTTTAAAATGATTTGCTGGCGGGTATCTTCATGAATATCAAAGATCACAATTTTGCCTCTTTTACGCAGCTTAAGCCCTATCGGCATCAATTCCGGATCATGAAAGTGATAAATATCCGCATCCACCCGAAGCGCCTTCCGGGAACCTTCTGACGCCGTTTTTGTCATCCGCTCGATTCTGTTACGCGGTTCTTTCAAGCCCAATATTTTGACGCCATCAACAACTTCCTCTTTGTCATGTTGTGCAATAAGCGTCACGTCATATCCAGCCTTTACGAGCGACTTCGCTTCTTTATGGAAGATGCGGACATCAAACGGCGGATGGACTGAAGTGAGTATGCAGACTTTAATCATAAAGAAACATTCATTGTGTTTTAATCTATGCTTATTTTCACGCAGTTAGTAAAACCTAGCTCTGAGCAAAGATTAACTACGGGGTATATTTATTTTATCTAACCTGATGACCCATACCAAAAGAAGAGCAAGCAATAAACCATGGGTTAGTAGAGCCGTTGGCAAATCAGTAGATGAAAATAATCCTAAAAAAGGTATCAATAAAACAGCTATAATAATTCGATAATCTTTACTTTTAGCAATCAAGTCAACCATCGCGAAAAGCAAGCCAATGAAAAAAGCATACATAACCATACCTAAGAATCCAAACTGCATATATCCAGAACCAAGCCAACCAGTGTTTGCACCAGTATCAACATTATCGTGAAAGTAGTAGCCTATTACATGTGTCGAAGGCAGGTCATACGCATAATCAACAAGGCCAAAAGTTAATTTGCTTTCAGCCCACATCGTATATGGATGTAAAGAAAAAAAATCATAGTAAGCGAAATTTAAAAATGGAGGCGTAAAATACCCGCGACGAAAACCAAGAGACCCTGCCAATATACTAAAAGGTGTTGTTTCTGAAGATAAAATCTTTTCGACCAAAAAAGGAAACAACGATATGATGATAAAAATTATGTAGGCAGCCAGTAGATTTGGTATCATTCTATTTTTAGATCTGACGATAAAATAGACGGCAGATGCTATCAGAGGCAAGAGCAATGATGATTTATGACTTGTAAAAGAAAACATTATGACACTTCCGAGCATTGCCAGACACGAAATACCCCATCTTTTGTCAGCAATCGAAATAATCAATATATATGGAATTAATATATTTGAAACCCATGGTGAAAAGTAGCCTGATATGCTTGGTAAATTTCTGGATGCTGCGACACGAAAATCATAGACTTTTCTTAAATCAAGGTTGAAATATGCAAAACCGCCTTGAGATATAATGAATAAAATGTAGATTAATACAGCAAATAAAGAAAACCACATCAGAACCGATGCGGGCACGCTAGCGCTTTTGATTTTGGGAACACGCAATTTCCGAACCATGCAGACCATGGCAAACGCCAGGACAACAAAATACATATATTGCCGCGCATAATCTGAAGCGCCATAAAGAACAAGCATTGGTAAAATAGGAAGCAGAAAATGTAGATGAACAAAAAAATCTGAAGGTCTTTTAAAAACTGCAGGAAGAGACCATGAAATAGCTAAAATTATTAATATAGATTCTATTATTTTGAACAAATTAGGTGACCATGTAAAACCTGAATAACCATAAATTGGCACAATGAACAAGCCATAACCAAACCACAGCAAACCGAAAGCTGACAAATATAAAATAATAATTATTCGTTTTCTGTAGAATTCAGACAGCTTCACAAAATTATCCTATACCAGCTATAGACATACTTCATTAATAATAAATTTATGCTTATTTTTGGCCAATAATTCTTCCGATGTTACTTTTTTAAAATTAATTCTGATTGGTCCCACGTGCTCAAAAAAAGATTTTTCAATGAAGTTTTTATCTTTCGCATCAAGAAGCGTTTTATTAACGTACTTTATATCAATTTCATCGGAATTAATTTGCACAATTTGATAATGCTCTACGTTAATTTTTCCCATCAATACCGTTAAAACAGGACTTCCAATGACGTTGTTGTTTAATTTTAAATAGTCGGTTGTTCTTCCATAAACTGATTTTAATAAAGGTCTCGGGTTTCCACACTCACAAATATTTACGTCATCTATAAAGCCCAGATCTCCCGTATCATACCTGATAAAGGGCATTGCATAGTTGTAAAGACTTGTTGCAATTATCTTACCTATTTCACCTGTAACTACTTTTCCGCTGTCATTAACGGTCTGCAAAATAGATCTTTCAAAATCGACATGCATTCCCTTATGTAAGGGACATTCAAACGCAGAAATACCGCCGTCGTTTAATCCATAATTATCGAATACGTGGACGTTAAATACCCGTTCTATTAACGAACGTTGATTAAGCGACAAAACTTCGGCTGTAGAGAAAATGCCTTTTAAATGAAAGTTCAAATGAATGCTATGTTCGTCAATATGTTTGGCCAACAGATAAAGTGAGCTAGCATAACCTCTTATATAATCAGGCTTCCATTGATTCATATGCAATGCATATTTATAAAGTAAATCATGATTCATGCCATAGGAAGAATAATGACGGAAATTTAATATATCATCTTGTATCTTCGCTTTAACTGATTTCTGATTTGATACAAGAGATGCACCCGCTATTATAGCCATTTTGTCGCCCAATCTATACCCAGCCTCACCCCAGCCTTTAAATAAAATAGCAACCCCCCGTTCGTAACATTGCGGGGCCATCCGATATTTTAAAGGCATCCCTGTTGAGCCGCCAGTTGATCCATTAATAAATTTTTTATCTGCATTTATAGGATAAAAACTTTCAGGATCATTTTTAATTTGAACCTTGGTTAAAATAGGCAGTTTTTCCAAATCCTTAATAGAATTGAAATCACGCTTCGTCATACCTGCTGATTTAAACAAATTCTGATAATAGGGTACATGATCGAAACAAAAATTTATCATTTGCTTTAAAGCATTATTTTGCTGCATTTCTAATTCTTCAACTGTTTTTAATTTATTCTGCATAAACTCATTATAGTATTTTAAAACCATTGGTCTTTTTAATAAGTAACCCAGCTTGAAAATTATTCTATTCATTATATTATTTTTTAAATCCTTTCCATTGGTCATTTATGCTTTCGGGACATATCAAGCAAATTCGTGATGTTTTCTTATTCGGAACATTTGAACCGTTAAAAAAATAGTCCCTGCACCTACACCGCCCAATACAAATGCTAGTGAATTTTGCGTAAGAAAATATGTAAATATTGGCAAAAGCGCATAGGGAACGCCGTGCAAAAATTGCTTCAGCAAGGTTGTAAAAATATTAATAAGAGATACTCCTGCTAAATACTGCATATAAATGCAATTAAATATCCAAAGAGCAGCGCCTGTCACTCCATAAATTGCAATCGTAAAATATGCGTCTCCCTTAAGCCCCCCAATTATAAGAACTGTTAAACGTGAAACGAACATTACTGTGTTTACAATGAGACCTTCTCTTTGTTTTTCCATAATTGTGTAGATATTCGATAACGGTGATGAAATAAAAACAAAGAGCAACCAAACACTCAACCAGCGAACATATTCACCAGCGGCAAACCAACGTGCGCCAAAGACTAGAGCAAATAAGTCTGGCGCTACTATAGTAAGCAGTAAAATAGGGACAAATCCAATGGCTAAAAGTTGTTTAAAAATTTGCAGTGTTAATTGATCGAGCTTACCGCACCTTTTGGCTTCGTTTGCCCGTGGGAAAAACACTTGCGCGATAGAAGCCCCCAGGATGGTCATGGGCGCAGATAGAATTTGGTACCCAAGGGCATAATAACCCACAACGACAGGACTAAAAAAAACCCCCAATAACAATGCCGGCAGCATCGTAGATGCTGCATTTAACAAAGCAGACCAAACATCAAATATTGGGAAATTTTTATAACGTTTTACAACTCTTTCTAAATCAAATTTATTCAAAGCATTTCGAATAAACGAACCTTCATCTTTTTTAATTTGCCAACCCAATCGTCCAGTGGCTACCAAATGTCCCGCGATCGAACCACCGATTAATCCCCCGGCATTAACCGAAGGGTATAGAAAGTCCGCTCCAATTTGTGTAATAGCAGTCACGCTACTCTGCGTAATTTGACGGGCAGCCAGGCGTTTAAAATGCTTTCGTCTGGTACTCCAATAATTCAATAGTCTGAAAAAACCTGCCGCTATTAGGCTAAGCGGCAAAAACCATAGCCACGATGCAAGCTGTGGAGAATTCACCAGATCAGCTATCACTGTGCGAAACAAAAAAACTAATAAAAAGGCAACTAATCCCATGCCCAAGCAAATAATAATGCACACCCACAAAAGATTCGCTGCATCTTCATCCTTTTCGGGAAGTACAATTGCCAATTCATAGCGCCAACAAACGATAACCGTTAAAATACCTAATAAAGATGCATAAAGCGCGAAAATGCCAAAATCCTCTGGTTTATAAATGCGCGTTAATATCGGCATGACGATAACGCCTATCAATCCAGCCACCACCGTTCCCGTCATAAGAGTCGCCACATGTTTGGCAAAGACACCCATCGGAAATAACTTCAATATATAAGCTTTAATTCTTTCAAGCATTAGTTTTATCCAAATTAATTATGGAAAATAGTTTGCTAAAGAAATCGGTTGGTATTTGTTTTTTCGACAAAATTGTCTCTCTTAGAGAAAGATAAATCATTGAGCACTTTTATTTATAAAACATAAAGATGGTAAAAATTGTATTAACACACTTTGTGTTCTTGAATCATTAAGCCTTTTAAAATCATGGCGATGTGTTCGTACATTTTTATTCCAATCAGTTGTCTCATAATGCCTGATAACGTGTTTTCTTATTTCCGGATCATTTGATTTTAGTACATCATTTAATGCGACAAGCACCTTCTGCATATCATTATTATATCTTGACCAGAAACCATAGCCGCCAGTTAAAACAGATATCGACATATCCCACGGCCCATATCCAAAACCCGATTTCCCAGCATAACCTACTCGATACCATCCATTTGTCCCATCCATAAAGTTGGTAAATAATGGTTTTTTGAAATCCCGGTTAAAGGTGCCATAAACAAGTTGATTTGCCATTTTCTCCATCAGGTCATTTATCGGAAAATTCAAGCCTAAAATATCTCTAGATTTAAGGAGAGTGCCAAAGACATGCACAAATCTACGGGCGTGGCTCAAATCCCACCCGACAGCTTTCCCGCGATATCTAGATTTATCTGTAATTATAGGATTGGGGAACTCTTGTCCATTATATCCAGAATATTCATATGTATTGAGTTCATCCCATTCCCCTGCCCCTAATAAGGCACCAGCAACAGGCCTGCCATCAAAATTTTTAAGTTTTGTATAACTGACTCTGCTTTCTAGTAGATTGACACCAGTTTTTATATAACTCAAAAACTTTCTATATTTTTCAGGTGTAATGGGCACTAATCTTTCTTCTTGTTTATAAACAGTAAGAATATTGACAACACCGGCAATAATCCACATATCTATATCCTGCACTGCATTACAATATGAAGGACTTTTGCCATTACCAAGTTTCCTCTCCAGTTTTCTTTTTAAAAATTCCTGATGATTCATTGTTGTGGGCACATGCTGTCCATTATAACGGCACCCCCAGCCGCGCACCTGAAATGGTCCCGGGGTATTGAATATCCACCGATCATAATGTTCAATGAGTAGCGGGATGAACTTAGCGATTGCATTTTTCATAGCCGGCGTTCGTTTATCTTCCCTAATATCTGCAATGATACTAACGAGATCAGATAGAAGATATAAAAATTGAGAACTTTCTAATATAATCTCCTGGCCTATCGGTTTTTGGCTATCCACCCACATTCTGTATTTCTTATCCAATCGATGCACAGAAAGTCGTGGGCTACCGGGGTAGTAAGCGTAGTGATACTGGTCAGTAATTATTAGTGTATCTAATGCTTTCAAATACAAACTGCTCAGTTCATCAATCAGCTCATATTTCTGACAATATCCTGCATATTTAAGCAAATTATTGGTTTCCGCTTGAATATTGTAAAGAATTGTCGGATCTTCACCAGATTTTTTTAACATTTCAATGTATTGTGTCTTTTTTTGATTCCAAAGCTGATGGATTTGTTCATGATATTGTTGTTCTGTAATCGGGAGTCCCATCTGCACTGCGGCGGAGGCAAAGAGAGGAAATAATATTATAAAACAAAACATGAGAAAAAATATTTTTCTTTTCATTTTGTTTCTTCTCCACAAAAAATTTTGTTGTAAAATGTACGCAACATTCTAATTACAGATTTTTAAGCCGCCATTGGTTTTTTTATATTGCTTCTTACAGGCCGGACATTTTAATTTTTCAGAAAGTTTCTCACCGCATTCACACATCCAGCCGGTTTGTTTTGCCGGATTGCCAATCATTAAAGCGTGGTCGGGCACGTCTTTTGTAATCACGGCACCGGCACCGATAAATGCGTAATGTCCAATGGTGTGGCCGCAAACGATTGTACAGTTTGCACCGAGTGTTGCACCTTTTTTAACTAGGGTCTGCCGCACTTGATCCATCTTTGATATTTCGGCACGGGGATTGTAGATGTTTGTAAATACCATGGATGGGCCGCAAAAAACGCCGTCTTCGAGTGTGACACCCTTATAGACACTGACGTTGTTTTGTATTTTGCATTTGTTACCGATGGTTGCGTCGGGACCAATCACAACATTCTGTCCGATGTTGCAGTTTTCACCGATTTTGGAACCGGAAAGAATATGGGAGAAGTGCCACACCTTTGTGCCTTTGCAGATGGAAACGTTGTCGTCGACTATGGCTGACGAATGAATAAAAACATCCGGAAAGTTTTTGTTCAAATGTTCGTTTTCCTGGATACCGGCCTTCGCCGGTATGACAGAAGGAGATTCTTTTTGTTCGAGGGATTGCTGGCAAGATTCCAGAATCTTCAGTACGCGGAGGCCTTCTTCTCCAGAGGTCAATGGCGCGGTGTTGTTGGCAATGGAATCCAAAAATGCGCGGCATTCGGCTTTCAGAGGTTCTTCCCAGATATCACTCAGATCGACGGCTTTGCCCTCCACTTTTTCTGATACAGGTATACCGTTTTTCCATTTGATTTGATTGGGATAGAGCACCAGCTTTTTCTCGACAAGTTGCGTATCGTCAAAGACCATCATCCCCTGGCTGCCGATGACCACCAGCCGCTGTTCTTTAAAGGGATTAAGCCAACTTACGAATATGTGTGCACCTATGCCGGAAGGGAACTTTAGATTGGACATGGTGACATCCGGAATCCGCGCATGCAAAAAATTATTGCCTACAGCATCGATATAATTCGGTTCTTCGCCGGTAATGCCAAGGATGACGGAGATATCATGCGGCGCAAAAGACCACAGAATGTTTTCCTCCCTCCGGATTTTCCCCAGTGAAAGTCGTCGGGAATAAATGTATTGGAGGCGTCCGATTTCTCCGGCATTGATCATTTCTTTCATACGAACAACGGCAGCATGGTAGTTAAGGATATGGCCGACAAAAAGTTTTTTGCCTTGGTGGCGTGCCAAGTCAACCAATTTGCTGCCGTCAGCGTATGTTAACGAGAGCGGCTTTTCCACAAAGACATGCTTGCCGGCATTAAACGCGGCAGCAGCCAGGGTGTAATGTGTTGCTGCCGGTGCGGCAATGACAACGGCATCGATGGTCTGATCTTCAAATATTTCTTTTTCTTTATTTGTAACATGGATATCCGGATAATCTTTGTTTAATTGTTGGCGAATATTTGTGTCTGCGTCGCAGACTGTTTTCAAAACACCTAACTGATGAAAATTGCGGACGAGGTTTTTGCCCCAGTAGCCGGCACCGATGACAGCAACTGACGGTCGAACCGTTTCGCCCACAAATTCATGGATGGAAAGAATATCTTTAGATTTTTTTGTCATGATTTTACCTTTCAAAGCAATAATGCGTTAACTGTAAAGAACTTCTGCAATCTTTGTTTGTTCCTGCTCGGTTAGATAGGGATGCATTGGAAGACTGAAAATACGGCTGGCACAATCTTCACTGACAGGAAAATTGATAAGAACTTCCTTTTTGACGCTCGGAGTATAGGGATGCTGTTTTTGCCTGTCAAGTGATATTTTTCATCAAAAATCAGGGGCGGCGATACCTTTGGGCGAGGAATGCGGATTGGCGGCAG
>JAGPFC010000031.1 GCA_018056685.1 Smithella sp.
TTGAAATATTATTTTTATTTATTTCACCGATTTACAATTATAGAAACGAGGGCAGGTTTTGATTGCTCGGCACAGAATCAACACAACACATGCCATTGTCCAGAAATATTCCTTGACAAATAGACGACCGGTCTATTATACTACTAATCAATCAAACTAATGGGGTATAAACATGAATAATTATGAGAAATTGAGGGAAATTCTGGATTCCCATCCGGCAACGGCACCCAAAGCGAAATCAATCGATGAAATACTGCGATTGCTTTTTACACTGGAGGAGGCGGCTCTGGCCGTTCATATGAGTTTTAAATACAAAAGTGTTTCCAAAATAGCTGAGGCGGCTGGTGTTACGGAAGATGATGCCAAAAAACATCTGGAGTCCATGGCGAACAAGGGAATCATTTATTCCCGGAACAAAGAGGGCGAAAAATTCTATGGCCTGCTCCCGCTGATTCCCGGCGTTTTTGAATTTCCCTTTATGAAGGGCGGAGGAACTCCCATGCATAAGCGTCTGGGAGAACTCTGGGAAGAGTATCACCATGAAGCGCTGGGAGCGTCTTTTGCCGGTCAGCCCACGCCGCTCATGAGGGTGGTTGCTGTGGAAAAATCCATTAACCCCGAAAACCGTGTGCATCCCTATGAAGAGGTTCGGAATTTCATCAAAGAAGCAAAATACATCGCGCTTACACAGTGCGCCTGCCGGGTCAGTGTGGCCAAATGTGACAAGCCCAAAGAGGTGTGCCTTATTTTTGAAGACATGGCGGAGTTTCTCGTGGAGAGAGGCTTTGCCCGTCACATCAGCAAAGAAGAGGGAATGAAGGTGCTGGATGAAGCGGAAAAAGCGGGATTGGTTCATACCAGCAATAACAGTTCCGAAAAGGCTTTGCTGATCTGCAACTGCTGCCCCTGCTGCTGCACGGTTCTGCGGGGCATGACGCAATTGAAACATCCGCACGCTTTTGAACCCAGCCGGTTTGAAGCCCGTGTCATCAGTGAAAGCTGCAATGGCTGTGGTATCTGCGCCGAAGACCGCTGTCCGATGAAAACCATCGAGATGAAGGATGAGGTAGCCTTCGTCCATGCTGCCAATTGCATCGGCTGCGGTCTTTGCGTGAGCGGCTGTCCGCTGGATGCCATTGCCTTGGAAGAACGCAAGCAATTGCCTGCAATTCAGGCAACGGTAGCGGAAATGGGCGCGAAAGTCCTTCAGGAAAAAGGAAGGCTTGACGCTTTTCTGAAAATTATGCAGAGTTAAATGGCCCTATCATTTTATAAGGAGAGTCATTCATGGCGCGAGCCAATACCCGGGAGGAAATCATCCGCAAAGGTGCCGAATTGATTCACGTGCAGGGGTTCAATGCCACCGGCCTGCAACAGATTCTTCAGGCCGCGAATATCCCCAAGGGGTCCTTCTATTTTTATTTCAAAAGCAAGGAAGATTTCGGTCTGGAGGTCATTGATTATTTCAATGCGATGATCAGCCAGATTTTTACGAAATATTTGAGTGACAACGAGGTACCGCCCGTCAAAAGGCTGGAAAATCTGTTTGATTGTTTCGCAAACATTTTTCAGAAAAGCGGCTTCACGTTGGGCTGTCCCATCGGAAATCTTTCGCTGGAGCTGGCCGATACGAATGAACGCCTGCGCCAGCATCTGGAAGCTGTGATTGAGAAACTTATCGCGCAGATAGAATCCTGTCTGAAAGAAGCCCAGGCGGATGGATCCATACCGTTGGATCTGAACGCGGCGGACATGGCGCATTTCATTTTTCAGGGATTTGAAGGAGCTGTCATGCATATGAAGGTGGTGAAGAGTATTGAGCCTTTTCATGCTTTTCGAAACAACTTGCGCAAATATCTCAAATATATAATAAAGGCAGAATAAAATAGGAACAAGGATATAGAAGATGCACGAACTCCCCGTTACTGATGAAATATTGAAGGTTGTCCTGAAACACGCCGAAAGAAACAATGTTCAGCGGGTGGTCAGTATCAATCTGCAGATCGGCAAGCTCAGCGATCTGGAGGATGAATGGATTCAGCGCTATTTCGACCACTTGAGCAAGGGCACGCTGGCCGAAGGGGCAAAACTTAAAATCGAGCGGATGCCGATTAAGATGCAGTGTAATTCCTGTTCCCAATCCTATGAAGTCGAGATGGCGGGGTTGGAAAATCTGGTTTGTCCCCACTGCGGCAAAGAGGGCGCTTCGCTGCTTTCGGGGCGGGAATATTATATCAAGGATATGGAGGTCCAGTAATGGCGGAAGTAAGATTGATTGAAGTCAAAGAGGAAATCCTGGCGGATAATATCAAGGTGGCCGCGGGAGTCCGGGAAAATTTGCAAAAGACAAAAACCATGCTGGTCAATCTGATGTCCTCGCCGGGGTCGGGCAAGACCAGCCTGATTCTGCAAACCATTGCCGGTTTGAAAGACAGCGCGAAACTGGGCGTGATCGAGGCGGATATCGATTCCATGGTGGACGCGGAAAAAGTCGCCGCCAGGGGAATCCGCGCTGTGCAACTCAAAACGGGAGGTTTCTGCCATCTGGACGCCACGATGGTGACCCAGGGCATTGACGCTTTAAGCGTGGGTGATCTGGATCTGGTGATTATCGAAAACGTGGGCAATCTGGTCTGCCCGGCGGAATTCGATACCGGCGCCCATAAAAATGTGATGATTCTGAGCGTGCCGGAAGGGGACGACAAACCGCTTAAATACCCCCTGATGTTTTCCATCTGTGACGTGTTGCTGGTCAATAAAATTGATTATTTGTCGCTGAGCGATTTTGATATGGAAGCCATGCGTAAAAGGGTTCTGGCGTTGAATCCCAAGATTGAAATCATGGAGGTTTCCTGCAAAACGGGAGTGGGGATTGATCAATGGGTCGGCTGGCTGAAGAAAGAAGTTGCAGCGTTTAAAAATTTGAAATAGATTCCTTTTCATTAACGGGACAATAAATCATAAAAACAAGAGAGGGCAGAAAACATGACGATTGATGAAAAATATAAACGAGCCGGAGAAATCATCAGCACAGCGGGAGGCACGCCGCTTCCCGTCAATGATACGCTGATCAAACTTCTGAAATTTTTTATCAAGGAAGATGAGCTGGATTTTATTGCCGCTTTTGCGGAAAAGAAATCCCAGACCATGGAGCAGTTGAAGCAGTCCAGCGGCCTGTCTGAAGACGAGGTCAATAAAAAAGTGAAAGACCTGGCGAAACGGGGCGTGATCTTCAATCAGCCCAACAGCAAAGGCATCATGGTTTTCCGGTTGCTGCCCCTGTTTAACGTCGGAACATTCGAATACAATTTTATGGGTAAACTGGTTATTGACGACAGGAACAGGGAAATTGCCGGGTTGTTCAATCAGATGTTTGCGGATTTGAACAACATGGTTCAGGACAATTACGATGTGATTGTCCCGATGCTGATGGCCGGACCGGCCATCGACAGAACGGTGCCTGTCTTTGAAAATAAACCCAAGAGTGAACCGGTTAAAATCGTCATTGATGAAAAACTGGAAGAGGCGCGCGATCGGGTTGTGCCGTCTCAGCGGGTTGAAGAACTCATTCAGAAGTTTGACGAAATCGCCCTCGGTCATTGCTTCTGCCGCCATTATGAGGATATCAAGGGAACGCCCTGCAAACAAACGGACGCCAGGGAAACCTGCTTCACGTTCGGCAAGTCGGCACGATTTACGTCCGAGCAGGGATTTTCAAGGCTGATCACAAAAGAAGAGGCTCTGAAAGTCTTAAAAGAAGCCGAGGAAGCGGGCCTGGTGCACAAGGCCTATCATCCCAATTTCGACACCACCAAGGAAGAAACCAGCATCTGCAACTGCTGCCGGTGCTGCTGCGGCAACGGCGTTGATCATATGATCGCGCCCATCGCCAATGTGACCAATTTTATGGCCGTGGTAAACGACGATCTCTGCATCGGCTGCGGCACCTGCGTGAAAAAATGTCACACCTACGCCGCGTATTTGAATGACGATAAAAAAGCCCGCAGACATGAAGACCGTTGTATCGGCTGCGGCGTGTGCGCGCATTTCTGCCCTCAAAACGCGATCACGATGGTGAAAGGCGTAGAAAGAATTGTAAGGATTCAGCCGCCGAAGAAGAAATAGGCGAGAGTGACGATAAAAAATTGTAGGGATTGTTCACCGAACAATCCGTTATGCGGCGCGTTCGGCGAACGCGCCCTACTTCAGTTTTTGTCGAAGGATGGCGCCGACCGGAGCTTCTTTTTCCACAGGCAGGTAAATCTGATTGTCATTATTGGCTTCGCGGATAGTATTGCCTTTTGTGTCAACCATCATCCGTGTATCTATTTTGATGGTGTCATCTGGAAGTAATAATTCCGCGTCATCGCCAGCCTTCAGATGATTGCGCACGCCAATAAGCATCATTTTCTTCACTGAATCATACTGTAATATGATTCCCACCGGTTCGTGGCTCTGGATGTATTTAATATCCGGATTGGTCTCGTTTATTTTCTCTTCGGCGAAAGCAAAGCCTGTTGTATAGCCGCGGTTAGAGATTTTGGTTAGTTCATCCATCCATTCCGGCCTGAATTGGTACTTGTCTTTTTGCTGCATCAGGGCGTCCATTGCCTGCCGGTATGTGCGCGTTACTACCGCGACATAATAAGACGATTTCATCCGTCCCTCGATTTTAAGGCTGGTGACGCCGGAAGCCAGTACTTCAGGCAGATGTTCGATGAGACATAAATCTTTGGAACTGAGCAAATAACTGTAGCGTTCATCTTCTTCCAGAATCAGAGGATCGTCCGGCCTTGTGGATTCGTAAAGTTTATATTCCCAGCGACAGGGCTGAGAGCAATCACCTTCGTTGGCGCTGCGGCGATTGCGAAAAGCCGACAGATAACAGCGGCCGGAGTAGGACATGCACATCGCGCCGTGAATAAAAATTTCCAGTTCCATTCCGGTAACTGCCGCGGCGATTTCTCCGACTTCTTGTAAGTTTAATTCCCGCGCCAGAATAATCCGCTGCACGCCCTGATCCTGCCAGAAACGGACAGCTTCGATATTGGTCGTATTGGCCTGCGTGCTCAGATGAATCGGCAATTGGGGTGCTAATACTTTAATCAATCTGATCATTCCCGGCTCACTGACAATTATCGCATCGACGCCGGTTGCCATAAGTTCGGGAATGATTTTCTTTGCATGTTTAAGATCAGCATTACGGGCGAAGGTATTGGCTGCCGCATACACTTTCATGCCTTTGGCGTGCGCTTCTTGCACACCTGTTGCCAAATCAGGCAGAGACATTTCGGAGGAACTGGCTCTTAAGCTCAGTCCTTCCACCCCGACATAGACCGCGTCGGCTCCGTAAAGCAGGGCTGTGCGCAATTTTTCCAGATTTCCGGCGGGAATCAGTAATTCGGGTCTTTTCATTTTCCATTCCTCAAAAAAATATGAGCGATACTAGCAAAAAAAATGATAATGCACAAATAGTGGCCTGGTATTTTATTGAGGCATGATTCATCATTTTGCCGTTATCAAAATATTGAGTTTTTTATAAATTACCTTTTTTATAAATTGCCTTGACAGCAATACCCATTATCCGTATTATATTTACAAACAAAGAACCCTTGTCAAATAAGCGTTAATAAGCGTTAACAAGTCTTTAAACCCTATTCTTTTATTGAAACAAAATCTTTTGTCTCGTGATTATTTATAGTTCTGTCTGTTGAATGTTTTTAGAACCGAGAAAGTGTAAAAAAATTTCCGGAGCGTTTGTTAATTTTTAATAATAAAAAAAGAAAGAGAGGGTACAAGTTATGGCTATTTTTGAATACGGTGAGTACAGCAATGTATATGATCCTCCTGATAATCTGGTGGATATTTTTGAAAACAGCGTATCCAAATACGCCAATAACCAGCATATCGGAGAAAAAGACAGCTCCGGCGTTTACCAATGGGTGACCTACGCGCAAATGGGAGTCCGCGTAAACAATCTACGTGCCGGACTTGTTTCTATCGGAGTACAAGCCGGAGATACGATAGGCATAATAGCCAACAACCGAAAGGAATGGCTCATTGGTGAAATCGCCACCCAGGGGCTGGGCGCAGCATACGTACCGATGTATGAAAAAGAACTGGTTTCAATGTGGAAATATATTATCAAAGACGCTTCCATTAAGGTATTATTTGTATCAAAACCGGAGGTGCTGGAAAAAGTAAAAAATTTCCCATCCGAGATTCCGACTTTGAAACATATTTTTCTGATTGAGGGCACCGGGGAAAATACGATGGAGGCACTGGAGAAAAAGGGAGCTCAGAGACCGGTTGCGTCCATCAAGCCGAAACCCACCGATGTAGCTGTACTGATTTATACGTCAGGTACGACAGGCGATCCTAAAGGTGTTCTGCTTTCTCACGGCAATCTGGCGGAAAACGTCAAAGGAGGACTTGCCTGGTTTACGAATTTGACGGAAAAGAGCCGTTGCATTTCCATGCTTCCCTGGGCTCATTCTTTCGGGATCACTGCCGATTTGCACGCTTTTACCATGAGAGGGGGATCCATCGGCATCATGGGTTCCGTAGAAACCCTCATTGACGATCTTCAGAAAATCCAACCGACTTTCATGATCACCGTGCCACGCATTTTCAATAAAGTCTATAACGCGGTTTGGGCCAAAATGAGGGAAGAAGGAGGCCTGAAACTGAAACTATTTGAAGCAGCACTGGCGGCTGCAAAACAAAAAAGAGAGACAGGTCAAGCCGGTTTTAAATACAAGATCCTGGATAAAATTGTTATGCAAAAAATAAGGGACCGTTTTGGCGGCCGTCTCGAAAACGCGGTTACCGGAAGCGCTCCGATGAATGTGGATATTGCCAAATTCTTTATCGATGTAGGCATTCCAACCTATGACGCTTACGGCCTGAGCGAAACGTCTCCGGCCATTACCATCAATTCTCCTTTAATGGGCAACCGCCTCGGTTCGGTCGGCAAACCCATCAACAAAACCAAAGTCGTGATTGACCGGTCGCGGACAGGCGAAGATACCGATGACGGTGAAATCATCTGCTTTGGTCCTCAATGCATGATCGGATATCACAATAAACCCGAAAAGACCGCGGAAGTAATCGTGGAAATGAAAGGAATGCGCGGTGTGCGTACCGGCGATCGCGGACGCCTGGATGACGAAGGATTTTTATATATTACCGGCCGGTTTAAAGAGGAATATAAACTTTCCAACGGCAAATATATTCATCCGGAAAGCCTGGAACTGGAAATGAAAGTTCTTCCCTGGATATTAAATGCGGTGGTCACTGGTGCCGGCCATGAGTATAATGTTGGACTGATTGTACCCGACATGAAATTAATAGAACATATGGCTGCCGAATTGAAGTTGTCCATTGACCCGAAAGATCTTTTTAGTTCTTCCAATCCCGAGGCTCAGAAATTCAAGGAACTGCTTACGGCCGAAGTCCAGAATCATTTGAAAAAAACATTCGGTTCCTACGAGATTCCGCAGAAGTTTGAGTTTATTCTTGAGGATTTCACGGTGGACAACGGCATGCTCACGCAGACCATGAAACTCAAACGGCAGGTTGTGCTGAGTAAATACGGTGAAATGCTTGAAAGGCTTTACGGAAGATGATCGTTTCGACAGATGTCCCGAACATTGTGCTTGAATTTGCAGGAATCAGGTGCAGAGTTTTTGGACTTGTTCCATGATCTTGAGCGATTTGACTTCCCGTCCCAGAACGTGAGCAATGAAACCGGTAAGAATGCAACGTGATTCTGTGGCCAGAGAACTGGTCAGTGCGACAAGTTTGATTTTATCAATATCCATTTCTTTTCCCAGAAGCAATGTGCGCACGGTGCCGGCGGAAATCGGCTGTTCGTATCTTTGTATTGTCGCGCAGGCACTGCATTTGATGCCACCATCATGGGCGTGGAAGTAATAACTGTTGCCATTGGTCACCGGAGTTTTGCAGACAATGCAATGTTCCAGTGCGGGCTCAAATCCCGCTAATTTCAACAGGCGCATTTCAAAAAAGCGCACCAGTGCATCAGACGCTTTTTCTCTTCCCAGAACGAGAAGAAAATTCTGCAGCAGTTCAAAGACTTTTTCGTTCTTTTTCCCTTCCGGGCTGAAGTGATCGGCAAGGTCGATAAAATAGGAAGCAATGAGTGTTTTTTCCATATCCTGACGAATGGCGGGATAGTGATCGATGATATCGCAGGATTCAATAAAAGCCAGCATGTCGCGGCTTTTACGGGTAAAAAGAATGTTGGTCAGGGAAAAGGGTTCGAAGACGTTGACAAATCTCTTTTTGCTTCTTTTGGCGCCTTTGGCGATTCCCTTGAGCTTGCCGAAGTCGTGGCTGTAAAAGGTGACGATTAAATCCGATTCGCTGTAATTCAGGGTACGCAGGACAAACCCGGTTGTTTTTAATTGTTCCCTAGCGGTCATCATACTTGATTTCACCGCCGACGATGGTCAGAATGGCTTTGCCCTGCATCTGGAGCCCATGGAAAGGAGAGTTTTTCCCGCGGGAGCGAAATGCCTGCACGTCCACAGTCCATTGACGCAGGGGATCGATGACGGTAATGTCCGCGTCAGCACCTATCTCCAGCGTGCCTTTGGATAAATTTAAAATGCGCGCGGGATTTAAACTCATCCTGGCGATTAACTCCGGCCAAGTCAATATTTTACTGCTGACGAGATTCAGGCTGAGTCCCAGCGATGTTTCCAAGCCGCTGATGCCGTTGGCGGCGTATTCAAATTCCACCTCTTTATCCGTGCGTCCGTGAGGAGCGTGATCGCAGGCAATGACATCAATCGTGCCGTCGGCAAGACCTTCTTTAATGGCCTGAACATCCTTTTCGCTTCTTAAAGGAGGATTGATTTTGAAATTGGTGTCGTAACATTGCAGCGCTTCATCGGTCAGCGTGAAATAGTGCGGGGCTGTTTCCGCCGTTACTTTTAATCCTCTTGCTTTGGCGTCGTGAATCAGACGAACGGAACCGGCCGTACTGACATGGGCTATATGCACGGCGGTTTTGGTGAATTCAGCGATTAAAATATCACGGGCGACCATTGCTTCTTCGGCAATGCCCGGGATTCCATTTAGACCCAGTATCGTGGAATAGTAACCTTCGTTCATGACGCCATTTGCAGAAAGATTGATGTCTTCGCAATGCGAGATAATCGGCAATTGGAGGGAGTAGGCATACTCCATGGCTCTGCGCATCAAGGCGGCATTCATCACCGGTTTGCCGTCATCGGAAAGCGCAACAATGCCCGCTTCTTTCAGATCCCAGAACTCGGTCAGTTGTGAACCTGCGGAGTCTTTGCTGATCGCGCCGACCGGATAAACGTTAGCCAGCGCGGCTTCTGCGGCTTTCCTTCTGATAAACTCGGTGGTGGTGCGGTTATCATTGACGGGGTCGGTGTTGGGCATGCAGACGATGGACGTAAAGCCACCGGCAATCGCGGCGGCGGCTCCCGTAGCGATGGTTTCTTTGTATTCGAAGCCCGGTTCACGCAGATGAACATGCATGTCGATCAGACCGGGAACAAGAATCATTCCTTGAAGATCAATAATTTTTGTTATTTTTTCAGAATCTTTCGACTTTGTTGATTTGGACAGATTGGTGCCGGTCTTGGCAACCTTCCCCTCTTCTAAAATAATATCCAGACGCGCATCCATATTTTGAGAAGGATCTATTATCCTTGCGCCGGTTAACAAGAGTTTCATTCGCTACCTCCCGTGAGCAGGTAAAGCAGAGCCATCCTGACGGCCACGCCCTTGTTCACCTGATCAAGAATGACCGAGCAGGAAGGATCATCGGCGATGTCCGGCGATATTTCCACGCCGCGGTTAATCGGTCCCGGATGCATCACGATGACATCTTTTTTCGCCAGTGTGACGTTGTGACGGTTCAGACAGAAATGCTGGGAATATTCGCGCAGCGACGGAAAAATATTTTGTTTCTGACGTTCCAGTTGAACGCGCAGCATCATGACGACATCGGCATGGACAATGGCATCTTCCAGCCTGGCATAAGCCTTGACGCCCATTTGTTCAATATCGCGCGGCAGCATGGTGGCGGGGCCGGCCACAACGACATTCGCGCCCATTTTAGACAGACCGTAAATGTTGGAACGGGCCACACGGCTGTGTTCAATATCGCCAATGATGGCTACCTTTAATCCATCGATTTTTCCCTTGTGTTCTTTGATGGTCATCATATCCAGAAGCGCCTGTGTCGGATGTTCATGCGCGCCGTCGCCGGCATTGATGATGGATTGCTTGACCAGCCTGGCCAGCAGATGAGGAGCACCGGCGGCGCTGTGGCGGATGACAATGACATCGGGATTCATGGCTTCCAGATTACGGGCCGTGTCGATCAGCGTTTCTCCCTTGACCACGGAACTGGTGGAAGAGGAAATGTTGATGGTATCGGCGCTCAGGCGTTTACCGGCTATCTCAAATGACGTTCTGGTGCGGGTGCTGGCTTCATAAAAAAGATTGATAACTGTCTTGCCGCGTAACGTGGGCACTTTCTTGATGGTGCGTGTGGAGATTTCCAGAAAAGATTCGGCTGTTTCCAGAATGAGGTTGATTTCATCAACGGATAAGTCCTTGATTCCCAGAATATCTTTTCGTTCAAATTTCATAACGGTCTTTATGATTTTTTATTTATTTTTCTTCTTCTATCACGACTTCATCTACGCCGCTTTTTTCTATCAGATCCACCCGTACAGCTTCCCAGAGAGAGGAGGGAAGGTTCTTGCCGACAAAATCAGCCCGGATGGGCAGTTCGCGGTGTCCGCGGTCAATTAAAACGGCGAGCTGAATCATTTTGGGGCGCCCGAAATCAATCAGCGCGTCCATGGCTGCCCGTATGGTTCTTCCGGTAAAGAGGACGTCGTCCACAAGAATGACTATTTTATTATCCAGTGAAAAATTAATTTTCGTCTCTCCCAGATGAGGCTTCTTTTTCGATGCCGTGATGTCATCACGGTAAAGCGTTACATCCAGTATACCCAGCGGTATTTTCCCATGTTCAATATCGGACATTTTCTTTTGCAGTCTCTGGGCCAGAAAAACGCCACCGGTCCTGATGCCCACCAGCACCAGATTTTCCATGCCTTTATTTTTTTCCAGAATTTCGTAAGCGATTCTGGTCAGGCATCGGTCGATTCCCTCTTTGTCCATGACAGTTTTTTTATTATTATGATCAGACATATACGCCAACTCCGGGCATGGTTATAAAAAAAGCCTTTCCCCTGTCAGGAAAAGGCTCGATAATATTCCACAGATTTTTTCATTTCAGCTTCCTTTTTCAATCTCGCAGGATTAAATTAAAAGGGTTCAATTTTGATGTTCTATATTACTAAGGCGTTAAAGTGTCAAGGTCAAAATTCATTTCGGAAATTCTTTCAGGACCGACCTGATCATACCGATAATACGCCGTTTTAATATAGGAAATGATCATTTTCTCTAGTGCAGCAGTTTTCCTACCCGTTGCCAGCGAAGGTTGTTTTCGTCACGGTTCCATGACCAGTAAATGATGAAAGCTTTTCCTTCGACATCTTTCAGATTGACGAAACCCCAGAACCGGCTGTCCAGACTTTCGTCCCGGTTATCGCCCATGACAAAAATAGATTTTTCAGGAACGGTTACAGGACCGAAATTGTCTCGCGGCTGCATGGATTTCGGTAAAACCAGGCTGTCGCTGAAAATCCCGTAGGGATCTTGAAACGGCTGATCATTGATGAATATTTTTTTGTTTCTGATTTCAATTTTGTCTCCCGCAACGCCGATGACTCTCTTAATGAAATCTTTCGAGCGGTCATTGGGGTAAATGAAAACAACGACTTCTCCTCTTTTCGGTTCGCTGACGGGAATAATGGTTCTTCTTAAAAGAGGAATTTTTACACCATAAATAAATTTGCTGACCAGGATGTGATCTCCCACGAGCAATGTGGGCACCATCGAGCGGGAAGGTATTTTGTAAGCGCAGATGATGAACGTGCGGATAAACAGAGCGATTAAAATCGCGATGATGATGGATTCAGCATATTCTTTGACTTTTGATTTCGGTTTTTCTTCTTTCGTCATGGTTGACACAGCTCCTAAGAATAAATATTAGACAGAGAAAAAGCAATCATACAAAGGGAGATAAATCCTTTGACGGTGTTTTTCCCGACGATATTAAAAATAACGCTGTTGAGCGTTCGGTTGGGCGCTTTCAGCTGATATTGCCGGATGATTTCCACTATTAAAATACCGGCGAGACCACCCAGGAAAAATCCTGCCCATATGCCCGGTCCCCCAAAAAAAGGCGTCAATGAGCAAGCGCCAAGCAAAGATCCCAGCCCCGCTGCTTGAACAGATTTGCTAGGATGCATCGTTTGCTGTTGCGGGGTTTCGCTGACCACCCAGAAAAATTCAATGGTTTCAGCAATGGCCGCCGAAAAGAAAAGAAATAAAAGAATCTTTATTCCGACATTCTCAAAGCCGGTGAAAAGCGCATAAAGTAAAACGTCGAAAAAAATGACAACCGTCCCGGGCAGCCCAAGCAAATTCAAGAAGATTCCTGAAAACAGGATCAAAATAAAAATGGTGAATCCCGCAGCTGCGAAAAAAGACAAGTTAATTATCCCTCTTTGTTTTGGCAATTTTCCAATTGTCAAAAAACAGCACAATGGTGCAAGCTATATAAATAGAAGAATAGGTACCGATGACAACACCCACCAGCAGCGCAAAGGCGAAATCATGAATGACCGCTCCGCCGAAAATAAACAGGGCCAGAACCGTCAGGAAAACAGTCAGCGACGTCAGGATGGTTCTGCTCAGCGTCTGGTTGATGCTGATGTTAATGACATCCCTCAGGTTTTGTTTGGGAAAAAGTTTTACGTTTTCCCTGATTCTATCGAGCGTCACAATGGTATCATTAATCGAAAAACCGATGATGAAAACCAGGGCGGCGAGAATGGATATCGTAAATTCCATGTTCATAATGGAAACGGCCCCCATGGTAATGATGACGTCGTGAACCAGAGCAATAATGCCCCCCAGGCCGTAGCGAAATTCAAAACGCCAGCCGACGTAAATAAGCATAGCCAGCCAGGATAGAACAACCGCCACGATAGCCTTACGTTTAAAATCCGCCCCGACTTTGGAACCGACAACTTCCACGCGGCGGATTTCGAAATCCTTACTGAAAGCGGCGGTTAACGGCTGTTCGAGATTGGCGGCCAGTATCTTTTGATCGGAGAATGATTCCGACGTGCGAATTAAAAATTCATTAGCGCCAAACTGCTGAATCGTGCTGTTTCCCAATTTTGTTGATTTTAAAGCCGCCCGAATGTCATCGGCGACAACATTTTTATTAAACTTGACCTGAATGACCGAACCGCCGGCGAAATCAATTCCCGGATTCAAACCGCCGTGATAAATGACTGATGCGATGCTGATAATAATCAGAGCGACTGAAAAAATAATCGCGTATTTTATTTTTCCTACGAAATCTAAATTAATGCCGGGTTTTACCAACTCCATGCTCATAATGTATCTCCTGCTTGCACTTGAATTTTATATGCTCAGTTTTTTAATATTAAAATTCTCTGTAATATAATCGAACATCACTCTGGTGACGAAGACAGCCGTAAAGAGACTGGCCAGAAGCCCGATGATTGTTGTGACGGCAAATCCTTTGATCGGCCCTGTGCCGAACATGATCAGGAGGGCGGCAGCCACGATGCCGGTAATGTGCGTGTCGATAATGGTGATAAACGCCCGATTGTATCCGGCGTCTAGTGCGATCCGGATGGTTTTCCCTGTTCTCAGTTCTTCTCTGATTCTTTCAAAAATAAGAATGTTGGCATCCACCGCGACGCCGACGGTTAAGAGCAGACCGGCGATACCCGGCAGGGTGAGCGTCGCCTTAAAAGCCGCCAGAACGGCCAAAACAATAAAAATATTGGTGATCAAAGCCAGATCGGCAACCGCGCCGGAAAGACGGTAGTACATCATCATAAAAAGGATAACTAACAGGGTGCCGATTGCGGTCGCCATAATGCCTTGCTTGATGGAATCATTACCCAGCGACGGTCCGACTGTTCTTTCCTCCAAGATATTTACAGGAGCGGGCAGGGCGCCGGCACGCAAAACAATGGCCAGATCGCGCGCTTCTTCCATGGTAAAGTTCCCGGTAATCTGAGCCTGGCCGCCGGATATTCTTTCCTGGATAACGGGAGCGGAATGCACCACGCCGTCCAGAACAATCGCCAGTCGTTTCCGAACGTTTTCTCCGGTGATTCTTTCAAAATCGACAGCTCCCTGGGAGTTGAATTTCAAGCCGACGGTAACATCGCCGAAACGGTCAGCAATTTGAACTTTGGCTGTTTCCAGTGAAGCGCCGGTAAGCAGCGCCTTGTCTTTCAGTAAATAGGGAGAAGAACCTCTTTCCCCCGTGGTTCTGTCTGCGCGTAATCCGTAGGCAACAACATCGCCTTCGGGAACATTGCCGCGGAGAGCTTCTTCCAGAGAATTTTCATCGTCAACAATTTTGAATTCCAGCAGGGCGGTTTTCCCGATCAGGTTCTTGGCTCTTTCCGGATCTTTGATGCCGGGGAGTTGAACAATGATACGATTCTCTCCTTCCGGAATAATTTCCGGTTCGGCAATGCCGAACTGGTCAACTCTGTTTCTGATGGTTTCCAGAGAGTGTTCCACGGTCAGTTTTTTCATTTCAACCGCCCGTTTATCATTGACTTTTAAAGTGACAAACTGTCCACCATCACGTGCACTGGTGGAATCTATTTCCAACTCCGGAAATTTATCGCGCAGAACCTTTTCCAGAGTGGTTTTGCCTTCCGCCTCTGTGAGTTCCATGGAAATCGTAGCCCCTTTGGCTTTTTCCAGATTACGGAAACGTACCTTTTCGTCCATTAGTGATTCTTTTAAATCATTGGCGGTTCTTTCCAGCATGGTTTCCATAGCTTTATCAGTATCGATTTCCAGAACAAGGTGTGTGCCTCCCTGCAAATCAAGACCCAGATGAATCTTGTCCTTAAACATATATTTACTCCAGGACGCCGGAATATTCGGAAAAAACGTCGGAATCAGGAAGTATAAAGCACCAAGAAAAACAATAAATGTGATGGCTCCTCTGAGCTTTAAAGATTTGAACATGAGATACCCCTTTCTTCTATATTATGACTTTGTTGAAGCTGTCGGAGCCGCGGATCCTGATTTTTGAATAACAGCTCCAATGGCGCTCCTCGCTACCTTAATTCTTACCTTGTCGGCAATTTCCAGCGTAATGACAGCATCCGCCAGTCCGGTGATCTTGCCGTGAATGCCTCCGGTGGTCATGACCGTGTCACCATAAGCCAGATTATTCAGCATCGCCTGAAGTTCTTTCTGTTTTTTTTGCTGAGGACGAATCATGAGAAAATAAAAAATACCGAAAATCACCACCATCATGACGATAAAACTCCAGTCTCCGCCTCCAGCGGAAGGCTGGCCACCCGGAGCTGTGCCCATAGCGTATGCTAACGAAATCAATTTAAGTTCCTCCTTAAAAATGTCCTCTTTATCAGATTTTTCTATAAAGTCATCTTTTTATTTAAAAAATCTTCTTTAAACTGAGCAAAACAGTTATCGCTGATCGCCTGTCTGATACCCTTCATCAAGCGCATGTAATAATGAATGTTGTGAATAGTATTCAACACCATAGCCAATATTTCACCGGCAACATAAAGATGTCTTAAGTATGCCCGGGAATAATTTTTACAGGTGTAACAATCACAATTTTCATCAATGGGATTATTATCTTCCCGCCAGCGGGCGTTTTTTATAACAACATTTTCTGAATTTGTAAACAATAATCCGTGACGGGCGCATCGGGTGGGAATAACGCAATCAAACATGTCAATTCCGCAGGATATGCCAAAAACAATATCTTCCGGCGTGCCGACTCCCATCAGGTAACGTGGCTTATTCGCGGGTAGCAACGGAGCGATGGAATCGGTTATTTTATACATAATATCCTTAGGTTCGCCTACGCTGACCCCGCCCAGAGCATAGCCGTCAAAATCCAGCGGGACGGTCTTTTCCAGTGATTGTTTGCGTAAATCCAGGTATGATCCACCCTGAATAATGCCGAAAAGCGCCTGCCCGTTGCTTTTTTTATAATTCTTACACAAGTGAGCCCACTTTGCCGTCAGATTTAATGATTTTTCCGTTTCCGCGATGGTCGCGGGATAGGGCGTGCACTCATCGAGGCACATCATAATATCAGAACCGAGCGCTTCCTGGATTTCTATCGCTTTCTGCGGTGTCAAAAAGTGTCTGGAGCCGTCAATATGAGAACGAAACATAACCCCGTCGGGTGTAATTTTGCGCAGAGCCCCCAGACTGAAAACCTGAAAACCGCCGCTATCGGTCAGAATCGGTCCCGGCCAGTTCATGAATTTATGCAGGCCGCCAAGATTCTGAATGATTGTGTGGCCGGGACGCAGATACAGATGATACGTGTTGCTCAAAATAATTTCCGCCCCGCAATTTTTGATTTCTTCAGGTAACATGGATTTGACGGTGCCCTGCGTACCCACAGGCATGAATGCCGGTGTTTGCACCGTTCCATGCGCTGTCACCATCCTGCCCAACCGGGCGGAAGTCGCAGAATCTTTTTTTATTAAATCAAATTGAAAAGGCATTTTGTTTTATTCCTGAAGTACCAGCATGCAATCGCCGTAACTGTAAAAACGGTAGCAGTTTTCCACAGCGTGCCGGTATGCTTTTTTCATGAAGTCCGTGCCGGCGAAAGCGCAGACGAGAAGAAATAACGACGATTGCGGCAAATGAAAATTGGTCACCAGCCCGTTCACTCTTTTAAATTTGTAACCGGGATAAATAAAAAGGTTGGTGAAGCCGGATTGAGCTTTTATATAACCGTTATCGTTGGCGACGCTTTCAATCGTTCTGGTGGAGGTCGTTCCCACTGCGATCAGGCGCCTTGCGTTATTCATCAGCCGTGCGCTTTCCGTGCTGATTTCGTAGTACTCGGATTCCATAACGTGCTTTTCCACATCATGGACTTCTATGGGCAGGAATGTTCCAAAACCGACGTGCAGGGTTACAGGAGCTATTTGAATGCCTTTGGCCTTCAAATTTTGCATAACCGTATCTGAAAAATGCAGGCCGGCGGTGGGAGCGGCAATGGAACCGGGATTTTGCGCGTAGATCGTCTGGTAACGTTCCAGGTCAGTCATATCGGGCGAAGCATTTTTTTTACGCTTGATATATGGGGGGAGAGGTGCTGTGCCGAATTTTTCCAAATACGCATCAAAACCATCCGGCGCAAAAAACTCCAGCAGCCATTTTTTATCGGATATGCGGGCTGAAACCCTGGCTTCACCGTGATGAGCAAGATGGATCGAGTCGTTTTCACGCAGTCTTTTGGCCGGTCGTATCAGCGCTTCCCATGTTTGAGAATCTTGCCCTGAATTCTTTCTGGTCAACAACAGGATTTCCATCAAGGCGCCCGTCGGCTTCCTGCCGAACAGACGCGCTGGAATGACCCTGGAATCATTAATCACCAGGACATCATCACGGGATAATAAATCAGGCAGTTGAAAAAAAGATAAATCGGTCAGCGCTTCTGTTTTTTTGTTCACGAAAAGCAGCCGCGAATGGTCGCGCTCGGCGCAGGGATACTGAGCGATAAGTTCGTCGGGAAGATGATAGGAAAAGTCTTTTAATTCCATAAGGCTACTTGTTCATGAAGAAGTGACGGCAAATAAGCAGATAATGATTTCTGTGTCAACGCTATTATTTCATCTCTTTCCAAAGTAAAGGATAATCAGCCCGACAACCATGGCGGTAATGCCTAAAAATCTTAACGTGGAATCCGGCATGGTGATGATTTTGGCAAGATAAATTTTTAATCTTTCCGGGAAAAGGAAGTACGGAAGTCCTTCAATAATAAAAATCAAACCTAATACGCAAAGAAAATCTTTCATTTTTAATCCTTTGATTTTGATTCATCCCAGAGGGCATTCATCTGCACTGGAGTTGCTTCAGCAGGCGTTAGACCGACCGCGGCGAGTTTTTCTGTCACATAGGCAAAACGTCGCAAAAATTTATCGGTTGTTTTTGATAAGGCGGTTTCCGCGTCAATGGCGCAAAAACGGCTCAGATTGACAATCGTAAAAAGCATGTCGCCCAGTTCATCCTCGATGTTGTTTTTGTTTTCCGTTTTGAACGCTTCATCGAATTCCCGCAACTCTTCCTGAAATTTCTCCAGAACGCCTTGAGTATTTTCCCAGTCGAAACCAAAAGTAGCCGCTGCGGATGTTATTTTCTGCGCTCTTTTTAAAGCCGGCATTGAGCGCGGTATGCTCGAAAAAATATTTTCCTCATTTTTCTTTTTGTTGCGTTCCTGAGCCTTGATGCGTTGCCAGTTGTCTTTTACATCCTGAACGGAATTTACTTTCCAGTCACCGAAGACATGCGGATGCCGCCGGATCATTTTTTCCTTAACTTCGTCCATGACATCACTCAGGGAAAACAAACCAGACTCAGCGCATATCTCCGTCAGAAATAAAATCTGGAAAAGCAAGTCGCCCAGTTCTTCTTTTAAATCCTCCGGGTCTGCTTTATCCAGCGAATCCATGACCTCGTAAGCCTCTTCCAGAATATATTTGCCGAGGTCTTCCTTTCTTTGTTTTTGATCCCAGGGGCATCCGTCAGGTGCCCGCAGTTTCCTGATGAGTTGAATTAATTGTTCAAGTTTATTTACATCCCGGTTCTCTGCTTTCATTTTTTAAAATCCTGATATGTGCACTGGAAAAAATTACAAGAGGTCAGTAGCATATAAAGAAAATACTGACAATATTGCTGTTATCTGAATAAGAGTGAATGACCTTCTGAAATCTCACCGACAAATTAGATGATAGGGCGGAATAAAATCGTATATATCTCAATGAAAACAGTATCTTAATTATTTTATCCCCGTGATATTCATGGTTATTTATCGTCGTTTGAGAATAATTATAAAATGTTTATGTTTTTGCTTGACAATGGCGAAAAAAAGCGTATTCTCACCGGTCAATGTTAAGGCTTGGCTGATAAGCGTTAAGCGTTACGAAATCTTTGAAAGGAGGTTAGTCGTTCATGAAAAAAATATTTGCCATTTTTGTCGCTATGCTTTTTGTTGCTTCTTTATCTCTTTCAGTCGTTGGCTGCAAAAAAGCTGAAGAACCGGCTCCGGCAGAGGCTCCCAAAGTTGAAGCACCCGTTGCTCCGGCACCTGTTGCTCCTGCTCCCGAAGCAGTTCCCGCTCCTGCACCTGCTCCTGAAGCAGCTCCTGCACCCGCTCCTGCTCCTGCAAAATAATGGATTTCCATCAAACAGCAGGATAAATTTATCGGGCATTCCTTCTCGAATGCCCGATTTTTTTATTCCCGTAGGGTCAAAATTATAAAAATATGTTATATTGTCAATAAAGAAGCAAATTGAGCAAATGTGATGGATTTGCGTTTATCAGGTAACATTGTTGTCAAAGAATCATGTTTTGAAACTTATCAGGAGGTGTTTTATGTCAGAGAATAATAATGATTTATTAAAAGGATTGTTTATCGGCGGCCTCATCGGCATAGCCCTGGGTCTTTTATTTGCTCCCAAGAGCGGTAAGGAAACACGTGAAGATATTACCCGCAAAGCCAATGATGTAATGGCCAAAGCCAAAGAGGAATATGAGAAGGCGGCGGAAAAAACCAAATCAATTTATGAATCGTCACTAGATAAGTTGAAGAATTTGAATGTAAGTGCAAAAGAAAAGGCCGGGGAGCTTGAAAACAAAGTCAGCGAATTAGCCCAGCAGGGAGTAGAATCTGTGCAGAATAATAAAAACAGGCTGCAGAAAGCGATTGACGCGGGGATGAACGCGTACAGAGAAGAAGCCGGAAAAGAGAAAGTTTGATAGCGAACCCGGGAACAGGTTCAATCACAATTAGAACCCCCTATGGTAAGGAGATGAATAATGAATCTGGATACAGCCCTGTTAATTTTAGTCGGCATTCTGATCGTGCTGGTGATTTTTTGCATTCCGCTGCTTTTGCAAATCTGGCGTGTATCAAAAGATATTTCACAAACTGTGCAAACGCTCAATCAGAGTCTTCCCCTAATACTGAAAAACCTGGAAGACATTACCAACAATGTCAACAGTTCGTCGTCTGTCATCAATAAAAAAATACAAAATTTTGCCGGTCCCTCCAGCGGCTCCGGTTTGCTGCTGAACGATCTTATTAATAACATACAGTATATTGCTCCGTTGGCTTTGAAATTACCGATTTTTCGAATAGTCAGAAACGTGATGGCGGTTGCTGCAGGCCTGCGGGTTTTTGTGGAAGTGTTATTAAATAAAGAGAAAAATGAAACCTTGACGTGATGAACATGGCGAAAGTAACGTTTTCCAGTAAATGGGGCAGTGTGAAGGTTCAGAAGAAACCGGCGTCATCTGCTGCCGATGCGGAAAAATCGGCCGCGGATGTTGTACGGGAAATCAAAATGTCCCAGAAATCAACCTCCGGAGAAGACTACAGAGAAAAATCACTGGCCATCAATGGTCTGGTTTGCGCGCGCTGCGGGCGGGAATTTACCGAGGCGAAAAGACATCTTTTAACCGTGCACCACAAAGACGGCAATCATCATCATAACCCCGCCGATGGCAGTAATTGGGAAAACCTTTGCGTTTATTGTCACGAGGACGTTCACAGCCGGGAAGTATTGGCGGAATATCTGGACGGCGATGTTCGCGGGAAAGAGGTAAGCGTGGTTTATAATGATGCGCAGGGCACTGTTGGCTCAGGACTGCTCGCTGAAAAACTGAAGAAAGCTCTGCAAAAAAAAGAACAGGAGCCATAAATTCAACGAATGATCAGCTTAGCATTTCCGCCATCTTTGACGAGTTTGTCGCCGACGGACGTTCCACAGTACACGCAGGTGTAATCATACTTTTCCCCTTCCTGGAGAATCAGTAACAATCTTTTCCTGACGGCAACGGCTCGTTGGCATCGAGGACAGAAGAGTTCCGTGGCATCGAAATCTTTATAATTTTCTCTCATCTTCTTTTTTCATCCTCGGGGATATTTTCCCAGTTTTTAAGCCAGATGGCCGCTTCACTGTCGCTGGGGGCGCGGTAATCGCCACGAGGTGAAAGCGATCCTCCGGAACCTACTTTGGGACTGTTGGGCACACAGGATCGTTTATACTGCGACGTTTTGAAAAATCTGTACAAATAAACGTGAAGCCATTTTTTTATTTCCTTTAAGCCATATTCATTCCTTTTACCTTCCGCAATATGCGGCCAGAGGCCTTTTGTCTTGTCTCTCCACGCGTGATAGGCGAGAAAAGCTACTTTAGTGGGCAGGTATCCAAAACGGGTTATATAGAAATTATTAAAATCCTGCAGCTCATAAGGGCCAATGGAGTCTTCTGTTTTCTGAACATGTTGACCTTTCTTTTTACCCGGAATCAGTTCCGGCGAAATTTCCGTTTCCAGCACATCAAGGAGAATTTCGGAAACTTCTTTTGAAAATTGATTCGTTTGTGCGACCCAGCGGATTAAATGCTGAATAAGCGTCTTGGGCACACTGGCATTGACGTTGTAATGCGACATATGATCGCCGATGCCGTAAGTGCTCCAGCCTAGAGCCAGCTCGCTTAAATCTCCGGTTCCCACAACCAGGGCATTGCGCATGTTGGCCAGACGGAAAAGATGCGCCGAGCGCTGACCGGCCTGAACGTTTTCAAATGTTATATCGAAAATTTTTCTGCCTTTTGCGTAAGGATGCTTGATGTCTTTGAGCATTTGCAGACATGCCGGTCTGATGTCGATTTCATTGGTTTCAACACCGAGCGCTTGCATTAATTTCAGCGCATTTGCATACGTCTTCTTGGAGGTCGCGAAGCCCGGCATGGTGTAGGCCTTGACATTTGAACGGGGCAATCCGAGAGAATCCATCGTTCTGGCGGCAACAATCAAGGCGTGAGTGGAATCAAGGCCTCCGGAAACACCGATAACCAGATTGGGTATGCCGGAGGCTTTTAAGCGTTTGGCCAGGCCCTGAACCTGAATGTTATACGCTTCGTAGCATCGTTGATCGCGCTTGGACAGATCGGCAGGAATGTAGGGAAAACGCTGAATCTCCCTTTGCAGGAGAATCGATCCGTCAGGGATTTGGATATCAAACTCAACCTTCCGGAATGATAATATCCTCTCTCGATGATCGACGGCGTTTTTGCTGAAAGACGTCAAACGCATTCTGTCTTGCGCCAGACGGTCAAGGTCAATGTCACTGTATATGATCTGAGCCTGTTGTGAAAAGCGGAGTGATTCGGCCAGCAGATTACCGTTTTCATAAATCATCGCGTGGCCGTCCCAGGCGAGATCGGTGGTGCTTTCACCGGTGCCGGCGGCGGCGTAAAGATAAGCGGCGACGCAGCGTGCCGATTGATTGGATGCCAGTTGATGACGGTATTCCGATTTGCCGATTGTGATGTTGGAAGCGGACAGGTTGCCGATGACACTGGCTCCCGCCATGGCCGCGAAGCTGGAAGGCGGTACGGGAACCCACAGGTCTTCGCATATTTCCAGAAAGATATTGAAATTATTTACATTCGAAACTTTGAAAATAAGATCTGCACCGAATGGAACATTTTTCTGCCCCGCTAATTCTATTTGAGAAGAAAACGCGGCCGAAGCCGGCGTAAATTGCCGAGCTTCATAAAATTCACGGTAGTTGGGCAGGTAAGACTTGACAGCGACACCAAGAATTTTACCGCGATAAAAGGTAATGGCGCAGTTGAAGAGACGGCTGTCAACCTGTAATGGCGCACCGGCGACAAGAATCATATTAATTTTTTCAGAGGCTTTTTTAATTTGAGCGATGGCTTGTCGGACTTGATGCAAAAGCGCATCCTGATGAAACAAATCTTCATTGGAGTATGCGGACAATCCCAACTCGGGGAAAATAGCGATGATGGATTTATTGGCGGCCGCTTTCCCGGCCAGTTCAAGGGTCTTTTGCGTATTAAAGGGAATATCGGCCACCTTCACTTCCGGGATGCAGACGGCAGCGCGGATAAAGCCATGATGATATAGATTGAAAAAATTATCCGTTTTTTTTGCAGGCACAAGATTATCCTTTTTCCACCAGTGCGTAGGCGCTGTGATTGTGAATGCTTTCAAAATTTTCAGCTTCCACGCAGTACCACGTGAAATTATCATCTTTATTTAATCTGACCGCGATACTTCTGACGACGTCCTCCGCAAATTTAGGATTTTCATACGCCTTTTCCGTAACGTATTTTTCATCAACTCTTTTGAGGAGAGAATAAACCTCGCCGCTGGCGGAATCTTCCACAATCTTTATTAAATCCTCGATCCAGAAAAATTTTTTAAAACGAACCGTTGCGGTGACAATGCTGCGCTGATTGTGAGCTCCGTATTCACTGATTTCACGGGAGCAGGGACAAACGGTTGTAACGGGAACGATGACACCCACCTGAAAATCCGTCTTTTCGGCATTGCTTTCTCCGGAAAAGATGCAGCGATATTCCATCAGGCTTTTGGCCTTGGAAACCGGAGCGGTTTTTTCCAGAAAATAAGCGAAGTCGATTTCCATGTGAGCGGATTGAGCATGAAGCTTTTGCCTGGTTTTTTCCAGAATAGACTGGAAAGTCTTGATGCTGACCTGACCCTTGAATTCATGAAGCGCTTCCACAAAACGACTCATGTGCGTGCCCTTGAAGTGATGCGGCAGGTTGACGTACATATTAATGGTCGCGTTAACCAGTTGGGTTCCCTTGACGCGATCCAGCACGATAATCGGGTATTTGATGTTTTTCACCCCGACTTTTTTTATGTCGATGTTACGGAAATCTTTTTGATTCTGAATGTCAATCATGATGAAAAAATGCTCTTCAATGGTTATGTTTGTCCCGGCATATAAGTAACCGCCGCGTTTTCCGATTCCCAGATTTTTACACGAACCATCTTTACGCCGGCAGCTTTGACTTTTGTATCCATGGCTTCACAGATGTGTCTGGCAATATTTTCCGCAGAAGGATTGAGGCCGGCAAAAAAGCTTAATTCGTTAAGGTGCTTGTGATCCATTTCCTCCAGAATTTCGTTTAAGTGTTTTTTTAAAAGACGAAAGTCGATGAGCAAACCGTTCGAATCTAGTTCTCTGGCGGCGACGGTTATTTCAACTTTAAAATTATGACCGTGCAATTCTTCACACTTTCCGCCGATATCGGCAAGTAGATGGGCGGCGGAAAATGATTTGATAATGGTTACTTCGTACATGGATAACGCCCTTTTTTTAAATTAATATCACATTTTAGAGTGATGTTGAATAATTAATTGTTTGCTAATCAACTGATTACAAAAATGATGGATCCCAAAGTTATTTCATTGCGGATATGAGTAGAAGAAATTTATGTAATCAACGGCAAAGTCCAATTTCTTTTGCTGATTCCAGTGTTTTGCAATTGCCCAGCTCACACGCTTTTTTGGCGTCGCGGCAACCGGATTCTTCTCTACCTTGTTTTAAAAAAACGACCGCTCTGTTGGCGTATGCTTCGACATAATTTGGTTTTAAGCGAATAGCTTGGTCATAATCTTCGATGGCGCGCTGATACCGGCCGATCTTATCATAAGAAAAACCCCTGTTGTTGTATGCTTCGATATAATTTTCTTTTAATCTTATGGCCTTGTTAAAATCATCAATAGCGATTGGATATTTTCCCATTATCCCGTAAATGATGCCCCTGTTGTGATATGCATCTGAATAATCTTCTTTTAAGAGTATGGCTTGAGTATAATCTTCAAGAGCTTTTTGATATTGACCAAGTTTTTCATAAACAGTCCCTCTCGTGTAGTAAGTTCTGGCATCATCCGGTTTATAATAAATGGCTTTATTAAAATCTTCTAAAGCAAACTGAAATTGCCTTAATTTTACGTAAACTATTCCTCTGTCATAATATGCCACTGAATAATTAGGTTTCATTTTAATGGCCTGATTATAATCATCAATGGCTTTCTGAGCATAGCCGATTTTTTCATATGCGTTGCCTCTGTTAATATACGGTACAAGGTAGTCAGGGGCGATCAGTATTGCCTTACTGAAATTCTCAATAGCCTCTTCGAATTTTCCTTCTTCAACCAGAGCAATGCCCAGACCATCATACGCAAAATAGTTATTCTTTGTGGAATCCGTGGCATGATTGAAGAGACTGAGGCTGTTTTTCCAGTAGCGGCACTGCTGCCATGATAATAATGCCATAATGGCAAGAAATGCCAGTCCTGCCGGAAACAAAATCTTTTTTCTCATATGTTCACTTTTAATCAGATCTGGTATTCCCCAAGCCAGCACCAGCGCTATTCCGATGCAGGACAGATAATTGTAGCGATCGGCCATCGCGAAATCACCGACTTTAATGATTCCAAGAACCGGCAACAGAGTGATTGAATACCAGAACCAACCGACAAAAGCGTATGCTATGCGATGGCTCTTTAAAATTACTATGATAGTGATTATAGTGATCAGAAACGATGCTCCCAAAATATGCCAGAGATGAATTTGAGATGGAAACGGATAAAAAACCGTCATATGGTTAGGAAAAAAAGTCTTCTCCAGATAAGTCATGAAAGCCATAGGTGCGTTCGCAAGACGTAAGGTAAGAGGATAAACTTTTACCGTTGATTGATCGGGCTGAGCCAGCAACGTAATGACAGAAAAAGCCGTTGATAGGCACAAAAAAATGAATTTTTCTTTCAGCTGCCAAAAAAATAAATTGCTTTTTTGCACCTGAAATCGGTTGAGCGGCCAATAATCCAGAAGAATCATAATAACGGGCAGAACAACTGCGATAGGCTTGCTCATCAAAGCACAAATAAAAGAAAATAGAACGAAAAGATACCGTTTAAGAACCGGCTTTTCCGTATAAAAGACGTAAAGGCACAAAGTCAGCATCCAGAAGAACCCACTCAGAACATCCTTCCGCTCAGCGATCCAGGCGACTGATTCCACATGGAGAGGATGAACGGCAAAAAAAGCGGCAACAAAAGCACTTTTCCAGACAGCTCCGGTCATGCGGTGGAAAAGCCGGAACAACAAAAGTGTACTGAGGATATGCAGAATGACATTGGTCGTGTGATATCCACCGGGATTCAAATCAAAGAGCTGATAATCCAGCATCAGGGAAATCCATGTTAACGGATGCCAGAATTCAGCATACGTTGTACTAAACGCCCAAAAAATTCCTTTCAATGTGATTCCAGATTGGATACCCTTGTTTTGTGTAACATAAACATAATCATCAATATTGACGAACTCGTATTGATAGACCTGCCAGAAAACAGACAGGGTCAGCAGAGTCAAGGCTATATAGATGATCAGATTCTGTTTTCTTTCTCTTACGGTGATCTTCATGAACGTTGCTATCAAATTGAAAATGTAGAAATCATAAACATAATCCTCTTACTTGAGCACCTTCTAATATTCTGCAATTGCCTAAATTACATGCTTTTTTCGCATCAAGACAACCAAGCTCTTTTTTGCCCTGGTGTATGAATACAAAAGCTCTATTGTTGTATGCTTCAGCATAATGTCTGTTAAGGTGTATGGCTTTATTATAGTCATTGATTGCAAGTTGATAAAGTCCAAGCTTGAAATAAATGCTCCCTCGGTTGTTGTACGCATCTACGAAATCTTGTTTCAGACGAATGGCTTCATTA
>JAGPFC010000032.1 GCA_018056685.1 Smithella sp.
AAAGAGTTTCGGCTGTGTATCAGGTTGGTAACCCATCATGGCTGTTTCTCTCCAAGAATTTGTTGCTATTTTTATAGCCGCTCTTTATAATCTTTGCAAAACTTATTTGGGCAACAGGCCGTCAAGACCTGACCCCATTGCGTTTTGACCCCATTGCGTGACCCCATTGTTCTCTGGTGCCCGAAATCTTCTTGACACACAAGACCACGCTTTCTATACTCATTTCTAAAAGGAAGTTCTTATCAATTCAATTCAACTGAATGGTTCACGGGAATTCGGGATAACCGGTAAAAAGACAGCAAAAAAGTTCATGATTATTATGGTGAACGACAACAGCTTTTTCTTTCTATAGACATTTAAGCAAATAACAGCATGGAGGCTTTGGAATGAAAAACATGACGCGAAGGGAGCTTCTTTCCATAACAGGAAAGCTGGCTGTCGGGGCCACCGTGGCGGGACTTGTACCGAAAAACCTGTTTGCCAGGGAGGAACGGCCGAACCTTATATTCATTCTCACCGATGACCAGCGATGGGATCATTTGGGGTGCATGGGCCATCCGTTTTTGAGAACACCGGGTATGGACAGACTCGCCAGGGAGGGTGTGCATTTCACCAACGCCTTCTGCACAACGTCGCTGTGCAGCCCTTCCCGGGCCAGCTTTCTCACCGGACAATATGCTCACAACCACGGCATGAAAGACAATCTAAGCGCTTGGAACGATGAGAGGAACCGGACATTCTTTGATAATCTTAAACAGGCAGGGTACAGGAATGCCTTCATCGGTAAATGGCACATGCCTGGAAAGATTCCGAAAATCAACAGCGTTGATCGGTTCATCACCTTTGACGCAAGCGGCGGTCAGGGCTATTATTACAACTGCCCGCTCATCATTGATGGCGTGAAAACGGAACGGCCCGGCAAATATATAACAACTGATCTGACGGACTATGCTATTCAGTTCATCAAAGAGAAAAGCGAGAAACCCTTCTGCCTGTATCTCTCACACAAGGCGGTGCATTCGCCGTGGAGACCCCCGAAGGATCTGAAGGGCATCTATAAAAATGAAGACCTCTCTTTTCTTCCGAAGGAAACTTTTTCTTTTATAAGCCTGTTGAGCGGCAAAGCCATCGAAGGAGCACCGCCCTTTTTCACTACCGAGCATAATTATCGCAGGTATTGCGAGAGTCTGACAGCCTTCGACCGCGAGCTAGCGCGGCTTCTGGATGAACTGGATAAACTGGGTATAGCGCGTAATACTGCAGTGGTGCTGGCCAGCGACAACGGATATTCCTGGGGCGAGAACATGGATGTGGGCAAGCGGGACGCCTCGGAGGTGAATATACGCATACCGTTCGTGGTCCGTTATCCCCGGGGAACGGTGAAACCCGGGAGGCGGTCCGAAGGCATGGCCCTGAATATCGACCTGGCCCCCACCCTCCTCGATCTTGCCGGAGCCGCGCCGAAAAAAGACTGTGACGGGATTTCACTGAAACCGGTTCTGGAAAACCGGATGGAAAAGGTTCGGGAATCATTCCTCTACGAATACTTCAAGGATTTCCCCTATAATGTGCCGGAGCAGTACGGCGTTCGTACCGAAAGCCACATCTACATGACATACCAGGGACGCCGGAAGGCCGGAATCTTTGACGTGAATAAAGACCCCGGTTACCGGAACAATCTCATCGATACTCCGGAAGGCAAAAGAATGCTCCCTGAAATGAAACGTCTGCTTGCCCAATATCGTGGAGGTACCGGCGATGGAAAATAAGTATCGGCAAATCGAAAAGGCTTCGTTTCTGAAGCGATTCATCGTGCCCGCAGGAACAGCCCTTCTCGGCTGGCTGGCACTTCACTGGATCAGTGAAAACCTGGGCTGGATTGCAAATCGTGGAATATACAAATTCGCTATGAATACCGTTCATGTTGCCCTTTTTTTCTACCTGGCGTTTAATGGTTTTTTTGTGTATCGGGCCATGCTCATGAGGGGCGCGGGCCTGGCAGAACGGATTGCCGGTTCTTACATTACCCCACTGGCCTACGCCATCAAAGAAATCATCCGTGTCAGCGAGTTTTTTACTCTTGGAGAATCATTCTTTTACTGTCTGTGTACCTATCCGGTACTGGGAATGTTCGTGGGGCAGGCCGGACTCATGGCCTTGAGCGAAATGCTGGGCAGGAAATATTATAAAAAACGTAATCTCTACGACGGGAACGTCGTCACTGCCGCTCCCCTAGTCGTCTTGATTGTCTCCATGGCGGCAATATATTTCTTCTTTATTTATGATGCGGGTCAAACAGCATTTTTTGCGTACAGTGAATTGTATAAACTGATATTTAAATAAGGCAATTATTCTTTCAGCACATCTTGACATATGAACAAAACAGAAACCGAATTCATTCTTGCCGATACCAAGCCGGTTCTGGACGGGACCGTCAGACCGGGCTTTGGGCATTTTACGGCGGCACGAAGTTCTTATTCACGAGCAGCGACATTTACGTCAGGGTCGAGGTATGATTGACGCAACAAACTTGTGCGCGGACCGGACCATAAACCAGCACATGTGGGTAAAATAGCAGCCCATGTATCGACCACTTCTCACTTCCATATTAGTTAAGCCCGCGGGTCCAGACTGCTCTATGGCTTGCGGCTACTGCTTTTACTCGGGCAAGTCATCCCTCTATCCCGGGGGCACGCACCACATGACCAACGATGTGCTGGAATGGATCATGCGCGACTTCCTGTCCGCGCCTGCCGGTGAATTCACCATCGGCTGGCAGGGGGGGGAACCGACGCTGATGGGGCTTCTTTTTTTCGAAAAGGCTGTAGCACTCGAAGAGAAGCACGGCGCAGGCAAAACGATCGGCAACGGACTCCAGACGAACGGCCTCCTGATCGACCGGGCGTGGGCTAAATTCCTGAAGAAATATAATTTCCTGGTGGGGCTATCGATTGACGGACCGGAAGAGGTTCATGACCATTACCGCGTACTGCGCGGCGGAGGCGGGACTCACGCGCGGGTCGCCGCGGCCGCGCACATGCTCCTGAATGAGGGAGTCCCGGTCAACGCCCTGACGGTAGTGAACGACCATTCCGTGCGCTTCCCGGACGAGATATATGATCACCATCGGAAACTCGGGCTTGACTTTATGCAGTTTATCCCCTGCGTGGAAACCGACCCATCGGATCCGGGACGCGCCGCACCCTTCTCTGTGAACGCCGAAGCTTATGGTACATTCCTCTGCCGCTTGTTCGACCGTTGGCGCGCCGATTTTAGAAACGGAGAACCAGCAACTTCAATCCGCTTCTTCGAGTCGCTCCTGTTCGCCTGCGCCGGCCTGCACCCGCCGGATTGTACGCTGTGCGAAACATGCGGGACCTATCTGGCGGTCGAGCACAACGGTGACGTGTACGCGTGCGACTTTTTCGTGGAGCCGGAATGGAAACTCGGCAACGTCATGGAAAGAAAGCTGGCCGCGATGTTCGAATCAGCGCATCAGCGGGAGTTCGGAGCTCGCAAAGCCGCGCTCACTGCGCTCTGTAAATCCTGCCCCTGGCTCGCGCTGTGTCGAGGTGGCTGTCCCAAGGATCGCGTGCGGGATCCCCGCGACCACGGTGTAAGCCATTTCTGCGCTGCGTATAAAATTTTTTTCGAGCACGCTGGCGCTGAGCTTAAAAAAATTGCCGCATCGCGGAGCAATCAGCAGGAGGCGGAAAGGGCGCGCAGGGCACGCATCGTGCTCGCGGGATCCGTTGGCCGCAACGACCCGTGCCCGTGCGGTAGCGGCCTCAAGTACAAGAAGTGCTGCGGACGGTAGAGTTGTACGATAATCAACCAGTTTTTTTTTGATTCCGAAGGCAAAGAGGTTTCCGACCGCTGTGCCAACGCTGTCTTGACAGCCTGACGCGTCAGGAAGAGCATTTCCCTGGAAATAAGGGAAAAAAGGGGACAGCGCCCTATTTCTTCAAGGTTTTCTGACAGAATCACCACCAACAACCATCGTCACATTCTACACGGGATTCATCGCAGTGTTCATAGCACCAGGGTTCGCCAGGCCAATCCTCCCTGCAATTGTCAAGACAGTTGCCATATCGTTCCCTACAACTGTCCAGGCAGTTCCAAGTGTCCCTGCTTTGACCGATGATCTGCCGTTCCCGGGACACTTCGCCGGTCACAGTATTGACCAAAACAAAGCTACCGTCCATCAAAGAGAACACTTACACGGGATCATCGATACCAGAAGGATTCAACGGCTGAAACAGTTCCCATGCGCTGAAAGCCCCGTCATAGCCTGCTTCGGAGGCCAACCGATAGGCCCTGGCAACTGACATATTCACAACGCCTACATCGACATAGACCATCCCAAAAGGCGCATCAACTTCTTTGACAGTAAAGGTTTTGCCATCGTATTCCATCCACCAGTAAGCCCCCGTTCCTGTCTCGGCCAGAGTTTTATCTTCAGGCAGCGTCACAGCGATGAAATTCCAGAAATCGTCTTGTTCTGGAGATGACATAGGTTGCCCGTCTGTTTTCCTTCCGACAGCCCAGACAATGAAAGCATCGGGATTGGTTTTTTTGATCTCCTTATTGGCTTTGTCCACGAGGGAAACACTGGTGTTTTTGTTCTCATGGTCGTCATCGTCGCATCCGGAAACGAAACACATTCCGGTTAGGAACAGCAAAAGCAGCAGGATTTTTACCCAAGTCAAAAAATCACGCATAAAGTCCTCCTTTTGGGGTGCATAAAACGGGGTTTTGGAAAAAATAATTTTAAGGTTTGTGTTTGTAATTTATATTATTTGGACGACATCGCTTCATGGAAAAAATTAGAAAAAATACGAGTGAGTTAGGCCGTTCAACAACATAAATGGACGAAAATTGGAAAATGATAAAATGAAGGACAGGGTCCAATAAAGCAGGATGACGTGGGCACCCACTTTGTGGCGGCCGGTGTTCTTCTTCCGGCAAATTGGACGATTTAAGGACTATCAGCCCTTTGCAAAAATCTTTCCCGGAGTATATCGGTATCCGCCTTCAGGGTGTCCGTAACAAAAGAATTCAGATTTCCGTGATTCTCCGAAATTTCCATGAGAGCGGCATCAAGATATTCTTTTTTGACCTCCATCAGCGGCCTGATGATTTCTCCGTTCTGACCTTCTTTATTCAATCGGTTGATTATTCTTTCCACCAGCCAGGAATTGTACTTGCTGCTGGCAATATGGTCAGCAAAAATCAGATCGAAATCACCCCCGAGGGCGGCGAGAAGAAACATGGACGCCAGTCCGGTCCGATACTTTCCTGCCACACAACAAACAGGGACAGCGCCTCCTTAAATCTTGACTTTTGATTTTTTTTTAGTGTTAATAAGCGCCATGCTCAGAACAGTCAGAATACAACCATGGATTATCCGCATCATATCACACAGCGCGGCAATTACCGCCAGCGCGTGTTTCAAAATAAAAGGGCGCTGACTCTATTATCCGCCTATTATCCACGAACCCCATATCTGGTGGCAAAATATTCTTGACACACAAGTGAACGGTTCCTATACTGCCCACTACGAAAAGGAAGTTCTTATCAATTATCAATCAATTTAAGTATTGGAACAATTAGGGAACATCAAAAATTTTCACACCGGCAGGAGGTTGAAATCTGAAAAACCTTTCTTGAATACCTTTATTGATGGAAACATTAGAAAATTTCAAAGATGTGGAATTCCCCAAAGCATCATCAAAACTTAGAGCTGAAATATAATATTTATTTTTATCAATCGTCAGCTTCACCGAACTGAAGGCTGACGCTTTTTCCCTGGGAACCAAAACCAGTAAATAATTTCCGTTTTTATCTACAGCATTCGGTTCGGCATACTTGATAATAAAATCATCTTTTAATTTTCCCGACCCGGCAAAAAAGTTAATGAGTAATCTGGATTGAAAAATACTTTCAGACTTTTGCCTGTAGACTGCCTTTTGCTGTGCAAGATAGAGCCAGGAAGTCTGGCGATTGATCACCAGTTTCTTTCCTTCTGGTCTGGTATAGTCCCAAAGCATATTTCGGGGATTCTTAAAGAAAACTTTGCCCTCTTCCCTTTCCGTATTCTTGATTGACTTGATCGTAATCTCCTGAACAAAGTCCGCTTTCAGGTCTTTTGTTTTCTCATAAGAGCTTTGAATCTTCTGCACGACTTTTTCAATCGCTGGAAGTTCTTGAGAAAAACCACTCGCCGGTACAGCGATCATCGATAAAACAAGGGCAAGACCAATCCACCTTGTCGTAAATAGCTTATATATTTTAAAAAAAAATGGTGTCATTTTTTATAAAAAAATTGGTGGTCCTTGGTATGCTTTTTTCATTAAAGTTTATATCTTCCAGTAAAAACGGCGCTTAGGTGGCCACGAACAAAGGTTATATTGATAAGTTATTGATTATATTGATTTTTTAAATTGCACAAACCTTGGGCAATCTGGTGTAAAATCGCAACAATTACGCACTTACAGCGCTTATCAACAAAGTTATCAACAACCATTTCCACAGTCTTGTGGAATACAAATCCCGGCTGTTGTTTTCATCAGGAAAACAAGAATTTCAACTCTTGGATTTCTTTTTTCCATCCGCTATTTTCATCCGCCAGCCAAAAGGATCTTCCGCCGTTCCATATTGAATTTTCAGTATCTCATTATATAATTTTTCAGCAAGCGCTCCGGCTTTTCCACCGTTAATGGCATACTCCTTGTCGCGGAAGTTAATGTGCCCGACCGGTGAAATGACGGCAGCCGTTCCGGAAGCGAAAGCTTCTTTTAATGAACCGTTTTTTGAGGTTTTGATGACCTCTGCAATCGATATCGGTCTTTCCAAAACTTTTATACCCAGATGGCGGGCCAAAGTAATCACCGAGTTGCGCGTCACACCCGGCAAAATCGAACCTGCCAGAGGAGGGGTGATTAACTCCTTACCGATAACAAAAAAGATATTGCTGGTGCCGACTTCTTCCACATATTTCTTTTCGGCGGCATCGAGCCAGAGAACCTGCGTGTATCCCATATTGGTGGCGATTCGGCTGGCATAAAGACTGGCGGCATAATTACCGGCGGCTTTGACATTACCGATGCCTCCACGCACCGCACGAACATATTCCTCGGAAACATACATCTTGGTCGGGGAAAATCCCTGGGGATAATAGGCGCCCACCGGCCCGACCACGATAAAAAATAAATATTCATTGGCCGGATGAACGCCCAGCGCCGCCTCGGTCGCAATCATGGTCGGACGGATATACATCGAAGTTCCCGCACCATGCGGAATCCAGTCTTTTTCCAGAAGAACCAGTTTTTTCATGCCTTCCATAAAGAGATCTTCATCAATATGAGCCATACAAAGTCTTTCGGCGGACAAATTCATCCTTTTGATATTTTCCATCGGGCGGAAAAGATAAATGGAACCGTCCTGCCCCCGATAAGCTTTGAGTCCTTCAAAAATTTCCTGACCGTAATGAAGACACATGGCCGTTGGATCAAGCTGCAAGGGATGATAGGGCTCGATGACGGCGTTATGCCATCCTTTTCCCTCTTTGTATTTCATGGTGAACATATGGTCGGTGAATATTTTACCGAAACCCAGTTTTGATTCGTCGGTTGGTTTGGCTTTTCTGTTTTTCAGCGGTGCTTTTTTTATTTTAATTTCCATAGATGCCTCTTTCTCCAGGCTGCTGCCTCTTTAAAATTTTTTTTCGGAAGTCGGTCTGGCATAAAAAATTTTTTCTGACATAGCACTAAATTAATCCTCTATCAAGACTTCGATATTGAATCGCTTCGGCAACGTGAGACGTCCTGATATGCTCATTGTTTTCCAGATCGGCAATCGTGCGGGAAACTTTTAGTATCCGGTTGACTGCCCGGGCGCTTAATCCCAGTTTTTCAATGGCCATTTCAATCAGCTTGTGTGACTCCTCATCGATCCGGCAGAATTCACGAATCTGTTTTTCCGTCATTCGGGCGTTACATATTACGCCGCTGGAATTAAAACGTTTCTTCTGCAAATCGCGCGCTTTGTTGACGCGTTCCTTAACGGCCGCGGAAGGCTCGCCCTGTTCTTTATCGGACAGAGCACGGTATTTAACCGAAGGCACTTCGATATGCAAATCGATCCTGTCCAGCAGCGGACCGGATATCTTGGACTGATACTGACGGATCTGCTGCGGCGTACAGCGGCAGGCGTGGGCACGATCACCGAAATAGCCGCAGGGACAGGGATTCATCGCCGCTACCAGCATGAATTTCGCGGGGAAGGAAGCCGTTACCGATGAACGCGTAATCGTTATCGTCCCGTCTTCCAGCGGCTGGCGTAAAGCTTCCAGCACATTTTTTTTGAACTCGGGCAGTTCGTCGAGAAAAAGGACTCCGAGGTGCGCAAGGCTGATTTCTCCAGGACGCGGTGTCTGACCTCCACCGACCAGACCGGCATCAGATATGGTATGATGCGGTGACCGGAAAGGCCGCACCGCCATTAAAGTTTCATCTTTATTGAGAAAGCCGGCGATCGAAAAAACTTTTGTTACCTCAATCGCTTCATCAAAGGAAAGATCCGGCAGAATCGTCGGCAATCGTTTTGCCAGCATGCTTTTTCCGGAACCGGGAGGCCCGATCATCAGTAAATTGTGCGCGCCAGCGGCGGCTATTTCCAGTGCTCGCTTGGCCTGCTTCTGCCCTTTTATTTCGCTGAAGTCCAGATCGTACTGATTTGTTTTTTGAAAAATTTTCTGGATGTCCAGAGAAAGGGGCTGAATGTCCTTCCGGCCTTCCAGAAATTCAACCACATCCGGCAGCGTCCGCGCGGGAATGACGCGAATTCCTTCCACCATCGCCGCTTCCGCCGCATTGTCGGCGGGTACAAAAACAAATTTGATACCGATTTCCTTAGCCTTGAAGGCTGCCGATAGGACCCCAGTGACGCCTTTGATGCTGCCGTCCAGGGAAAGTTCTCCGATAAACAGACAATCAAGAAGATTTTTTTCCTGGATTAATTCTTCGGCGGCCAGAATACCCACCGCTATGGGCAAATCAAAACCGGTCCCTTCTTTTTTTATGTCGGCCGGCGCCAGATTGATGGTGACACGGCTGCGCGGAAACCGATAACCGGAATTTTTGATGGCAGCCTTAATCCGATCGCGGCTTTCCTTCACTGAAGCATCCGGCAGGCCGACGGTCGCGAATTGGGGCAATCCCTGTGATGTGTCCACTTCGACAAATACGGGATATGACTCCATCCCAATGACGCTCATGCTGTTGACTTTAACGAACATCGCGCTTTCTTTAAGAAAAATTTTTTGCGATATTAACCAATACGGATATTTATATCAAGCTATTTCATTTAAAAATATTCATCATTTTTACTACTTGCGCGATGAAATAAAAAATTCCGTGCTTCTTGACTCATGAATTGGCCTGTGTTAAGGTGGCTCGCAATCAGGAAATTCAATTTAAAATTCCGACAAATAAAGTTATGAAAAAATTATCACATGTGAATCATCAGGGTGACATTCAAATGGTCGATGTCACAAAAAAAGGAAACACCATCCGGGAAGCAAAAGCCCGGGGCGTGGTCAAAATGGACGCCCGTACCCTTCAATTGATTGAAAACGGCCAAATCACCAAAGGAAATGTTCTGACGACGGCTAAAATTGCGGGAATTATGGCGGCCAAAAAAACAGGAGAACTGATCCCGCTGTGTCATCCGCTGGCCTTAACGGGAATTGACGTGCATTTCAATATTGATCATCAGCAATCGCTGATTGTCATTGAAGCGACAGCACGCATAACCGGCAAAACCGGTGTGGAGATGGAAGCATTAACTGCAGTCAGTGTCGCTGCCTTGACGATTTATGATATGTGTAAGGCGGTCAACAAAAATATAATGATTGGTGACATTATGCTTCTGGAAAAAAGCGGCGGCAAGAGCGGAACATTTGTGCGAAGTCATTAACACAATCATCAGAAAATTTTTTTCTCGGGACATTAAACAGGAAAACAAGAAATGGATCAGGGTACTTTTAAAATCAAAAGGGCTTTTCTTCGTCCTTTCCTTACCATGGTCGCGCTGATCGGCGTTTTGTTAATGCTGAGCTTATGGAAAGGACAGCCCTGGGAAAAAATTCTACTGACCGCCTCCTTTGCCGGAACGTTGATTGTCGGCATTGAAGCGGTAAAACGAGAAATTACCATAACGAAAGACGGTTTAAAAATAAAAAAATTCTTTCGTCAAAAAGAAGTCGCCTGGTCAACCATGACCCATCTGGCGATTGTCACCTTGAACAGGAAAATCTATTTCCTGTTAACGACCACCAAGGGTTTTCATTTCTTTTCCAACATGTTCGAAAACCACGCTTTACTTATTCGTTCTATTGTGGATAAATTGGACATTGAAAAAGTTGAAGTTGAAGTCAGGAATTATCTGGAAAATCCCGTTGAACGGCGTTCTTTAATTGTCATCTGCTGGGTCAGTGTTGTCATTATTGCGGCGTTTATCGTTTTAAAATTGTTGACGGTTTAAATTTTAAATCGATTTTTTTAGAGTTTTTATATTGAATCTTTACCGGAAAGGATCAATCGCAAAAAATGCCTTCGAAAAAGAAGCAAAAAACGGAAGTGATCATGAACGTTCAGTCAACCCCTTACGCGGCGGTTGAGGAAATCATAGAAAAAAAGCTGGAAGATATAGCGACACTTCTATCGTCGTCCGGCGGGCGCAAAAGCAGACTCTATGAAGAAGTCATGACGATAGTGGAAAAGGGTTTGTTTAAGATAGCCCTGCGCCGGTCCAACGGCGTGAAAAGTTCAGCCGCAATTTTTTTAGGCATGAACCGCAACACCTTCACCGACAAAATAACCAAATTGGGTATTACCTGCGAGAAAAATAATAAATAAATGCCAGAGGCATCCCCGGCGCAGACGTTATACACAGATACAATCCGTTTAATGTCCGGACAACCATCCTGAAACAGAAAAGATCATGATTCACGTAAAAGTATTGACTATTATAAAAAAAATTTTTTCTTTTATGACGGATTGCCGGATTTTCATCGGTCGTCATCCGGATACGGTACATGAACCGTCGATCATTTTCTTTCCACTTCTTCCCCATCAGCTTAATTGCGGTTTTGCCGGTTTAATGACCTGCCGCCTCCAAACAAAGCATACGGACAACCGATATGATAAGACATTTGCTGTCGAGTGGGAAAGAATCAAAAACTTCCGTTTAGAGTCCATGATTGCCGGCGAAAATACCATAGAAAATTATTTTCACGGAATCGACACCCTCAGAAAAATGGAGTCGGCCATCGCCGGACTCAAGCGGGAAGAAACGCAGGAATATCTTTTTTTTCAACCGGATAAAACAGACACTCTGCAAAGAACCTGCGAGGAAATGAAATCCTTTCTGGAAGGCGAAGAGAAACTGCTGGAAGAGCAGGCCGCCGTCATTAAATCCGCTGACCTGGAAGTGATTAACAGCAGACTGCTGGCCATGAAAGATATCTGCTGGATGCTGGAAAAAGATATTCTGGCCAACTTTCCCAAGATTCTTCATCTGACCGGAGAAAAGAAATATTCTGCGGTCCATCCTGAGGCCTTCCGCAAATACAGGAAAATTAATCTGCTGTTAAATGCTCTGGATCGTCTGGAGGTCCGGGGACGCGATTCTGCCGGCATCCAGTTAACCTTTGTCTTAAAAAAGGAAAACGTTCTACAGGAGGTCACGCAAAGGATTATGGAAAAAGGCCTGGCGGACGATTATCAACGGCGGACGCAAAAAGGCGATCTATTGAACCGATCCATTGCAATTTCCAGCGGAACGAAAAATAATCCCGGAAACATCTGCGTCACTTTCACCCATAAGACCTTTTCCATAGTTGGCGAACTGGGACGGAATGTCGCCGACTTGAGAAATACCATCATGCGTGATGACATCATGCATTGTTTCGCAGCAGAAGCCTCGAGTTGTGAAACAGCCTTGACGCATACCCGCTGGGCTTCTGTCGGCGCCATTACGGAAGCAAATTGTCATCCGGTCAACAATTACACACTAATCGCTGCCGCATCGACCGACTCGCGATACCCCGACAGGGAGGCGCAAATCAATGTCGTGCTCAATGGGGATATCGACAACTACGCGTCATTACGCAAAGAACTGGAAACCACGAACGAACTGATCGCCGCGGAGGTTACGACCGACACCAAAATTATCCCTCTGCAAATTGAGAAATATCTGAAGCAAGGCGAGAATCTTACGGAATCGTTCCGTCTGGCGCTGAATGATTTTGAAGGCTCCCATGCCATTGTGATGACCAGTAATCTGGAACCGGGCAAAATGTTCCTCGCGCTCAAGGGAAGCGGCCAGGCTATCTATGTCGGCATCAGTGAAGACCAGTATATGTTTTCGTCCGAGCTTTATGGTCTGGTGGAGGTGATGCCCCGTTTCATCAAGATGAATGGCGAAGCCGTCCACGGTAACTCCAGTGGACAGATATTTATTCTGGACCAGAATAGCGGCGCCGGCATCCAGGGCATTGCCGCCTTTTTTTATGACGGCACACCCATCCCTCTGAGCGACAACAATCTGCAAACGGCGGAAATCACCACCCGGGATATTGATCGCAGTAATTTTCAGCATTATTTTCTCAAGGAAATTTCCGAATCCGCGTTATCCATCAAAAGAACACTGCGCGGGAAATACCGCATTGTGACATCCGGACCATCTTCCCCACAGGTAACATTTAACCTGGGACATGACATCGTTCCCGCTCTTGTGCGTGATCATTTTCAAAACGGTTCCATAAAAAATATTGTGGTTATCGGTCACGGAACAGCAGCGGTAGCGGGACAGGCTGTCGCCGATGCCTTATCACATTACCTGACAGGTTCCGGCCTCAATATTCTTGCCCGTGTCGCTTCGGAATTAAGCGGATTTGGGCTGAAAGATGATTTGTCGGATACCCTGGTTATTCCCATCACGCAGTCGGGCACGACCACGGATACCAACCGGGCCGTGGCGATGGCGAAAGACCGTGGCGCAAAAATCATTTCCATTGTCAACCGTCGTCAGTCGGATATCACCACCAAATCTCACGGCGTCTTCTATACCAGCGACGGACGCGATATTGAGATGTCGGTCGCTTCCACCAAAGCTTTTTACGCTCAGATCATCGCGGGACAGGTTCTTGCTTTATATTTTGCCCGGCTCTTGAACGTCAGAACCGAAAAAGAAATAGCAGAAGCCTTACGCAATCTGGAAACCGCGCCGCAACGGATGGCACAACTCTTTGAGCGTCGTGAAATGATAGCCGCTTCGGCGCAAAAAACCGTCAACAAACGCTACTGGGCGATTGTGGGCAGCGGTCCCAATAAGGCGGCAGCCGATGAAATACGAATCAAGCTCAGTGAACTCTGCTATAAAACCATTTCTTCTGATATCGTGGAAAATAAGAAACATATTGATCTTTCCGCCGAGCCTCTGATTCTGGTTTGCGCGTCCGGTAATCCGCGGACGGTGGCGGAGGACGTCGTCAAAGATGTGGCTATTTTCAAAGCCCATAAAGCAGCTGTTGTGGTCTTCGCCGATGAGGAAGATCACAGTTTTGATCAAATAGCCGATTCCGTTATTCCCATCCCGACAGCCCCTGCCCCCTTGCCGGTCATCCTCAACACAATGGCCGGTCATTTGTGGGGTTACTTTGCCGCCCGAGCCATTGATGAAGAAGCACAGATATTTCGGGAATTCCGGGGCCGACTGGCAGCAGAAATGATGCATAGAGCACAAAAAAAACTGTCTGTCTTTGATATGATTGCCGACATCACCTTCCGCCGCATCATCAATGAATTCTTCCTGCTGTTTAATAACCGGCGTATGAACGGTGCATTCGGATTTCTGGAAGGAAAAACCATTGCCAGTCTGCCGCTGTTGTTAAAATACGCCGCCGGTAAACTGCCGCTGCAGGAAATTCGTCTCGATTTCAAGGGAGAAGAGGAAACGTTCAATCCCTTTCATCTGCTCGACATAACGCTGGGCACAGCGATTGATGAACTGACCCGTCCCATAGATGCCATCAGGCATCAGGCCAAAACGGTAACGGTGGGCACCAGCAGGAAAGAAAAAGAACTCCTGGGCATTATTTACGACCTTCTGGATGCACTGGGTTTTTCGGCAAAGAATTTAACCTACCGCGAAGTCATGACCATCAACCGGATCCAACCGGCTGTTGCAGAAGTCCGCGGATATACGGTGTACAATATTTATGGTCTCGATGAGCAAGGCAATCCGGCGGAAGATTCGATGATTGTCATTCGCACCAAAGGCGGCATCGCTGAAAAGATGACATCGCGTGCCGATCAACCCACGGCACTGATGGGTACCAAAAGAATGATTGTCAGTTCGGGTTATATTTACGTTGGTAAAGGAAAAGCAGACGGAATGCCCATTATCATCATCCCCTTATTGGGAGATAACAATTTTGTAAACAACCTGCTGCTCATGCACATCCATTTCAACGAAACGTTGTCTCTCAGTGAAAAAACAAGGGTCTTGGGTTACCGCTATCATGATATCAAAAATATCGTCAATGAATTCAACATGCCGTGGCGCGATGAGTATCTGGAATCCTTTACGCTTGAGGAATTATTCAGCGAGCCGGTGGAATTCATTGCCGGTCAGATAAAAACGCAATTCGGTCAACCGTAAAGCATCATATTCGCAAGGGTAAAACAATCCCAGGAAAGGCTTTATTGCCGAAAGACCGCCTGAGCAAAACCGCTTGATCACATTTTTGAACATTATTAAACAATATTCAACCTCCGGCAATACGCCAAACACTTTTTCCTGTTTTGGATGACACATTTTTGAATCAGATTTTTTCAAATTGATACATTTTTATATTGACAATACCGTATTTTGTCAGTAGGAAATACGGCAAACAATTGCCGTTTGCCTTATGAAACAATTATTCAACGCGGAAGACATAGAAAGAAAAGTTATTTTGATCCTCAAAATTCTGAATGAAAATTCAGATTCACAGGGTGCGCGGGTCATCGCGCGCAAGATGAAGGAACGCGGCGTTCAGCTTAGCGAAAGAACCGTTCGTTATCATCTGAAACTGATGGACGAAAAGGGGCTGACCAGGCTGGTCGGCCGCCGAGACGGTCGCATCATAACAAGTCTGGGATTGGATGAAATCAACAATGCACGCGTCCGGGATAAAATCAGCCTTTCCATCTCCCGCATAGACATCCTGGCTTTTCAAACAACGTTTGACCTTAAAAAAAGACGCGGCACGGTGCCGGTCAACATTTCCTTTTTTCCGCAAAAACAATTCAGCAAAGCCCTGGCTGTCATGAAACCTGTTTTCAAGAAGAAAATAGCCGTTTCAGAAATGGTTGCCGTTGCTTCCGCTGGGGAAAAGATGGGAGATGTTATTGTGCCGGAAGGGAAAATCGGGCTGGCCACGGTTTGCAGCATTTTGATTAACGGCGTGCTTTTAAAACACGGTATTCCGATTGATTCCAAGTTTGGCGGCATATTACAGGTTAAAAACGGCAATCCATTGAGATTTGTCGAACTGATCAACTATGCCGGCTCCTCGCTTGATCCATCGGAAATTTTTATTCGCGGTAAAATGACGTCCGTGCAAGAAGTTGTAAAAAAAGGTGAAGGAAAAATTCTGGCTAATTTCCGTGAAATACCGGCAGTAAGTCGCCCCCTGGTCGAAAAAATCATCGCCGACTTTGCCAAAACCGGAATCAACGGCGCTCTTTCCATCGGCGCCGTCGGCAATCCCATCTGTCAGACCGATGTGGATATTAACAAAGTCGGCCTGATTCTCGTCGGAGGTCTCAATCCGGTTGCCGCCGCCTGTGAGGAAGGCTTTGACATTGATAACAAAGCCATGTCCACTGTCATGGAATATGAAGCGCTTTGCAGTATCGATCATTTATAGAATTTTCTGGATTACACCATGTATGTCGATTACATGAAAAAAAATAATAAACAATTTATTTAAGGAGGATAAAATTATGTCAGTAATCAGTGATGTCATCGCCAAAGTCAAACAAACAGATCCCAACCAGCCGGAGTTTCATCAGGCTGTTGAAGAAGTGATGGAGACATTGGAACCCACCGTTAAAAAACACCCAGAATACGTCAAAGCCAAAATCTATGAACGTGTTGTGGAACCGGATAGAGCCATGCAGTTCAGAGTTCCCTGGGTTGACGACAAAGGCAATGTCCAGGTCAACCGCGGATTCCGCGTTCAGTTCAACAACGCCATCGGTCCCTACAAAGGCGGTATTCGTTTTCATCCATCGGTTAACCTGAGCATCATCAAATTTCTGGGATTCGAGCAGATTTTCAAAAACGCGCTGACCACCCTGCCGATGGGCGGTGCCAAGGGCGGTTCCGATTTCGATCCCAAAGGCAAATCGGACGGAGAAGTCATGCGCTTCTGTCAGGCCTTCATGCGCGAATTATATCGCCACATCGGCGCCGATGTAGATGTTCCCGCCGGTGATATCGGTGTCGGCGGTCGTGAAATCGGTTTTATGTACGGATACTACAAAAAAATCCGCAATGAGCATACCGGCGTTCTCACCGGCAAAGGAATGTCTTACGGCGGCAGTTTGATTCGTCCCGAAGCCACGGGGTACGGCTGCACGTATTTCGCCGCTGAAATGCTGGCCACCCGCAAACTGGATTTCAAAGGCAAGACCGTAGCCATCAGCGGCGCCGGCAACGTCGCGCAGTACGCGGTGGAAAAAGTCAACCAGTTGGGCGGCAAGGTTATTTCTCTTTGTGACTCGTCGGCATGTATTATTGATGAAGCCGGTATTGACGATAAAAAATGCAACTACGTGCTGGATTTGAAAAACGTCAAACGCGGTCGCATCTCCGAATACGCGGACAAGTACAAGGCGGCTTGCTATGAAGGCAAAAACGTTTGGGACGTTATTCGAGAAGAAGGCATCAAAGTTGACGTCGCCCTGCCCTGCGCCACACAAAACGAAATCAACGGCAAGAACGCCGCTGCACTCGTAAAAAACGGCTGTATCTGCGTGTCGGAAGGTGCCAATATGCCCTCCACGCCCGAAGCCATTAAGATTTTCCAGGACAAGAAAATTCTTTACGGTCCCGGAAAAGCAGCCAACGCCGGCGGCGTCGCCACGTCCGGCCTCGAAATGAGCCAGAACAGCATGAGATTTTTATGGACACGCGAAGAAGTGGACAATCGTCTGCTGCAAATCATGAAGAGCATTCACAAAAACTGCTATGATACGGCGGAAGCTTATGGTAAGAAAGGTGACTATGTCACCGGCGCGAACATTGCCGGCTTCACCAAAGTTGCCGATGCCATGCTGGCCTATGGTATTGTGTAACACAAAAACATTGCAGGAGCGTTCATGGATTTTACACCGAAATCCCATGAAAAAATACGCCAGCTTCTTAAAAAAGGCGTAGAGATTACAAATCCCGGAACGGTTGATATTGGCGAGGACGTCAATATCAACCGTATCTCCGGAAAAAATGTCAGGATATACCCCGGCTGCAGAATCTACGGCAGTAAAACAGTGATATCATCCGGCTGTAAACTGGGTTATGAAGCACCGGTAACCCTGGAAGATTGCCGGCTGGCACAGGATGTTGAACTCAAGGGCGGTTATTTCAGCAAATCCGTTTTTCTGGAAAAATCCAACATGGGAATGGGTGCTCATGTCCGGGAAGGATGTCTTCTGGAAGAAGAAGCCGGCGGCGCGCATAGCGTCGGTTTAAAACAAACCATTTTATTTCCTTTTGTAACGCTCGGCAGCCTGATTAATTTTTGCGACTGCTTCATGGCCGGCGGAACCAGCCGCCGGAATCACAGCGAAGTCGGCAGTTCCTATATCCACTTCAACTTCACACCCGACGGCGACAAAGCCACTCCTTCTCTGATTGGCGATGTTCCAAGGGGCGTGATGCTCAATCAGCCGCCGATTTTTCTGGGCGGACAGGGGGGCATGGTCGGGCCGATTCGTCTGGGATACGGCAATGTCGTGGCAGCGGGATCTATTTTAAGAAAAGACTGTCCGCAGGATCATCAACTTATATTCGATATGCAGCAGATACGGGGCATCCGTAATTTCAAACCGGCAGCCTATCCAAATCTGAGGCGCATTCTGGAAAATAATATTCTTTACCTGGCCAATATCAATGCGCTGCAAGCCTGGTATAAAAACATCAGAAAACCATTCTTTGAAGCCCGGGAATTCGGAGCCCTCGTTTATGCCGGCGCCGTTGATCTGCTCGCTTCCGCCCGGGAAGAACGTCTCAAAAGACTCCGCACAATGGCACAAAAGGCTGTCGACCAATCACCTCAAAAACTCAAGTCAACAGAGATAAAACAAAGACAGGCGTTCCTCGAAAACACCGGGAAAATTGAAGAGCTATTGAACAAAAATATTGGCGATACAAAAATGAATAAAACAGAGGAAATCTTTGTCCGGGCCTTTGAACATTTTTGTGACAAAGATGGCAAATCGTATATTGAAACCATTCAAAACCTCCCGCCGTCAATATCCACGAAAGGCGTCCGCTGGCTTCAAGAAATTGTGAATTATTATTGCGAAAGCATATCAACCGTGATACCGTCTTTAAAATTATTTGGAACAAAATAATTTGATGAAGACGGACGTTACGCATGGGCAAGTTATTCGGCACCGACGGGATCAGAGGAGAAGCCAACCGCTATCCAATGAACGCGGAAACGGCTTTTAAAGTCGGTCAAACCGTAGCATATTTATTCAAAAGGAACAGTCACCGGGCTCGTATTGTTATCGGAAAAGATACGCGGTTATCGGGCTATATGCTGGAGAGCTCTCTGGAAGCCGGCATTACTTCCATGGGCGGTGATCCTTATCTGGTCGGCGTCCTGCCAACCCCCGGCATCGCTTTTATCACTCAGAGCATGCGGGCCGACGCCGGCATCGTCATTTCCGCATCTCACAATCCCTATCAGGACAACGGCTTGAAAATCTTCAATGCCGATGGCTTCAAGTTGACCGATGAGCAGGAGCACAAAATCGAAGCCATGATTCTCGGGGATAAACTCAATGAACTGCTGCCGGAAGCGAAAGATATGGGCAAGGCTTCCCGCATTCACGACATTCACGGCCGGTATATCGACTTTTTGAAGAATACTTTTCCCCGCAATCTGTCGATGGAAGGAATGAAAATCGTCATGGATACGTCCAACGGAGCCACCTACCGGATTGCTCCCGAAGTTTTTGGTGAACTTGGCGCCGACTTTGACGTCATTCACAACACCCCGAATGGTCTGAATATTAACGATCATTGTGGTTCACAACACACCCGGGATCTGAGAAATGCCGTCATCAAAAAGGGAGCGGCCATCGGATTGGCATTTGACGGGGACGGAGATCGTCTGATTGCCGTGGACGAAAAGGGCAACGAATTAACCGGTGATCAACTGCTGATCATTTGCGCTTATATTCTGAAAAAGGAAGGCCGTTTGAAGAATGACTTTGTTGTCAGCACCGTCATGAGCAATCTGGGATTGAGAGTCGCCTGTAAAAAATATGGTTTCAAACATCATGCCTCCAGCATCGGGGATCGCTACGTTCTGGCCGACATGCTGCGCCTGGACGCCATCATCGGCGGTGAAGACGCGGGACACATGATTTTTCTGGAACACCACAAGACCGGTGATGGCATCATTGCGGCCATGCAGGTCATTGCCGCCATGCTGAAGGAAAGCAAGCCGCTTTCCGAACTGGCACTGTTGATGAGTGTTTTCCCGCAAAAGCTGATTAACATTGATGTCAAAAGCAAACCGGATATCGACAAGATTCCGAAAATTGTTGAAGCCATCCGACAGGCAGAAAAAGAGTTGGGAGAAGAGGGACGCGTTCTGGTCCGGTATTCCGGAACCCAGAATATGTGCCGGGTCATGGTGGAAGGGCCCTCTCATGCAATCACAGAAAAATATTGCCGGCAAATTGCCGACGTCGTCAAAAGCGAAATCGGCTGAACATGAATCATGTTTTGATTGAAGTGTTGAAAGGATTTATTTTACAATAATGAAGAATACAAAATTTATTTTCATCACCGGTGGTGTTCTTTCTTCACTGGGAAAAGGTCTGGCGGCAGCATCCATTTCCGCCCTTTTGGAATGCCGCGGCCTCAAGGTCAGCAACCAGAAACTGGATCCCTACATCAATGTCGATCCCGGAACCATGAGCCCGTTCCAGCATGGCGAAGTCTTCGTCACGGATGATGGAGCGGAAACCGATCTTGATCTGGGACATTATGAAAGATTCTGTTCCACCTGCATGGGCAAGAGAAACAATCTGACCACCGGACAGGTTTATTATTCCGTCATTTCCAAAGAGCGGCGCGGGGATTATCTGGGCAAAACGGTGCAGGTGATTCCGCACATCACCAACGAAATCAAGGATTACATCAGAGAGACGGCGGCCGGTTTTGATGTGGCCATCGTGGAAATCGGCGGCACAGTCGGCGATATCGAAAGCCTTCCCTTTCTGGAAGCCATCCGTCAGTTCCGCAATGAAGTGGGACGGGAAAACGCCATTTTTATTCATTTAACCTGGGTGCCACTGATCAAGACCGCGGGTGAGGTTAAAACCAAGCCTACGCAGCACAGTGTCAAGGCGCTGCGCGAAATCGGTATTCAACCGGATATTCTGCTGTGCCGGACGGAAAATTTCCTTTCCGAAGACATCAAATCCAAAATCGCTCTTTTCTGCAATGTGGAGGTCCATTCTGTTTTCACAGCCAAGGATGTCAGCTGCATTTATGAAGTTCCACTGATTTATCATCGTGAAGGACTGGATGCCAAAATTGTCGATCTGCTCAATATCTGGACCGGACAACCCAAACTGACCATGTGGGAAAATGTTGTTGATAAATTTCACAATCCTTCCCATGAAGTCACCATCGGCATCGTCGGCAAATACGTTAACCTGACGGACTCGTACAAAAGTCTTAACGAGGCGCTGGTGCACGGAGGCATCGCCAACAACTGCCGCGTGAAACTGAAATTTATTGATTCGGAAAAAATCGAGGAGGAAGGCCTGGGAAGGAGTCTGGACGACATTGACGCGATTCTTGTGCCCGGCGGCTTTGGGATTCGCGGCATCGAAGGCATGATTAAAGCCGTACGATACGCACGGGAGGAAAAGATGCCTTTTTTCGGAATCTGTCTGGGCATGCAAATGGCCGTGGTAGAATACGCCAGAAATGTCTGCGGATTGAACAAAGCCAACAGTTCCGAATTTGATCCGGAAACGCCTTACCCTGTCATTGATCTGTTGCCGGAGCAACGCAACGTCATGGAAAAAGGCGCATCCATGAGACTGGGCGCATGGCCCTGCGTGATCACGCCTGAATCTTTTGCTTTCGACGCTTACGGGCAGAAAAAAATCTCCGAACGGCACCGCCACCGCTATGAATTTAACAACGATTATAAAAAGACGCTCAACGACAGGGGATTAAGGATAACAGGCATATCTCCCGATGGAAAACTGGCGGAAATTGTCGAAATCAAAGATCATCCGTGGTTTCTGGGATGTCAGTTCCATCCGGAATTCAAATCGAGACCGGTAAAACCGCACCCGCTTTTCAGCAAATTTATTGAAGCCGCGCTCAAGAACACTCAACAGAAGAAACAAAAAGCAAAACCAAAGAAAAGAGTGGGGCGGAAGTAATGGATAATACTGGATAATATTCGTGATCGTTTTGATTTCCAAGGAACCCTCCCGGGAGTTTAAAGAGTTTCACCCGGTTCCAGGCATCCTCATTCGGATATTTTCTTTTATCCAGTTTGCGCTTGACAGCCCTGAATAATTGGGCTAAGTAACGCCCCTATTAAATTTATTTTTCAGGAGGGTAGTTTTGGCAACTCATAAATCGGCGGAAAAACGCAACCGTCAGAACAAAAAAAATCGTCAGCGCAATGTGGCCGCCAAATCGGCATTGAAAACAAAGATTAAGTCAGTCATTACCGAAGTGGAAAGCAAAAACAAGGATAATTCCGCCAAAGCATTAAAGGCTGTTATTCCCGCGCTGTCCAAGGCGGCAGCAAAAGGATTAATCCACAAGAAAAACGCCTCCCGCAAAATTTCCCGACTGACAAAAAAAGTCAACGCGATCAAATAAAAATATCTCAAGCGGCCGGTATGCGTACCGGCCGCTTTTTATCCACACCCCAAAAATTCAATTATTATTTTGTGACGGTTCATCACGGGTATTACACCCTCCGCTTTGCGGGATTGTTCGACTTACAAATTTCAATTCACCTATAGTGACCTTTAGGTTATTCTTTTTTTGAAATTTGAGTCTCACAATAAAATTTACATTTGCTTTGTCCTGAATAATCATTTAAAAATCAGAGCAGGGAAAGTTTTAGTTTATGAAAGTAAACCAGCACGAAGATTCTTCATACGGAAATCTGGTGGCGGCTATCGCCAGGTTGTTTCTGCATAAGCCTTATAAAACGGGCACACTCGAACAACCGGGCAGAGAAAGACTGATGGTAAACTTATCGGCTTTTGACTGCACCACTTTTGTGGAAACGGTTCTGGCTCTTGCCCGTTGTGCTGACCAAGGGAAGATTTCAAGTCATGCATTCCGAAAACAGCTCAAATCAATCCGTTACCGTCAGGGAATAATCAATGGTTATTCCTCCCGGCTGCATTACTTTTCCGACTGGCTCCAAGATAATGAAAAAAAGAAATTTGTCATGGATCTATCGAAAAATTTTGGCGGGAAGCCTCACCGCAAAAAGATTCATTTCATGACCGCCCATCAAGCATCCTACCCCGCGCTGAAGAACAAGACACAATCGGACCGGATAATGGCGATTGAAAAAAATCTGTCCCGGCGGGTTTTACATATCGTTGATAAAGACACTGTCAACAAGCAAGCAGCAAAAATTAAAAATGGTGATATCATTGCTTTTGCCACCAAGCAGGAAGGGCTGGATGTGGCTCACGTGGGATTTGCTGTCCGGGAAGGAAAAAGTCTGCGTCTGCTTCATGCGTCAAAAAAAGAAGGCGGTGTGGTGATTTCCAAAAAAACTGTCGTTTCTTATTTGAAATCAAACAAAAATTTCACCGGCATCATCATCGCAGAAAGCATGGGCAGCTTTTAAAAGATTATAAAACGTTCACCAGTTTTTATGATGATGAAAAATTATATTATTGTCTTTTTTTTTCTGACGATCACGCTATGTATGCCGACAGCCGGCCAGAGTGCAGAAGCGGAATATCTTCCGGAAATGGTCAAGATAAAAACGTCAACGCAAACCTTTAACCGGTATTATTATTTTGCATTAAAAGACGGACGTATTTTCCACAAACCCAACACCGAAACCACCGGCAAGCAAGGCGACTGGAAACCTTTCCTTAAAACAGGTCTGCCACACGACAAAGAAATAAAAAAATATCCCGTCCCTTCATCCATCCTGGCGATTCACGCGGATGCCGATGAACTCGTGGCCTTGTCCGACGCGGGAAGGTTCTACTGGCTGCGGCTCGAGAAAGGACACAGTTGGAAGGGAAAAGTCTGGAATCATTTATGGGGCTGGCCGAAGATGGAACCGCTTCACCTCCAGGGACGGGCAACTCATCCCCGGGCCTGGGCCATCGGCAGACGGAATAAAGATGTCCTGTATCACGAGGACATTGATGGGAATCAGCATCATTTCGGAACGATGGGGATCACGACGCTTTATGTCCTCACGGCAGACGGACGTGAAATCTGCTTTACCGATTCCGGACTGCCGGCCGACTTCAGTCACACCATTACCCTGCCCGACAGGGGAAAATACATTGCCGAGAGCATGTCGGTGAGCGCATCAACCCTCTTTGTCATCGATGCCGCGGGTAAAATGTACACCCGTCTGGTGGATTTTGACACGATCGGCAGTGATCCCATGTTTTTCAAATATTCCTATTATCGGGAAAAGCGCAATGACGATGGAAAAGACTGGAATTCCAATTTCACGATATGGTCACTTCCCGCGGAGGACTGGCAAAAGCAGCCGGATATTGAACTGAACGGTCAGGCGGCCATATCCTCGATGATCACCATTCTCCAAAATGGACACGGCAATAAGGCGCGTGAATTGCGGGTGGCCGGAAAAAACGCAGAAGGCAAAACCGGCTATTTTCATAAAATGATTTTTGATGAAAAATGGAGTTTCACAGAATATCCCGTTATTCTGGCGCAACACCGGATCCTGAATAAAAATTCCCGTCAGGAACCTCAACTTACCAACGGCGATATTCACTATTACGGCAGAATCAGGATCAACGGGGAATTTGTTCCCGACACAGCAGTGGAACTGCTTGATTTTAATCTCTCCGAATCGCCGGCAACGCTCCGTATTACGGAAAAAGGTTACGTATCCGAGATGAAACTTCATACCGTAGAAGCATGGATATATCTCAAGCGCAACGACCCCGGACGGGACGGCACTCCTAAGATATTTCTGGGCACGCTGGAAATACCGAACAACAAAACAGCTGGGGACGTCATGGGCGTATTAAGGAAGCATCATCTGAAAACGTTTCGGTTTATTGTTGAAGCGACGCGGGAGCATGTTTATCTCAAAACGCGTTCCCTTCTCTACGGTGACGTAGAATTTATTTTATCCACCAGAGCAATACCGGAAAATAAAATGATCTTCGCGAGAACATACGGAATGGCTCAAAACGGTTTCGATAAAATGGCCGGTGATAAGGATCTGATTATTGATTCCTATCATTCTCTGAGCAGCGCAGACATTCCGCTGATCAAACAAAAAATAAACCTGAACCGCCAGACGAAGGCACAAATCAATGCCATCATTGAAGAGATGGAAAAATCATCAGAAGAAATTCGTGTCAGTTCCGCCCGATATACAGCCCTGAACACCATCCTTCACGCGACCGGACTTTTCCTGCTTGATAAACCAAAACTCTGGACGGTCACCCGTCACTTCGGCGCCATCCTGAAGGGATACAGGGAAAGTTATGATTATCTTTACTTCACGGGTAAACTCAGCCACGAGGACGCTATCCGCCGCATCAATAACCGGATAGAGGCCTATTCACAGAAAATAAAAATACTGGAAGGCAAATCTTCAGATGACCTGTTCTTTTCCGAAAATTTTGCAGATTACTTTCGACGGCTCGGCATATCGAATGCCCCGCTGGAATTCGTTCTTTCCGGTGATATCCGGGCAACGTGTGACACAACGCCGGTGAATCAAGGCCAGTCTTTCTTTTTCATCAATCTCGGCCGTAAAGATAAAGACGAATTGATTACCCTGATTGTTACGCTGCCGAAACTGGAACGTGAAATCAACAGGCAAACGCAAGCTGCTGATATTGCATATGGAAAATACAAAGCCAAAATTTATCTTTTTGAAAATCAGGGCAACAGGGATGCCGCAATCCTGTATGAAAATATTTTCGCGCGTCACTTCCTGACCAGCAACGCCGCTTACGAAATCAATGCCTCGCTAATCGTCGATCACGACGGGTGGCAACTTTACGACACATCGGGTTTAAATAAAAACCAGATCTGGGTGAAGCATAAAAACCGACCTGAAGCCCGGTAGGCAATCCGACGGAATCTCAGCAACTTATTTTTGATCCTCACGGCACAAAGCTAATCCAAAAAATAACTTGACAAGCTTTGAGTGTTTAATTAGCATTCTTGAGCAAATGCTCAGGGTGGTTTATGATTTTTTAATGCCCCGCAGAAGCATCATGACAGAGGTGGACGGGTGAACGACAATCGGCAGAATATTATCGACGCAACGGAACGCCTGTTGCAAACGCATGGATTGGCGCGCCTGACGACTCGCTCAATCGCCCGTGAAGCGAAAGTCGCC
>JAGPFC010000033.1 GCA_018056685.1 Smithella sp.
AGGCCTCCTCTTGATTTGGTTCATGTTGCTCTTTGGGTATTTTATTTAACCTTGCTTCTGTTAATGATCTGTGACTGAAGCTATTTACGCTTGCAGCCTGAACCGAAACATTTCATAAGTTCATGAATTTCATGGTTCAATCTGCAGGATTGTACCCACACAGGTTCTGTTAATTATGTGATTCATGAATGATGAATTTAGCAAATATTGCTAACAAAATCAAGTTTTTAAATCAGTATTATCAATTTTCATTTTCTTTCTCTTCATGATACAGCTCCGCCCGGTGACATACAGAGTTGACTAAAAACATGAATTTATTAAAAAAATCATGAAGTAGTTATAAAAATAAAATTTCCTTGTCAACAAATAAATTCCTTGTATTATGTATTATTTACAAGCATCAGTTTAACAAGGATGGGTTAGATAAGGATTAGTTTCTGAGAGCAATAAATAAGGCCACGACGGCCACAAAAGAATAGATCATGGGATCTTGATTAATATTTAAGCCGGCAATCTGTTCAGGTTCCATACAGGATGATGCATGATATCCCAGATATGCAATTATGCCTAAATTAATTACCACTCCAATGATTTTCAGCATATCATTCTCCTTTCCGGGTTGTAGGTAAAAACAGGTTTCATCCGCGCAAAGAAAACGACACCGGTAAACCTTAATCAGTCTAAGAATTTTTTCTTTTTGAAAACTATAGATAACACCGTTTGGTATGTCAAGAAAATCTTGATGGACAAAAATCAGCAATAATTTAAATAAAAAAAGAGACTTACCCTTAGAGTAAATCTCTGAATTTTTTTGGCGTCCCCACGCGGATTCGAACCGCGGTTACAGGCGTGAAAGGCCCGTGTCCTAGGCCTCTAGACGATGGGGACATCCATAAGCCTCGTATACAGAAGGTGCCCTATATATTGTTAAAATCAGAATGTCAAGCACGGACTGAAAGAAATAATTTGATTCCTAGGTCTGGAAAGCTTTTGAGGGAGGCGGGTCTGTATGTTCCGCCTCCCTCAAAGATTTACTGATGATTGTGGCGATTATTTGTGTCCGGATTTGACGTATTCTTCAGCCATTTTATTATATTTAGATGTTTTTGCTTCTTCTATGTATTTGTCCTTTTTGACCATCTTCATCATCTTCTTCAATGATTTATAAGGAATCTTTTTTATCGTTTTGTTAGCAATACCGGAAGGTATGCCCTTGCCCAGATCCGGATCTATCATGAAGGTGACACGGGTGTGCTCCCTGTCAATCCACTGAAGAGTAAATAATGAATAAAACGTGGGCATTCTGACATATCCTTTGCCGGCATCATAGGGGATCTCATTGGTAGAATCGGCATAGACAAGATTGGTTCCATTTTGCATATCAATAACGGTTCTGCTTTTCAAAACCATGTCCCTGTCGGTCAGCGCCATGATGTGTTGATGGAACCAGAAGATAAAAACATCTTTTTCGTCGTTTACCACTTTCAATATTTTCGTTGCCTTGCAATCCTCCATCCACTCAGAATAATTGGGAATGTCTCTGAGGACAGTGGCGACGACTTCTATTTTCGCAGGGATCATACAGGTGGCTTTAGCGGCAATATAATCCTTTCCGGCAACGGGACTTGTATAAAGCTCGCAACCATCCTCCTGGTCGACAAGTTTCCACTGATACTTATCAGCGGCAAATCCAGTTGAGGCTGTAATCAAGAACATCATTATTACTGCAATAACAACATTTCTTTTAGACATAAAAGATCCTCCTGTTTTTTTGATATTAATTTTCTTTTATTTTGTTGCTGTGCGGTGCTCCTCTATTGCATTTAGTCATTATTTTGTCAAGCAATATACAGACCATATTTCATTGAGGCACAAGATCGGTCAACTGAAAAAAGTCACGACGCCTGACCGTAGCCCGCGGGATGTTTTTAAATGGATAAAAAATATTTCGTACGTTGGCAATCGGTGCACAGGTTGTGTCCATAATCTCCCCACAACAGGGGAAATTATGGACACAACAGAACACTTCTTGCCCACAGGCAATCACCGCATACCGGATGAGAATTCCCGAAACAATCCTGCTCGTTGGTTTCCGAATAATTACACCCGCTGCATTGAACACAGGGCGAAAAGTCAAAATTAGATACACGTTCCCGGAAACTCCGGTACTTTTCTTTATTCCAGATGACGCCGAATTTTTCCTGAGCAATATTTCCAACAGAATACTTTCTGATGCGCTTTTGCCTGCCTAATATATAGCAACTGTATGAATGCATGAGCGCAATGCAGGGACTGACCTCACCCGACCAGGAAATGGCTGCCGAACCTTTCTGAATGAACGGGCAGCAGTATTCCTGATCAAGATCTAAAACATCCGGCATGGGTTTATCCAGCCTTTTCAATAGCTCCATGAAAGGGGTCAGGTACTCAAGGCGCATATCCATACATGGAAATATCAGTTCATCGGATTTTTTGGGAAGCTCTTCTTTTTCATTAATTGTGGCACTGATCCAATAAGTTATTTCGTCCTTCATGTCTTCCGTACAGGGAAGCAGATTGGACAGAATAATAAATTTTGCTTCCATGGATTGCGCTGTATGCGCAAGATCGGGAAGTCGGGTGATATTACTCTTCGTAATCACAAATTCCAAGCCGACATCAGGATGCTTTCTGCCCATCTTTGCGCGCTGCCTATTCAGTGTCTTAATATTTTTCTCCACCAGCAGAAGATCTCCGCCGGAGCGGATCTCCTGATAGGAAGCCTGATCTGTTCCGTCAACGGACACGACCAGTATATCAAGACCTGCCTCGATCAATCTGTGCGCCATGTCCTGATCGAGAAGGTGACCGTTGGTGATAATTTCTGTTTGCAGACCCTTTTTATGGGCAAGCGCGACCATCGTAACAATATCGGGATGGAAAAGCGGTTCGCCGATACCCCAGAAAGCTATGGTATTAAGCGTCGGCATCTCTTCAAGATCAGCAAGCAACTTTCTGTAAACTTTTATATCCATTGCACCGATGATCTCATCCCAGGAATTTCTCAAACAGGTGCGGCACTGAAGGTTGCACTGTGCAGTGGGTTCAAGGTAAATTTTGGATAAGGTTTGCGTGAGTGGGAAAAGAGAAAATTTTTTCGGTCTTACATTTGCTTTTTTGGACGTGTTATTTACTGTATGCCTGGAATTCATTAAGGAGTTTATATTCTTATATTATTCCCCGTCAGCTTATCTGTTGTTTTTCCGATGATAGATCAGGAAAGACAGGTTAACCCATAAAAAAGGTATTCTGACGGGTGTGAAAAATCAAAACTAGAAAACAGATTCACATCAAATTTTCAAATATCCGGAAACTACTTTTTGAATTTTGATATTTGTATCTTTAATGCCTCCAGTCCCTTCCATATTTCTTCATCGCCGATATATTTTTTCATCTCTTTTGCCGAGTATTTTATGATACAGGTCGGCGTATTCTGAATATTGTGTTCCTTAATCATGGCGCTAAGTAACGGGTATATAGATTTTTCATCGAAGGTCTTCCATTCTATTTTTTGATTCCTCAAGTAAACGACTAAATCTGTTTCCTTCTCAATGTCTTTAGTTTGGGCCGCTTCGAAAAGTAAATTGCGAACACGGAAAATATTTTCAGGATTGGGATCGGCATTCGCTGTGTAAAGATAATACTTGGCGTAAATTGGCGTTGCTTTGTTAAAAGGGACATCAATAAAGGTCAATTTTATCTGGCCGTCAGCCACTAATTTTTTCAGTAAAGGTTCTGCTTTGGTGTCAATACGTTTACACGGCGGGCAGAAATAGTCGGTGAACATCACAACTTCATAAGCCCCCTTGCCGATGGATGGAATGGAATTAGACGAATCCTGTCCTCCGTAGGCCGGTGTGACGGAACCGGAAAAAGTTAATAAAATAGTTAAATAACCCAATAAAGCAAAAAATAACAAAGGTAATTTATGAAGTTTAAACATAGGAAAATCAACCTCCCCGAGAAAATATAACCACATCCGACTGCGATTTTTATGCCAGACGGACGGAATTTCAAAATTAACAATAAACGATAAAATCAATAGCACAGAAAACGTGAGACAAAAAGGGCAATAAACGTCATGTTGTATCTGAAAGGCGTAAAGATGGACTTCCACTCCCAGCCCGGCAGCCAGCATTGCGCGCACAAAATTCATCTGCTTGAACAGGGCAAATAAAATGACGAAAGACATGTAAACAATGCCGACCCACTTGAGGTCCATGCCCAAGATATCGCCCCTGAGATAACTGCACTCCGTATCACAGTAATCATAATAAGCCATGACGCCGATACCCATCAGCGACAACACGACGGTTATGAAGGGCCTATATTTTTTGATGAAATCTTTCATAAAGTTTATTCAAAGTCTTCAGCGCGAACTCCTATATACTATCTTTAAAAATATTTCTTCTGAAATTTTAAAGCGACGTTGAGAAGTCCGATCACGACCGGTACCGGTTTATCGTATTTGTGATTCATTTTTTTATGCCATTATAAATCCGTACATCATGCCGCAAAGGGTTGAAAGAACCACCACGATGGAGCAATAAACAGCTGTTTTCTTAATGCCCATGATGCTGGCGATGGCAATCATACTGGGCAGAGAAAGCGCGGGACCTGCCAGAAGCAGTGCCAGAGCCGGGCCCTGACCCATACCGGAACCGATAAGCCCTTGCAAAATCGGCACTTCGGTAAGTGTGGCAAAGTACATAAACGCGCCGACAATGGAGGCGAAGAAATTGGCCCACAGCGAATTACCGCCGACCAGCGCCTGGATATATTGTTCGGGAATCAGCGCAGGATGGCCTGGACGTCCGAGAAGAAAACCGGCAACCAGCACGCCACCGAGCAGGAGAGGCAGAATCTGTTTTGCAAACCCCCAGGTGGAATCCACCCAGCTTTTTAATTCGTCTTTGGCAAACCATTGTTTGAGCATCACGGCTAAAACAATCAGCAGTGCCATCACCAGATACCACTTGGCGCTGAAAATCATTCGCCAGACAATTCCATCATTTTCAGTCGGCTTGGCAAAAGAGGCGAAGACAAGAATCAGCACCATCGTCAGCATATAAACGGCGTCCTGCCAAAGCGTCCGCCCTTTTCCGTCTTCTTCCGGCAAAAAGATTTCTCCTGTTTCACGATTTGCGTCATCCTTGCGGAAAATAAACGCCATCAGCAGACCTGTAACAATGGCAAAAACAACAGCGCCGATGGCGCGCGCCAATCCCAACTGCCAGCCCAGGACCTTAGCGGTGAGAATAATCGCCAGGACATTAATCGCCGGGCCGGAATACAAAAATGCCGTGGCGGGACCGATGCCCGCGCCGCGGGTGTAAATTCCCGCAAAAAGCGGCAGCACCGTACAGGAGCAGACCGCCAGCACCGAGCCCGAAACGGAGGCGACGGAATAAGATAAAAATTTATTTGCCTTCGCGCCGAAATATTTGAGCACGGCTGCCTGCGAAACAAAAACACTGATGGCCCCGGCAATAAAAAAAGCGGGGATCAGGCACGTCAGAACGTGTTGGCGCGCATAATCCTGCAGCATCATGAACGCTTCCAGGCCGGACTGCCGGATCAGGGTTGCTTCCCAGGGGATGTAATACGCTCCCAGAAATATCACGATAATCCAAAATAATTTTTGCCATTCTTTCATTTGTTATCCTTGAATAAAGTTCAGTGAAATCATATAAACGCCGCCTAAAATAACAAGAACACCACAAATCTTTTTAAGGATGATGGCGCCTTTTGATTTTTCATTCCACCGGAGATAATGTTCGACTATTTCAGTGAAAGTACCAGCCAAAACAAGAACCGCGCAGTGGCCGATTCCATAAGCCAAAAGCAGCGAAACCGCAAAAACTGTTTTGGTGGATGCCATACTGAAAACAACGCCCAGCATCGTCGCCATATAGGCAAATGTGCAGGGCCCCAGCGCTATGCCAAATAACAGCCCCAGAATAAAAGCTGCCAGAAATCCTTTTCTTTTATAATTCGGATTAGCAGCTCCACCTTCCATAAAAGGAAGTGGCAGTATTCCCAGCAAATTCAGACCGATGGCAAAGAAAACTAGTGCGACAAAATAACTGCCGTAGCCGCCGATATCACCGACCATTCTTCCGGCAAGTCCTGTGATAAGGCCGATAACGGCAATCGTTATCAGAATACCCAACCCGAAAAGAAAAGAAAGACCGAATGCCCGCCCCGTGGAAATGTTTCCCTGACCGTCGATAAAACCGACAATCAGAGGAATGCAGGCAATATGGCAGGGAGACAGTATGACCGAAAGTACACCCCATATAAAGGCAGCCCCTATCGCAATTTCGGGGGATTGAGTCAGCGCATTCGTCAGCCACGTGAAAAGCTCAACAATCACTACTTGACTCCCTGCATTTTAAGCACCTTGATTAATTCTTCCTTGGGGAAATAACCTTCATGGCGGAAATATTCTTTGCCGTTTTTGTCCAGAAAAACCTGCGTTGGAATTACGCGAATATTGTATTTCCCGGCATCCATTTTACCTTGCGGTGTCCAGACATCGTGAAAGACAACCTTGACCTGCCCTTTGTATTCCTCCGCGACCTCTTTCATGATCGGCTGCATCGCTTTGCAGGGAATGCACCGCGCCGCGCCGATTTCTATAAAAGTTGCCAGAATTTTTTCCGGTTGTGCCGTTGTTTTCTTCGTGTCTTTTGTTACCGCGGAGGTTGACTTTTGATTTTGTGCAAAAGCCTGTTTGCAATTCAGAAAAGTGAAAGCGAATGTAAAAATCGTTACCACCGCAATAATGCCTGTTAATTTTGAACGTAATTTCATTGGTAAGCTAACCTTTCAGCCATTCTGTGATTTGTTCCGGAGTCGGTATTTTCCCCGCAGCTTTTACTTTTCCGTCAATGACAAGAGCCGGTGTCGTCATCACGCCGTAGTTCATTATCTTTTTAAAATCTTCAACTTTAGTGACTTCTGCATGGATGCCTTCTTTTGCGATAATTTCACGAACCGTTTTATCCAATTGATGGCACTTTGCGCACCCTACACCCAGAATTTCTATTTTCATGATGTTCTCCTTCATCTTATTTACGTATTACACGCATCGATACCGGCTTTGTTATACCAGCCGCGCGAGCGGTTGCAGATATTGCAGACCGAAAGCATCACAGGCACTTCCACCAGAACGCCGACCACGCAGGCCAGCGCCGCGCCGGAACTGGGGCCGAAAAGTGTAATGGCCACGGCCACGGCCAGCTCGAAGAAATTACTTGCCCCAATGAGCGCTCCCGGCGATGCTACGTTATGGGGCACTTTGAAGAACCGCATCAGCATATAAGTGAGGCTGGAATTAAAATAAACCTGAATAATGATTGGAATGGCGATCAGGATAACGGCAATCCATTTTGCCGTAAGGTTTTCAGCCTGAAACGCAAATATCAGAACAAGCGTTAACAGCAGGGCAACCACCGTTACCGGATGGAATTTCGGCAGGAATTGCGTTTCAAACCAATCGTCGCCGTACTTTTTTAAAAGGACTTTTCTCACGATAAATCCCGCCGTCAAAGGAATGACAATGAAGACAATCACCGAAATGAGCAACACATTAAAAGGAACAATCACATCCGCCACGCCCAGGAGGAACATGACAATCGGCGCGAAGGCCAGCAGCATGATTAAATCATTTACCGCCACCTGTACCAGGGTATAAGCGGGATCTCCGTCGGTCAGATACGACCAGACAAAAACCATCGCCGTACACGGCGCCGCTGCCAGAATAATCAAACCAGCCATATAGCTTTTGGCTGTTTCGGGATCAATCCAGGGGGAAAATATATTCTGGATGAACAGCCATGCCAAAAAAGCCATGCTGAATGGTTTCACCAGCCAGTTGACAAATAATGTTACCAGCAAACCTTTCGGTTTTTTTGCCACATTGCCCAGCGAGCCGAAATCAATTTTCAGCATCATCGGAAAAATCATCAACCAGATTAAAACAGCAATAGGCACATTCACCTGCGATCCTTCGCCGAATTCCATCGCACTAAGTGACGCCGTTATCTCGGGCAGCAATTTCCCCAAAGCGACGCCGACAACCATACAAACCAGAACCCAGATGGTGAGGTAGCGTTCAAACACATTGAGTCGTTTAGGTTCTGCGCTCTGCGAGTTATGTTTTTGTTCTTCAAAAGATGTGTCTTTCATCAGCGGTTTCCTTTCTTAATAATTTTATACTTCGCCTGAAAAAATATTTTTAAAGATCGATTTATCCACCCATTTTTGCTTTTGCCTCAGCCAGCCACTGCCGGATTTTATTTTCTTCCGGCACGCTGCCCACCGCAACCACCTTCCCGTTGATAATCAGCGCGGGGACGCCCATCACGCCATAGCGGCCGATTTCCTTTGTATCGGTCACATGCGCCAGATCACCGGCCAGATTCATTTCGGCCATGATATTGCGGACGTTCATCTCCAGAGAAGAACACTGCGCACAACCCGGCCCGAGAATAACAACCTCCAACCCGGCAAGAGGTTCTTCCTCCACCTTTTCGCCGATAAACTTCTTGTATTCACGCAGCAAGGCCTGGCCGTAGGCTTGTTTGATGGAAGAGGGGATATAGTTTCGTTTTTCCACGCGGCTCAATAGTTCCGCGATAATTTCCTCATCGGTCTTGCCTTTGGCCCAGTCGGCAATATTCTGAATGGCATATTCCAGACCGACAACGCCCGTCGGCCTACCTTCCACGCGAATGGGTGTTACCTTGTTTTCCATTATCAATATTCCTTTGCTAGAATACGTTAAGTTCTTTTGCAGACGGTGTGCCTTTTGACATCCGGTAGCTTCTTTTCCATTTTACGCAGGATGTCATCATCCGCCAGCCAGTGTCGGAGATTTCCCAATATCGCCGCCGCGTAAGGGTTGGGACTTCCATAATCCAGCGCGTAATTGACCCACAAACCTTCCTTGCTGCTCCTGACCATTCCCGCTTTTTCCAACACCTTCATGTGTTTGGAAACAGCCGGTTGGGGGATGGATAAAAGCTGTTGAAGCTCGCAGACACACAGGGCTTTGTGTTGGAGAATTTTAATCATCCTAACCCGGTTTGGATCGGAAAGGGCTTTCATCACATTTGTAAAATCGTTCATATAACCAAATTCCAATATATTCTATTATTGGAATATAGTTTTTCGCATCATCATTGTCAAGCCGTATTTTTTATGTGTAAAATATGCCAGATAAAAAAGACAGTGGAAATATATCAGGCGAAACATTAAAATATCAAGTCATTAGATATTCATGCCTATTGTACTTTAGGCATTAATAAAGAAGAATATCCACAAGATAACCAGCCACGATAGCAATGACGAAAACGTTTAACACAAAAGCAATGATCAGTTTCTTTTTGAACATGGAACTAAGAATGATTATTTCAGGTATGCTCGCACCTGCGCCGGCGATGATCAGCGCAAGAACTGTTCCCACACCCATGCCCTTGCCCACAAGGGCGGCAGCTATGGGAATGACGGTTTCCGCCCGGATATACATGGGCACACCAATGAATGCCGCAATAGGAATGGACCAGGGGTTTCCCGGGCCTGCTATTCTTACAACTAAATCCTGCGGAAAAAATCCATAAATGAAAGCGCCTATGCCTGCGCCAAGCAAAAGATACCAAAACACCCCCTTAAAGGTATCAACTGCGGCGATGGATGCATTTTTGAGTTTATCTTTAAAAGTTGCGTCCGGCGATGCAGTGGCTTCGATGTTGGCAGAACAGCATGATGACTCAACGGCAGGTAACGTTATCAAGGTCAACGGTTGCGCACTTCCTGAAGAACAACAAGCTGTTGCCAATGGTTGGGATTTTAAAGTTGTAATACCTGAATTCGATCCTGTTGTACAACAGGACTCTCCAATATTCATCAGTGGCTTAACCTGATTTTCCATTGCCAATTTTGAAAGCGTCGCGGCCATTGCTATGGAACCGAAAAAGGTGACAACGACATAAAACACTGTAACTTTTAAACCGAGTAGTGAAAGCAGCAGCGCGATAATAATAGGATTAAGCACCGGTGATGAGAAAAGAAATGCCATTGTGGGCCCAAACGGCACGCCACCCTTGAGTAAGCCTGCTGTTATGGGAACAGTAGAGCAAGAGCAGAAAGGAGTAAGCGCGCCCAGACCCGCACCCAGCAAGTATTGTACCCATGTTAATTTATTGGAAAGATAATCTCTCACACGGGCGGGCGGGAGATACTCCATCAACAGTCCGATGATAAAAGAAACGACCACAAATATAAGGATAAGTTCCCCGGCAATGACCAGAAAAAACTTGCCGGCAGTGATAAAATTATTCAAACCAAACATCTATATTTCCTCCAGTGTCTTTAATTTAATAATAGTTGAATGTGTCAACTTATTTCCTTGTCCATTGTTGTGCGAAATACTTTAATCTGTTTCTGCTGATCATCGCCTATGGCGTTTTGATTAATGGCGGTTTCAACTAAGGCGCGCAGGCCGATTAGAAGAATTTGCCGCATTTCCGGGGCCATTGCCGATAGAATTCCTGCCATTCTTTTTGCGGGCTCTTCCGTTAACCGTGACACGAGCGTTTTTCCTTCTCTTGACAACTGTACACAACATACGCGTCCATCGTTTTTATCGTTCATCCGACGCACCAGCTTTTTTTCTTCCAGGCGACTTACAATACGCGTCGCGCCGCTTTTCGTAACAGCAATATTGTTAGCAATATCCTGCATCGTGCACCTTTCGAGCCGTGATATCACACGGAGGGCACGAAACTCGCCGTGAGAGATGTTTTCACAACAATTACTATCCAGATTGTACATGCCCAAATTATACATTATATCTTCAAGAAGTCCGGCTAGTTGCCTGGCCTGTTCGTCCATTATCCAATCCTCCACCAGTGAAATTTAATTACCTTCCTAGCAATTGACGGCTTTATTCTATTGATGATAGTTGATATTGTCAACTAATAATTTAGGCAGATAAATGAGCATGTTTGCTTTAAACGTTCTTGACCGTATATTGTTTCTTGTTATAATTGATAAAAAGGCAAAGGAATTATGGCAAAAATATTAATCGTTTATCATTCACAGAGCGGCAACACTCAAATGATGGCCAATGCCGTTGCTGAAGGGGCCAAATCCATTGAAGGCGTGGAGGTCGTTCTGAAAAGGGCTGCTGATGCCACGGCGGAAGATCTGTTGTCGGCCGATGGTTTGGCCGTCGGCTCGCCGGAAAATTTCGGTTACATGTCCGGCATGATTAAGGATTTTTTTGACCGTACTTATTATGCCACGCATGAAAAAGTTTTCCGCAAGCCTTTTGTCGTTTTTATCAGCGCCGGAAACGACGGCACGGGAGCCCTGAGAGCCATCGAGCGCATTGCGCTTGGTTATAAATTCAAAACGGTTTTCCAGCCGGTGATTGCCAAAGGAGAGATTACAAAAGAAATTCTGACACAATGTGTCGAACTGGGCGCCACCATCGCCGGCGGCTGTCAGATGAGCATCTATTAAATTAGGCTAATCTTTAACACGCTTTAAGGGCCAGCATGGTGCCGCGGCAGTTTTTTGCGCCGCATAGACATGCATATTCTTTCTTCAGCTTTGAAGTCTTGCGGGCATCAATAACCAGGCCATAGTCGTAAGAGAGTTCCTCGCCAATAGTGATGTTGCGCAGAGCTTTCAGAAAGATGCGATTGCCGTCCTGATCAGCTTCCAGATTGGGCTTACAGGAATGATTAATCCATCTGGCAGAGTTGCCATGATACTTGGCGTCGATCACGTGGCCGTCGTCCAGATGAAAATAGAAGGTATGATGGGGTTGGCTTTTGTCATGCGGATGGCGAGCCAGAGCTTTCTTCCAGGTGATAATCTCGCCTTTGTATTCCAGAACCGTGTCCCCGGCCTTAATAGGACGGATGGCATAAACGCCCCTGCCGTGAATTTTAGACTTGCGCACCTGAGTGCGGCGACCACCGGTAGATATATCTGGCTCTGTGTTATTCTTTCTGTTAGCTCGCATATTTTTTCCTTCTTTATGTATCTATGAGTTGACTCGCACCAACTGTTCATTTGCCGGGTGTGTATATAAAAAATGAATTTGCCGGTCAAGTTGAAACTGGCCCGGACATGAATTGCCGTAAACTGTGCAGTTGTTAATATTCAATTAAGGATTTTTATCCTTGGTGGGTGTGAAAATAACAACCCTGTTTCTGCCGCCTTGTTTCGCCTGATAGAGGGCTTTATCAGCACACCCAACGATGTAGTCGGCTCTTGTGTTAAAATCCGCAACGCAACACATGATGCCGGCGCTGATAGTTGTTTGGACTTTCGTGTCCTGATAATCAACCATCAAAGACTCAATCTTTTGACGAACCTGTTCGGCGAGATGTGAGGCATGGTCGGCATTCACCTCCGGAAGCAGCACAATAAATTCTTCTCCTCCATATCGAGCGACAATATCAATATCTCTCTTGAAAACGGAGGTCATGCTTCCCGCAATTTTCACCAGATATTCATCCCCCGCCTGGTGACCGAAGGTATCGTTGACATTTTTAAAATGGTCGATGTCGAAGAGAATCACAGACAGGATTGTCTTATTGCGGCCGGAACGTTTCCATTCCAGATCCAGTGCCTGATCAAAATAACGCCGGTTATAAAGACCGGTCAGGACATCCGTGTTGCTGAGGTGGGCCAATTCACGGGATTTTAATTCCAGCAGATGTTCATTTTCCAGGGCGTTCCAGTATTCCAGATTTCCCCGGTAGGTAATAATAATCAGATATGCGGAAAACAAAAGAATCATGGTTGCCAGATTTATATTCAAATGATTGACAAACAAAGTCACTGTGGCCGGCATCAGCATGGCCATATTAAAACAAAACGAAAGCCATTTGTGCGGAATGAAAGCAACCACGCCGCCGGCGCAAAGACCGCAGATTAATGCTACGGTACGCATTTGCATGGCGTATTCGTCCTTTTGAAGCATAATCAAAGCGAAAGAAATGCCCCAAATTAGAGCGGTGGCAATTACACTGAAGAAAAAAATGTTTTGAGAAGACAATTCATATCGCTCTCCCTTTTTTTTGGAAATGACCAGGTGAATCAGTCGAAACAAACAAATACCCGCTATGGAAAGAAGAAAGAACATGGAAAATAAAGGATGTCTGTCATGGTAATTATCGGCAAAGATAACAATGAATGCTAAAATGATATAGAAAAAAATACCGAATGTGGAACGTTTTTTCAGATCCTGAAGCACCCGGTTGTTTACTTTGTTGCGTTCAAATGTCATAAGTCGTCCTTCTTTTTAAGCATGATCGTTAAAAGTTTCGTGATGTGCCGCCACCGCCGGACGCTCCGCCATCAAAGTACTTTCCTTTTTCTGATGGGGATTGCTGCACGTCAAGGCCGGTTGCCGCCGGGGTCAAGGCCGCGGCAACCTCGGTCAGGCTGATGCCATGACTTTCCGGTTTCAGAATGTCCTTTGCCGTAAAGCCGTATCTGGATTGATTTTCGCCGCTGTTGAGCCATTTGTTTATACTCATGGATAAAATAACCAGCATTATTCCCAGAATTGCCGGGTCCCAGGCGTAACGTGTCCAGCCCAGATAGATTTTATTTGTCGCCATTGTGACACAGGCCATAACAAGACTGAGGTTCAGAATGAGGCGCTTGCGGTATTTGATGCCCTCGTAAATTCCCGCGACGGGAAGGATAAACGTCAGGACATACGATGCCCAGTAAATATAAGGCGGAAAGGATTTCGGATAATTTTGAAATATACCGGCTGCCGGTAACATCGACACCGGGAGGGTGATGATCTGCAGATTGACGGTCAGGTATATCGCGGCCAGCAGGAAAGCCTGGAGGATTGCGTTTTTTTCTTTTTTGAAATCTTCATCAGCCGGTTTATCTGAAATGACAATAAAGCCTAAGATCAGGCAAAGGAGAATCAGCAGACATAATCTTTCCCCTGACGGTGTCATGGATTGCTGAAATGGAATAACGCATATTGCAACAATACTCATGAATGCCGCGTATAGAAAACCGAAGCGCAGATATATCCAGAGCGCCGTCAACGTATACAAAAGACATAATAACGTATCGAAATCAGCCGGCCGCCCATCCAAAAGTTTGACGATTCCCATATATATTCCCATGCAAAACAGAACCACGGAAGACACCGCCAGAGCTTCTTCAATACCGTATCTGTATAGATGATGTCGGTTGACGGTGTATTCTGCCAGAGCATAGATTATTGCGCCGGTTATGATTAATGTAAACGATACGACCATTTCGGATCTTATCTTTGTAATCCAGAAAAACAAGCCCAGCACGGCACTTACGCAAAGACAGGTAAAAACAAAAAAGATAACGCGAAAAAAGATATTGGTCTGTCGAAGATTTATGCCGGCGAACGGATACATCGCGGCGAGCTGCTCGTTCGTGATCAGACCGGAATGCTGCCATGTCCGGGCCTGTTTGCGAATGTAAATATTTTCTTCCTGTTGGGATGAATATAAGCAGAGATTCATTCATCCTCCCTGAACTTGCGTGAAATGATGAGAATGGAAGCGATGACCAGAAGAGACGTCACGATAAAATAAGTGAACATCAAAAACGTTTTTCTTAAAATTGTCTCAACCGTCACAATGCTGATTCCAATATAGCCATAGATAACAGCATAAAGCATATAAAGAAATTTGCGGACTTTGATGGAATAAAAAACCAATGCGGCGCAGCCCAGCAGCAGAGAAGGAAAATAAAGAGAAAATATTTTGTATTCGAAGATTCCGGAAATGAGTGCAATGCAAAGGAAATGTACGGCAAAATTGAGATAGATATCGAAAAAGTGTTTTTTGATGTCCAGCCGTTGGAAAAGATGACCCAGCAGCAAAACCACTATGCCGTATATTATGGCATACTCACGATAATATTTTTCAAACGATAAACGATACTCGGATAAAGTAAAACCGAACCAGGCGGCCAGTGTGGAAAGCGCCATCGATAAAACGAGCCGGTTGTCAAAACGATAAGCCAGCAGAAGAAATAACGCTGATGATATCAGGAGATAACTTTTCCAGGAATTCCCCAATAAATGAAACTGAGTTTCAATGTAAGCAATATCCATCGAGAAAAAAGCACAACCGAAGAACAGGATATAATCAAAGGCAATATTTGGAGAGACAACTTCTTCCGTGGAAAAAGAAAATCCTTTGATAAAGCAATAAGAGAAGGCTCCAATAAAACACAAAGTTAGCGTGGAGATAATGGCTACATCACCGATGTTGGCGAAGTACTGCTTAATGGTTAAGCCGGCACCGGCAATGATCAATAAAATGCCGATGTAAAGAAAAAGCCGCAATTCCCGGTGGACTGAAAAAATCTTTCCGGAATGGATGTCCCGCAATGTGCTGAATTGTTGTGCGTTCAGCTTCTTTTCGTCAAACATCTTTTGTAAAAATTTTAGTATGTTCACAGTAAAAGATTATTGGTTTCCTGCGACTTTTATTCGGAATAATTTGGTGTATTTATCTTCGAAACTTAAACTTTAATAACAACTTAGGGGAAATAGTGCAAGAATTAAATATGAAGGAAGCAAAATATAAGAATTTGCTCATCAGGTATCTCTGTTCATATACATACGCCTCTTGAATGGAGGTAATCTTTCTATCGCATAACGCAGCATGGTGCGGGGCATTGTCCGGTAATGCTTTTGCAGAAATGCTTCCGCGATTTCTTCATCACGTTTGCCGGTTTCGCGCAGCATCCAGCCGACAGCCTTGTGAATCAGGTCTTCTTTATCTTTTAATAAAATTTCGGTAAGCTTGAGGCAATCATCGAATTGATTATTCTTGATAAAATAAAACGTGGCGAGTAAGGCGATGCGCCGCTCCCACAGGCTTTTTGACTTTGCCAGTTGATAAAGCGGTCTCCTGCTTTTTGTGAAAAGATACGCTCCCACAATATCGGGCGCGGAAAGATCCACCAAATCCCAGTTATTTATGTGACGTGTATTAGCCAGATAAAGTTTATAGATTTTTCCCTGAATGGTTTCATCGCCTTTTTCGAAGGCATTGATCATGGAAATGAGCGCGAAAAGTCTGATCTCGTGATAAGGAGATTTCAAAAGGAATAAAACTTCTTTAAACGGAATGTCTTTGTATTCTTTGGCCAGTTTTCGCACGATAGGAACACGGATTCCCAGAAATATATCTCCTTCGCCGTATTGTCCGGGACCGGTTTTGAAAAATCTCTGGAGAAATTGCGCGTCTTCACGATCGCCCATTTCTTGCAGACGCTTGCTTATTGCCGCGGCGTTCATGTTGATTGATTTTCCGGCAGATAGTCTTCGCGCACAGGGGAAAAGACTTCAATAGCGACAGCGTCATTCAATATTTCGGCGCTGTGTTCCATGTTGCCGGGAATGCACCAGCTGTCTCCCTTTTCCACTTCAAAGGTTTCTTTGCCGATGGTCAGGCGGATTTTGCCTTCTGTCAGGTAACCGGTTTGTTCGTGGATATGCGCGTGTTTGGGCAATACAGCACCGGCACCCATTCTGAATTCGGCAAAAAGCGTTTTTTCCCCGTAGACAAGGGTTTTAAGCTTTATCCCGGGCAGTACTTCTTTAAATCCTTTTTTTTCAGCCTTATAGAACAATTATCATCTCCTTTTTTTGTTTCTTGCCGGTTCAGGTCATTGATAGCCATAATGCTACACGCAAAAAACTAACGCATAATTTTAACAGCCTGTTTCACATATTCATCCTCTGTGATAACTCCGTTGCCGTCGGCATCCCAGTACTTGCAGTCTTTTTCAATCTTTTTCTTATCTTTGGAAATTGCCATGCATTCATCCTTGCTGAGTTTGCCATCACGGTTTTTATCTGCAGCGGTAAGAATTTCTTTGTAAGCGCTTCTGATGAAACCTTCACGTGCCGCCGTTTCCTGAGCAAGTGAAATGCTGCCTGACATAACTACAAAGCTAAAGATGAACCAAACCGAAATAAAGACCATTATCAACTTTTTCATAAGCGCCTCCCTATCATTTTAATTTGGTTAGATTTTTATGTTTACCTGTATTTCCGGCGGTGCCTGCAGGTGCTTTTTCACCGTGCAGGTATCGGCGGCTTTGATGACAGCAGCCTTGTACTTCTCCGGAAAATCAGGCGGTAGGATAATATCGAGAGTGATTTTTTCCACCATGTGCGTGATGTCATTACGAAAGACCGTTTGTGCAATGCTCATGTTATCCGTGGAAATTGAACGGGACTGACAGAAAGACGCCACGTAAAATCCGGCGCAGGTGCCGATGGATGCCAGAAAGATTTCAAAAGGTGAGGGCGCGGTATTTTCTCCGCCGTCTTTTTCCGGCTGATCGGTGTGAACCGTAAAATCCCGGAAATGCGCGGATATTTTTTTGTTGCCGTCGAAGGTGATATTAAATATTGTTTCCATAAATTATCTTCGCACATGTTGGAAGTCAGTATGAATAGAAAAATGAATACTGACCTTTATAACCTAAAAATCATCTTTATGCCGATATGACAATATTAATACACGAGTCGGTTATTGGGTCAGCAACTTTTCCAATGCCGTAAATACTTTGCTCAAATTTTCCGGCTGGGAACCGCCGGCTTGGGCCATGTCGGGACGGCCGCCGCCGCTGCCGCCTACTATCGGCGCCAGTTCCTTGATGATGTTTCCAGCATGATATTTTCCGGCCAGGTCTTTGGTCACCATGCAAAGCAGCATGACTTTCTCGCCGGCCTTGCTGCCCAGAAGGATAACGCCGGAGCCCAGTTTGTCGCGCAGTTTGTCGCCGAAGTCGCGCAGGGTCTTGACGTCGGTGATGCTGACTTCTGTGGCCAGCACTTTCACACCATTGATTTCTTTGGCCTGACTGATAAGATCGCCGGAATCCTTGGCGGCGAGTTTTCCCTTGAGTGTTTCAATTTCTTTTTCCAGTTCACGTTTTTCTTTGAGTATTTTTTCGGCGCGGTCATAAACATCAAACGAGCCTGCCTTAAACAATTCCGCCGTGCGTTTTAATTCTTCATCGGTTTTCTGAAAATGCTTGAAAGCTTTCCTGCCGGTGACGGCTTCGATGCGGCGCACGCCCGCGGCAATCGCTGATTCATGAAGCACTTTCAAAAGGCCGATGTCGCCGGTGCGTTTGACGTGCGTGCCGCCGCAGAGCTCCATGCTCATCTTGCCCATTTTCACGATGCGCACGGTCGCGCCGTATTTTTCGTCAAAAACAGCGGTCGCGCCGGTCTTGAGCGCGTCTTCCAGCGCGCAGACTTCCGTTTTCACGTCCACGTTTTTGCGAATCATGTCGTTGGCGATTTCTTCGATCCGCTTCATTTCCTCATCGCTTATTTTTGAAAAATGGGTGAAGTCGAACCGCAAGCCTTCCGCGGTGACCTGTGAACCGGACTGTTTGATGTGGTCCCCGAGAACCGCTTTGAGCGCGGCCTGCAGAATGTGCGTTCCGGAATGGTTGGCGGCAATGGCTTTTCGCCGTTCCTCGTCAACAACCAGTTTCGCCTTCGCGCCGACTTTGATTTCACCCTTGCTGACAATGCCTTTATGCACGATGAAATTCTCGACGGGCTTTTTCGTGTCTTCGACCGTAAAATTAAATCCCGATCCCTTGAGGAAACCGGTATCGCCGGTCTGACCGCCGGCTTCTCCGTAAAAAGGCGTGTTGTCCAGAACGATTTCCGCCTTCTGTCCTTCGCTGGCTGTCTCAACCGGTTTCCCGTCAATAAATATTGCCTTTATTTCCGCGTTGTCTTTTTTTGTTTTGTCATAGCCGCAAAATTCCGTGGTGATGCCGGAACTGGAAGCCTTGAGATAGCATTCGGCAACAGCTTCTTCGCCGCTTCCCTTCCAGGCGCCGCGCGCGCGTTCCCGCTGTGCTTCCATTTCTTTTTCGAAACCTTCGTTGTCCAGTGTGAAGCCATCACGTTTGACGATATCCGCCGTCAAATCCGTGGGGAACCCGTAGGTGTCGTAGAGTTTGAAAACCAGCGCGCCGGAGATTACCTTTTTGCCTTCCTTTTTCAGCGCCTCTGTTTCTTCATTGAGGATGCGCAGTCCGGCGTCCAGCGTCTCCATGAAACGCTGTTCTTCATTGAGAATCATCTTGGTAATGAAAGAAGCTTTTTCCACCAGATCGGGGTAAACGTCTTTCATCATGTCAATGACGACCTGGGCGGTTTCATTCAGGAAAGGTTTGTTGATGCCGAGCATCTTGCCGTGGCGGGCGGCGCGGCGCAGAATTCTTCTCAATACATAACCGCGCCCTTCATTACTGGGTGTGATCCCGTCGCCGATTAAAAATGTCACCGCGCGGCTGTGATCGGCAATAACCCTGATGGAAATATCATTATCGGCGTTTTGTCCGTAGGTTTTTCCGGAGACTTTTTCAACAAAGCGGATAATCGGTGTGAAGAGGTCTGTATCGTAATTGCTCTTCTTGCCTTGGATGACGGCAGTAAGACGTTCCAGTCCCATGCCCGTGTCAATGCTGGGTTTTGCCAGTGGAGTCAGCTTGCCTGATTCATCGCGGTCGAATTGCGTAAAGACGTTGTTCCAGATTTCCAGATGGCGATCGCAGTCACAATGCACATCGCATTCGGGACGGCCGCAGCCGGTGCCTTCACCCTGATCATAAAGAATTTCGGAGCAGGGGCCGCAGGGGCCGGTTTCGCCCATCATCCAGAAATTGCTTTTCTCGTCCATGCGAATGATGCGCTCAGCGGAAACGTTCATTTTCTTGTTCCAGATTTCAAACGCCTCGTCGTCATCTTTGAAAATGGTTATCCAGAGTTTTTCCCTGGGAAGTTTAACCACGTCAATCAGATATTCCCACGCCCAGGCGATGGCTTCTTCCTTGAAATAATCGCCGAAGGAAAAATTACCGAGCATTTCGAAGAAGGTATGATGACGGGCGGTGACGCCGACATTTTCAAGATCGTTGTGTTTGCCGCCGGCACGCGCGCATTTCTGGCAGGTTGCCGCCCGGGTGTAGCCACGGTTTTCCAGCCCCAGGAACGCGTTTTTGAACTGCACCATGCCCGCGTTGGTGAAAAGCAGCGTGGGGTCATCCTTGGGAATCAGTGACGAACTTGCCACGACGGTATGCCCCTTGCTCTCGAAATATTTTAAAAAACTTTCCCTGATTTCATTCCCAGTCTTCGCCATCAATATCTTCCTTTTTCATCCTTCCCAATTTATTCAAAATCAGACTCGGCGGGAAACCGCGTCCCATCAAAGTCTGAAAAATTTTCTGTTTTTCCTTAAAATCCAAAGCGGACGTTTTTCTTTTGGCCGCTTTCTTTTTGATTAAAATTTCAATCGCCGCTTCTTCCGGCAATTCCTCACGCGCCTTTTCAATGGATGAAGCAATCAATTCTGCACTCAGGCCTTTTTCACGCAAACTAGCGATGATCTTTTTGTTTCCCCAGAGTTTGTTGACAGCAAGATTACGAGTCCATTGATTCGCAAAAGATTCGTCATTGAGATACTTCAAATCGTGGAGTTTTTCCAGTGTTTCTTTAATGACAACTGCGGGAAAACCTTTTTCCCGCAGTTTCTTTTCCAGCTCTTTTTCCGAATGCGGTCGCAAAGACAAAAGACGAAAAGCCTTTTGCTTTGCCGCCTCCAAATCGAGAACTTTCACTTATCTTCTTCCTGTTCTTTGGGAAGCGCGCCCAGTTTGACGCGGACGTCGTTTTCGACCTGCGCCATCACATCGGGATTTTCCTTTAAAAATATTCTGGAATTATCCCGTCCCTGGCCGATGCGGTCGCCCTTGTAGGAATACCACGCACCGCTCTTTTCGATGATGCCGTTTTCCGCCGCCAGATCCAGCACGTCGCCTTCTCGCGAGATGCCTTCGCCGAAAATGATATCGAATTCCGCTTCTCGGAAAGGCGGAGCCATCTTGTTTTTGACCACTTTTACCTTGGTGCGGAATCCGATGACATCCTGGCCGTTTTTGATGGAGGTCATCTTGCGGATATCAAGGCGCTGCGAGGAATAGAACTTCAGTGCGTTGCCGCCGGTGGTCGTCTCGGGATTGCCGAAGAAAACGCCGATCTTCATGCGCAGCTGGTTGATGAAAATCACGGTGGTTTTAGATTTGCTGATCGAGCCGGTAAGTTTGCGCAGCGCCTGCGACATCAAACGCGCCTGCAAACCCATCTGGGCGTCACCCATGTCGCCTTCCAGTTCCGCCTTGGGCACCAGAGCGGCAACCGAGTCCACCACCAGAACATCCAGCGCGCCGCTACGCACCAGTGTTTCCGCAATCTCGAGCGCCTGTTCGCCCGTGTCCGGCTGGGAAATCAGCAGGTCGTCGGTCTTGACGCCGATTTTCTGGGCGTAGCCGACGTCGAGTGCGTGTTCGGCGTCAATGTAGGCGGCAATCCCGTTTTTCTTCTGTGCCTCGGCGACGATGTGCAGGGCGAGCGTCGTTTTACCGCCGGATTCCGGCCCGTAAATTTCTACCACGCGGCCGCGCGGAACACCGAACGTTCCCAGCGCGATATCGAGGCTCAGCGAGCCGGTGGAAATGGCCGGAACATCCACTTTTTCCGAGCCGCCCAGCTTCATAATCGAGCCCTTGCCGAACTGTTTTTCTATCTGAGAAATCGCCAAATCAACAGCCTTTGATCTGTCCATATCCGCCATAATACAATACCCTCCTTAGTTCTATAGTTCTATTATTTAAAAATTTTAAAATTATTTGCGAAATAAAAATTTAGCCTACCTTCCTTGATGAGGAAATGCAGGCAATATTTCTGTCTTAACTTCGTTTCGATAGTTCATAATTCTATCAATTAAATTATTACTTAACTTTATAGCTGCTTCTTCATCGATTTTAGCAACACTGATTACTTCGTCTGCTTCTTCTTCATCGATTAATTCAAATTGTGTCTGATTAGGACATAAACCATCATTTAAATCGCCTGGTTCAAATTTGTCTAAATTATCTCCATAACTTCGCTTGTTAAGTTTTATAATTTGCTGTCCTATATCGCTTAGCAAATAAACAAAAAGCTTATTGACGAGTTCCTGTCCAAACATATTTGGGTAAAAAGAATGGAAACACGTAAAATTGATTGCCGTTGTTAAATTTCGAACAACCTTTAAATGACCTCTATTAAATACACCAAACAAAATCGGTGCAGGTTTTCTTTTTTCTATTTCATACCAAAGATTTCTCGTTTTTGTGAGGTATCTTTCGTGATATCCTAGTTGTTCTCCTTCTTTTATATATTTTTTTATTTCTTGTTTGTCATGATCTTTTACGTCTAAGCAATATATAGGTTTATTTGCATTGTATAGTATGTCAAAATCAATATCCGTAAAAACTGCCTTTTTAATTTGCGAACTCTTTGTGATACATTTACAAATGTTGTCATAACCAAGTTGTAAGTTTTCGATATTTGATTTCGTTAGCGCAAAAAATTCGTTAGCTCCAGTGGCAATCCCTCTGGTAACCGTCCCATAAAGAGATAATTTGCAAAAATCATCTGGACTTTTCTGCTCAGAAAATAATGCCATTATGATTGGCGTCCACTTTTTATTATATGGTAAATCTGAAGGCATGATTTTTCGCTGATAGAAATTAGTGATATCGGATATTTGATTTAGTTCCTCATTAGTTTTAATGAATGTTATTTTTATAGTATCTTCTTTGCCGTCATTTTTACAAAGAAGGACACAGACGGTTGTTGTCGCTTCCGGAAATATTTCTTTTTCATTTTCAAAGATTAAAATCTGCTTTAGTAAATGATGTTCTAGTAAACTTTTCTTGATTTCTTCTCCGTAACCTGTATTGAAAAACTCGAAAGGCATAATGAATGCCAAATTGCCGTTCATGCCAAGTTCCTTTAGAGCCTTTATAAGGAATAGAGAAGATATGTTTGAGTAACCGATAAGTTTTTTCCCTATTTTCTCTTCAATTTTCGGCAAAACCGCATGCCGATTGAGAAATTTCTGAAATCTCATATATGGCGGATTGCAAACAATACCATCAAATAATCCGAGATCAGCATCAAGATAATCACTATTTACAATCTGAAGATTTGAGATGTTGCAATTGTGATTAAGGTAATCCATTATGTGTCTATCAATCTCATAACCAACAAAGTAAAATTTATGTGTTAGACTCAGTTTTAATGCCTCATCATAAAACACACCCAATCCAAACGCCGGATCTAATATGGTTTTAGGATTATCCTTCATAATCCATGTTACCATAAGTCGCGCAACAGGTGGCGGTGTAAAGAATTGGCCGTAATCCTTCCTGCGCTTGATTGGAGTTTCCGCTATATATTTTTCTTCACGCATTGATAATATCTCTCATAAATACTTCTTGATCAAGATATCCTTTCCCGCCTGCAAAGGTTACATAGAACAGGAGGCGGCCTCTTTCTAATTCCTTCATTGCTGATGTATGTTTCGGCATATCTATCTTGCCCAAGATTTCTTTTCCGATCTGCACATTTATTTTTATTGTCGTTTTGCCTTGATTTTTTACATCCCTTTCAATCGAGAAATTATTACCATCGTTGTTATCGTTAGAGATTAATGTCAAGATATCCTTGAAAGATATAATATATGCCTTATCAAAAAATACCTGAAGATAGAAATGTTTAACGTTATAGTTTTGTATCCATCTGTTGACAAGAGCAATATCTTCCATCTTAGGAGTAATGCTTAAATAATCGCGTTTGTGCAATATCTTAATATTCTCTTTCATGTCTTTTAATAATGTCGTTAGGTTCCTTAACTCTTGCGTTAAAGACCAAGAAGGACAGCGAAAATCTAATTCTCTGAAGGTATCATCAGTAGCGTTCGCTATAAGATTATAAATAGTTTCATTTTTGCGTCTTAATAAAGCGCCAGAGGTAGTGTTTAGAATAGTATTTTTGATTTCAGAACATTTATGAATAGCTTGATGCTGTCTTTCTCTCATGAACGAAGCATATTTATCCGCTAAAAAAGAACTTGACCTAACTTCAAGTGCTGCTACTGCTCGCCTTATATGTTCGTCATTCTCAATATCTATCTTTCGATCAGGGAAATCGCTAATTTTAAAAATTAATAAATCTGGTCGTTTCCCTATTGTATTAAGTTCGTCCTGATATTCCATGTAAAAATCATTAAAGCCCTCATCACCAGCAGCAATTGATTCAGATCGTCCATATTCTAAAGCAAAATACTCTTTCGAAAATTCATTGATTGCTTTAAAGACAACACTTTCCGCCCAATCGCCTTGCTCTTTATTCGTGAGAAATTCAGAGCTAGCCATTGTTGGCGGACGCCCTGTCAGTTGTATCTCTGTATCGATCTCCAGAGGTGATTGTTCAATAAGATTTAGAATATCATCTTTATACATATATACTCCTTTTCTTGTTCACGGCAGCATGTTCCAAAATGGAACACACTGAACTTTCATTATGAGTTATTGCAAAAAATGCAAAAACTCGAATATCATCCACTCAAAGCAAAATCCGCCAGTTTTGTGTAAACAGCGCCTTGCGGAGAAAGATTGCTTTGAAACAAAAACAATTTATCGGCGATAAATTCTCCGGCTTTAAAAGAATCGTATTTCTTCAGCGCTTCACTCATGCCCGTGATTTCGCGTGGGTCTTTAATTCGTGCCAGGGTCAGATGTGCTTTGAAAGACCTATCTTCCGCGGGAAAGCCGATTGCCGCGAAATCGCTATCCAGTTTTCTCTGGAGATTGATTAGTTTTTCTACATCGTCGGTAACGCCGCACCAAAGCACCCGCGGCCTGCGGGCATCGGGGAAAACACCCAGCTTTTCGATTTTCAGATTCAATTTTTGCTCTGCAACCACCCGCTTCTGTACAACGGTGCTAATATTATTGATATCCTTTCTGGAAATATCGCCGAAGAATTTTAAGGT
>JAGPFC010000058.1 GCA_018056685.1 Smithella sp.
GCCGAAGTTTTGTTTTTCGATCCGGCTCTTTTATGTTAGATTGAGGCATCAATATTCTTTTACAAAAAGGAAAATGCATGAACTGGATTATCCTGATTTTCGCCGGCATGTTTGAAGTCGCATGGGCCATCGGCCTGAAATACACGGAAGGCTTTACGAGGCTTTGGCCGACGGTTTGGACGGCGGGGGCCATGGTTGTCAGCTTGCTGCTGCTGGGAATTGCCATGAAGGGCATTCCGGTGGGAACGGCCTACAGCGTCTGGGTCGGCGTTGGCGCAGCCGGCACGGTCATCCTGGGTATTGTGCTTTTTGGAGAGCCGGCAAATGTCGGGCGACTGGTCAGCGTCGCGCTGATCATCATCGGCATCATCGGCCTGAAAATTTGGACGCCGTCATAGCGGCCGCACAGGGTCGGAAGACCGGTTACACTAAAACAGGACTGTGGCGCAATAAAGCGGACAAGTTGCAGGCAATGGTTTAAGTATTATTCCTATGGCCATGATATTACAAACCATTTTAGAGCTTTGCATAATGTCTCATTTTATCATTCCGCGCGGAAACAGGGAGCCAGTTCTTTTGTTACTGGATACCGGCAAAAGCAGGTATCCAGTAACTATAATGGGTTATGGGCCCCGGCCTTCGCCGGGGTGACGGCTTGAATTACTTTTTACGAGTTCATCACTATTTGTTTCAAAAAGGCGGTGTATATGACGAAAATCGTTTTATCGTTATGCCCACTAGCGGCCGAGATTGTGAAATTGCTCATCAAACAGAATCCGAACGTGCCTGATTTCGAGGTTATCTCCGGTCATGAAATGTCGGAGGAAGAAGTCAAAGAAAACTTTTCAAAGGCTGATGTTGTCCTGGGCGACTACACCTTCAAGCAGAAAATAACGATGGATACCATAGCGACGTCAAAGCACTTAAAACTTATTCAACAACCCAGCGTCGGTTACCAGCACATCGATGTGGAAGCCTGCACCGCCAAAGGCATCAAAGTTGCGAATACCGCCGGCGCCAATGCCGTCAGTGTCGCCGAACATACAATTGCCTGGGGACTTTGTCTGCTCAAAAACATGTTTCATGCCCATACAAGCACGAAGTCCGGTGGATGGCAGCAAATGGCAATAAAACCCGCGGAACTTAAAGGCAAAGTTTGGGGCATCATCGGTTTTGGACACATCGGTCGGGCGGTTGCCGAAAGGCTCAAACCCTTCCAATTAAACAAGGTCCTGTACTACGACGTTTACCGGCCGGAACCGTCGATTGAAGAGCAGTTTGGGGTTGAATATGCCGGGATGAACATTCTTTTGCGTCAATCCGACCTCGTCAGTCTTCACGCGCCTCTTACGGAGTCAACGCGCTCGATGATCAATAAAGAGACTCTCACAGCTATGAAAGCAACCGCCTATCTGATTAACGTTGCCCGTGCAGAACTGGTCGATGAAAAAGATCTCGCCGAGGCTATGATGAAAAAAACCATTGCCGGCGCGGGAATTGATGTTTTTTCCACTGAGCCGGTTCATCCCGATAATCCTCTTCTCGGAGTGGAAAACGCGCAGTTGCTTCTGTCGCCGCACACAGCCGGTGTAACCAATGAAGCCGCCGGAAGAATTATCGCGATGGCAACCGCGAACATTGCCCGGGTATTGAAAGGGGAAAAGCCGGAATCCCTGGTGAATTAATTTTTGACTGCCTTGATTCCGCGGCACTTCATGGGTAGGATAGCTATTGAATCAACAGAATTCCGATCATCAAGAATACAAAATGAGGAAGTTATGAACGGAGCTGAATGTTTAGTAAAAACTGCAAAGGACCTTGGTATTTCGGTATGTTTTGCCAACCCCGGCACAACAGAGCTTCCCCTGGTTGTCGCACTCGATACCGTAGGAGGCATTCGTCCGGTTTTGGGTTTGTTTGAAGGGGTTTGCACGGGGGCGGCCGATGGCTACGCAAGAATGCTCCAGCAACCGGCCATGGTGATTCTCCATCTGGGTCCCGGTTTGGCAAATGGGATAGCAAATCTGCACAATGCCCGCAGAGCGCGCAGTATGATGGTCAACGTTGTCGGCGAGCATTCCACCTGGCATCTTGCCTCCGATCCGCCGCTGGCCATGGATATTGAATCGCTGGCGAAAACGGTTTCCGGATGGCATCGTACATGCAATTCCGCGAAGCGTTTTGCCGAGGATATGGCGAATGCGGTCAATGCCGCAAAACAGGGTCAGATCGCCACCCTCATCGTACCGTTTGATCTTCAAAAGGAAAAGAACGTTGAGGCCGCCGTTGCTCCCGATAGTCGGGGAAAACAATCTATCCATTATGAAGAAATCAAATCGGCGGCGGCCTTGTTGAAAAAAGACAAAAAGGCCGCCCTTTTTTTCAGTCACAACCATATCGACAGAAATGCGCTGATGGCCGCCGCCCGGATCAAGCAGGCCTGCGGATGCGATCTTCTCACCGATAATTTCCCGGCGCATATTGAACGAGGCGCCGGTTTGCCGGATGTGATGCGCATACCCTATCTTCCGGAAATGGCCATGGATATGCTGTCGAAGTATGAAGTATTTGTTTTTATCGGTTCGAAGGAACCAGTGTCCTTTTTTGGTTACGAGGGCATTCCCGCATACTACCTCAAAGACGGGCAAACGAGGTTCCATCTCTCCAACGAACCGCAGGACTTATTGGATATCTTGGAAGCCCTGGCAGGCGAACTCGATGCCGCCCGCATCACGGATGCAGGCATTCTTGCTTCTTTTCAGAGACCGAAACTACCCACGGGCGCCTTGAACTCATTTAAAATTTGTTCGGTCATCGCGGCTCTCCAGCCTGAAAATGCCATTGTGGTTGAAGAGGCCGTCACGACCGGCGTAATGTATTATCCCGTGGCGTCCAATATCCCCCCGTTCAGCCTGCTGACCCTCACGGGAGGAGCATTAGGCCAGGGAGCGCCCTGCGCTGTGGGAGCCGCCATTGCCTGTCCCGACAGGCCCGTGATCAATTTTCAGGCCGACGGCGCCGGCATGTACACTCTTCAGGCCTTATGGACAGAAGCGAAAGAAGGGCTTAATATTAAAACGCTCATTTGCTCCAATAGAAGTTATGACATCCTGAAATTAGAGTACGGCCGTTTGGGTGTTTTACCCGAAACATGCGCATCCTATCTTACGGATCTTTCGGGCATCGACTGGGTGAGTCTGGGTAAAGGCATGGGGGTGCCGTCGGTCAGAGTAACCACGGCCGAGGAACTGGTCAAAGAACTTGGTAAAGCGCTCGGCGAGAAAGGCCCCAACCTCATTCAAATGGAGCTATAACAGGAAGCTAAATGCTCAAATTACTTTGCTATTCTGGTGATCTTTGTAGGAACGTTTTTTTTGCAACATAAAAATTTATCTTGCGCCCATGCCCGGTATTTTAATGTTCATGCCTCCCGGCATGCCCGGTAAAGTCATTTTTTTGTATCCGGAAGGGATTTCAAAAAGACTGTCCGGCTGGTCGCCGATTTTAATATCTTTGTATTCCATGCTCCAGCTTCCGTCCACCGCGGCCGTCTTTACGGGGAAGCTTACGATTTAGGCTTTTTTTGATCCATGAATTATTTTTGATAAATCGTGTATAGAGAATACTTATCGCCCCGTGGACAGGACATGTGAGCGAAGGTTGATTTTAGAATTTCTCAAATTCATTTTTTTTCTGATATTGTTTCGATGGGTCGCAATCGTGCTTACCGATGCGTTGAGCATTTCAGCGATTTCTTTTGTGGTCTTTCCTTTCGAGATCAGGTCGACAATCTGAATCTCCTGAGGTGTAAGGTTCTTATGCGATGATAGAAAGTCTCTCATGTATGGTGACAAGACATCTCTAAGGTTACTTTCCAAAACATTCAGGTAATTTTTGTTGCGATCATCTAGATTCGCCCGCTTCAGCTTTTTCAAATAAGGAATAACGAGATCATGGATGTTAGTCTGCAATTTTCCCTCAATATCCTTTTGTTCTTCATCCCTGTAATTCATTAATACACGCAGCGCTATATTGGCATCTTCAAGATTTTCGGCAAACTGTTTGAGTTCTTCCTGCGCCCGCTTCTTTTCGGTAATATCGATGGCGGTGCCTACGAGGCAGTTTCTGCCTTGAAATTTCATCTTTCTTGAGCTGAACAAGAAAGTTTTGACAGTTCCGTCTTTCGAAGTGATGTCCGCTTCAGCGGTATTTTCCCCAAAAAGGAAAACCTGTTTTACCTGTTCTGATACAGTGCTTCGATCCGATTCATGATGAAAATCCAAAATCGACATCTCACGAAGTTCCTCTTCCGAATAGCCTGTCGTGATCATGAAGTTGTCATTCCAGCGGAGAAATCTTAAGTTTTCATCGACAACGTAAAACCATCCCGGCAGACTATTGATGATTGCCCTGCTGAAGTCCCGTTCCTGCCTCAGGTCAATCTCTGTCAACTTGCGCTCTGTGACATTATGTGCAACAACATCTGAACCAATCGCATTACCTTCTGCATCATAAATAAATTTATTGTGTAGTTGGAGATAGAATCGCTGACCATTTTTATTTACTATTTCATATTCTACTATCTCAGGCACTTTTTCACCCCGAAACATTTTTTCGAGGCGCTCCAAATACAGTTTTTTGCTCTCTTCAGACAAAACATCGTATATATTTAGAGAACATATCTCTTTCTGACTCCAACCAGCATATTTACAGAGCACATCGTTCGCCCTTGTGATTTTTCCTTTTTTAAAATCAATTTGATATATTCCAGCAGGCGAGTTCTCAAAAAGCTGCCGATAATTTGCCTCGCTCTCCCGTAACTTTTCTTCCATCTGCTTGCGCTCGGTAATATCACGTAAGGCGACAACTCTTGTTGTGCGTCCTTTATATTTGAATGGTTTGCCAACTATAGAACATATTATAGTGGACCCATCTTTCCTTACCCCAACCGCTTCAAATGGTTTATCATATCTGTTGGCGACGTGTTCCAGTATACACTTCATCGACTCGGGGGAGGCGAGTTTTTCCACGTGCATGCCGATCATTTCAGATAAATCATATCCAAATATCTCGGCGAAGGATTGATTAGATTCAATGATAACGCCTTTGTCGTGAATTGCTATTCCCTCATTAGTGGCCTCGGAAAGTACACGGAAATATTCTTCGGTTTTTCTTAGGATTCCCTTTACTTTTTTCTGTGGCGGTAAATCCGCTTTTTTGCACAGTGTGTGAGGACCCGGCGATTTCATCTTATTTTTATGTCTTGCCTGACTATTATTTTCCATTCACTACTGTCCCAACGTTTTCGTTAAGGGGTGATGTAAGTTATAGAAAGCAATGAGAGAAATCAAGAAAAAGATATTTGTCGATTTGAAATATTTTTCTTCGGCGTGCCATAGTCTCGCATTCCATTGCGAGGAGATGGCCGATGAATTCCGGAAGAACGATCAAAAGTGTACCACCCGCGGAGCGGTAAACCTACGGCATCATTTCACTGAAATTCATGATTGTTAAAACCTCACCAGAGATCACAAAAAATCATATCGCAGGTTAGCAATAGGTTAAGCACAAAGAAAAAGGGGCCACAGTGTTTACCTGCAACCCCTTGATTTATTTGGTGAGCCCTGTCGGGATCGAACCGACAACCTACTGATTAAGAGTCA
>JAGPFC010000012.1 GCA_018056685.1 Smithella sp.
AATCGTCCCATCGGTTCCTTTATTTTCCTGGGACCGACCGGCGTGGGCAAAACAGAGCTGGCACGGGCTCTGGCGGAATTCATGTTCGACAATGAGCAGGCGATGATCCGCATTGACATGTCGGAATACATGGAGAAGCACGCGGTGGCCCGTCTGATCGGCGCACCTCCCGGTTATGTCGGTTATGACGAGGGTGGTTATCTCACCGAAGCGGTGCGTCGCAAACCTTACAGCGTTTTGCTTTTCGATGAAATAGAAAAGGCGCATCCGGATGTGTTCAATATTCTGTTGCAGATCCTGGATGATGGCCGTCTGACCGACGGACATGGACGCACGGTTGATTTTAAAAACACGGTGGTCATTATGACGTCCAATGTGGGCAGTCAGTGGATTCAGGATCCTTCAATTTCCGATGAGGAAAAGAAGAGCCGTTCGATGGAAGCGCTGCGGGCGACCTTCAAGCCGGAATTTCTGAATCGCATCGACGATATTATCATGTTCTCGGCGCTCAAACTGGAGGATATTTACAGGATCGTCGAAATTCAGATGGGGCTGATTGACAAACGGCTGAAAGAACGCAAGATGAGCGTGGAGTTGACGAAAAAAGCGAAAGACTTTATCGCTGAACAGGGCTACAGCCCGGTTTACGGAGCGCGGCCGCTGAAACGCTCGCTACAGAAACTGATCCTCGATCCGCTGGCGATGGATATTCTGGCGGGTAAATTCGAGGAAGGGGATCATATTATCGTCGATGTTTCCAGGGGAGAAATTAAAATCAGCAAAAAGTAATATCGGAGGAAATAATCAATGGAAGAAAAGAAAAAAGATTCAGGTTTCGTCATCAAGGACAAACGTTATTCCGGAGAATCCGCCGAAGAAAAACCGGCGGAGGCCGCCACGACTGCAACAGGCGATGAGCAGCAGAAGCCTAAGGAAAGTTCACGACCGGCCCCCGATCAAGAGATCAATTATCCCGCGGTGAATTTTACCAATTTTGTTTTGTCGCTCAGTACGTCCGCCCTTTTCCATTTTGGAGATTTTCCCGAAACCGAAGGCGGTAAACCGCAAAAAAATCTTCCGGCGGCCAAGCAGACCATCGATATTCTCGATATGCTCCATGAAAAAACCAAAGGGAACCTCGATAAAAATGAAGGTGATTTACTCCAGGGCATTCTTTACGAATTGAAAATGCGTTACGTCAAAGAAAAGGTTTAAGATGCACTGGATCGCGCCGGCGAAAATCAATATTTTTTTGCATGTCTTACGAAAACGCGCGGACGGTTATCACGATATTTTCTCATTGATGCAGAAAATATCTCTGCATGATGAATTGATTTTCATGCCCCGTCCGCGGGGCATTGTTTTGCATTGTCCGGGAACGGATTTGCCGACGAATGAAAATAATCTGATTGTTCGTGCCGCGAAAGCTGTTTTTGATTACTGTGACTATCGGTCGGGTGTGGAAATCACTCTGCATAAAAAAATTCCGATGACCGCCGGTCTGGGCGGCGGAAGTTCCGATGCCGCCACCACAATTGTGGCCCTCAATCAAATCTGTTCCCTGGGCATGAAAAAGAACGAACTTTTAAAAATCGGCGCAAAAATAGGCGCGGATGTTCCTTTTTTTATCTTTGGAAACGCGGCCTTAGCCTCAGGCGTCGGTGATCGTCTCAAACATCTGCGCGGCCTGCCGAGGCTGGATATTTTACTCATCAAACCGCCTTTTGACCTCTCCACAAAAATGATTTATGAAAACCTCAATTTAAGATTGACAAGGGGCAAAAATAATTATAGCATTCCGCGATTTTTGGATCTGGGCGACATGGTTTGCGGATTGCATAATGACTTGGAGTCAGTTTCACTGAAAATGCATCCGGAACTGGCTGATCTCAAGCAAATGTTGCTCAGACACGGTGCGCTTGGCGCATTGATGTCGGGTAGCGGTCCCACTGTCTTTGGTATATTCAGGAATGGTGAAGAGGCAGAAAAAGCCCTAGGCGTTATAGAGAAAGAAATTTCTGATCAATATCAGCTTTTTCTGGCTAAATCTCTGTAATGATTAAACCTTCCACTTAAGATAGTCCACTGAACCCTGCATTGAATTTTTGATTGGGGCGTCGTCAAGCGGTAAGACACAGGATTTTGGTTCCTGCATTCGGAGGTTCGAATCCTCCCGCCCCAGCCAGTATAAGCTGTGGAGAATTATTTAAATGCTTGAAAGAATTAGAGTATTTTCCGGTAATGCCAATCGGGAACTGGCTGAAAAGATTTGTGCGCAACTGGGCGTTTCTTTGGGAAAGGCGAACGTAACAACTTTTAGTGACGGGGAAACCCGTGTCGAAATAAATGAAAATGTCAGGGGCATGGATGTCTTCATTATCCAGTCCACCTGCCCGCCGGTCAATGTCACGCTGATGGAATTGCTGATTATGATTGACGCGATGAAACGGGCGTCCGTGGACAGGATAACGGCGGTCGTTCCGTATTACGGGTACGCCCGTCAGGATAGAAAAGTCGCGTCCCGCGCGCCAATTTCGGCCAAACTGGTGGCTGATCTGATCACGGCCGCGGGTGCCAATCGTGTTTTATCCATGGATCTGCACGCCGGTCAGATTCAGGGATTTTTTAATATTCCGGTGGATAATCTTTTCGCCAAACCGGTGCTGCTGGATTACATGAAAAAACATTATATGGATAATACGGTGATTGTATCACCGGATGCCGGCGGTGTGGAACGGGCCCGGTCTTTCGGTAAAAGAATGGGTGCGTCCCTGGCCATTATTGATAAAAGAAGGGAAGGCCCGAATGAAGCCGAGGCCATGAATATTATCGGCGACGTCAAGGGAAAAAGAGTCATTATTCTGGACGATATGATTGATACGGCGGGAACGGTCGTGGAAGCCGCAAATGCCATGAAGAAGGCGGGCGCGCTGGAAACGTCTGTTTGCTGCACGCATCCGGTATTGTCAGGGCCGGCGCTGGATAGAATCGAGAATTCAGAAATTACAGAAGCGATTGTCACGGATACCATACCACTGAGCGATCGGGCCCAGCATTGCAAAAAAATAAAAGTTTTATCAGTATCCGGAATCTTAAGCGAAGCGGTGCGCCGGATTTATTACAACGATTCAGTCAGTTCATTATTTATATAGTTATAGAGGAGGAACCCATGGAGGTAACAGATTTAGCGGCTCAAGTCCGTAAAGAACACAAGAAAGGACCGTCCCGCCGTTTACGGGACAAGGGATTTGTCCCTGCTGTTTTTTACGGCCGTTCTGCAGAAAATATTTTACTGGCAGTGAAGAACGATGAATTGATCAAGCTGCATAAAAATAAGAAAGACCACGCTTTCATCAAACTGATGATTGATGATGGCGGAAACAAGATGGAGAAACTGTCGCTGATTAAAGAGTTACAATTGCAGCCCTTAACCGGCAAGCTCTACCATGTCGATTTTTATGAAGTGGATGAAAAACGCAAGATCACCATGGACGTATCGCTGCATTTCATCGGCAAAGCGGTTGGTGTGGAAATGGGCGGTGAATTGCAGCACATCAAACGGGAAGTGAAAATTTCCTGCCTTCCGCTGGATCTGCCCGATCATATTGATGTGGATGTCACCAGTCTGGGCATAGGCGATTCCATTAAAATCAGAGATTTAAAAGTTGCTGAAGGCATCACGTTATTGGACCGTCCCGACACGTCCGTGGCCGCGGTGGCGATGGTCAGAGTGTCCAAGACCGAGGAAGCGGCGAAGGAGGAAGTGGCTGCAGAAGGAGCCAAAGCGGAAGGAACGGAAGCGGCCGGTACTGCTGCCGCTCCCGCAGAGAAAGAGAAGGGGAAGTGAGTTTATCGCGGTCAATGATCATCAGGTGATAGCGGGTGCTGCTCTCGAATTTAAAAAGATTCTTTTCGCACCGCACGGCTGAGGGAGAGCAGATCATGTATCTGATTATCGGACTGGGCAATCCAGGAAGCCGCTATCAGCAGACGAGACACAACATCGGGTTTATGGTTCTGGAAGACATTGCCGCCCGATGGGAAGTGGATATCAGGCAGAAAAGTTTTGACGCTCTTTGGAATCGAGGGAAAGTCGCCGGCGCGAATGCGCTGCTGGCCATACCTCAAACATATATGAATTTAAGCGGTAACGCGGTAAGACGTTTACAGGATTATTTTAAGGTGGACACCGGTAATGTCATCGTGATTCATGATGATCTCGATTTGCCTTTCGGCACCGTGCGTCTGAAGGCTGGCGGAGGTGATGCGGGACATAAAGGATTAAAATCGATTGTCAACTGTTTGGGATCCGCCGATTTTATGCGGGTCAGAATGGGCATCGGTAAGCCGGCCGGCAGAACGCCGGTTGAAGATTATGTGTTGCAGAAGTTTAATCAGGACGAATCAGACCGGTTGCAGCAAATCATTCAAATTGCGTCTGAGGCTACCGCCGATATCATTCAATCAGGTTTGCAACAAGCTATGGCTAAATACCATACAAAAAATATTAGTAATTTAAAAAAGGAGGATGGATAATGTTACAAAACAAAAGAAGTATCTGGACATTTTTACTGAGCTCTTTGATGTTTCTGCTCATGGCCGGCGCGGCGTTTGCCGGTGAAGCGGACATCAATCTGCCTGATCTGACGCAAGTCAGCTTTATGGGTGGCACCCTGGCCGGGTTGACCATTCTTAATGCCGGTTTAATCATCTGCATCATCGGGATGGCTTTCGGCATCATGCAGTACGTACAAACCAAGAATCTGCCCGCGCACAAGGCGATGCTGGATGTTTCCCAGACCATCTGGGAGACCTGCAAAACCTATCTGTTTCAACAGGGCAAATTCCTCATTGCGTTGTGGATTCTGATCGCGATCTGTATCGTTTACTACTTTGGCGCTCTGCAGAGTAAAGCAGTTTCGGATATCATCATTATTCTTGTCTGTTCGATTCTCGGTATTCTCGGCTCCTACTCGGTCGCCTGGTTCGGTATCCGGATCAACACCGTGGCGAACTCCCGTGCCGCTTTCTCTTCATTGAGCGGCAACCCCATGAACATTGTTAACATCTGTCTGCGTTCCGGTATGAGCGTCGGCCTGCTGCTCGTCAGCATCGAGCTTTTCTTCATGATCATCATTCTGGCTTACATTCCCAAAGAACTCGTCGGCCCCTGCTTCATCGGTTTTGCCATCGGTGAATCGCTGGGTGCTTCCGCTTTGCGTATCTGCGGCGGTATCTTCACAAAGATCGCGGACATCGGCTCCGACTTGATGAAAATCGTTTTCCATCTTCCCGAAGACGATCCGAAAAACCCCGGTGTTATCGCCGACTGTACCGGTGACAATGCGGGTGACAGCGTCGGCCCCACGGCGGACGGTTTTGAAACTTACGGTGTTACCGGTGTTGCTCTGGTTACTTTCCTGGCGCTGGCGCTGGCCGGCAATCAGGAAATGGGCGGCAAACTGATCATCTGGATTTTCGCCATGAGAATTTTCATGATCGTGACATCTTTGGTATCGTACTTTGTCAACGACATCATCAGCAAAGCAGCGTTCGCCGGCAAGAAAGAATTTAACTTTGAACATCCATTGACCAACCTGGTCTGGATTACATCGATCGTATCCATCGCGGTTACGTTTGCAGCCAGCTATTATCTGCTGGGTGATTTGCCTGAACCTTACACAAGTCTCTGGTGGGCTCTGGCCGTTATCATCAGTTGCGGAACCATCGCCGGCGCATTGATTCCGGAATTCACCAAAGTCTTCACCAGCACCTCTTCACGTCACTGCGAAGAAACCGTTAATGCGTCCAAGCAGGGTGGTCCTTCTCTGAACATCCTGTCCGGTTTTGTTGCCGGTAACTTCTCCGCTTTCTGGGAAGGCCTGACCATCATGTTTTTGATGTTCATTGCTTATTATGTATCGAAAAACCCGTCCGTTATGGCAATAATGCCGCCGGAATTTACGTTTGCCGCTCCCGTGTTTGCTTTCGGTCTGGTAGCCTTCGGTTTCCTGGGCATGGGTCCTGTAACCATCGCGGTTGACAGTTTCGGTCCTGTTTCCGACAACGCTCAGTCCATTTATGAGCTGTCTTTGATCGAATCCCGTCCGGATACCAAGGACGTTGTGAAAAAAGAATACGGCATTGCCCCTGACTTTGAACTGGCCAAACACTATCTGGAATCCGGTGACGGCGCAGGTAATACCTTCAAAGCGACGGCCAAGCCCGTGTTGATCGGTACCGCTGTTGTCGGCGCGACCACAATGGTATTCGGTATCATCATTCTCCTCGAACATCTCTTCGGAAATGTTGTTGCCAAGCTGTCCCTGGTTCAGCCGGAAATTATCCTTGGCTTGATCATGGGCGGATGCGTGATTTACTGGTTCACCGGTGCTTCCACGCAGGCGGTTACCACAGGTGCTTATCAGGCCGTTGTGTACATCAAGAAGAACATCAACCTCGATAAAGCGGAAGCGTCTATTGAAGACAGCAAGGAAGTCGTCAAGATCTGCACCCAGTACGCTCAGAAGGGTATGATCAACATCTTTATCGTGATCTTCTTCATGTGTCTGGCACTCGCTTTCTTTAACCCCTATTTCTTCATCGGTTATCTGATCGGTATCGCTTTCTTCGGTCTGTTCCAGGCGATCTTCATGGCCAATGCCGGTGGTTGCTGGGACAATGCCAAGAAGATTGTTGAAGTCGATCTGAAGATGAAAAACACCCCGCTGCATGAAGCCAGCGTTGTCGGCGACACCGTCGGCGATCCCTTCAAAGATACCTCCTCGGTTTCTTTGAATCCGGTCATCAAGTTCACGACCCTGTTCGGATTGCTGGCCACGGAAATCGCTGTGACCATGACCAATCAGAATTTAAAGAATGGTCTGGCTGTCCTTTTCTTCGTGATCGCGATTATTTTCGTGTATCGTTCATTCTACAATATGAGAATTGCCAGTGAGAAACTTGGTGAATAAATAAGGAAGTTAAACCCTCATTAAAAGGCGCTCCCGAAATGGAGCGCCTTTTCCATTTTTAGTGAGACTCGCTGAGAGCGAGTCCCGACAAGTCGGGACGAAGTATGTTCCTGCGAGCTGAGGGTGGCGGGATAGTTCGACCAGCAAACTTCAGCACGCTATACTTCTGAATTTTTGGTTTTGTCTCATTAAAGCGTACGCCGAAGTGACACTCGTTGAGCGCGAGAGAACGGATTAGAGCGAATTAATTGACTTTGAATAGTTCTCTGAGCATCATTTCTGTGCCGAAATAAGGATTGTTCAGGGTATTGAGCCGCGTGTCCTGACTGCCGAGCATTTGATTCAGGAAGAGGGTCTCCCGTTCATCCATGGATATATTTCTGCCACCGGCGATATAATAGAGATCATTGAAAACGCCTGATATTTTCGGAACCACATCGGCAAACACTGTTTTCAGCGTGTTGTAATTAATCACCTGTGCATCCGGGATCGGCCGGTAGGACCATTGCGTAAAGATGCCATCCTGATTCAAAGCTTTCCGGACCAGTTTGTAAAATTCCAGTGAGTAAAGATTACTGGAATAGATCACTGAAGGATGTTCGATGTCCATGATGATTAAATCATATTTTTGATCTGTGCTCAGGAGATATTTGTACCCGTCATTAAAAATAAGATTGACTTTTGAATTCTCCAGAACATGGCCGGTAAAATCGTTAAAATATTTAGTCGCCTCCGGCATGACCGGATTGATTTCCACCACGTCCACGTTCCGGACGTTTTGGTGCTTGACGATTTCGCTGAGCGTAAATCCGCATCCCAAGCCGATATTTAAAACATTCAGATTTGCTTTATCCAGCGCGTCAATGGAGATGTTGGCGAAGTTGATTTCACTGACCGCCTTGTTTTTCAGCCCTTCCGTGGAACATTGAACCCGCGTTTCAATATAAAGATAGCGATGCTGTTCATTGTTAAAGACTTCATCAAAAACGCTCAATTCTCCAAAAGGTGAATGAGCGAAGAATTTTTTTTCCTTGATTTTCACCTTTTGAAAATATTTTGAATTATGCTGATCGGAAACGAGCAGGTTCTCCCGGGGGATGTATTTTTCCTTTTGATCCTGACTGGAATAAATGACCGCGCTGTTGCTGAAAGGACTAATGATCAGGTAGAAAATAAAAGCGATCAAAAGGAAACAAAATATCGTGAGGACAAATTTTCTGCTCTTCTGAAATAAAACCAGCAGGCTGATGGCAAGATTGATCAGGACGGAAAAGAAGATTAAAGCTTTGATGCCCCAGAAGGGGATGAAGAAAAATCCACTGGCCAGGGCGCCCAGGACCGCCCCAAAAAGATCAAGGCCATAGATAGTGCCGATTTTTTCAGGCAGTTGTTCGATGGCGTTAATCGACATCACAATGATGGCCGGGAAAACCATGCCCATCAGCACCGTCGGAATAATCAGATAAAAGAAGCTGATGAGCAGTTTGTTGGCCAGCAGCATCTGAGCGGAGTTTCCCAGGAACGGATACAGAACATTAAAAACCGTTGGTACTAAATCATAAGCGGGAAAAACAATGGCGGCGTAAAGCGCAATCAGGATTTGCAGGATAAGCAAAAATTTCTTTTTATCCGAAATTTTCTTCTCCAGCCGGCTGAAGATAAAACCGCCCAGACCCATCCCGAAAAGAAAGATGGCAATGACGCCGGAAGCGGTGATCGTGCTTTCGTTGAAAAAGTAATAAAGAACTTTTGTGGCCGCGATTTCATAGGCCAGACTGACAAATCCGGCCAGAAAAGCAACGGCCATCAGCAGACGGTAATCAGGGTCAATTTTGCTTGCGGTATTTTTAACGGTCATTTTGCCGGAAAGGATTGATCTTCATTTTGATCCTGTGCGGTAACACTAGGACTGGTTTTCGATAAAATTGTAAATTTTATTATGGGTGCAAACTTCATAATACTTCCGTACTATCTTTCCCGATACATCCATCATGTCCGGTTGTACTTTGTGAATGACCGCTTCCCGAATGGCAATCCGCTGGTAATTGCCGTTGAGCAGCGGAACTTTCCCGGTGTACAATTTCACGCTGTCGTCATTATCCGAAGAAAAGGTATATTTTTGCAGATTGATTTCTCTGGTCAGTTTCTGGAAGCCTTCTTCATTGAGCTCAATTCCGTTGACATTGTAGCGATAGGTGGATTCATCGATGCCCGTTTCACTGATTTCTTCGGCTTCGTTCTCAAAAACAAATAAATTGAAAACATCATTTTGACTCTTAAAGATTTTGCGCAGGAATTTGTCGCAACTGGACAGCCGGTCTGCCTGATTGATGGCCTGAGATATCATGATTCTGGAATCGCCGTCGAACAGGAACATGGGCGGGCCCTGGCAGAAGCAGATGCCGATGCCCAGTTCCAGGACGGGCAGATTATTTTCCTTGTTTTTTTCATTGTAGCTTTGGACGATTTGCAGGATGCGCACGGCCAGACCGCAGGCCCGGGCGACGCTGTAATAGCCCTCTGCGATATCTTCGTTTTCAAAGATCGACAAGATGATGGCGTCTCCTTCGATAAACACTTTCGACGCGCCGTATTCGGAAAGAACCTGAGAGATTGGATCAAAGAAATTCAGGCTGAAATAGGATGCCGGATTCAATCCCTTGCTTCTCATCGTGTGGTTGATAGCCATCGATCCTCGGATGTCCGCTTTGATGATCACATGATTGGCAATCGGTTTTTCTTCCTTGACTTTTTCGTCCGGCAGCAGGAATTCATAAAGAGAATGGTTCTCCCGTGACAGTAAAATAATTTTTTCATCTTCCACCAGGTTGATGGAGTCCATTGCCTCCTTCAGGACGTGCAAATTATACAAATCCCGATGATAACGGGAAAATTGTCTGAGAAACATCAGGAGATATTGCTTTTTTTCTCCGGTTGAACAACGCCGTATGTGTTTGAGCGTCTCCCAAAGCGGTTCGATTGAAAAATCAGATCCATAAAGACTCTTCAAGCGTTTCTGTTGCGTCCTGATGGATACCCTGGTCCAGAAATCAACCAGAAATTCGCGGACCTGCCTGGGTGTCATGGGCGGACAAAATTTTTCATAGACTTTTTTCATGACCATCGCGGCGACCATCTGCCGCACGATTCCGGACTGGCTGAATTTACGATAAGCCAGTTTGAGTAGCGTTTTTTGCGTCTCTATTTTTTCTCTGTGTTGCTTGAGCTCTGCTTCGCGCTCATTGGCCTGTTTGGCTTTATCGTATTGTTCTGTCGAACTGAAATAGTCAAACATCCGGTCCATGTTATCGGGGTCCATGATTAAGGCATCGAGAGCACGATTTTCATCATCGCAAAAACCGTTCACGGCCTGCAGACGGATTTCATTTTTTTCCGCATTTCCGTTTTTGTAATCTTCGCCGGTAAAATGAATTTGTTTCAGAAGGCTGTACAGAACGGCTTTGATGTTTTTGTAGTTATCGATGTCCTCAGCCCGCTGTCCCATGAGCGCGTATTCTTCAATCAGAAAAAAATCGTCGTTGGGATTATTGGTATGGAACAACGGATTGGAGAAGTAAAAAATGGGCAGAATGTCCCGCGGGGCGAAGTGCGTTTCTCTCATATTTCTTAAGTTTCTGGCATTCACATCCACCAGGAGCTCAAAAAGTTCTTTCCCCACGCCGCGAAGAATCTGATTAGAATGAATCTTGATTTCGGAAAGTTTTTCTTTCATCAGGAAAACATCATTCTGGTCATGCTTTTCCGATATCTGATACATCCGGCCGAGTTGTTCAATCTGCGACAGGATGAATTTGTACTGTGACTTGATCTCGTCGAGGAATAATTTCAGCAGAGCCGTCTGTCCCAGGAAATCGATCTGCACCTCGGAAGCCAGCTTCGCTTTATTGATACCGTCAAGCAGAATGTCATTGCAAAGCCGCTTCAAAGATTCTTTTTCTGTCTCACATAAATCTTTTTTGTATTCTTTGAAAAAATTTTCAGTTTTACTGTGTTTGACCATTAACAGAAATGCGGTTTTTCTGAGGCAACTGTACACTTGCGGGCTGATGTGGACATCCAGATGGACGTTGTCCACACCGAAAACCAGCCGGTCCAGAGCAAACGTGATCTGGTAGGGTTTGAGCCCCAGATTTTTCAGATCATGTTTTTTCTGAAATATGTTAAAAAAATTAGGCATGGCATCCTTTGTGAAGCCTGATGTCATTTTTAGTGTCTTTGCGTGCCAACAGAATAATTCCTCCTCTGCTTCCTGATGATGACGTTATTTAATATGCAGAAAAAATTCTGCCGGATTGACGCGCAATTGAGCCGGTGGAATCACACGCGTAATATGCAGGCGTTCGGAACCTTCTTTGATGTCCTGATCGGCCAGATAAATCGTTTCCCCGCGTTGCCAGTTGCCCTGGTCGTCACGAACCAGCGCTAAAACGAGCGGCTGACTGCGTTCATTTTCATCGGGATAATCCATGACCAGGCCAATGCTGCCGTTGCTCAGTTCCACGACGGAACCGATGGGATAAATGCCCATCATGTGAATAAAGCGTTTTAACAAAATCCGGTCGAAACTTTTTCCCGCTTCTTCCCACATTTTTTTCAGCACGATATCGGGGGTGAAATAATTTGTCCGGTACACCCTCTCATGGGTCATGGCTTCATACACATCGGCGATATGAAGAATCTTGCCGATGAGGCTCAGGTTATCCGTGAACATCGTATGGGGATAACCGGTCATGTCCACGTTCAAGTGATGCTCAAACGGGCCAAGAATGATTCTGGATCTTAAAGCAGGATTGGCATTCAACATGAGAATCTTCCGGACACCGGTGACGGGATGGGCCTTGATGAGATCCCATTCTCCATTGGTTAATTCTCCGTTCTTAAAGAGAATTTCCTTGGGAACATCCACTTTGCCCAGGTCATGAAAAAGGCCGCAAATGGTCAGATGTTCCAGGGCAAGGTCCGATAATTCAATATGCCTGCCCAGGCAAGTCGCGAGAAGAGTGACGTTGACCGAATGGGTATAGGTGTAATCGTCATAATCCTTGATGGTCGCCATGCCGATCATCAGCGCCGAATCCACCTGAACCATATCCACGATGTTTTGAGCCAGCCGTCTGGTTTTGCGCACACCCACCATGCCCTGCGTGACTTTGTTTGCGACTTCCCGGACGGATTCGATTGCCAGAAAATAATTTTTACGTGCTTTTTCGTATTTTTGCTCTTCCAGGTTTTCATTAAACGTTTCGTCTTCATTTTGTCGCGGGAAGATTTGAACCCAGGAAATGTTATGTTCCTGCAGCTTTTGTTCCAGCCACTCCAGATGGTTTGGATACCGGAGGGCATCATTGAACAGACGCATGCAAGCGATGATGTTATCCTGTGACGCGTCGCGCGAGGCACTGGAAAAAGTGACGCTGCCGATACCGCGTTTGGAAAAAAATTCCATCATGTTATAAATCACAACGGCGGCGTTCCTCCGGTAGGGAATTTTTTCTCCACCGAGATGGAAGCGGCTCCGGTAAAGAAGGAGACTGATGTCTCCACTGACGGTTAATTCATTGAGCAAGCCGGTAAAGGCTTGAACGCTGTTTTGAACCAGTTGATTGTTGTCCTGGTACATACGGACGGTATTAATGGTGTGATACAGGGCCCTGAGAAAATCGTGCCCCAATCGTTCAGGAATTGATTTTTTCTCAGACATGATTATCCTTTACCTTTTTGACTTTGAAAAAGTTCCCTTCCGGCTTTGCGCGCGATACCGCGCAAACCGGGATAAAAACTTCGTCCCGCCGTTTTAATCGTTTCCCTGGCTTCCGGTAGTTTTAATTCAACCAGAGCAAGCGCGGCACCCTCCCGGAAGGGGGACTTCTGAAAACCGGCCAGCCATTTGCGGTGGAAAAGCGTTGCACGCAAAAAGGCAACAGACCGCGCTGTGCCGCATTTTCCCAGGGTGCGGAAACATTCAATAATATGTTCATCCTTTGCGGCTCTTAATTTCGGATTTTGGAGATAATTGATCAGAAGATCTTCCGCGGCTTCGTTTCTGGATTGTCCCAGGTGCGTCAGGATGACCTGTCGCACAGAAGAATCCGGATCGTCAATAAACTCAAAGATTGCCGATGTCTGATCACCCGGCAACTGTCCGATGGCTTTAATGGCCATCCGCCGGATGGATGCCGACGGGTGCCGGGCGATTCTAAGCAGGTATTTCAAGGAAATTTCCTGTTTTAATCTGGATAAAAGCAAAACAAGCTTTTCGATGAAACGTTCGTCCGGATCATTGCTTAATCGTTCCAGACAACCGGAATCCTGATTCAAGAGAGCCAGAATGGTGGTTTGAGCAATCTCCTCGAGCTGCGACGGTTGTCCTAAAAGAAGAAGGCGCATCAGGGTCGGAACGGCTTTTGGTGTCAGATGTTGAAGAATCCCTTTCATCGTTTCGATCTGTTTTGCGTTTAAGGTGCTCCAGGTTTCTTCCAGGGGTTTCAGACAGCGGGCATCGGAAGCAATATCTTGATAGTAAGACGCGATAAGCGCGACCGTTTGCGGCGTGTTGACCTTTCCGCTGGTCAGCACCTTGCGTAATCCGTCGAGAATCATCAGAGCGGATTCAAAATCCCGGCGACTGTAGAAAGCATCAAACTCTTCCGACAACACTCCCAGAACAACATTGTAGTCCTTTTCCTCCTGAAACTGAATCAGGATATCCAGCAGCATTTTCAGATGTTCGGAGGCCGAAGACTTTTCTTCGCGGTCAATCATTTCCTGCAGCTCGATTTTTTCCTCCGGTGTCAGCAGAAAATCATCCGGATTAATGATGAAGCTTTCCGTCCCTTCAGCGGTCATGGCGGTTGCGTCAGACGTTGCCGGCTTTTCTTCGGTGCCCGATTCCGTTTCCTCTGTCTCATGCAGGGCGTCCCATTTGGCCAGGCTGTCAATCTGTTCCGAAGTTTGTTCTGACACAAAATCGTCCGCTTTATAAAGCACGTGGTCAAAATGTGATTCCCAGAAGGCCGTGACGATGTCTCCTTCCGGTTCCGTAGTCAAAACCGAATATTTGTGGATGATGGATAATACTTCCTTTATTTCTTCCAGGGTGATGCCTTCCGTAAATTCCAGCCATCGGATGCCGTCCCGGAAAAGCGTGAAAGGAAGGGTACCTTCTTCGGCCGGTCCTTTTTGAACCTCAATTCCCTGGCAAGTCACGTGATCCTTTTCGATCTCGATCTTCAGATCCCCGTGTTGACGAATGTGGGCCGACAGCATTTCATGAAGCTGCCCAATGGAATGCGTACTGATGCTATGACCTTCCGGATATAAAGACACATTCTTACAGGTCAATAGCAGATAGGCGAATAATTTCCTGATGTCGTCAGATCGCTGAATCAAGGATGTTCTCCCACGTGCATTAAATATTATTCAGGACGGTCATCATGACATTGATACATCATGTTATAAAAGAAAATGACCTTCGCTGATGAAAAACCGTTAACGGCAAAAGCCACGACTTTGAGTCAATTCCAGCGCCTTGCAGAATCCCAGTTTGCAGGCCTTTTTCAGGTCATCGCATCCTTCCTTGTTTTTTTCTTGTAATAAATACGCCAGACCGCGGTTGTTATAAGCATTCGCGTTGTTGGGTTCCAGCTTGATGGCTCTGTTGAAATCCTCTATGGCCAGTGGAAAGTTCTTCTGCTTGTTGTAGATAATTCCCCGTTTATTATATACTTCCGCGTAATCCGGTTTTAAACGGATGGCTTCACTGAAATCGGCCAGCGCTTCTTTATGCTGGCCCAGCGTGTTATAAATCGTTCCGCGATTATAGTAAGCCAGCACAAGATCAGGTTGCAGGCGGATGGCTGTGCTAAAATCTTCGATGGCCCTCTTATTGTCTCCCATGTTTTTATATGCGACGCCTCGTTGATTAAAATTTTCCGCGTAATCCGGCTGCAATTGAATGGCTTTATTTAACAATTCCAAGGCTTTTTTCGGATCAGTATATTGTTTACCGTCCCATAAAAGGTTAGCCTCATTAATCAAATCATCAGCCGTTTGTGAATTTTTAGAACAAGACCATATGAAGGATGAAAAAAGAAAGATGAAAACAAGAAAAACAGACATAGTGATTTTTTGCATAATAGCCTCCGGTTAATAATGTTCATTTGTTTATTCTGTATCATAATTATTGAAAAAAATTAACGGGTAATTTTAATCGCACCTGTTCCGGAAATAATGCATCCACCCTGTATTCGATTGACAAATAAAACACGAGTCTATATGGTCACGCCATTAATCAAAACAGTTGCGTTCAAGCATCGCGCTGGAACGGGCATGTCAGATATGACGTGCACTTTGAAAGGGCAAAAGACGTAAAATGGCTCTCATCGAAATGAAAAACATTACCAAGGACTATTATCTTGGAGAGACGGTGGTGCAAGCGCTGCGGGGCATCGACTTGCAAATTGATAAAAAGGAATTTGTTGCCGTCTGGGGGCCATCAGGTTCCGGCAAAACAACGCTTCTGAATCTCATCGGCGCCGTTGATGATCCCACGTCGGGAGAATTGACCATCGCAGGTAAAAATGTCCGATCGCTTACGGATGACCAGAAAAGCGAGCATCGCAACGCAACCATCGGATTCATCTTTCAGGGTTTTAATCTGGTGCCGGTTCTTTCCGCGCTGGAAAATGTCATGCTTCCTTTGCAGATCAAAGGCGCTTCGGCGTCGGAAGCAAGAAAACAGGCGATGATGCGACTGGAAGAAGTCGGGTTGACTGATCTGGCCAATAATCGTCCGGCAAAAATGTCGGGGGGGCAGCAGCAGAGGGTATCGATTGCCCGTGCTCTGGTGAATAATCCATCCCTGGTGATAGCCGATGAACCGACAGCAAACCTTGATTCCCGCACGGCCCACATGGTGATCGATATCATGCGGGAACTCAATGAAAAGGACGAAATCACGTTTATCTTTTCCACACATGATCAAAGACTTCTGGATAAAGTCAGACGTTTGATCCGTCTTGAGGATGGAAAGATCGTCAATGAGGATCCTGGATTATGATGAAATGGATGAAACTGGCTTTTCGGAATATTCTGCGCAACAGTCGCCGTTCATTTGTAACCATTGTCGCGATCAGCGTTGGTTTTGCCGCGATCAGTCTTTATTACGGCTATATCCATAATGTTTATAACGGATTGCGATATATGGCCATTCACGGAGAAGGCCTGGGTAATTTAAGAATCAACAAGGCGGGGTGGCAGGAAAAAGGAAAGCTGGAACCTGAAAAATATATGTTTTCTCTGGAAGAAACTAACAAAATTATGAAACTGGTCGGGGACGAAAAAGGTGTCAAATTAGCAACTCCGCAAATGCAGGTGACCGGCATCGTCACCAATGGGAACGTGTCAACGGTTTTTATCGCTCAGGCTGTGGTTCCCCGTGACGATAAAATTATCCAGGCGAGATGGGCAGATTTTCTGCCGATAAAAGGACAAAAATTAAGAGACGATATCGTGTATGGTGCTGAAATGGCCAAGGATCTGGCGAGGTATCTTGATATGGCGCCGGGCAAAGACGGGGTCGTCATGGCACCGACGATCAGCGGTCAGATGAACGCTCTGGATATACAGGTCAATGGCGTCTATGATTCGGGCAATGATTTTTCCAATGACAAATTCATGCGGTTAAATTTTTATTTCGCTCAATCACTGCTCGATACGCAATCGGCGGAAAGAATCGTGGTTCTGCTGGATGACTGGCGGGATACGCAAAGAATGCGCTCTATGCTTCTTAAGAAAATAAAAGCTGCCGGAATCGATTGCGAAATCAGAACATGGGATGAACTATCCCTGTCTTTTTCCAAGCAGAAGGCGTTTCTTGATACCATGTTTATGTTTCTCTTTTCCATCGTTCTGGTGATCGTTGTGATGACCACGGTCAATACCATGGGCATGGCGATTCTGGAAAGGACACGAGAAATCGGAACCCTTCGGGCTTTGGGGCTGAAGCGCAGAGGCGTATCCCTTCTTTTCGCGCTGGAGGGGGCTTTTCTGGGATTTTTAGGCAGTCTGCTCGGCATTGTCCTGCACACGTGTGTATGGGCAATCATCAGGGTTTATCCGCCCAAATACACGCCACCGGGATTTTCCATGTCCGTGTCCCTGTTTGTGGATATGGTGCCTGTTATGTTGTTTTTGCTGCTGCTCAGCACGGTTCTGCTGTCTTTATTCTCGGCAATCGTCCCGGCCCGTCGCGCAGCCAGACAAAATATCGTGGATGCGCTTGGACACGTTTAAATATTGAAAAGGAGAAAATCATGATTCAAAAAAAGTTTATGAAACAAGGCATGGTCCTGTTCGGATTATTTTTTATTGTTGTTTTCAGTATTTTGGCCCCAACCGTAGAGGCGCAGATGAATCCTACGGAAATGCTTCAAAAAGCTGACGAAGCTCGAGGCAATCTTGAAGGAATCCAGTGGGAAATTGTCATGGATTCCATCGAAAACGGACGGGAGCAGAACAGAAAATTAGAAGTTACCGCTAAAGGTTATAATTCGTTAGTGACCACGCTGGCGCCGGGTAATGTCAAAGGGCAAAAATTGCTGATGCAGGATCGCAATATGTGGTTTGCCAAACCCGGGCTTTCCAAGCCTGTCCCCATCTCCCCGCGACAAAAGCTTTTGGGCACGGCGGCCAATGGCGACATTGCGTCCACGAATTATTCAGGAGATTATAAGATCGTCAGCGTTGAAAATGAACAGCTTAATAAAGAGCCGTGCGTGATTATGACGTTGAAAGCGATTGATAACAGAGCCACCTACGACCGCATCAAATACTGGGTATCTCAGAATCGCCTTGTTGGATTAAAAGCTGAATTCTACACGGTTTCCGGGAAGATGTTCAAATCCGCGGAATTTGAGTACAAAAACAGTGTGACCATCAATAATCAGCCCAGGGAATTTATTTCCAAAATGATTATCACCAGCGCGATCATGAAAGACGATGTCACCATTTTGCGATACAGCAAGCCGTCATTGAAAAAAGTATCTGACGCAACTTTCAATTTAAACCTGTTGACGCGTTAGTTTTGCTTATGAGAAAAAAGAAAACAACAGCAATGATTTGCATGATCGCTATTTTGTTGATGGCCATTTTTTTGTTGTCGTCACGTCTCTCCCATGCTTTGGAAGTTTCTCAGGAAAAAATATCCGGGGATGCAACGGCAGATAGCTCTCAGGAAAGTATTTCAGCAACTCATACGGAAAATGTATTGCCGGGACAGAATCCTGTTATCTTTCAAGAGGATGATTTTTCTTCGGACATGACGTCCCCCGCCGAGCTTGGTGAAAACATCGAATTTCCCGATGAAAACCGGACACGCTTCCGGAAATTAAAAAATTATTTTTCTGCAAACATAGGAATGCTTTCGTATGGTGTTGTTCAAAATCCTGCTGATTCCATCGTGAATCCCCATAACGATCTTCTCGAACTGCCCGGTTATGTCGCCAATTTTGAAATGAGGCCGGATTTATATTTTGATTCCAGTTATCTGGAGCTTTCTGTCAAACCACGCGCAAAAGTTGACTTTCAGGCTTGGGAAGAGGGAATGCGCGAAAACGATACGGAATGGGAACACGAAGGGTATGTCAACGAATGGCTCGTGAGAGCGAACGCGTGGCATAAAATATTTGTGTCGTACGGAAGGGAGAATTTGCAGTGGGGACCTTCTTTTCTTTTTTCTCCATCCAATCCTTTTTTTACCGATAATGGCCGCATTAATGCGTACATGGAAGTGCCGGGAATGGATTTCGGCCGTCTTGTTTTCGTTCCGCATGTCAACTGGTCATTATCTCTGATTGTCAATACGGATGAAGGCCGCAGTGTTCCTCTGGGCCCTGATCCTTTCAGTCCCATTTATGCCGTCAAGATGGACTATACGGGCGAAAAGGCGTATGGCTCTTTCATTTATTCGCGAAAAGACTTTAAGCAGGCAAACACATTCGGATTTTTCGGGGGGTGGACAGCCTCCGATGCCCTGGTGCTTTATACCGAGGGCAGCATGCGCAGAGGCAGCGATGCTTATTATCCTGTGGAAGATACGTCATCCTTCGGTGCCTCCCTGCAAAGAAGCTATAGTGATGACCATGAGATCAAGCCGACCGTTTTAGCCGGATGTGCCTACACTTTTGAAAACAGCGGCACGTTGACTCTGGAGTATCTGTACAACGGGCAAGGGTATAACAATGATGAAGCCGACCTGTATTTTACGACAGCACGGAATGTTTCCGACTTCTATAATAAATTATTGCAGGACGCGGCCTCAGACGCTGAAAGGGAAGACATTGCCGCATTATTTAAAAGAAATGCTTCTTCGCAGAACGCAAGTCCCGGGTTAAGGTTCTTGCGAAAAAACTACGCCATGCTGCAGTATCATCAGGTCAATATCAAAAACAGATTGAACATTTCTTTGCGCTGGACGCAGAATATTGATGACGGTTCCGGACAGCTCTTCGGGCTCTTTTCCTATTTTCTCGGCAATCACTGGGAACTTTTTTCTTCCGGTTTGATCAACGCGGGTAATGAAGAAACGGAGTTCGGCAGCGTTCTTGATTATCAGGTCATGTTGGGTTTAAAGTTTACGCTCTAATTTCATTTAACGCAAAGGAGGTTCCTTGTTGCTTAAGCATTATCGTTACACATTAATTAATAAAATTCTAAAGTCCCTTTATTACCTGATCCGGGCCTATAGCTGGACTTTTCGGATGGATGTCGAAAATGAAAATCAGTGGAAAGAATATCTGAAAGGTGGCGGCAGAGTGATCATCTGCTGCTGGCACCAGCAGTTTTTTTCGGCCATACGTCATTTCAAGACCTATAGCTCTCTTCATCCGGCCTTAATGATCAGTCAAAGCCAGGATGGTGACATTATCGCCAACATCGCCGAGAAAAGTGGCTGGCATACCGTTCGGGGATCGTCTTCACGGGAAGGACGCCAAGCTTTGAGAAAGATGATTGATCACCTGAAGCAATTTGGCTTCGTCGGTCATGTTCTGGATGGACCCAGAGGACCGGCCGGGATCGTGAAAGACGGAGTGATCAGTATGGCTCAGGCGACGGGAGCGGTTATTGTGCCGTTTTATCTTTCTGCGGAACGGGCGTGGTATTTTAACAGTTGGGATCGGTTTATGCTGCCCAAACCGTTTTCGCGGGTCCGTTTACGTTTTGGGGATATGCTGGAGGTGCCTGCGCAGAACAATGAAGGTGACTTCGAACGCCAACTGCTTCGTCTGCAAAGCATTATGCAACCGGGCTTGATCAAGTAATCTGCGTATTAAGAAATTAATTACGGGTATGAACCCCAAAGCAAGCTTTGAAAACAATTTTGCAGCAAACTGCGGGTATTCAATCCGTGCTCATGCAGGATAATTTCACTTACGCTTCGAACGTCATTAGCCTCCGCTGTGTGGGATTGTTCCCCATCCCGATTTATGGGGATGGGATAGTTTGTCCAACAAATTTCAATGTACCTATAGTGACCTTCAGGTTATTCGTTTTTGAAATTTGAGTCTCACAATAATTTTTCTTCTTCGCGTTGAATATCAACGTTGCATTAATAAAAATATAATTGATAATTCTGTAAAAGTAATGTAAATTTAATCTAAAAAAACAGCAGGAAATGGAAGTCATAAAGTCTTCTTTTCTCAATCAACTGATCAACACCAGGAGGATGAGCCATGAATGTCAAGGGTACAGCCTTTATTACACGCAGAGACACGATCATTAAAACTTTTGGCGAAGCGCGATGGAAAACATTCATCGATAAGTTGACTGCGAAAGACAAATATTTCGGACAGGTCATCATGAATGTCACGCTGATTCCGCTGGATAAATTTGTAATATTTCTTGATGAAGTTCTGAAGGAATTTTTCCAGAATGATAACAATCATTACTGGAAACTGGGGGAAAAATCCGCGGATTTTTCCCTGGGGCCGGGCGGTCCTTACCACTCTTTTCTCATGACAAAGGATATCAAGCAATTCGTGGAATCAGTCATGCCCAAAATCTGGTCAACTTATTTTGATGGCGGTGTTTTTAACACACGTTTTGAGAACAATGTCGCCCATATCACCATTTCCGATCTTCCCATCAAGCATATATATTTTGAATATCTGATTATAGGTTACATAAGGCAGGCTTTTGTTATCTTTGGGAAAAAAGCCATCGAGCGCCGCATCAGAGGTTTTTCATCAGGAAACAACGATATTTATTACCAGATTGAATTATCCTGACATCTGTAAATCACCCATAGGCAGTGAACAGTCATGAATGAAGAATTGTTCACTGCTTTTTCTTTTCAGACTAAAAGCAAAGACGTTGCCGCAAACACAAACATTGCCCATGTCGTGACATCCATCCCCATCAAGGGAATTAAAAACAAACTGCCCAGAAGAGACCCGATGCATCCGCCGAGAAGGTCAGCGGCATACAATGGTGAAATGACATCCTGCTGATGATCAATTTCATGAAGGCTGGCAAAGGCGAAAATGCCCGCTACGAAAAAACCGGTAAATACCAGCAGAAATGAAATCTGCATCAGACCGATAGCATTGCTCTTCAGTAAATATTTTTCCGTAAAGACAATTAAAATGCAAAAACCAATGATCAAAAGGATGCCCTGCCAGCGTAAGCTTGATCGACGGTTGACCGGTCTGGACATTGCTTTCTTCACGATCAAAGCCCCCAGGGTGAGACCCGACATGAAACTCATTAAAAGAATGCCGATGTCCTGATACAGCACTCCTGACTTGGTCTGATAATGAAGCATCAGAATGGTTTCCATCACCATTCCGATAAATCCAGCCGCAGCAACCAGCAGCATGCGCCGAAGCATGGAGTGAAAACGGCTGAAAAGTAAAATAACAGGCAAACTTATCCAGAAGAGCAGGGAGAAAGGCGGTTCAAACAATAAAGGATTGATCACCGTCTGGACATCAATCAGCGCCAGGCGCGGGAAAAATTTCGACAACCAGATCATGAATGCATATTGGTAGCAAACCGGTTGAATATCGGTATTGATCGGTGAGTTGTTTTTATTGAGCAAATCCCTGACTTCAAAAAATCTGTCGTTGGTGAAAAGATATCGAATGTAACCGGGTGTAATTAGTCGCGTTGCGATTTGCATTTTCTGCAACCGTTGAATCATTACATGATGGGTTTGCGGCAGGGGAGATCGCGAAGCCGTCACAATATTGGTTGTGCCGGGAAGAAAAAGCACGGCGGGAAAAACGGAGCGAAGGGCATTGAAGATGCCGGCGTTGCGGTTGGCGAGCGGTTTTGTCCATAAATTCTCAGACGTGTGCAGCCGGAAACCCAGAATTCCGCCCGGATTCAGCTTTGCCGAACATTGCTCAAAGAACTCTTGGGTATAAAAACGATTAGCCTGACCGGAGGTCGGTTCCGGCATGCCCACCAGAATGAGATCATACAGGCCGCTTTTTTTAAGAAATTTTCTCGGGTCATCAAAAATAATGTTGACGGCCGGAGCGTTCAGTGATTGCCGGATGTCCTTTGGAAGATGTTTTGTCACCATTTTCAACAGGGCGGGATTGAGTTCAACATAATCAATTTTCTGCGGTGAATACTTCGTTATTTCCCGAACGAGACCTTCGATACCACCGCCCAGAATAAGCACTTTGCGCGGATGGGAATGCTGGAGCGCTGTCAAATGGCAGAAGTATTCGGCGTCCATGCCCTCGGTTTCAAAGCTCAGCGCATCATTTTCATAAACAGAAATCTGATTGTAAAGCCTCGTCACGGTGATTCTGCCATACGGTGTATCCCTGTTTTCTAAAAGACGGGGATGATTCCATCGGGTGAGCGTGTCATCCAAAGCCGGTGAAATCCAGAGGAGACCGAACACAAGGCAGGATAAAAGAAGGGCCGTCGTGCGCCATCGTGACGCTCTGTTGTCTTTCAAAATCATCAACGGAATGATGACGGCGATCAGGGCGCAGAGCAGCGCCGAAGAGAAATTCTGCAATTCCCACATGATAAACAACGTGGAAAGTAATCCGCCCAGTAATCCGCCCGCGCTTTCGATGGCGTAAGCGACAGCCAGCGTCTCGTTTTGGGCCACATAAGCTCTGGCCGCCCACTGAAATAATAAGCCTGACAGGAGTCCCGCGGGCAGCAACGCAATCAGTGCGACAAGGATTTGCTGAAAGAAATCAAGATACGCGCCGGGAAGGCCGCCGAAAAGAAGGCGACTGGCGCGGATGAAGACAATATCCAGCGAAATGGCAAATGCGAAGACCATAAAAAGCGAGGCAATCTGTCGAGGAGAAGGGGAATGCACACGACGTCCGATCATGGCGCCCAGGGCTGTCCAGAAGAGCCAGATACCCAGAGCAAGGAGATAAATCAATTCGACGCCAAAAAAGGAAACATTCAATTCCCGCAGCAGGACGACCTGTCCCAGGATGGAAATAAGCCCAATGGCGAGAAGAGATATCTTCATGATGTTATTTGAACTCGGACTCGCTGAAAACCAGAGCCTGGAAAGTTGAGAATTGGGCGTTCTGTCTCCAGCAGTTCGCGTTCAATCCCGCTTTCTGGCAAAGATGATTGAGCATTTCTTCACGACTCCAACCCTGTTCAGTGGCCACCTGCGGAAGAAAAACGGCAGATTGTCCGTCTTTGCTGAGCAGGACACCATCCCGGCCGACTAAAATATCGGATGTGCCGGTTACCCGCTTCATCGGTGTCAGCACGGATATTTCTATTTCAATATCTTGAAGTTCCTCTGCCGTCAGGGGAGGGAAGCGCCGGTCATGGAAGGCGGCCTGCAGCGCCATCGTTCCGACCAGTTTGCCCAACGGTTCATCCGCGAACATGTGACCGATGCATCCGCGCAGCTCACCTTTTTTCTTCAGAGTGACGAACACGCCTCGTGGCTGCTGAAGATTCGGAGAAAAATCCCTGGCCAAAGGCGTCGTATCTGTTGCAAATACCCGTGCAATGGTTTTCCGGGCAAAACGGAGCAGATTCTTTTTGTCGTTCAAAGACAGGATGGACGAATCGGCAGGCAAAGTCGGTTTTGATGGCCTGATGATTTCTTTTCCTTTATCATCAGCAGTCAGCACCACGGCGCCATATCCCACAACACGTGAACGTTCGCCTATTGAAACATCGCCGGAGTTGGCATAACTGACAATTTCTCCGCGCACGGCTCCCAGTGATTTGGCGGCAATCATCGCAGCAATAACCGGCGCCTCGCCGCAGGCGCACGTGGCCAGGTTGGAAATATTTTTGTTCATATTCTTACGGATGGCCTTGCTTAATTCGGCTGGATCCAGCGTGGTTATTGCCGTTAGTATTTCCCGGTCAACGATCCTGGCATCTTCCTGAGGAGGGTAATGGGAAAGATCGGTACTGACAACGATTAAAGCCTTTTTGTTTTTTAAAACCCTTGCCAAGGCCTGACCAAAGCGGGTTAATATATTGATGTCATGCGAACCCACAATAATGGGAACTGTTTTTGCTTTCGGAAAAGCCACCTGAATAAAGGGTAAGACCACTTCGATGGAATGTTCGGATGCATGCGTCGCCTTGTCCAGCGTACAGTCGGTTGGCGCTTCCTTCACCAGCAGGGATATGATGCCCTTATCTACGGATACCGTGCCGAGGGGTGTGCGGAACCCGTCGCCGGGATAGACCGCGGCGCCATTCAAATCAGGACTGGTGTGATTGGTGCCCAGCACGACAACGACATCATAGGACTGATGGCTGACCTGTTTGAATCCATCCGCGCAAATTTGGCCTGAATAAATGTAGCCGGCATGAGGAACAATGATCGCCACCGGTTTTTTGACTTTTGCCGGCACGGCGTCCTCGAGGAATTTTTCGACGGCCAGTTTTAACCTGGGCGCTGATTCCGGGTAGAATTTGCCGGCGACAACCGGTTCGCGAACTTCTGCATTCGAGACGTTATCGGTCTGGCAGGCCACGGCAAAACAAACAAGGATCGCTATCCCTAAAAAATTGAAGCGTGAAATATTCATTTTGATACCTCCTGCTTAGGTCCACACACCGGCGATTTTTTGTTTGCAAAATTTGCATCGTCCGTCTTTTATGCTCATGGCGGTGATAAAAAATCCCTGTCGTTCGACAACAATCTTTCTGCAATTCGGGCAGTAGGTGTGATTGCCCGGATGGCCGGGAACATTGCCCACATAGGGGTAATGCATGCCCCTGCTCATGGCCAGGTCATACGCGCGTTGCAGTGTGGTGCCGGGTGTGGGTGGAAGATTCCGTAACTGGAAATCGGGATGAAAGCGGGTAAAGTGTACAGGGACGTCAGGACCGATTTCTCCCAGGATCCAGTCAATCAGGCCTTTCATCATTTTATCGGAATCGTTTAAGGTGGGCACAACCAGATTGACAATTTCCAGATGAATGCCGCTTTTCGCGATCTGTTTGATGGTACGGAGAACGGGCTGGAGCCTGGCCCCGCAGGCGGAACGGTAGAAATCCTCGCTGAATCCTTTCAGATCGATTTTAATGGCGTTCAGTACATTACACATTTCCTGCAATGGTGCTTCATTCATGAATCCGCAACTGATCATGACACAGTGAATGCCCCGCTTTTGCGCATCGCGGGCGATGTCGGTGAGATATTCCGTAAAAACGGTCGGTTCATTATACGTAAAAGCGATGACAGGCGCCTTACTGCTGCATGCGGCGTTGACAATGCTGGCCGGCGGCGTGAAGGCTACCGGATGATCTTCCGGTGAGGACTGGGAAATTTCCCAGTTCTGACAAAACTTGCATTTGAGCACGCAACCGGCAGTCGCCAGAGAAAAGGCCGCCGAACCCGGCAGGTAATGGTAAAGGGGTTTTTTTTCAATCGGGTCAATGTGAATGGAGATGGGACGGCCATAGACCAGGCTCCGCAGTTCACCCTTCACATTCATGCGCGTCCGGCATCTGCCCCGCTGCCCGTTCGTAATGGAGCATCCATTGGCGCAAAGCTGACATTTGGCAATCGTCTCTTCACTGGAGTAACTGCTGCCTTTTAATTTGGCAGGTGTCCAGTAACGGGCTCGGGGAGCTTTTCGGATAATTTCATCCAGATACGTTTCTCCGAAGGCGAGACCTGCATGATTACCGGGCAAAAACTTCTGCCAGCACGGATCGAACATTACCGGTCCCAATCCGCTGACGATCGGGACGAGTTTTGCAAGCGTCGTTAAAAAATCGCGTCTGGAAATCATCATACCCTCGGGATTTTTATCGTTACAGATATGCGGACACGCCATTTTTGTGTGATAGAATTATAAGAGAAGTCACCAGGGTAAGTCAATGTTTATTGCGGTACCGGCCAGGGGTGGTTTCCTTTAAAACTCATTGACATAAAACAAGAACTCTCTTATATTTTCCATCAAATAAGCAATGTTTCGGCAAACGAAGGATTCGTTAAGAATCGAAGAATCTGTTTTTGGATAAAATATACTTATCATAAAAAGGAGGATGTTATGCCATTTGCATTAATGAAAAAAGTCATGTTGACAGGAATCGGTCTTGCGCTGAAAACTCAGTCGGAAATGGAAGCTATGGCCAAAGACATTATTAAGCAGACAAAAATGGGCGAGGCGGAAGGAAAGAAGTTCATGGATGACATTATGAAAAAATATGACAAGGCCAAAGTCGACATGGAGAAGAAAATTCAGAAAGGTATTGCCGACTACATGGCCAACGCTGATATCGCCAGCAAGAAGGAATTGAACGCTCTGAAGAAAGAGGTCAGTAATCTGAAAAAAGCTCGCAAAAAATAGTGCCTGTCCATTTTCTCCCGGCCGGAAAATACAGGCCCTGGCATGAAAAAGTTGAAGGATGTGCGTGAATGTTAAGCATCAGACAAATAGGTGTGCTCGGCCGGACGTACCGGAATTTCAGCCGCTATCGCCAGATTCTGTCCATCCTTTTCCGGTATGGATTTGATGATCTTGTGGAAAGACTGAAGATCGATCAGTACATCGAGATCGGTCTTCAGATGATTTCCCGTCACAAACGTGAGAATGTCGAAAAATTGAGCCGGGCGGAGCGTATCCGTCTGCTCTTTGAAGAACTGGGGCCCACCTTTATTAAATTTGCCCAGATCCTTTCCACGCGGCCGGATATTATACCCGCGGATGTCATCAAGGAACTGGAAAAACTTCAGGATGACGTGCCGCCTTTTTCCTTTGCTGAAGTCAGTGAAATTATTGAAAACGAACTGGGCGACAGCATCGATAATATTTTCTCATCCTTTGATGAAATGCCCCTGGCATCCGCTTCCATCGCTCAGGTTCACAAAGCGGTACTCTACGACGGTGACGTTGTTGCCGTTAAAATTCAGAGACCCGGACTTGGAAAAATCATTGAAATAGATCTCGAGATCATGCTGCATCTGGCCACCCTGATGGAAAAGAATATCGAAGAGATTTCCTTTCAGAAGCCCACCCGGATCATTGAAGAATTCGCGCGCACCCTTGAACGCGAGCTTGATTTCAGCACGGAGGCGGTCAACATGGAACGCGTGTCCGCCCAGTTTCTGAACGACCGGACCGTTTATATTCCAAGGGTTTATTCCGATTACTCGACAGCCCGCGTTCTGACCATGGAGCATATTGAAGGTATCAAAGTCACCGAAAAAGAGAAGTTGGAAGCCGCCGGACTGGATCCAAAAATCATTACCGCCCGCGGCGCCGATTTTGTCATGAAACAGGTCTTTGAATTCGGTTTCTTTCATGCTGATCCTCATCCGGGAAATGTCTTTGTCCTGCCCGATAATGTGATCTGCCCCATTGATTTCGGCATGACCGGTAGCGTGGACAAAAAGCGACGGGCGCTTTTCGTGGATATCTTGGAAACGCTGGCGCGAAAAGATCCTGAACGGTGCGCGCGGCTCATGCTGGAACTGGGCGAATATGACGAAGAGCCCGATATCCGGGTATTTGAAAAAGAGATTGAAGATTTCATGGGCAAACATCTCTTCAAATCCCTGAAAGATATCGATCTGGCACGCTTAATTCAGGATTTGCTGGACATCGCCACCAACAATAAAATCAGAATCCCTCCGGTTATTTTTTTAATGATCAAGGCCTTTGCCGCCATGGAAGGCATCGCCCGCCTGCTGGATCCCGGCTTCGATATGATTGCCTATGCTGAGCCGTTTGTGAAAAAGGCAAAACTGGCGCGCTATCATCCGAAACGGCTTGCTGAAGACTTATTTATTGCCGTTTCCGATTCCATGAATGTTTTAAAGGCGCTACCCGCTGAATGGCTTCAACTCACCCGTCTCATCCGGCAGAATAAATTCATCATGAATATGGAAGTACAGGGCTTTCAAAATTTTATGAAAACCCTCGACCAGTTGAGTAACCGCCTTTCTTTTTCCATCATTATTGCTGCCCTGATCGTCGGCTCCGCACTGCTTCTGGCGTTCAGTACGCCGCCGCTGATCTACGGTTTTTCTCTGGTTGGGATGCTGGGATTTTGTGCAGCCGCTTTTCTGGGCGTCTGGCTTCTTATCGCCATACTGAAAAAAGGAATGCTTTGATGGAAAGGAGACACTATGCGTAAAAAGCAAGAGAAAGACATTGAGAAAAACTATACGACCGGCGAGTTTGTCGCCAAACTGAGGCGTCTGGCGGACGCGCTGGAATCGGGCAGACAGTTTAATATCCAGATTGCCGGCGAAAGAATATATGTTCCGGCTAACGCTCAATTCAATGTTGAGCACGAAAGGGAAGGGGGCAGCGAAGAAATCGAATTTCAGATTAAATGGACAAATGAGAAGATCAAGACGAGATCTTCCCGGAAAAAATAATGTTTGACTCGCAATCCGTGTCAAACAGGCAATGAAAAATTAATCTGTTGTTTAATGAAGGGGGATAGTTATGAAGAAGTTAACGTTGTTTTTTTCTTTGTGCCTGCTGCTGCTCTGTCTGCTGGCGAGCTGCGGCAAAAGTTCGACGGACTGGGTCAAGTATAAAACAGATCACGATGGAAATGTGTATTCCTATGATCAGAAGAGCCTGAAAAAAGATGCCGCGAATAATACGATGGAGGTATGGGGAAAAGAAACCTATTCCGATACAGGCAGAACGGTTGAATTACAATCCCGGATTAAAGACGGGTTGTCGGTTGACCGGTATGAAAATCTGGCAGAGAAGGTTTGTCTCTATGTGATAGACTGCCAGCGGCAAAAATTCAAAATATTATCCATCAACCACTATGATAAAGACGGCAAAGTCTTGTTAACCACCGCCAATACCAGGGAAGAAAAATTGTTTGATATCGCCGGTGGTTCAACGATGGATGCTCTGAAAAATGAAGTCTGTGCCAAATGATGAATGGAAGTAAAAAAAGGCAGTGTCAGATCGGCACTGCCTTTTGCCCGTTTTAAGGTCCGGACACCTAGTGCCGGACGAGCAGAACGGGACTCTTCGCTTCTTCCATGACTTTTTCAGAAATCTGGCCCATAAGCCGCTTCATGATTCCCGTACGTCCCTGCGATGGCATAACAATGAGATCGACGCCTTTTTCTTCCTGTTCTTTGAGTATTTCCTCTGCCGGTTCACCTTCTCTGATGTCACTGATCACTTCAATCTCCTGAAATTCGGGAAATTTTTTCAGTTCTTTCTGCATCATCTCTCTTGCTTTCAGCAATTCGTTATCTTCGGCCTGTTTGAGTGTCGAGGTGTCCAGACAATAATCTGCGGCGCACTGAGTGACCGGATAGGCGACGTGCAGCAAGTAAACTTTAGCATTATACTGCTTTGCCAGTTCCAGGGCCTGCTTCAATGCTTCATCCGAGTAATCGGAAAAGTCTGTTGGCACGAGAATTCTTTTTGGTGCAAACATGATGATCCCCCCTTTCGTGTATGATCACCAGCGTTAAAATAGTTGACTTACACCAACCCTCTTCATCATGATCATTTGATCCCTACCACCTCCTTTTGTTGCAGACCATTTTCTATAAATTAGTTACCGGAAACGAAAAAATCAATATGTCTGTGGGGTTCGATAAAACGGTTATGATGGTCAATTTTTTTACATCATCAATAGAACAGACTGTTATTATTCATTAAATTCTCCCGGCTTGATAACTTGACCTAAATAAGATAGTGAAAATCAAAACAGGATGGATAAAACAATATTTTTTATTTAACCGGGAAATGAGATGTCTGATAACCTCATAAAAAAATTCTTCTTCCCCGAAATAACGGGACGTTACGTGCTCCGTGTTGTTTGCGTGGCCGCGGCGGCCTTGATTATTTTTAAATATGTGTTCATACCGTTTCGTATACAGGGAGAGAGCATGGCGCCGACGTATGTCACCGGTTCATTCAATTTTTGTTTTACTTTGCGCTATCTGTTTACCGGGCCGAAGCCGCCGGATGTTGTGACGATACGGATGGCGGGACAAAAGATTATGCTGCTGAAACGTGTTGTGGCTACCGAAGGCCAGACCGTTGAATTTAGAGAAGGCGATCTTTTTGTGAACGGCAATAAAGTGTTTGAACCTTATGTGTCGGGTAAAAGTGACTGGACTCTTCCACCGGTCACGGTGAAGCCCGGACATGTTTATGTGGTGGGGGACAACCGCAGTGTGCCAGCCGAGCGGCATGCTTTCGGCCAGACACCTGTCCATCGAATTGCAGGAGCACCATTATGGTAACAAAAAAATATCTGGCAGTCGGACTAATCATTGTCGCGGTTGTCGCGGCGTTTTTGTTTTTCTTTGTTGATTGGGAAGCCAGAGCTGTAAAAAAACATCTACAATCTCTGGCCAAAGAAATGGTCTGGTCTCCGGGGGAAAGCCAGATTACAGCGGTAACCCGCGTCAAGAGCGTGCAGGATAAAATCGCGGAGATCTGTCAGGTCAACATTCCCGGCTATAAAATTTCACAAACCGTCTCCAAAAATGATGTGCCGACTTATCTGACGATGGCGAAGAACTACTATAAAGATTTTTCTGTAAAATTTGAAGATTTGAAAGTGGAATCTGTTCAACTGCCGCAGGCACAAGCCGTAACCACAGCACATGTTAAGGCTACCGGTATTGACGGGGTAAGAAAAGACGAGGTACTGGTCATAGAATTCAACCTCCAGAAAGTCGATCAAAAATGGCAGATAACAGCAGCCAGAGAGGTCGAGGTTCTGGAGAAGTAGAGACATATCTTGGTCAAGCGATTCCAGGCTCAATAATATGTCTGAAAATATGATCTGTGAAAGGTTTCGCAGGTTATCCCGGAATTCTTTATCCTATGATGTTAAAACCTACCTTGTAGATCTGGTCTTCCAGCTTTTTGATCCAGGATACTTTAGCTTTGACTTTGGGAAGTGAAGAACTTTCCCAGAATACTTCCTGTCCCTGTTTAAAATTTAATTCACCGACAAAAACCGCGCAACATCCGTTGAAGCTTTCGTTCTGATTAAGGCCGATGCGCTGTCCGGTCTTGCTGGAACTTTCATCAAGATAAGAAATAGTAACGAACTCATTGACCTCGGCAGGGTAACGGATGTATTTTCTTTTATCAAAATTGTCCATTAAGTAGTCCCTCTCATTTTTTTCCAAATTAACATTAATAAAAAATTAAGTTTAAATACGAATTCGGTTTTGCTCTTTCCCGGGCTTGCCGCTGTTCACATTTTTTCTTGGGAACTGTTTGAAATTTCTCTTGTTTTAAATGTAGCATAAAAATTATAAATTGAAAAGTAAGGATTTTATTGAGTTAGTATCTTAATATTCATAAGTTATTTCTTACGGGCCGATAGCACCGGGGGATGAGTAACCCGGATCTGGTATAATTAAATCTGAACATTTCATTAAACGGTTTGAACATTTCATTACAAAAAAAATAAAATTATCATTTTGGGCAGGATGTCCACCAGATAAATACTATTAGAATATCTTAATATTTCAACGAGATAATGAATAAATTAATTTTTGACGATAATTTGGCACGTTCTTTTCATTATATAAAGACAAATGAAACAAATTACCTGCAAGGAGGTAACAGATCATGAAAAAGACACTAGCAACAACAATCGTAACGGCGGCAGTTATTTTTTTGACGGCAACTTTCGGATTTGCAGAATATGCGGCAGCAGGAACGGCCAACTTTCCGTTCTTTCAGTTGGGATGCCTGATCGTTGGCGGATTAATCATGGTTTCATTAAAACGCAAATATGAGAAAATGTATGTGGGTGAGGTTGTCGGGATATTTGCTCTGTACACCGTCCTGATGGCGCTCTTCACCAATCCGGTTATTGAAGCGGTAAAAACGATTGTCAGCTAATAAATATTCGAACTGAAACAGGAGAGGAATGAATCCCTGTGCAATGATAAAACAAACAATGATCTGTTAAAATTAAACCCCTCCAAACCCCTTCCATACCCCTCAAGGACTGCAGAACTTGAGGGGTATCTTTTTTAGAAATATTATTTTTTTGTTGTCTTTCCGGGGGCGGTTTTCTTTGCCGCCTTTTTAGGTGACGCGACCTTTGCTTTACGCACACCATCGAACTTACTGAGCTGCCATTCCAGTTTCTTTATCTTTTTATAAATTGCTTTTATCTTTTTGTCTTCATCCAGTCTTTTTCCGTTTTCAAGAACCGAATAGGCAATACCACCCAGTTCATTCATCTGATCTCTGATTTGTACATGAAGATTAAACATCTTATACTGTTTTTTTCCTTCTTCGGAAAGTTCATTCATCTTCAGGGATACGACATTCGCCCCCTGCATGACGGCGGCAATTCCTTCCTCCAGCCCTTTTTTGACATCTTTTTTAATTTTTCTGAAAAGTCCTTCCATATTAATCTCCTGTAATTTGTACAATGATTTTGCGACGTCTGCTCCGGTTATCAAAATCAATCAAAACAATCTGCTGCCATGTTCCCAGTGTCAGTTTTCCGCTGACCAGGGGAACAGAAAGTGAAGGCTTCATCAAAGCGGCGCGGATATGGGAAAATCCATTACCGTCTCCCCATCTCCGGTCATGCGCGTAAGGAATGTCTGACGGCGCAATCCTTTCGAGCGCATCCTGTAAGTCCTGTAACACACCGGTTTCGTATTCAATGGTTGTAATGGCACCGGTTGAGCCGGGGATAAAAACGGTGACCAATCCATCGTGAACCGATGACTGATTGACAATAGAAAACACCTGCGGCGTGATATTGATCATGTCGCAAAAGCCTTTTGTATTCAATGCAATTGTTTCGGTAAAAACCATTAACGCACCATGCTTGTTTTGGTTTTGAACAATAAGAAAATCGTTCATCCGTGTCAATAAAAATAATGCGGCGTCCTGATGGCGGGAGCAGTTGCAAGCACCAGGCTGCCTAAAAAAACAAGAGAATTGTTCCGATATTTGTAGTATTAAGATTACAACAGCTAAAGCAGCCGGTTTATTTCAGGAGGCTGCCGTTGAATGCAAATTTGTCAGTGAGGCAAGTGAAGTAATGGCCGACGTTCCCTATAATATGAAGATTTTCAATCGGGTGGCGTTACGTATTTTTTCTCGGCTTTATGAGGCCTTTCCAATGCCGATTGAAATTATTCCGCGATCAATGAGCGCGGAAATTCTTGCTGCTGATGCCTCAACCGATGAATCATTGAATTCCATATCGATCGCGGATAACACCCTGCGCTGGCTGGAATCTGAAGGATTCTTGAGGCATTCAAGTTCCAGTTTTGAAAGTGGAATTTTCTATCAGGTTCAACTGACGTTAAAAGGGCTTACCGTTTTGAATTCTGTGCCGTTTACGTCAACCCAAGTTGATGTGCCGGAATCTATGATGACAAAAATCAGAAAAGTTCTATCAGTAGGAAATGATGAGGCCGAAGATGATCCTGCCGGATTTGTAATGGAGGAGCTGTTAGCAGTGGCCCAAAATAAAGAGAGACGATGATCATGAGTAATCACCGTTATGGCGGCATTATTATTCTGGCTTTGTTCGGGGCGGCTGTTGCTACTTTCTGCGATGGTGTTCATGTCTATACGCAGACGCTTTCCTACACACATCCATTCTGGTTTGGTCAGCCCTGGTGGGTTTATCCGAATTTTACCCTGGCTTTTATTTTCATGGCGTTTGTTTATTCCTTGATCATCAGGCGTGTGCCCGCCGGTGTGACCACGCAAAAGAGTGTTTCACCGGGAAGCGTCCATGCGTTGACGGAATCGGTTGTCATGTTCATGCTGGTTTATCTGTTGAGCGGTTTTGGTAATAATGTCCCTGTTTTCTTATCGGTAATTTTCTACGGGACTTTCGGGTTACGCTGGTTTTTTACATACGACAGAACGTGGTTACTGCTTATTGCAACTGTGATGGCCATCGGCGGCATGTTCGCGGAGGGGTTGTTCGCGGCCGTCGGACTGATGCAATACCGTCATGCGGAAGTTTTCTATGTGCCGTTTTGGCTGGGCGGTTTGTATGTGCATGGCGCATTTGCGCTTCGCGAGGGAATGCGTTTTTTTGTTTATCAGGGAAAGTAAACGGGAATGGTTCTGATTTTTCTAGAGAGAAAAAAAGGATACGAAGGGAGGTATCAATGAAAATCGACTTTTTTTGCTGGAATAAGTGAACCACCTGCCGGCGAGTGAGGGAGTTTCTCTTGCAGAAGAAGGTGGAGATCCATGAACGCGATTATTTCAAGGAACCTTTTTCGCGTTCGGAAATAGAGGAATTGTTGACGGGGAAACCGGCTTCGGATATGTTCAGTTTCCAATCCCCAAGTTTCAAGGCTTTGAACTTGAACAGGGAAAAACTTACGGATAACGATTTGATCAGTCTCATGCTCGAAGAACCGCGTCTGATCCGCCGCCCGGTGGTGAAAATCGGCAAAAAGGTTTATTTCGGCGCGGACAGCAAAATGCTGGCGGAGCTTATCAAGTCGTAAAAAAAGGTATGCGCTTATGAAAGACAGGATCATTGGTTTCAGTTTTGGTTTATCCGGAGACGACATTGAAAAAGGCAGTCATAATTTTTACACGATGAATAATGATGCGCCAAAACTGGACGTGATGTCCATGTCCCAACCCATGCTGAAGGCAAAAGTGGCGGATGTATTGTTCAGCATGATTGCTGATGACGAATTGAAGAACGCGGAAAAGCCCCAAGCTGATGAGAAATGTTTATCAGAAGACCTTTGTCAATACAGAATTGTGATTGTGCACGCGCAGGAGCGTGAGCAGGTTTTGCAGGTGATGAGAAGCTTCAGGGCGGTTTTGCCCGATCCTCAGAACATCATATTTGCCGTGATCACGGAGACGGCCCTCAACTGGACTTTTGAGGAATATATCGGTCATCTGGCTGAAGAACACGAATATATGAAAGCCCGCAAATCTCAATGATGTACGGGATGTCCGGATTATTCAGCAGCATCTTGACAATCGCCTTTTTACGGTGCTAAAGACTGAAACCTCCTTATGGAGGCTGAGAGGAGATCGAACGGGAAAAATATGTTTTCATCCCGACTGCAAAACAGGCGGTTATCAGGAATCGATAAATAATAATTTTTAATGAATACACCATCTTTGTTAAAATCTTTGTTTGAACCGCGGGCCATCGCGTTTATCGGTGTGTCCAACAATCCCGCCAAATGGGGATTTAATATTTTCCATCACATCATCAAAGCCGGTTACGCCGGTAATCTTTATCCCGTCAATCCTCAGGGGGGAACATGGTTTGGAAAAACTATTTATAAAAACCTGGCCGAACTTCCCCGGCCGATTGATCTGGCTATCATTGTTGTGCCTAAAGAAAGGGTTCCTGACACCCTCCGTGAATGTGTTGACGCGGGTATTCAGGCCGCCGTTATTATCACGGCCGGATTTGGCGAAACGGGCCCGGAGGGAAAAGAACTGGAGCAGGAAGTGCTATCCATTGCCCGTGCCGGTGGCATCCGTCTGGTGGGACCGAATACGATGGGAATTTTCAGCGCTTATCCGTCACCCCTGCAGGCGCTGATGACCGCCTCCGAGTTTAAACAGGGCCCTGTCGCCCTTGTCACTCAGAGCGGTAATCTCGGGACGTCCATCTCCTACCGGTTTTTACGGCGAGATGTTGGCATCAGCCGATTGATCAGTTCCGGTAATGAGGCCGACCTGACCGTAGAGGATTATCTGGAATATCTGGAAACAGATGAGAAGACAAAAGTGATTTGTCTTTACGTGGAGGGCGTCCGCCAGGGCCGAAGATTTTTTGAAATATTGCGTCGTATATCAGCCGTGAAGCCGGTGCTGCTTCTGAAAGGAGGCACGGGTGCCGTCGGCGCGGACGCGGCGATGTCGCATACGGGAGCGCTCGCCGGAAGTTTTTCCGTGTTTCGGGCGATGTGCCGTCAGACCAATGTCATTTTAGTGGAGACGGTTGATGAAATGGTGGACGTGGCCGGGCTTCTGCTTTCGCAACCGGAGGTCACGGGAAAGCGTATCGGCATTGTCACGCAGGGAGGCGGCTGGGGCGTCATCTCCGCTGATCTGTGCGAAGCGGCGGGTCTGGAGATTCCTCCGCTTGATGAGCGGGTTGTTCAGATGCTGGACACCTTTCTTCCGCCCTTCTGGAGCAGAAGGAACCCCGTTGATCTGGTCGCGCCGGGCAGGGTTTCAATGATTACGGATTCCGTCGAAGCGCTTTTAAAGTATATGGATCTGGATGCCGTGCTGCTGCTGGGCATGGGGTATATGACGGCACGTGCCAGGCGATGGCTGGAATCTCCGGTGCTTCCGCGTGATGTTATGGAGCAGCCGGCGCAGAAAATGATAGACGGCGAGATGCAGCTTTTAGACCTCGTCGTGCAGCAGATCAGACATTTCAATAAACCGATTTTGCCGGTCATCGATCTGGTGGGGTTTGATATGGAGGGGGAAGGCAACATCGTGAAACATCTGGACGCGCTGGGGATCATGACCTATTCATCTCCGGAACAGGCGATCCGCGCTCTGGTCAGGGCGCAGGATTATTACCGGAAACGCCGGAAGAACCGGATTGAAAAAATTCCCTAAAGGTTCCATTCGCTCTGCGTCAATATTCTTCCATTGCATCGTTTCTTCCTGTTCAGCCATCGGGAATTGTGTTATACAACGCACAATGTAAAGTCAGGAGAAATGACATCATGATTTACAATGAAGAATTGGAAACGCTGCCCCGGGAAGCTCTGGAGGCGCTGCAGCTAAAAAGATTACAGCAGGTTGTTCACCGGGTTTACCACAACGTCGGTTTTTATAAAAAATTATTTGACAAAGCCGGGATCAAACCGGATGACATAAAATCACTTGATGATATCAAACGATTTCCTTTTACGACGAAGCAGGACTTGCGCGATAATTACCCGTTTGGCATGTTTGCGACGCCGATGAGCAATATCGTCCGTCTCCACGCCTCATCGGGAACGACAGGCAGTTCGACGGTTGTCGCCTACACCAGGCGTGATATCGAGAACTGGGCGGAACTGGTCGCGCGCTGTTTTGCCGCCGCCAATCTAACCAAGGGTGACATTATTCATAATGCTTACGGTTACGGTCTCTTTACCGGTGGCTTGGGCGTTCATTACGGTGCGGAAAAGCTTGGCGCCAGCGTTATTCCCATGTCCGGCGGCAACACCAAATGGCAGTTGATGATTCTGCAGGATTTCGGTCCGACGGCGATCTGCTGCACGCCTTCCTACGCCCTGAATCTGGCGGAGCAGGGCAGGGCGATGGGGATTGATATGCGGGCTCTGAAGCTGCGTGTGGGCATATTCGGCGCCGAACCTTGGAGCGAGCAGATGCGCCGGCAGATAGAGGACGCCTTTGATATCAAGGCCATGAACATCTATGGTCTTTCTGAAATCATGGGGCCAGGTGTGTCGATGGAATGCAGCGAGGCGCAGGCGGGCATGCATGTTTTTGAGGATTATTTTCTGGTGGAAACGATTCATCCGCAGACGGGCGAAGTTCTGCCGCCGGGCGAACAGGGGGAACTGGTTTTCACGACACTGACGAAAGAGGCCTTCCCACTGATCCGTTACCGGACGCGTGATATATCCCGTCTGATTACAACACCGTGCCGCTGTGGCCGGACGTTTTACCGCATGGATCGCGTCATGGGACGAAGCGATGACATGCTCATCATCCGTGGTGTCAATGTCTATCCGTCGCAGATTGAAGCCGTGCTGATTAACATCGAAGGCCTGGAACCTCACTATCAGCTCATTGTGGAACGAACAGGAACGCTGGATACCCTGGAAGTTCAGGTTGAGGTGTCGGAAAGAATTTTTGACGAAGCCGGTGAAGTGAAGGTGCTGCAGCATCTTGAACAGCGCCTCATCAAAGATATGAAAGAGTATCTGGGCATTACAGCAAGGGTCAAACTGGTGGAGCCCCAAACCATCGGGCGCTCGGAGGGTAAGGCCAGCCGGGTCATTGACAGACGTAAAATATAAGATCTGTCATGCGTACAAGAAATTTCATTATATCGAGTAATGTGTGAGCGCAGACAATCAGGATATACATTATGACGTGATTGTCGTCGGATTAGGTCCCGCCGGCGCCAACGCCGCTTACCATCTCGCACGCGCGGGCATTTCCACATTGGCCATTGAGAAGAAAAAAATGCCGCGCCGGAAGCTCTGCGCGGGGGGGATTTCCGCCAAAGTGATCCGGCTTCTGGATTTTGATTATTCATCTGCCATCGAGCAGGAGATAAAAAGCGCGGTGATCAATTTCCGCGACAGACGGGTGGAAATATCCGGGGAAGATATTGTGGGCTTTGTCGTGAACCGGCCGGTCTTTGATCACCTTTTAGCGCAGCGGGCAGACCGGGCAGGCGCTCAGATTCACGAAGAGGAATCGGTTCTCTCCATTTCCGACATAGATAAGGTGATAGAAGTCAAAACGAACCGTTGTGTCTATCGCTGCCGGGCTTTAATCGGCGCCGATGGAGCTCATGGCGTGACAGCGCACCTTTGGGGATACCATTCACATCCGGCGGATATCGGTCTGGAAGTCCATGTGTCCGATGAACACGCCGTTGTTAAAGAACATCTGCACAAACTCGGTTTTTATTTCGGCGATTTTCCCGACGGTTACGCCTGGATATTCCCCCGACGCAATGATGCGTCCATCGGTCTTGGTTTGCCGATGAAACAGGCAAGGCGCGCCCGTGGTTTGCTGTCCGATTTTCTGGTATTGTTGGGACTGCCCCGCGAACTGGCAGACAAAGCCAGAGGTCATGGCATTCCACTTTTTTCGCCTCTGATCAGAAAACCTTTTTGCCGCGGCAACATTCTGCTGGCCGGTGACGCCGCTTCTTTCATTGACCCGATTACTGCGGAGGGAATTTTCTACGCTTTGAAAAGCGGGGAGGAGGCAGCCGGTGCCATCATCAGGACTCTTTCGTCAAACACCGAGGCCGCCGGAGTTTATAAAAATGCTTTAAGCAACAGTATTCTACCCGAACTCAAAGCAGCCTGGAAGCTGTCGATACCGTTCAATGCGTTTCAACAGGCCACCTTTCATGCTATTATGAATAATGCCCGACTGCGACAGATGCAGTTTGATGTGATGGTGGGGCGCAGAAGTTATCAGGAGATATTGGCACAATTTCCCAATATCATATCGCTGATAAAAAAAATCATATCGGCCCGGTTTGCTGGAGGAAAACATGTTTTTAAATGAGGGCACGAAGTCCATTCGACATGAAAATATTAGTTTTCAATCACCGGTTTTTGGTTTAAGAAACAAGAAAATCATCACGTCACAGAAAGGAAAATTTTATGCAGACAATTAAGATAATGCCATGTTTGGACATGAAAAACGGAAAGGTGGTCAAGGGAGTTCATTTTGTTGATATTAAAGAAGCGGGTGATCCGGTGGAAAATGCAGCCTTCTATCAGGCCGAAGGTGCCGATGAGCTGGCTATGCTGGATATTGCTGCCACACTGGAAAACCGCAAGACGCGTCTGGAATGGGTAAAAAATGTTTCAAGGGTAATCAAAATTCCTCTCACGGTCGGCGGTGGGATATCTTCCCTGGAAGATATCGATCTGGTTTTGTCGGCGGGCGCCTCGAAGGTTTCCATGAACAGCGCTGCCGTGAAAGATCCTTCGCTCATTCAGAAAGCGTCTGAAAAATTCGGTAAAGATAAAATCACAGTGGCGATTGATGCCAAAAGAAACACGGCCATGCCTTCCGGTTTTGAACTGGTGGTTTCCGGCGGAACCTTGCCCGTGGCCAAGGACGCCATCACGTGGGCAAAAACCTGTCAGGAGATGGGTGCCGGCGTGATTCTGCCCACCAGCATGGACGGCGACGGGACCAAAGCCGGTTATGATATTCCGTTTACTAGAGCGATTGCCGATGCCGTTTCGCTGCCGGTCGTGGCTTCGGGTGGCGCAGGCAAGCTGGAAGATTTTTACGAGGCAGTCGTGAAAGGCGGCGCGACCATTCTGCTGGCGGCTTCGGTTTTTCATTTCCGCCTGCTGAGGATTCAGGATGTGAAAAAATACTTACGGGACAAAGGTCTGACTGTCGCGTAATAAGAACGGCGGTGTGTGTTCTGCGGCAGAACCTTTTCAGGATCAGATATGGTCAACCATGATAAAGTATCCCTGCGAAACCGCAAGAGCGATCTCAGAAAGCTCGTTCTTCTGATGAACAGGCAGAACAAAAGATTCTGGCCCCCGCTGGATCCGGTGCTCGAAATGCTGGATCTGGTAATCAATCCGGAAGAGCTCAACCTGTTGTTGAAGATGGGCACGGGTTTATACTCGTATGAACAGACTGCCGCGCTCAGTGGCCTGAGCAGCGAAAAATTCAATGTCATCTTCGAATCTCTGAAGAAAAAGGCGTTTATCGGAATAAAAAACCCCGAAACGCCAGACGAACAATATACCCTGCATCCTTTTGTGGTCGGCTGGTTCGAGGGTCAGGTTTCGTATCTGATCGGCAAGCCCGAAGAAAAGGAATTTGCACAGAGATATATGGCGTTTCTTAATTCTTTGCGCAAATATAATGTCTTTCCCCTCCGGAATATCATGAATGTCATGGGAAAGTACGCGAAACTATCCAATCAGAGTGTCGGGATTGTTCGAGAATCAAAGAGTGCCAAAGGCAAATCCACCATCATCATTGATGAAAAAATAACCGTTCCGGATTCCAGAATTTATCCGACAAATTCCATTAACGATCTGATCATGGAATACGGCAGGAAAAGTATCATCGGTCAGTTCAAGGCCTGCATGTGCCGTCAGATGACTGCCAATATCAATGATCCCTGCCGTTTAAAAATGCCTGACGATATCGGATGTATGGGCTTTGGCGAAGGGATCAGGACCTACATGAAATTCGGATATATGCGCCAGGTCAGCAAAGAAGAAGCTTTTGACATTATTCAGAAGGCGAGGGATTGCGGAGCCGTTCATACGGTGTTTCACGAAATGGATGATACGAAACTTCCGCAAATCGGTCTGTGTAACTGCTGCTGGGACTGCTGCGGTATTTTCCGTACCTACAATATGGGCGTCGTTCCCCTGCGTTATCATTGCTATTATGAAGCAAAAATCAACGATAATGCCAAATGTACGGGCTGCGGTAAATGTGAGAGGTATTGTCCGACCCGTGCGATAAAGGTCGTGGAGAAAAAAGTGGAACTGGACACCGGAAAATGTATCGGTTGCGGTCAGTGCGTTCATCAGTGTGTTCGTTCGGTTGTAGAATTAGTGGAGAACAAACGCACGGCGTTTTTACCGATGCTTAAGAAAACCGAGGCAAGAATAACAACGTAGTTTACAAAGCTTCTGAAATTCGGGACCCCCTATCCTACGTCGCTGCGCTTCCAGGATAGTTCCACGAACGCTTTGAGCTGCACGACGCGTTTGCTCTCAGCGAGTGTCACTAAAAAATAATTGACATACCATTTGATCATCCCTATATTAAAACCGCTTTTAAAGGAGGTTGATGATGAACAAACTATTTATCTCAATTTTAGTGATCGTCGTTGGAATCTTGACGGCGACGACGATTTACGCGGCCAATCTTTTCGGCATCGTGTCCGATAAAACCGGAAAACCGGTGGAAACAAAAGTAACGCTCAAGGATGACAAAGGAGCGGCAGTTGGTGCGCCTGTAACTACGGATAAAAAAGGAAACTACACTTTCAAGGACATCAAACCGGGCTCTTATATTGTCGTTGTCGGCGCGAAAGATGAATGGAAAATCTTTGTCGGTCCCGGCGAAACAAGGCGTGACTTCACTTTAAAATAAAACAACTCAGGAGATTTCAGAAGATGTCTGAAGATCAATCTCCCCAACCGGAAGAACGACCCAAAAAGAAGGATCTGTGGGATATTATGCAGGCGCTGGGGCCGGCGCTGATTGCCGCCACGGTGGCGATTATGGGCTCGGTTTACAGTTATCAGCAGGCGCAGATGACAAAGGCGTCCGAGATGCGCGAGGTTTATACCAAGATTATGACCGAGCGGGAAAGTTCGGATAACTCCATCCGCGCCAATATGTTCCAGATGCTCTTTACGGCGATGTTCAGTAAAGATATTACATCCACCAACAATCCTGATAATATCCGTCTCATCAAACAGCGGGTGATGTTTCTGGATGTGCTTTCGCGAAATTTCGATACGGTGGATATCAAGCCTCTTTTTGAGGAACTGGACAGTGATTTGACTGCTAAAATATATGACGATCAGTCCTATTCCGATTCATCTCAGAAAGATTATTTTGCGATGCGTTCCGAACTGCGACGTATCGGCAGAAATCTTTCCATCAAGCAGTTAAACGCGCTGGCGTCACTGCCGGGCACCGTGGTCAAAAGTATTACGCTGATGGAAGACAAAGAAGGCAATCTGCAGGTCATCCAGGATGAAAACGTCGCCAACGGCAACGGTGATTTGATTCCGGTGGAAATTAAAGCGCAAAGTATTGATGACGGCAAGGTGGAAATCACGCTGGAGTATCAGAAAACCAAAGCTTCCGATCAGGGCTTTAAGGCGCCCTCCTTTCTGATTACATTTTACGATATGCCCTATATCGATAACAGTATCATCGATAAAGATATGCGCGTGGGCGTTGTCCTGACCAAGTACGTTGCGACGAAGGATTTAAATGTTTTCCGTGACCGTCTCGATAAACGGCTGATTAAGGATTACGAAGACCTTAAGGCCGGTGGCATTATAAAATATGCGGAACTCCGGTTGATCAAATTTCCGGCTAAATATACAGGACACCGTGACCGTCCGTATTTGCAGGATATTCTGCAGGAACTCGTGGAAGATGGAAATCGTAAGAATAGTAAGTGAAGAGTTTGATGATGAAAAAATGTATTAAAAACAGACAAACCGATTGCAACGTTTCCGGTTATAAGGAGGATTGACTGATGTTGAAAAAGATAAGAATTTTATTGTTTGTCATATCTGTTTTTGCCGTTTCGGCGTGTGTGCCTGTACCGGTGCCGGTCGATACAACCTCACCCGGCTATGAAGGCACATATGGCTATGGTGATCAGTACGGTTACGATGACTATGGTTATGGTTATGATGATTATGTGGATGTTCCGATAGTCTATGGTGAACCCGTTTACTATCCACCACCGATATCCGTGACATTTGCCTTCGACTATTTCACCTATGAGATAGACAACGGATATGTGGATATTGTTTTCTGGAAAGGTGGCCATCGCCATCATCGTGAACGGTGGTATGATCATGGAAGAAGAATTTCGACGCAGGACATCAGATCAAACAGACCGAATTACAGGGTTCGCGGTCCGGAATTCTTTGAACATCGTAAAAAATTAGAGAAGAATCATCATATTGTGCACCCCGACACCTACTATAAACTGGAACGCCGCAAGCAGAAAGAGATACAGAAGGAGCAGGAAAAGCGCTTCAGACAGGAACAGGAAATGCGAGAACAGCAGGAGAAGCTGAGACAGAAAGAGGAACGCTTAAGATACGAACAGGAACTGCAAGAACAGAAGTATCGACAAAAGGAGCAGAATGAACGTTATAGACAGGAGCAGGAAAGGCTCAAACATCAGGAGAAGCTGAGACAGAAAGAGGATCGCTCGAGGCAGGAACAGGAATTGCGTGCACAAAAGTATCGACTCAAGGAGCAGGAAGAACGTGATAAACTGGAAATGAAAAATCGGGCGCAGGAAGAAAAGCTAAGACAAAAAGAAGAACGCTTCAGGCAGCAGCATGAAAAACGAGAGCAGAAAGAGAAAGAAAAAAAGATGAAGGAATATTTGAAAAAAGATGAAAAAGGAAAGATGGATAGAGATGAAGTCAATCAGCATATTCCACCTGTCTATTAAAGCATAGGATTGAAAATAAGCAGAACACTCAGTGTAAACGTTATTTAGAAAAAACGGCATTCTGGAAATTTCAGGATGCCGTTTTCTTGATTAATCGGTTTTTTTCAACGTATAGCGACATCCATCCTGCAAGGCTCCGTCTAAACCGACTTCGTTGCCCCATTCATCAAAAACCCTGCTTCCTTTTTCAATGTCCTGAAAAAGATCGGCCTGAATTAAAGCATCGCGGATTTTCATGCCGGTGATAAGATCGAGTGGTTGTTCATTCAGCCAGATGCGCATATTTATTTCTCCTTCTGGATTCGGCCTTCCACTTTCGCGGAAATCATTTTTTCCCCTTTGATGTAATCACTGACCATGTCACGGATGTCCCGGCCGGAGTCAAACAGGATAACCCGGCTGCTCTGGGCCGAATCCTTATCTTTATTTTCCATGATCTTTTTGAAAATGGTATATCCATCACCACCGGCAGCTAAAAAATCATTCGTGACGAGTGTATAATAAGCATCCATAAGCAGATCGTGATTGCCGATTTTTATACCGGTAACTTTTCGACCGGCAGGATGAGCCGGATTGAAGGAAACGGTAATGCCGGATACCTGAGGAAACCGACCTCCCGTTTGATCCGGATCGGAGACACCGTATTCGAATATATCTTTGATGTCCTGTCCGCTGACCTTCAGGATGACCGGATGATTGGTGAAAGGCAGAACCGCGAACAGATCCTTCATCCGGATGTCGCCTTTTAAGATATCGGACCGGATGCCCCCGCCGTTCAGGATGGCCAGATCAGCTTTGGTTTCTTCTCTAAGAATATCAGCAATCAGATTTCCTAAATTGGTTTCCTGAAATCTTGAATTTTTTCCCTGGAGATCTACCAGCGCTATACCCATGACTTCACCTAAAATGGCGTCGGTTTGCTTTTGATAACCGTTGACGATTTCCAGTATCAACGGAGCCACTTTATTTTTATCCGGTTTTATTAAAGACAATCGGCCATCATAGTGAAGAATTTTTTTATCCTGAATGGTTAAATCCAGGACACCCAGAACTTTGCCATGTTCCCAGGCCTGCACAATGAGCGTATCTTCAATTTTCATCGGTTTTTCAACCCGGGTGTGGGAATGACCGCCAACGATCAGATCAATGCCTGTGACTGTTTTGGCCAGTTGAACATCAGCCGGTAAACCGAGATGCGAAAGGACAATCACCAAATCAGACTGGTTGCGTAATTCGTTTATGGTTCTTTTAGCTGTTTCTGTTGCCGGCAAAAATTTCAGACCCTTGACGTTTTTGGGATGGGTTGTTACCGGAGTATCTTCGGTGGTTAGTCCGATTATGGCAACCTTTAATCCGGCTATTTCTTTTATCACATATGATTGTATACCGGTTAACCCCTGAATATTGGCGGCCAGAAAGGGAAAGCGGGCATCATGAATTCTTTTTTGAAGCACATCCTGTCCGTAGTCGAATTCATGATTACCCGTTGTCATGGCAGAAAATTCCATCCGGTTCATGATTTCAATGGTCGATTTTCCTTCGAAAAGATTTGCCCAGGGATTACCCTGAAGCATATCCCCCGCCGCTAGCAGCAGCGCCGGGCGATCTTGCCGCAGGCGATTGGCTTCTGCGGCAAGAAAAGCGATACCACCCAGTTTTTCCTGATTGCCCGCGGTCTGATGAGGTGCGGCAAAACCGTGAAAGTCATTCAGATAAAGAATGCGCAAATCGACAGATTGGGCTGAGCAGACGTGTTGCAATACAAAAATGGAGAAAATGATATTCAATATAAAAATCAAAATCTGTTTCATTCAGGCCTCGTTGTGATTTTTAAATTCACGGATACTATAATACACAGCGTCCGGGAATGCCAGTGTTGTTTCGGCAGGCAATCGCGTCATGGATATCACGTCTGAAAAAAATGATTGTCGGAAAATTATGAAATTTTATAAACTGAATTTGACTAATGAAAAAAAATTATGTAAAATAACTTCAAATTTCAATGATTAAAATGTTGATTCATTTTTTAACATAACGGAGAAATAATGGGGAGTAAGTACAATAAGACTTTTTTAATCGTAATATTATGCATGGCTATTTTGTTGTTTCCTCTATCCAACGGCTTTTCAAAATCCACAAAAAAATCATCTCATCATCGAAAACAATATAAAAAACATTTCGTTGTTCATCAAAAAAAACATACAACGGTTCATCAAAAGAAACAGGCGAGTATTCGTCACAAGAAACACGCAAGTGTTCATCATAAAACAAATACCGGTAATCTTATTTTAGGATCGGCTGTAGCTTTAGTGGAAGATCAGCGAACCGGTGAATTTTTGATTCAAAAAAAGGTCCGGGCCGTATTGCCGATAGCATCCATAACAAAACTGATGACGGCCATGGTGATACTTGATGCCAACGTGAATCTGGAAGAATCATTGAGGATAGAGGAACAGGATATTGATACGCTTCTGCATTCCCGTTCCCGTATTCCTGTCGGTACGTTTCTGACGCGCAGAGAAGCGTTGCTGCTGGCTTTGATGTCTTCCGATAATCGTTGTGCGCATGCTCTGGGCAGAACTTATCCGGGCGGTTTTCAAGCATGTGTCGAGGCAATGAATAAAAAAGCACGTTCGCTGGGTCTTTTCGATACGCACTTTCAGGATACTTCCGGCCTCTCCAGCGGTAATGTATCGTCGGCCAGCGACCTGGCACGTTTAGTTAATAAAGCATATCATTACGGTCTTATTTGCGAATTTACGACTTGCAAGAAAGCTGTTATCAATACAGGCTGGCGGACATTGGAATTTCATAATACCAATCAACTGGTCAAGAATTCCCGATGGCAGATAGGCCTTTCCAAGACCGGATACACGGATGATGCCGGCCGTTGTCTGGTGATGCAGGCGAATGTAGCGGAGCGACCTTTGCTGATCGTGTTGCTTGATTCACAGGGAAAAATGACGCGAATTGGAGATGCCAATCGCATCAAGCGCTGGCTGGAATCTAAAATGACTTTACAGTCGACGCGAGGATAAAAAAATTATCGGAAGAAAATCGTTTCCCGATATTTTTAAATCGGTATCAATAAAAATCACGTCTGATTTCATCCAGCCGTTCGGCATGTTTCAAGACGGCGCAACTGTTTTATGATTTAGCCGTTTTACCGTAAGAATTTTTTTCAGGAACTTTGTCGCGCCCTTTTTCACCGATGACAATTTTGGCGCCGGGAGCTTCACGGCGGGAATAAATAATTAATGTGCGTACCATTCTCTTGTTAAATTTTCCTTTCTCTGACTCATCCAGCAGAAAATCTATTGCCGCCCGGAGCGAGTAGGGTCTGCTTCTGTAAGGGCGGTCAGATATCAACGCATCCAGCGTGTCAACGACACCGATCAACTGAGCATACTTGTTTATTCTCTTAATTCCAAGTGGATAGCCGGAACCGTCGAGCCTTTCGTGATGCTGATAAGAAGAAAAATCAAAATTTTGATGACTGCTGCCAAAGTAGTAATGCAGGAGTATGTATCCTATCAATGGATGCGTGCTGAGTATTTTTCTTTCTTGAATCGTCAAAGGCGTTTTCTTGTCCAGGATGTTGTTGGGAATACGTGATTTGCCGAGATCGTGAAAAAGGCTCAGAATGATGGCCATTTCCGTTTCAAAAACATACCTGATTGATCGATCCAGTGATAGCTTGGCTGTAACAATGGCGATGATTAAAATGTGATGATAGGTATAGGGCGATTTTTTTTTCATGAAAGCGAGTTCCAGAAATATATTCTCAGGAATTTTTAGACGCTTGATGGCCTGAATGACCTTTTTGCTGATTTCCGGTGGGTATAAAATATTGACATAACGCTGATCCTGAAACGTCTGGATTAAATCTTTCATCAGCCAGGTATCTTTTATCGGCTTGTAAGCTTGTTTTCCCGATAATGACGCGATATGCTTCAACGTATTGCGGTGAATGACCTCACCGGCTTTGACCAGCAGTGTTTTATCGATGGCGTATAAATCATTTTCCAGTTGCATAGATTAATCCGTTCGCTATTTTATATTTTATTTGTGCTTTTCTGTCAAATATTATGCTTCTGTTTTTGTTACATATTCAGAAACAAAAAATTGATTTTCTGGCTCGAGAAAAGTATAAGGCTAGGCAGTCGTAAGTTTTGTGTAGTATGATGACGTCGGAAAATGCTTCTACGGCTATGGTGGGAATCATAAAGGGGGAATGAGATGAGTGGTCTAAAAAATCATCGGGAACATTGGGCGAGTCGCGTCGGATTTATTCTGGCGGCGGCAGGATCAGCCATAGGGCTGGGCAATATCTGGCGCTTCCCCTACATGACAGGAGAAAACGGCGGAGCAGCGTTTATTGTGATTTATCTGATGGCCGTATTTTTACTTGGGTATCCTCTGATGGTCAATGAAACGGTATTGGGTCGTGCTTCCCAGCGCGATCCCGTTGGCGCGTTCAAGGCGCTCGCTCCGAAAAGTCCCTGGTGGCTGGTCGGCGCACTGGGCGTTTTTACCGGATTCATTATTCTCTCTTATTATATTGTCGTGGCGGGCTGGTCGCTTGCATATATTTACAAAGTCGTTATCGCGGTCGGCACCCCCGGGATCAACCATGAAGCCGTTTTTAAAGGTCACATTACCAGCCTCTGGGAGCCCATTATCTGGGCGGCTGTCTTTATGATCCTGACCATCGGCATTATTGCCGCCGGCGTGGTCAACGGCATCCAGCGCTGGTCGTTGATTCTCATGCCCATCTTATTCCTGATCATGATCGTTTTGATTATACGATCTGTTACTCTGCCCGGCGCTTCAGCCGGTCTTGCTTATTACCTGAATCCTGATTTCAGTGAGGTTTCCGCGCGGACCGTCCTGGCTGCACTGTCTCAAGCGTTTTTCTCTCTCAGTCTGGGCATGGGAGTTTTCATTACCTACGGAAGTTATCTCAAAGATCATGATGAAATTCCGTCCAGTACCGCGTGGGTGGTCGGATTGGACACCATGGTTGCGCTCATGGCGGGCTTCGCCATTTTTCCCGCTGTTTTTGCTTTAGGATTTCAACCGGGCGCGGGTCCTGGTCTTGTTTTCATCACATTGCCGGCTGTGTTTGCGCAAATGCCTCTGGGTTTATTTTTCGGTATTTTATTTTTCATTTTATTGGCCATTGCGGCTTTAACGTCGTCAATATCTCTTCTGGAAGTGGTAACGGCCTGGCTGATTGATGAAAAGGGCTGGCCGAGAAAAAAAGCGGCGACACTCATGGGACTGATCATGTTCATTGTTGGTCTTCCGGCCGCTCTGGGATACAATGTCCTCAGCGGTGTTTCCTTTCCGGGGCTCGGCACGGATATTCTGGATACGTATGACTGGTTTGCCAATTCCGTTTTCCTGCCGGTTGGTGGTTTTTTTGCGGCGATTTTTACCGGGTATGTCTGGGGCACGGATCAAGCTATCGCTGAAGCGAACAGAGGGAAAACGGGTTTGTCGGTGGGCAAATTGTGGCGCGTTCTTATCCGGTATGTTGTTCCGCTGTTGATTGCCGGCATTATGATCATGGGAATTTATGATTCCTTTGTTAAATGAAAACGTTTATCAGGAAAGCATCCTCACCATAAGAAAACGAAAGATAAAATTTGGAGGAGGAAGAAATGATGCTCATTTCTTCCTCCAATTCGATGTTTATTCGAGAACGATAAGGATTTGATCCGTTTTAACGGAATCGCCTTCTTTAACTTTTATTTCCTTTACCGTTCCACCGTCGGAAGCATAAACCGGAATTTCCATTTTCATGGCGTCCATGATGATGACTTCATCATCGGCATTAATCTTGTCTCCGGTATGCACAGCAATGCTGATGATTTTACCGGTCATGGGGGCTTTGATTTCCGTACTCATTGTTATCAATCTCCTTTTTCACGTCAAATGATTTATCAGCGGTCAAATCGCTTGATGATAAAATTTGATTCTGTAAATACCCAATTTGCAGGATAAGGTCAATATAATTGTAGCGGCTCATAAATTCTTATAATTGGTAAGAATATGTCATAATTTAAGAAAATTTTCTTGAAATCTGCAGGTATATTGTTTATTAAGTCACACATAATGATCAGGGGGAATCTATGTCCGGTGAATTGATGAACACGAAAGAAGTTGCCAGGTATCTCGATATTCACGAAAAACAGGTTTATCTGCTCATCAAGGCTTCCAAAATTCCCTGCTCCCGGGTTACCGGCAAATGGATTTTTCCGAAGAAGCTCATCGATGAATGGATTGAAAGCAGTGCGCAGGATACTTTACAGCAGGTCAGAAAAAAAATAAATCGCATGGAAGGTGCTCTGCTGGCTGCGGGCAGTAACGATCCGGTACTGGATATGCTGCTGACAGCCGTCAAAAGAGATCATCCTGATTTTAATATTTTTTCAGCCAATACCGGCAGTGTAGGCGGTCTTCAAGCGCTTAATACCGGATGGACGGACATTGCTTTTTCTCATCTTCTTGATCCGCAAACGGGAGCTTACAATACACCCTACTTGAAGCAGTACTGTTCTGACACGCATCCTGTTGTCGTGAACATGTTTTATCGCCAGGTGGGTTTTATGGTTGTGAAAACCAGGGTCGGTATTTTCAAAGGATGGGAAAGCCTTATTCATAAAAAGATTCGCTTCATCAACCGGCAGAAAGGTTCAGGCGTCAGACTTCTTGCCGATCATGAACTGGAAGAAAGAGGCATATCCTGTGATGAGATTAACGGTTACCAGGATGAGGTTTACACGCATTTCGAAGTCGGTCTGGCTCTGGCGTCCGGTGAAGCGGATGTCGGCATTGCCTCTGCCGCGGTGGCGAAAATACTGGACTTGGATTTTCAACCGATCATCAGTGAACGTTTTGATATGATTCTCGATAAGAACACTTTCTTCCAGCCGGCTGTTCAGACCTTTATGGAAGCGTTGAAATCCGATCAATTTAAAAACCGTGTGAGTAAAATCGGCCATTACGATTTTAAAGACACTGGGCGTATTTTTCATTCATAACAAAATATTAACGATCATAAATTAACGTAAGGAGGATGAAAAAATGAGAGTGTTTATTGGAAAATTGACATTGTTGTTGATTTTGGCCTGGTCATCTCTGGCATTGGCCGCTGATGGCAGCAAGTTTGTATTTTTGTCCAGCACGATCGGGCCGATTGATGCGGGCATCGTCAGCGCGCTGGAAGATCAGTTTGAAAAAGAAACAGGTATTCGTGTGCGTCATGTGGGCGCGGGAACCGGAGCGGCACTGGATATCGCGCGTAAATGTGAAATTGATCTGGTAATGGTTCATGCCAAATCCTTGGAGGAAAAATTCGTTGCCGACGGTTTCGGCACGGAAAGAATTCCCCTGATGTATAATGATTTTGTCATTGTGGGACCGGCGGCCGATCCGGCAGGCATTAAGGGAATGAAATCACCCGCGGAAGCGTTAAATAAAATTATGTTCAGCAAGGCTCTGTTTATCAGCCGCGGCGACAAATCAGGGACGCACGTGGCGGAAATGGAGCTCTGGAGCAAAGCCGGCGTAAGCAAACCGGAAGGTCCCTGGTATGTCGTTTATGAAAAGGGCGCGGAAGGTAACGCTCCGACACTAAAATATACAGATGAAAAAGTAGCCTATACTGTGATTGACCGGGCAACGTATCTCTCGCTGAAAGATACTATCAAATTGGTCATTCTGGTGGAAGGGGACGAGGCGCTTTTGAATTATATTTCTCTGATCCCCGTCAAAAAGGCCAAATGTGCGAAAGTCAACACCCGGGAAACCAAAACGTTCGTCAAATGGTTGACCTCGCCGAAAAAAGGCCAGTTAATCATTCGTGATTTCGGCAAGGACAAATACGGTTCACCGCTTTTCTTTCCCAATTCTGTGGAATGGCAGAAAGCCCGGAAAAAATAATTGAATATTTTAATATAAAGGAGAAAGATTATGAAATTTTTCAGAAACAGTAAAGTTATCATGACGTTGATGATCGGGGCGTTGCTTTTTGCTTTTGGAGCATCCAGCGTTTTTGCAGCCAAGGCCGCACCCAAGCAGAAAAATATTATTCTGGCGACAACCACCAGCACGCAGGATACAGGCCTGCTTGATAAACTGATTCCCATTTTTGAGAAACAGACCGGATATTTTGTGAAAACCATCGCGGTGGGTTCCGGGCAGGCCATGAAGATGGGCGAAAAAGGCGAGGCGGATGTCATGCTGGTTCATTCACCGGATGCCGAAAAGAAATTTATCGAAGATGGCTTTGGCATCAATCGCCGTCTGGTTATGCATAATGACTTTATTATCGTTGGCCCCGGCGTTGACCCGGCCAAGATTAAGAGGGTAAAATCATCGGCGGAAGCGATGAAACTGATTGCCCAGACAGAAAGCCTGTTTTTGTCACGAGGCGATAATTCCGGAACGCATGCCAAAGAAAAAACATTGTGGAAGAAAGCGGCAATCACTCCCGCCGGACAGAAATGGTATCAGGAAACAGGCTTGGGCATGGGACAGACGTTAAGTGTTGCCGCGGAGAAAAAAGGTTACACGCTGGCTGACCGCGGGACCTATTTGTCGCTCAAGAAAAATCTGGGCCTGGATATTTTAGTGGAAGGCGATGCGGCCTTGCTGAACATCTATCATGTGATTGAAGTCAACAGCGCCAAATGGCCGAAAGCCAATGCCGCCGGCGCCAAAGCTTTTGCCGATTTCATGGTCTCCAAGAAGACACAGGAAATTATCAAGACCTTTGGAGTTGACAAATACGGTTCTCCGTTGTTCTTTCCGGATGCCGGCAAGAAAGTGGAAGATTTAGGAAAATAATTTGTGTGAAGGCACAGGGTTTTTTAAGTGGAATTAATTGTTCAGGGGATCATTAAAGCTTTTGAGTTAATTGTTACTTTTGATCCCGAGGTATTGGGTATAACGTGGCTGTCTTTGAAGATATCAGGGACAGCCACGTTCATCAGTCTTTTCATCGGAGTTTCCATCGGGACGGCTGTTGCTTTAAATAATTTTTACGGCAAAAGACTCGTTATCAGTTTAATCAATACGGGAATGGGACTGCCGCCTGTTGTCGTTGGTCTTTTCGTTACCATGATGATCTGGCGCAGCGGTCCGTTCGGCTTCCTGGAAATTCTCTACACGCCTTATGCCATGATTGTCGCGCAGGCCATCATCGCCACGCCGATTGTTATGGGAATATCGCTGGCGGCCATACAAAACCTTCCGCCGAATCTCCGTCTGCAGATTTTATCTCTGGGCGCAAGCCGTTTGCAGATGGTCTGGGTATTAATTAAAGAAGCAAGACTGCCTCTTCTGGCAGCGGTCATGGCCGGCTTCGGAGGCGTTATTTCCGAAATCGGCGCTTCCATTATGGTCGGCGGAAATATCAAAGGATATTCACGCGTGCTGACCACCGCCACGGTCATGGAAACCGGCAAGGGGAATTTTGATATTGCCATCGCGCTGGGGATTATCCTGTTGCTCGTTGCTTTCACGATCAATGCGCTGCTTACGCAAATACAGCAAAGGCAGCATCCACGATGAAATCCGAATCTCTCATGAAAATTGAAAACATTGTCTTACGTCGTGGCGGAACGACCGTGCTGGACATCCCTGAACTGCACGTTCAGCAGGGAAGAGTGCTGGCTCTTATCGGGCCCAATGGCGCGGGAAAATCAACGCTGCTTTTAACCATGGCGGGTTTATTAAAACCGGATCGCGGAAAGATTTACTATCAGGGAAATCCCGTGGATAGCCGTGCCAGCCGCTCGGATATGCGCCGAAAAATTTCTGTTGTTTTCCAGGAACCGTTACTGCTCAGTACGTCCGTTTATAAGAATATAGCCTTGGGTTTGAAATTCCGGCATCTGACGGGCAGTGAAATTGACAAGGGTGTTAATGAGTCACTCGAATACTTCGGGATCACTTCTCTGGCGAAGCGCTCGGCCAAAACACTTTCGGGAGGAGAAGCCAAAAGGGTCTCACTGGCCCGGGCATTTGCCTTGAAACCGGAATTGATCATGATGGATGAGGCCTTTAGCTCTCTCGATCCACCAACGAGAGAAGGTCTTATGGAAGATCTGCGTCATATCCTGGAGGAAACAAAAATAACGGCGGTGATGGCGCTGCATGACCGGGAAGAAACGCTTCGTTTAGCGCAGGACGTTATTGTCATGCACCAAGGAAAAATCGTGCAATCGGGAACAACCGCTGACATATACAATCATCCGGATTCGGAATTCGTGGCTAATTTTGTTGGTACGGAAATCATCCTGGAAGGTACGGTAAAAAGATGTTCAGAAGGGAATGTGATTATTACGGTGCAGGGAAAAGAAATAGAAGCGATTGGCAATTTCTCCATCGGGCAGAGAGTTTACTGTTGTTTAAGACCGGAAAATGTTTTTTTATCCAGCCGGAGACAGGACAAAATCAGCGCACGCAATGTCTTTGAGGCGAAGGTGGTCAAAATTATCCGTCAGGGATTTTTTAACAAACTGTATCTGGATTGCGGCTTTCCGCTGGTCGCTTACATTACCATTCCTTCCTATGAGGATTTGGGCATCACTGAGGGAATATCCGTCATCACGTCATTTAAGGCGACTTCCGTTCACGTCATTCCCCAAGGCAAATAAAAATTTGTCTCTCATCAAAAAACAGCTGAACTCTGATTGAATCTATGGTAAAAATCCTAAAACCTCATCTGAGGAACGATAAATCTTTTGGGCTTTTGAAAGCTCAACAGTGACAAGGAGATCATAGGTTCATGTTGATTGTCATGCATCGCAATGCCACGTCCAAACAAATCGGCGCTGTGATTACAGCGGTGGAGAAAATGGGTTTGCAGGCGTCGTCCATTCCCGGCAGTGAGAGGACGGCAATCGGCGTCCTGGGGAACAAAGGATATGTGGATGATGTTGCCATCCGTGATCTTCCTGGTGTGAAGGATGTTATCCATGTTTCGAAACCGTACAAAATGGTGTCGAGGGATTTTCACCCGCGTCCGACGATCATCAAAATTGGCCCTGTGGAAATCGGCGAAGGGAAAAGCCCGGTGATCATTGCAGGGCCTTGCGCGGTGGAAAGCGAAAATCAGATTATCAAGACGGCCAGAGCGGTCAAAGCGGCCGGCGCCGAAATGCTGCGCGGCGGTGCTTTTAAACCCCGAACCGGTCCCTATACCTTTCAGGGATTGAAGGAAGAAGGACTGAAACTTTTAGCACTGGCCAAAAGGGAAACCGGCCTGCCGATTGTTTCAGAAGTTATGACATCCGAAAACGTGGAACTGGTGGCGGGTTATGTGGATGTGCTTCAGGTCGGCGCCCGCAATATGCAGAATTTCGATCTTCTCCGGGAAGTGGGACGCATCCGGAAACCGGTCTTTCTCAAAAGGGGTCTCAGCGCCACCATTGAAGAATTTCTGGCGGCAGCCGAGTATATTCTTGCCGAAGGAAATTCGCAGGTCATTCTTTGCGAAAGGGGCATTCGGACCTATGAGACGGCCACCCGCAATACGCTGGATTTGTCTGTCATTCCCATAATCAAAGAATTATCCCATCTTCCCATTGTCGTGGATCCGTCACACGCCACCGGCAAGCGCAGTCTGGTGCCGCCCATGGCGAAAGCGGCGCTGGTGGCCGGTGCGCACGGGATTATGATCGAGGTTCATCCCGACCCGGAAAAGGCGCTTTCCGACGGGCCCCAGTCTTTAACCATTCCCGGCTTTGAGAAGCTGATGGAAGAAATCAAACAAATTAAGACCTTTCTCGGTCATTAAATTATTTTGAGAACTTGTTCCATGAAACTGCTCATCCGTGGTGGAAGCATCGCCGCCGGTTATGGCGTAAACAAAGGTTATGTAGATATTCTTCAAAATTTGCTGCGCGATAAAGGAATCGACGTTATAAACCGTTCCCGGTACAGAGAGACCTCTTTCGAAGGCATCGAGACATTTCAGGAAGATATCGGTCGTTTCAGGCCGGATATCCTGGTGGTTCATTTCGGCGTTGATGATGCTTTTGAATATGTTTACCGTTCTGAATTTCAGGAAAATATTGTCCAGCTTATGCGGTTGGCGCGCCTTCGTTTTCATCCGGAAATCTTTTTAGCGACCGCTCATACGTTTGATAATCCTTACGATATGGAAGCCGTCCATATCTTCTACAAATCTCTACGCATTGTAGCTTCAGACCTTGAATGCGGTTTAATTCCGGTGCACCATTACTGGGCCGGTTACCTGGAAGAACATCATTTATGCAGCAGGGATCTGGTACTGCAAGATTGCCGGTATCCGAATGAACACGGTCACAGGGTTATTGCCGAAACAATCCTCAAGTGGCTGGAACAGCATTTGAATAGCTTCATCATCAATCATTGAAGAAAATTGGATAATTTGTAAAAATAAATTGCATGGATTATAAATCATTTGTCTGAGGGAAACGTTATTTTTAATTACGATGTTTATCTGGAAAAATTAAGAAACGGTCAGAAGGGGCTAAACCCCTTCCTGGATTTTCTGGGAGTAACCCTGGATGAGATAAAAGACGGCTACGCCCGTTTTCGGATGCCGGTGCGTCCTGAATATTTGCAGGGGGCGAAATCCATGCAGGGTGGCCTGATTGTTGCGCTGGCTGATGAAACCATCGCTCATGCGATCATGACTCAATTGAGTCCCGAAGAAGGTTTGACCACGATAGAACTGAAAAGTAATTTTTTGGCCGGTGTCAGTGACGGGGAACTGATTGCCACCGCGACGGTTTTTAAAAAAGGACAGAGTCTGGTGATTGGAGACTGCTTAGTTACCGATAATAAAGAGAAAAATGTCTGTCGTGTTTCGGCAACCTTTCTGCTGCTGAAGAAAAAACGGGCATAATCGGATCTTTTCAGATTTGCACATCCTTGTTGACTCACGGTTTTAAATTTGCTAAGTCAACGTCAAGTTTATGATTTTGATAAACCGGTACAATTTATCGTCAGGATGTTTTAATTGATAGATCTTCATACTCATTCTATCTTCAGTGATGGGGAATTGGTGCCGGCGGAGCTGGCGCAGCGCGCCTTTGCCGCCGGTTATAAGTTTTTAGCCATTACGGATCATATCGATCATTCCAATATTGATTTTATTATTCCCCGGATAATCAGAGTCTGTGCACAGATAACTCAAGCCGGCAACGTTCAGACGTTCCCCGGCGTGGAAATTACCCATGTCGCTCCCGCGCAAATAACCGATCTGGCTGATGAAGCAAGAAAACTGGGGGCAAAAATTGTCATTGTTCACGGGGAAACCATTGTTGAGCCGGTTCCTGCCGGTACAAACATGGCCGCTCTCCGGTCATCTATCGATATTCTGGCGCACCCCGGACTTCTGACGGAAGAAGAAGCGCGTCTGGCTGCGGAGCGGGGAATTTATCTCGAGATCACAACACGCAGGGGACACAGTTTCACCAACGGACACGTTGCGCAGGTAGCCAGAAAATTCAAGGCCCGACTGGTCCTGAATAACGATGCTCACGCACCGGCTGATTTTGTCGGCATGGAAAGAGCAAAAAAAATTGCGCGGGGCGCCGGGCTGAGCCATGATGAAATATCAGCCATGCTGGAAAATTCACAAAACATAATCAGGAACTTATCAGTATGAAAAGCAAATCCAAATCACAACCTCTGAAAATTTGTCTATTAACCTATCGGGGCAATCCCAATTGTGGCGGACAGGGTGTTTACATTAAGCATTTGAGCAAGGCATTGAGTGATCTTGGTCATGAGGTGGATGTTTTGTCCGGACCGCCGTATCCTCATCTTGATCCCCCGGTGCGTCTGCACAAACTGCCCAGTCTTGATCTTTATAATGCGGAGAAACCGTTTCGCGTAAAGAAAATCAGCGCTCTGGCCAATCCACTCAATATGTACGAATTTCTGAATATGTGCGCCGGCAGGTTTCCTGAACCGTATACGTTTGGCGTCCGCGCATATAATTATCTGCAGAGACATAAAAATAAATATGACATTGTGCACGACAATCAGTGTCTCGCTTACGGCATCGGAAAAATAGCCGAGAGGGTTGTTCCCACGATAGCCACCATTCACCACCCCATCACCGTGGACCGGCAGGAGGAATTCAAATCGGCGACGACCAAAAAGAAAATCAACAAGATTAAGCGATGGTATTCCTTTATCCGGATGCAGAAGGAAGTTGCCCGGCAATTATCCCATATTGTGACCGTGTCGGAATGTTCCAAAATAGACATTGCCCAGGAGTTTTCCATTCATTTGTCCAAATTCCGGGTTGTTCCCAATGGCATTAACAAGGAATTCTTTTACCCTGTTCACAATCCATCGCGCCCGGAGAATTCCATCATCGTGACTAACAGCGCGGATACGCCGCTTAAAGGTTTACGCTATCTGCTAGAAGCTGTGGATCTGATCAGAAAGAAACAACCGGTCAAATTAACGGTTATCGGCGAGCCCAAGAAGAACGGTATCATTAAAAAACTTGTTACCGATTTGGGCATCGAAGATATTGTTCATTTTACAGGACGAATCGATAATGAAGAATTTGCCGGTTATTATTCGAATGCCACAGTAGCCGTAGTTCCTTCTTTGTATGAAGGTTTCGGGCTGCCGGCGGCAGAAGCGATGGCTTGTGGTGTCCCGCTGATCAGCACCAGCGGTGGCGCTTTGCCGGAAGTGGTCGGTGACGCGGGAATTATTGTTCCACCGGCCGATGCCGCATCCTTGGCCAGAGAGATCACATTCCTGTTCAATCATCCGGATCAGCGAAAGAAAATGGCACAGGCGGGCATAGCGAGAGTTGATGCAATCTTTAACTGGTCAAAAGCGGCCAGGGACATGGTGGATGTTTACAGAGAGGCGATTGATGATTACCGTAGAAATTAACAAACTGAATTTAAAACCCGGTGATGTTGTACTGGATGCCGGTTGCGGCCTGGGCCGACATCTGCGCCATCTGGCCAGGATTCCGGACTTGAAAATTTACGGTATTGATAAAAACACCTGGGCTTTGCGAGAAACATCAAAATCATTGGAGACGCAGCCTGACGCGCTGACCAAAGATTATCTTGTGTCCATTGCCGATATCAACAAATTACCCTTTGCGGATGCTTCGTTTGACTGCGTTATCTGTTCGGAAGTTCTGGAACATATTCCCGATCATCAAAACGCCATTCGGGAGCTCGACAGAATATTAAAACCGAACGGAACACTTGCGGTCAGTGTTCCGCGGTATTTTGCGGAACGAATCTGCTGGTTGATTTCTCACGCCTATCATAATGAGGAAGGCGGTCATATCCGCATCTACAGGAAAAAACAGCTTTATCAGATGCTGACCGGGCAGGGATTCCGGTGCTGGAAAATTAATTACAAACACGCGCTTCACGCCCCTTACTGGTGGTTGAAGTGTCTGGTGGGTTTGAAAAATGAAGAACATCCGCTGGTCAGAGCGTACCGGAAATTTCTGGAATGGGACATCATGAAAAAACCGCGGTCGGTCAGAATGCTGGAAGAAATGCTCAATCCATTCATGGGCAAGAGCATCGTTTATTATCTTAAAAAAGGTTGATCGGAATGGAATGCAAACTTTCCATCATGGAAGAATTGGCGCCGATTTCGCTGGATAAGATTGCCTCGTTCATCCTGTCCCTTCAGAAGGAAAACGGCGAGATTCCCTGGTCGGCCGGCGGCAAAACGGATCCGTGGGATCATGTTGAAAGCGCGATGGGGCTGAGCATTGGCGGTTGTATTGCCGAAGCACGGAGAGCTTATGACTGGCTGGCGGAGACTCAACTTCCGGACGGAAGCTGGTGGTCGGAAATTCAGGACGGCAAAATTATCAATTCCAGCAAAGAGTCTAATTTTTCTGCCTATGTGGCCGTGGGTGTTTTTCATCATTATCTGATCACACGTGACATAAAGTTTTTAAAAACCATGTGGCCTACCATATCCCGGGGAGTTCAGTTTGCCGTTAATTTACAGGCACCGGACGGCGAGATTTACTGGGCCAGAAACAAGCATGGCGCCATTGATAAAATGGCATTGCTCACCGGTTCCAGTTCCATCTATATGAGCCTCAAATGCGCGCTGGCCATAGCCGGTATTCTGGGCAAAAAACGTCCGAAATGGCACAAAGCCAAGGACGCGCTGGGCGCGGCGATTGCCAACAGGCCGGACCTGTTCAATATGATTAAATCGCGTTATTCGATGGACTGGTATTATCCGGTCTTATGCGGGGCAGTTTCCGGAGCGGAGGCTAAAAAGAGAATCGCCCACTCGTGGGAAAAATTTGTTGTTCCCGATTGGGGGGTGCGCTGCGTCAGCGACCGGCCCTGGGTGACGATGGCGGAAACGGCGGAATTTATTTTAACGCTGGCAGCGATTGATGATGTTCCCCGCGCAAAGGCCATCTTCAGCTGGCTCAACGATAAAAGGTTTTCCGACGGATCTTTCTGGATGGGTGTGACGTTTCCGGATGGCGTGATCTGGCCCGAGGAAAAAACGGGCTGGACGGCGGCGGCGGTCATGATGGCCTTTGATGCTTTGAATGAGATAACACCGGCGGCCAAGCTGTTTCATCATAAATTCTGGGCGTCGTTGCTTGAATGAAAATCTTTTTGTAAACAGTCTGTTTTTTATTCACCATCAAATTATTTGACGGAAAATTATCTGTTCCATCATCCGGTTTATTAAGGGAAGCATTTGAGAAAAGATCATCGTCCATATTATGTGAAGAACTGGTATAACAAATATCAGAAATGGTACGCGCGTCATTTTCTTGCTCCTCAATGTGAGTATTTCGGCCGGGGACTGGTTTTTATGAAGCCGTGGCACGTGGAGATTTTTGGTGGCCCGGTTTCGCTGGGTGATTATACAACGGTGATTGCGACGGCGGACAGAAATGTCCGGTTTACCGTCTGGCCGGTCTGGATGGGGCAGGGCAAAATTGAAATAGGAAAATATTGTCTGATTTGTCCGGGCACGCGGATCATGTCGGCGACGTCGGTCACCATGGGGGATGGTTGCATGACGGCCCAGAGTGTCAGCATCGGCGATGCCGACTGGCATGGTTTGTATGATCGCAGTATGCCCGTGGGGAACACGCAGGCCGTGACCATCGGCAATAATGTCTGGATTGGCGACAGCGCCATTGTCAGCAAGGGCGTGACGATCGGAGATAATGCCGTTATCGGCGCCGGATCGATTGTCGTGAAAGACATTCCCGCCAATGCGATTGCCGCCGGCAATCCCGCCACGGTGATCAAATATCTGGATCCGTCAAAACCGATGAGAACCAGAAAAGACTGGCTTTCCAATCCCGCTCAACTGGCTAAAGATTTTGAATTGATTGATCGCGCGTTAATGAAAGGCAACACCATCGCCGGCTGGCTCCGGTCAATGCTGTTGCCGCGTCAGGGAGATTAAAAATGCGTATTGCTGTTATCGCTCCACCTTATCCACTCGAAGAAATGCCATCGCCGCCGCTGGGGGTAACGTATGTTGCGGCAGCCTTTGCCGCCGCCGGAGCGGATGTGAAGATATTCGACTACATTGTTTCCGCGTACTCGAAAGAGAAACTGGAAAAAGAACTGGCTGCTTTTCAGCCCGATGCTGTCGGCGCAACGTCCGTGACGATGAATTTTTACGGCGCACAGCAGATTCTTCGCGATGTTAAAAATTACAATCCGGACATCATCACCATGATGGGCGGTCCGCATGTGTCTTTTACGGCGGCGGACACACTGAGAAAATATTCGGAGATCGATCTCATTGTCATCGGAGAAGGGGAGGATACCATTGCCGATCTGACGCCCCTCATGAAACAGCCGGACAAATGGCGTGACATTCGTGGCATCGCTTTTCGCAGAGACGGTGAAATTATCATTACCGGCAAAAGGGATTTCATTACCGATATCGATCGAATTCCATTACCAGCGCGCCATTTGCTGCCGATTTCCCGCTACCGCGCGCTGGGCTTTCCTGTGAGTCTCATCACCGGCCGGGGCTGTCCCTATTCGTGTATTTTTTGTCTGGGACGCAAAATGGTCGGTTCCAAAGTGCGCAAGAGAAATCCCAGGCTTGTCGTGGACGAAATAGAGCAAATTCTCAACTACGGCTTTGACCGCATTAACATTGCCGACGATCTGTTCACTACCGATAAAGAGCGTGTAAAAGAAATCTGCACGGGCATCAAAGAACGTTCTTTAAAGTTTCCGTGGAGCGCTTTCGCCCGCGTGGACACGGTCAGCCGGGAGGTCTTTGAGCTGATGGCTGACGCCGGCTGCGACAGTGTCAGCTTCGGCGTGGAAACCGGCAATGCCGAGATGCTCAAGAGAATCAAAAAAGGGATTAAGCTGGAACAGGTGCATGCCGCGGTTAAAATGTGCCAGGAGGCGGGTTTGATTGCGCACGCCTCTTTTATTATCGGTCTGCCGGGAGAAACAATGGAGACGTTACGGGAAACCGATCAATTCGCGAAAAGCATGAAGGCGCTTTACGGGTATCATTTTCTGGCGCCTTTCCCCGGAACAACCGTCCGGGAAAAGATTCAGGATTATGATCTGGAAATTTTAACCGACAACTGGAATCTTTACGACGCCAATGACGCCATCGTGAAAACGTCTTCTTTACTTCCGCAGGAAATGAAAGCATTCGGCGCAGATTACGATAAAGAAATGGAAGCTGACTGGGATAAGATCCTGCAAAGATATCATCAGGGCATCGGTTCTGTTGATGATATCATGCAGGTTGAGGGGAACTGGCGGATGAAGCTGACCTATCAACTTTTAAAAAACGACATCATCGAAAAGAACGGTTTGATTGAAGCGGATGTCTTTAAAGGTTCTCGGGAAAACGCCCTGGAAGAACTTTGCAGCAGGGTCATCACTTGCACAAGCGCCGATGCCGGTGTGGTGAAACATACCATTCTTGATTTTGCGGGACGTGGTTACTTGAAAGCCGATATTTCCGATAAGGGCTGCCAGTGGTCCTGGTCATTTCCTTAAGCTACTTCCTGCGTATCAAAATGCCCAGTGATTCACACATCGGTTTTTCTTCATAGTGTCCGGAAGCCACGGCTTTTTGATAAACCAGATAAGGCGCCTGTCCGCCTTTGGCCGGATCGGGAAAGATATCGTGAAATAAAAGATAACCGCCTTTGATAAGTTTCTCAGCCCAGATATCGTAATCTTTTAAAACGGCTTCGTAGGCGTGGCTGCCGTCAATAAAAATAAGGCTGAGCGGCGTTGCCCATACCCTGCCGATCGTCGCCGAACTGCCGATCAGGGGGATCACCGTATCGTCCAGATCAAAATCAAAAAGTGTTTTTCGGAAATGCCGGAGCGTGTCGATCCGGCCGGTTTCTTTATCCAGCAGATCGGGATCAAAATATTCTTCACCCGGTTGTTGTTCCTCGGATCCGCGATGATGATCGATCGAAAAAAGAACCGTGGAATTTTCCCTGCAGGCCGTGCCCAGATAAACAGATGATTTGCCGCAGTAGCTGCCGATTTCCAGACAGGGACCGTTTTTGCCGGCGATCAGCGCCAGTTCATAGAGACAATTTGCCTCACGTTCGTCCAGGAAGCCCTTGACTTTATCTATTTTTTCTTTGTTTATTTTCATTTCTGATACCGTTGCATGGTGATTTACGTTCTTTAATGAAAATGGCAATTGTCTTTTCAAACAATTGCCATTCGTCATATTTGTCCATCAATATTTTTATGTATCGATTTTTGTAATTACATCAATTCTTTAAATATCTTCCAATCGTTGCCTACTTTTTTCAGCTCCAGAGTTTTCTTCCCTTCATCTTTGAAAATAGATGAGCTATAGGACTGAATAAATATTGCTTTGGCATTCATATCATCAATCACCGTTATTTTTAAATTACTGATGATGATATTTATATTCTTACTGTTTTTCTGTACACTGGTTTTGTATGATACCCACTCATCCCGGTTCATGTTTTTTGAAGTGAATTTGTCATGATAACAGGTGCGATAAGTTTCCATGTCACCCGTTTGCCAGCTTTTCCACCATGTGTTTAATAAAATCCGTATACCTTTTTTATTGTCTTTTAACTGTATCTGTTTTTCGTCGACTTTAGCCACAGGTGTGGTGGTAGTCACCGGTGCGGTTTCTGTTACAACCCGTTCAACAGGGGTGGCAGGCGCGACCGGCGCTGCTGTTAAAGCCGGTTCAGCTATGGCCGCGGCGACCGGTGCGGAAACGGCCGTCGCAGCAACAGCGATGTTTAATTTGTCTTCAAATGTTTTTACAATTTCATCCCTGATATTTCCTTTATCGGAATCTCTTTTTGCCGGAAAATATTTAATGAAACTTTCGTAACTTTCCTTACTGGGATTTTGACTGATAGCCGTTTTATAATCTGCAAGAGATTTATCATATTCATCCATGCCGTAATAGGCCAGCCCTCTGTTGTAAATGGACGCATTGTCATTAGGATCTCTCTCGATGGCGCTGTTATAATCAGTGATGGCCTGCTGCAGGTTGCCCTGGTTCTGATAAATATTGCCTCTGTTCGCGTAGAATCCGGCAAATTTAGGATTCAGTTCGATGGCTTTATCGTAATCGGCAATGGCCGACTGAACATTTCCCTGGGCCTGGTAGACATTTCCTCTGTTGGAATAAACGCCGGCAAAGTTGGGATTTATTTCGATGGCTTTGTTGTAATCATCCAATGCCTTTCGCAAGTTCCCCTGAGCCTGATATACGTTTCCCCTGTTGCAGTAGGCTGCCGCATATTGAGGATTGGCGTCGATCGCTTTTGTATAACTGGCAATGGATTCTTCAAGTTTGCCCTGTTTCTCATAGGCGTTGCCCATATTGTAGTACGCTTCAGTGTATTGGGGATTTATTTCGACCGCTTTTTTATAGTCCGCAATGGCTTCTGCGAGTTTTCCCTGCTTGCTGTAGGCGTTGGCACGATTGTAATAAGCTTTAACGTGCTTGGAATAAACGCCGATAGCTTTAGTATAGTCAGCGATAGCCTGATCAAGATTCCCTTCCTGTCGGTATTGATTACCCCGGTTGTAATAGTCTTCTGCTGTCCCTGCAGGTATGTCGGGCACCGTTTCAGCAAAAACCGTTGAGGCCAAAAATAAAAATATCAGCGATAAGGTGATTAATAATTTTTTCATGATTATTGCCTTCCTTTATAGTGGAATTTATTTTTTTAAATATGGAAAGTGTCGAAAATAAAACAAATATTACAGATATTGTCAAGATAATTATTGGCCGGGCATTTTATGATCAGCCGACTTATCTGTCATGATTATTTTTTATTGTTTTAAGGGGTTGAAATTAAATTCAAACTTTATTTGAACGGTCTTCCCGATCGTTGCGAAAGTTGTTTTTTCTGTAAAAATATCTCAACAATTCTTACCAGCGGGTAAATGAATCAAAATAATGATATAAGAATATCGATTAAAATTGAATAAATATATTGACATTCCTTTCGATTTTATTTACCAATAGGTAAATTTTATATGAATTGTTCTGCATGAGTAACCGCATTCCAGCGTTGTGGCGCCGGTTTGCGGGATAATGATTAACCAATGAACAACAAACCGGGAAGAGGTGCATATGATTGCAACAAAAAAATACGAGGAAATTGTTCCCAAGAAGAAATGGTTTGAAACACTTGTCACGCGGGTGTTTTTTTTCTTTATTGGAATGGGAATGCAAACCGCTTATCGCATTGATCCGGATGTGAAGAAGGAGGTCGATAGCTGGCCGGAGACCTTTTCCTTCCGCATGGCGGTTATTGGCGGTCCGAGCATGCTCATGCTGAAAAAAGAGGGGTCGTTTCAATATCTGGGCGAAAAGGAAGTTTTTTACGCTGACGTTGAATTGGTTTGGAAGAATATTACCTTTGCCTATCTGGTAATGACAGGCCGCATCAGCGTTCCCAATGCCGTTTATCATAACCGACAATTTGTCAGGGGGAGTCTTATTTATACGATGTCTGTTATAAGGGTTCTAAATGTTGTTCAGACGCTATTGCTGCCGAATGTTATCGCCCGCTTTTACATCAAGGAAGTGCCTAAGCTGACGTTCAAAAAACTAGTCAATCGCGTTATTACCTATGTGAACATAGGATACGGTGCCATCAAATAAAGTCGGAATATACGGGAGGGGAATGCCATGTTTTTTAATAAAAATGTTGTGATACCTGAATATTATGAATTCTTTAATTCGGTCAAGGTGATATCCGGATACAAAGCCTTGGAAACGATACCTTTTGAACTCAGCCGTCTGGGCGCCAAAAGGCCCATTATCATTACCGACAAAGGCGTGGCTCAAGCCGGACTCATTAAACATGTCGTTGATAGTTTCGGTGGGACCGACACGGTCATCGGCGCGGTCTTTGATGAAACTCCACAGGATTCGTCCAACGTCGTCGTCAATCAGATTGCTGAGATTTACAGAGCTCAAAAATGCGATTCCATCATTGCCGTCGGCGGTGGGTCGGCCATCGACACAGCCAAGGGTGTTAATATTGTCATCACTGAAGACAGCGATGATCTGCTTAAATTCATGGGAAATTACCGTCTGAATAAGCCGATGAAGCCTTTTGTGGTCATTCCTACAACGGCGGGTACCGGTTCAGAAGTCACGATGGTGGCGGTGATCGCCAATCCGGAAAAGAATGTCAAAATGGTATTCACCTCGGAACTGCTGTTGCCTAAATTTGCGGTATTGGATCCCCGCATGACCATGAGTATGCCGCCCAAGATTACGGCGGCCACGGGCATGGATGCTTTTACGCATGCAGTAGAAGCGTTTATCGGGACGCAGAAAAATCCGATCAGCGATGCGTTCGCGTCGGCAGCCATGGAACTCATCCGTAACAATATCATCAAAGCGGTAACCGATGGCGGGAATCAGGATGTCCGTCTGGCCATGGCCAATGCGGCTCTTTTGGCCGGTCTGGCCTTTTCCAATTCCATGGTGGGAATCGTTCATGCCGCGGCCCACGCGACGGGCGGTGTGTGTCATGTGCCGCATGGCATCGCGAATTCCATTCTGCTGCCCTATGGGTTGGAATTTTATATCGGCAAATCAGGCAAATCGCCAAAAACCAAGGAATATATTGAAATGCTGTTAATGCACGTCGCCGGTCCGGAAATCTATGTGCAGACTCCGCCTGCCGAAAGGGCGGCAAAGTCTATTGCTACGATAAAAAATATTACCAGTGAACTCAAAAAACTGTGCGGCTTGCCTGTGCGCCTGTCTGAGGCGGGTGTTACGGAAGATAAACTGGAGAGTATTGCCAAGACAGCCCTCAATGACGGAGCGCTGTCCTTCAGTCCGGTGGAAGTGAGTTTCGAGGAAGCCTTGGGCGTTTTAAAAGCCGCTTATTAATTGAAAATATTCTCTTGATTTGGAAGGGGCAATATTATGAGCGAAAGCAATGAGAAAGAAACAACGAACGTAAAAGACAAAAACATACCTGAAATTGTAGGGACCAGTAATAAAGTTTTAGAAGTGGATCTGAACACCAAGACCTACACCGTTTATCAGGTCAAGGACGATGAACGAAAGATGTATCTGGGCGGCAAAGGTCTCGGTCTGAAGCTCATCTATGACCGCATGCCCGCCGGGGTTGATCCCTTGGGTAAAGATAATATCCTCGCTTTTATGCCCGGGGTGTTGATGGGAACCGGCGCTCCCTGTTCCGGACGTTTTTCCGGCATAACCAAATCTCCGTTGACCGGTATCATGGATCACGCCTCATGCGGCGGACCCTTCGGCATGAGTTTGAAAACAGCCGGATGGGACGGCATACTGGTCAAAGGGAAATCCGACGTTCCTGTTTATCTGGTTGTGACCTCATCCGGCGTGGAGTTTAAGGATGCTTCACATTTATGGGGTAAGGATGCCTTTGAAACGCAGGACATGCTCGGGAAAAACAAAAATGCCGGCGCGGTGGCCATTGGACAGGCCGGCGAAAACAAGGTTCTTTTTGCCAACATCGTTTCAGGGAAACGATTTTTAGGTCGCGGCGGTATGGGCGCCGTTATGGGTGCCAAGAATCTCAAGGCCATTTACGCGATAGGCGGCGCTTATAAGATTGTGGCAAAAGACAGGGAAAAATTTGACAAGGTTAAAAAGTTGGCAACCAAGCGCATCAATGCCAATGCCGTAACGTCCAATGCTTTGAGACGGTTCGGCACGAATAATCTGGTGAATTATACCAATTTAGCCGGTATCATGCCGGTGCGCAATTTTACCTCCGGTTCCTCAGATAACGCCTATAAGCTTACCGGTGAATATTTCAGTGAAAATTTCAATACGAAACACCACACTTGCAAACCGTGCACCATCTTATGCGGCAAATCCGGGAAATTCAACGGCAAGGATTTGTCCGTTCCGGAATATGAAACAGTCGGACTCATGGGCTCGAATCTTGAAATCTTCGATCCGGTAAAGGTGGCCGAATGGAACGATTTATGCGGCCGATTCGGCATGGATACGATCAGCATGGGGGGGACGCTGTCCTGGGTGATGGAAGCCGGTGAAAAGGGTCTGGTCAAAACCGATCTGAAATTCGGCTCGCCTGAAGGTGTGGCCCAGGCGATAGAGGATACGGCGTTTTGCCGTGGTTTCGGTGCGGAAATGGCCAGGGGATCCAGAGCGTTGTCCAAAAAATATGGCGGTGAGGATTTTGCCATCAATGTTAAGGGAATGGAGTTGGCCGCTTACGATCCGCGCGGTTCCTATGGCATGGGGCTTAATTATGCTGTGGCCAACCGCGGCGCCTGTCATCTTTCCTCGACGGTGATGGCCCAGGAAAATTTCGTGCATGTTCTGGATCCTTATTCCACCATCGGTAAGCATGTCTGGGTCAAATTCTTTGAAGATTTCTATTGCGCCATGAATTCTTTGCACACGTGTACATTCACGTCCTTCGCTTACATTTTGGAAAATCCGCTGACGAAATACAACGGTCTTTTCTATCTGAAGATGGTCATGGGTTATCTATATCCGTTAGCGACCAAGATTGCAGATATCAGCATTTACCACAAATTCTGGTCAACCATCACGGGTCTGAAAATGTCGCGTTCGGAATTCCTCAAAGCAGGGGAACGCATTCATATCTTGGAACGTTATATGAACACGCGCGAAGGCATTACCGTGAAAGACGACACGCTGCCGGGTCGTCTGCTCAAGGAAGGCCGCACCAATGATCCGAAAGGCAGAGTGGTTCCGCTGGAGGAAATGCGGAAGAAATATTACCGCATCCGGTCCTATGATGAAAACGGAAAACCCACAGCAAACATTATGAAAAAACTATCCATAGACGCTCGTTAACGAAAAGTTATCAGCAATAAAAAAAACCGGCTCACGATTGCCGGTTTTTTTTATTCAGATTGTTTGGACAAAGACCTCTATATCACATGATCTCTCTGTGGATTTTCCATTCTTTCCCTGTTTTTTTCAGATGCAACGATTTCTGTCCTTTGCTTTTCAATGTTGACGAGGTGTAATGTTGAATAAAGGTGGCAGTTGCGTTTTCTCCATTGGCGGATATTTTCAACCTCTCAATACTGATTTTTATATTTTTGCTGTTTTGGCGGACTTGAGTTTTATGGTCTATCCATTTATCCAGGTTCATATCTTTTGATTGAAAGTTTTGTGCATAGCAGTTGCGGTATGCAGCCATATCGCCGGACTGCCAACTGATCAGCCACTTTTTAACAACCTTTTGAATTTGCTGCTGATCGATATTACCGGTTTCCTTCCGCTCTTGTGGTGTATTTTTGGCCAGTACCGTCTTGGGATCGGTTGTACCGGACGGCGTGACATCGTCAACAACATACCATTTTTGATTAATTTTTTCTAAAATTAACTTATTGTAAAATCCCTGAAAAGTGTTATTGCCGGTGACAGAAAAAATCTGATCAAAAATAATGACAGCATTATCGCCATCCTGCAGAATGGATATGTCTCTCGGTTCTAAAACAAAATGTCTGTTGATTAGCTTCAAATTCTTAATCTTGTCGTGGAGTTCTTCTCTCCTTTTTCCCTTGATTTCTGTTCCCTGCATATACAGAGAATCTATTTTTTCAATATCCTTTTCAATAAAAGCCTTGTTCCATGATGTTAATATGTTTTCCAGCTCGTTTTTGGAGGAGGGGACATAATCTTGCGGTACCCAATTTAAAGACTCCGAAATAATAACAGGGGTTTTATTAAGAAAAATAAAGTTCGCAAGACGTTTGAGATCATTATCTCTCAACACAACACAGCCTTTGGATTGTTTGGGCAGCAGAGATTCAGTCGTGCCATGAATCCAGATATTGCTGCCGTTGCGCCCCGCTCTCTTATCGGTCAACGTCGGATAATCCAGAGGAAACGCCATGGAACCGTACACCTCAGGCGGTCCCGGATTGAGCAGGATTTTCGTGGCGAAAAAAATGCCGTTTGGTGTTTTTTGATCGCCGGCAATTTGCTTGGATCCGGAGTTTTTGCCTGTGGAGCAGGGTGCTTCAAATACTTTCGAAAAGTGTTCGGACTTATGAAAGACGTAAATCTTCTGGTATGTTTTATCAACGACAATGACGTAACCGGATGAAATAGATACGATCGAATCCGGAATTTTGGTTGTTTTAAACAAATCGGTTGAAGGGGATGATTCGCTCTGATCGGGAACAGAGTAAGAAATATTAATCAGGAAAAACAAGATCAGAATCAGTATCAGAATAATGGAGTAATAAATATTTTTTCTGGCGTTCATCATGAATGTAAAATTAAAAAATCTTCTTTAAAATTGGTTCTCTTTAACAAAAAAATGATGATCGTTCAAGCGTTATCATGGAGAATCTTCAAGACGTTCTGTAAGGATCAAACTTTTTTATTATTGTTTGGCATCAGCTTTAATGAATGAATATGTAAAAAAAATGTAAAAAAAATGTTTACAAGTCTTTGAAATTTCATTATAAGAAAAAAATCTTCAGTTTATTAATAAAAAAAATAAATAGAAACACAATCAGGAGATTTTCTTGTCCAGTATTAAGAAAGACATCAACTCAACTGAAAAACTGCTTAATGTCATTCGTGGAAAAGATGAAGAATCTTTTCATGCTTTAAGTCAAAAGAGCAATTTCCCGCCTTCTCATAATAAAACAAATAATTTTAAGCTGACGTTTCCCGGTATTTTTTCCAGTAAAGCAAAATACACGGTAGGTGTTGATCTTGGTGAAGAATATATCTGCCTGGTCAAATCCATCCGACATTCTGAACATGATTATTCGCTCATTGATAAAAAAATCGTTAAACTTGATTCAGGGATGTCCGTCAAGTCTTCCGAATTCAAAAATATTTTAAAATCATCCATTATCAATTTTTGCGGTAACGTTACCGAATGTGATATTTGGACGAATATCTCCACGGATCACGTCAGTGTTAATTTCCTGAAAATCCCACGCGTGCCAAAAAAACAACTGGAGAAGGTCATATTCTGGACGGCAAAAAAAGATGGATTGATTGATGAAGAGAACCGTATTTTTGACTTTGAGATGCAGGGTGAAGTCCTTGAACAGGGAAATACGAAATATTCCGTCATGTTTTACACGGTTTTGAAGACGGAGGTTCAAAGAATTAAATCATTGTTTGCTGACCTGGGCATTGCTCTTGCCGGTATCACCATTGTTCCTTTTGCGATTCAGAATATCTTCAGGTCCAAATTGATGCCGGCAACGGAAGAGATCTTTGCCAGTTTATATATCGGAGATAATTCTTCCCGCATTGATGTTTACAATAAAGAGAATCTGGTCATGACCAGAGGCATTAAAACCGGAAGCGGCAGCAGCATGGTTGAGGCAATCATTTCGTGCGCCTCCGATAAAGCCAATGGAATCAAACTAGATTATAAGGAAGCGAAAGGAATCCTTTCCACGATTGGTGCCGGATCAGAAAAATTAAAGGATGCCGACCGGTGCAAATATTTCACCAAAGAAGAAATCATCAAAATGATTTTCCCTGTCTGGGAAAGGCTGGCCCGCCAGGTGGATTTGACGTTAAAAACATCTTTGATCGGGAATCAAAAAATCGAAAAATTATATATTTTGTCCTCGGTAAATATCGATCAATCTTTTCTGAATTATATGACTGACCAACTCAGTACCCAAACCGAATTTTTTGATGCATTCAAACAAAACAATCTATCTTCGTCCGCGGCTTCACTGAGCTTGTATGATAGAATGTTAATTTCTCCGGCTTTAGGCTTTTCTCTTTCGGATAATAGCAGAACGCCCAATGCCATTTACACTTATCAGGAAAAGAATAAAGAAAATAATTCACGGAAAATTGACCGGATCGCTTTAGTGGCCTTCCTGGCAGCTCTGGCGATTTGCCTGGGCACTTTAATATATCAGGGTTCAACGTTAAGCACACTGAAAAGGGACAAAGTCGCTGCAGAGAAAGAATTATCTCTTTATCGTCCATTATTATCAAGAGAAAAAGTACAGCAGGCTGTGAGTGAAGTTCAATTAAAACAAAATATTGCTCATCAATATGCTCAAAAATACTTGAAAGTTGTGGCGACCGGGGACATTGCTGATCTGACACCGCAAAATATACGTTTAATAAGATTACGGATATCGGATGTTAACGCGGGGACACCGGATGACGCCACGAATCAGTCGAAGATAAACGCCCAACAGGCACCGAGGGACGGCGTGTCGCAGGTGCCGGCAGTAGAGCCTGACAACATCATCATTGAAGGACTCATTTTGGGCGGCAGGGACAGCCTGGAATCCAGTCTGACGCAGTATGTGGCGAAACTGGATGGTTCTCCCATCTTCAGTAGAGTCACCGTAAAGAAAAAAGAAATTGTTAAATTCAAAAAGGATGATGTCATTCATTTTATTTTGGGCGTTAAAATAGGTTAACCGTGATGGAAAAGCTGAAGTTTAATATTAATCAGAAAAGTCTTGTGTTCATGATCGGATACAGTCTTCTCATCATGGCTGTTATTTTGCTGGGCATTTTGCCGTTATATTTTAAGACGTCCAACCAGATGAAAGAAAATGGTAAATTAAAAGCCCAGATTCAGGAACAAAAAGAGTTGGCGCCTCTTTATGCGAATGTTTTGAATGCCGGCAAGGAAAAGAATTTGCTTGTGCTGCCTCATCCGGAAAAAACGGCATTACCGCGATCGGATTCCGGAAGGTTTCAGACAGATTTTCAGACTCTGGCTCAAAAATCAGGTTTGAAAGTGGTTTCACTGACACCGGATATAAACACATCATCCAGTCCTTCAACCTCTTTTTTACATTATGCGATTCTTAACGGGGAGTGGAATGATTTAAGAAAAGTACTGATAGAATTAGGAAGCCTTCCTTATCTCGATAAAATTGAGGAAATCAGTATACAGCAGGGAACAGGCTCTATGGAATTTAAAATGAAGATCTGGATAGCGCTCAGGTAGGCAGACAAAGACATTATGGCGAACTTAAAGAAAAGAGAGATTATTATTTTAGCCCTTGCGGGTCTGGCAGTGCTGTATGGCGTTTATGAATACTTCATCGCGGATCGTCTGACCGGTAAAAAAGAGCAAACGAGTATCGAATCACAGACAACGGAAACATTAACCAGTTCCATCGCCGAGGATCTGAACAAGGGTAAATTATCGGATTCTGAAAATTATATTATTAAACAAGCCGGCGTTGATTGGGGAAACAGTCCATTTTTAAGCAGAGATTTATATCGTACATGGCTGGCTAAAGACGGCGCCGCCGCGGCATCTGCGTTAAAAATTATTTATTCCGGTTATGTGGATTCAGGAAAGAGTAGAATGGCTATCATCAACAACGTGGAATACCGAATCAATGAAGAGCTTATGGAAGAAGGATATGTGTTAAAACAGATCACACCTTCCAAAGTAACCATTTATGATAAAAACTCGGGGAATAGTATAGAAATTCCCATTCAGGAATAAATATTGTAACTGGAGGATATTGCCTTGAGATACTGTATTGTCAATAAAAAAATTATAACGAAAGGCATTTGTTTCCTGGCGCTGATTTGTTTTTGTGGATGCGCTCAAGGAATCAAAAACGAGAAAAAAGACGCTTTCTTTGATAAGTGGACAACGCTTGCTGAAAATTCTCAGGGTCATTCTCCTTCTGTCAAATCGAAAACCATGGAAACATCATCGCTATTACAGGAGAAAAAAATAACATCTTCTCCTTTTGGAGAAATAAACGATCAAAAATTGCCTCATGGGCCGATTACCTTGACGATGCGTCAGGCTGATTTAAAGTCCGTACTGCGGGCAATGGCCAAATCGGTTGGCGTAAACCTTCTGGTAAAAAATGAACTGAAAGGCGATATCAGTGTTGATTTTCGCGGTGTCGCCTGGGACAAAGCCTTCACCGGACTATTGCGAACATACGGTTTGTCGTATATTTGGGAAGACAACATCATCCGGGTCATGACCATAGAGGACGTCGAGCAGGAATTAAAAAGAAAAGTACAATTGCGCGACATTCAATGGGTCGAGCCGCTTCTGGAGCCTGTCGTAGTAAAAATTGATTACGGCGATGCCGCAAAATTGGCGGCCATGCTTCAGGATTTTTTAACAAAGGATAAAGACGGTAAGCCACGCGGTTCGATCAAGATTGATGAGCATACCAATTCTCTCATCATCTCTGCAATGCGCGATGATCTGACCAAGATACTGCCGATTATTGAAAAACTGGACAAGCCGACATCTCAGATTCAGATCAAAGCCAATATCGTGGAAACAACAAAAGGTGTGGCCCGTGATTTGGGTATTATATGGGGAGGCTACAGAAACAGTCCCCAAGGTAACAATGATCTGATTATCATGAGTGGCGGTAATCGAGAGGCATCGGATCAACCCATTAATCCAACCGGTAATCAAATTGGATTATCAAAGACAGGTTTAGGTGTTGTTTTCCCGGCTAAAAATATGTCGGATATTGCTTCCGCATCTTTGGGTTTGATATTTGGAAAAATTGACGGAAATGTTCTTGAAGTTCAATTGCAGGCTCTGCAGAATGATAACAAATTAAATATCTTATCCAGTCCGTCCATCACAACCATGGATCATAAGAAAGCCTATACGGAGAATGGTGCGAGAGTTCCTTATGTGACAACGGAACGGGATGCTTCAGGCCAAATTACTGAAACGACAAAATTTGAGGACGTTGTGTTGAGACTTGAGATTACACCCCATGTTATTGACGGCAAAAACCTGAAAATGGAAATTCTGGTGAAAAAAGACGAGCTGGATATGACGCGGAAGTCATCCATCGGTGATCCCTACATTATTAAGAAGGAAACAAGGACAGAGCTCATTGTCAAAGACGGCGAGACGATTGTCATATCAGGATTGACAAAACAATCCAACGCGGCCGGACAAAGTGGCGTGCCGTGGTTAAAGGATATTCCCCTGTTGGGATGGGCTTTCAAGGCGGATAGTAAAAGCGACAGTATGGAAGAAGTGCTGATATTTATCACGCCGCAAATTTTACCGATGGGCAGTTAGAGCGGTCTGAAAGGCTTAACAGGGCAATCAAACGCTCTTTAAAGTTAAGAATTCCGGAATAAGAAATCAAATTTAAACGGACTCCGAGAATAAAAATGTCAAAGAGCAATACGGCATTTAAAAATGAATTACTACAGCATTCTCAATTTTAAAAAGGAGCCATTTTCTAATTCACCGGAACCGGAATTTCTTTTTCAACTGCCACAATACAGTGATTGTTTACAGAAATTGGAACTGGCCGTTCGTCTCCGCCGGGGCCTGAATGTCGTTATCGGAGACATCGGCACCGGCAAGACAACTTTATGCCGTAAGCTGATCCAGAACTTTTCTTCAGCTTCCCCGGATTCCACGGACATCGAAACCCATCTTTTACTCGATCCCGCTTTCAACAGTACCATGGAGTTCCTCCAGACGATTGCTTTGATGCTGGGCATCAAAGATTCGGATGACGACGTCAAAAGCGAATGGAGCCTGAAAGAAAGAATCAAGGATTATCTTTTTCAGAAAGGTGTGCATGAAAAAAGAATCGTTGTCCTGATCATCGATGAAGGACAGAAAATTTCAGAACCTTGTCTGGAGATATTGCGTGAATTTCTGAATTACGAAACGAATACATTTAAACTTCTGCAGATCATCGTTTTTGCTCAAAAGGAATTTCAATCGACACTGCACAACAAAGCCAATCTGCTGGACAGGGTCAACGTTCTCTATCATCTTCAGCCGTTGAGTTTCAACCAGATGCGGGAGATGATTAATTATCGTTTAAACGTCGCCCGGAATTTTGAAAATGTGTCACCGGTTTTCAGCGCTTCGGGTTTTCTCGCCGTGTATCTGCATACCGGCGGCTATCCGCGAAAAGTGGTTTTTCTTTGCCATCAGGTGATCTTAAAAATGATTATTCGGGGCCGGGAAAGTGCCGGATGGTTTCTGGTGAGAAGTTGTGTAAACGAAAACGAAGCGCCTTTGTTCAGAAAATTAACGTGGGCACTGGCCGGGATCCTGGTGATGATTATCGGTGGATTAGCGGTCAGCTCCATTGCGCTCAACCGTGTCGGCAAAGGCGCTGATCAGCAAACATCCGTGCTGCAGACTAAACCGGCTGTTGTACCTGTTGAACAGGTTTCAATCATAGATCACACGTCTGATGCTCTTGCCGGTAAGACAAGCGACGTTCATGATTTAAAAATGCCGGATAGCATCGGCAAACTATCGATGACGCCGCGAAGAACAATCTGGTGGACACTTTATAATATCTACGGAGACAATACGAGTTCAGAAATTATCAATAAATTTTTCGCAGTCAATCCCCATCTTAAGAATAAGGATTACATGACTGTGGGAACGATGGTTACGCTTCCGGCCATTCCCGCCGAACGTAAACCCGTCAAGACGGATGATGTCATTATAGCTTTAGATAGTGGACAAGATCTGGAAAAAATGTATAATATTTTTCGTAATCACCCCGACGCGCAAGTTCTGCCCGCACTTACCTTTCTTGCCTACTGGAATAAAAGGAAGGGATTTGAATTTGCCGTTGTAATTGACAAATCGTTTAAAGACATGAATTCAGCCAGGGAAGCGATACATCAGTTACCTTCCAGGATTGCCGGCCGTGTTAAGATGTTATCTCATTGGGATGAGGAAACAGTTTTTTTCAACCGCCGGGCGTTGCCGAATTGAATTGAAGTGGAGGATCCATGAAGCAAAGAAAACGTTTGGGTGAAATCCTTGTCAATGAAGGTATTTTAACCGAAGAGATGCTGCACAAATTGCTGAATGAACAGAAAAAAACCAATTTAAAGTTGGGGCAGTATTTAGTACGTCAGGGCATTGTCAATGAGAATCAGATCATCACGTTATTGAGCAATCAATTGAACATAAAGAAATACAAGGTACAGGATTATCCGCTTGATCTGGAAATGGTACGTTTCATACCCATTGAGGTGGCGCAAAAAAATCAGGTGGTTCCTTTAAAATTGCAAGGCAAGCTTTTAGAGGTCGGTATTGCCGATCCTCTGGAGGTCAAGACTCTCGACCATATTGAAAAACTGACCAATCTGGAAGTTGAACCGGTGATTTGTTCCGAGATGGAGATCAATCAGCTCATCAACAGCATGTATGGCGCGCAATCGGAACTGGGCGATTTAATGGAAAACATGGAAATAGATTCCAAGTCAGAAGAGGAATCGGAAGGGCAGGATTCCATTCATATTACATCGGCTCAGGATCAGGCGGGAGAAGCCCTGGTGATGCGCTTAACGAATTCCATTTTTGCTCAAGCTGTTCGCAATAAGGCCAGTGATATTCATGTCAGCCCCCGTCAAAACAATGTGCAACTGCGTTTTCGTATTGACGGCAGACTCATTGAAATGCCTTCACCTCCCAAAGCAATATTTCTATCCGTTATCGCGCGTATAAAGATCATTGCCAATATGGATATTACCGTTTCCAGAGTTCCTCAGGATGGCCGCTTTACACTGAAAACGGAAAACAAGGAAATCAACGTCCGGGTTTCCTCCATTCCGACAATTTACGGTGAGAACATCGTCATGCGTTTGTTGGATATGAGCACGGGCATCTATACTCTGGATCGTTTGGGGATGGATGAGGAGGATATGGCGAAAATTGAGACCATGAGCAATAAACCTTATGGCATGATTTTAAGCACGGGACCGACCGGGAGCGGGAAAAGCACCAGCCTTTATTCTATCTTAAATGCCATCAATAAACCCGATATCAATATCATTACGCTGGAAGATCCCGTTGAATACAGAATTAATGATATTCGTCAGGTTCAGTTGAACACCAAGGCGGGCATGACTTTTGCCAGCGGGTTGCGTTCCATTCTTCGTCAGGATCCCGACGTGATCATGGTCGGTGAAATCAGAGACGCGGAAACAGCGGCGATATCCGTTCAGGCGGCGCAAACCGGACACCGGGTTTTAAGCACGGTTCACACCAATGATGCCGCCGGTGTTATCACCCGATTCATTGATATGGGAATAGAACCTTTTCTCGTTGCCTCGGTTTTAATGGTTTCTTTCGCGCAACGATTATTGCGCAGGGTTTGTCCCTACTGTAAAGAACCGTATCATCCTCCGCTCAAAGCGCTGAATGCCTTTGGAATAACAGAGGAAGAAGCAAAACTGGCCAACTTTCAGCGTGGCAAAGGGTGTAGCCAATGCAATAATACAGGTTATAAAGGAAGAACGGGTGTTTTTGAAGTGCTAGCCGTTGATGAGATGGTTCAGGATATGATCGTTGCTCAAAGGCCCAGTCCTGAGATCACAAGAGCCGCGGTAGCCGCCGGAAAATTAAAAACACTGCAGAGGGATGCGGCCCAGAAAGTTATGCGGGGAATTACAACGCTTGAAGAAGCTGTTTCAGTCATTATGTCTTAATAGTAAGGATAGAATAATATGCCTAAATCAAATTATACGTATCAGGCCATTAATCAGCAGGGAGAAAAGATTTCCGGTAAAATAGAAGCGGAATCAGTGGAAAATGCCAATTTTATCCTCATTACACGGGAACTGATCCCTTTAGAGCTCAAAGAAGAAAGCAAAGCGCAGGGTAATTGGCTGAAGGCTCTGACAGGTTCCGGGAGTGTTAAGATTACCGATCTGGTGATGTTTACCAAGCAATTTCATTCGATGCTGGTTGCCGGTATACCGATCTTGAGGATTCTGGCGATCATTGAAGGTCAGACAGAAAACGCCGGTTTAAAGAACGCAACATCAAGCGTTGTCAAGGACATCAATCAGGGTTCATCCCTTTCGGATGCCCTGCAGAAATTCCCCAAAATATTTGATCAGCTTTACTGTGATATGGTCAGAGCCGGCGAAACCAGCGGAAATCTGCCCAGTGTTTTGGAACGATTGATTTATATTATTGAGCACGAGGCAAAAATCAAGGAGGATATTAAGTCGGCATTAAGATACCCCGTTATAGTTCTGATTGCTCTGGCCGGGGCATTTATACTCCTTCTAACGTTCGTCATTCCAACATTCGCCAAAGTTTTTATTAATGCCGGCATAGAGTTACCCTGGCCGACAAAGGTGGCAATGATGTTATACGATTTTCTTCATAGTTACTGGTATTTCATTGTCGGAGCAATCGTTGCCATCACTGTCAGTCTTTATTATTATTTTAAAACGAGTAACGGCCGGTTTGTCAGGGATTCTTTCCTGCTGGAAATTCCGATATTGGGACCGTTATTCAAAAAATCAGCGTTATCACGTTTTGCCAGCATCTTTGCAATTTTGCAGTCGAGCGGCATACCGATTATGCAATCCTTGACTGTCCTTTCCGCAACCATGGGCAATGAAGCGCTGACCCGGTCTTTTGATAATGTTCGTGAAAGGATTAAAGAAGGCGCCGGAATCGCGACGCCTTTAAAATCAGTAAAATATTTTACTCCCATGGTTATTGATATGATCGCGATCGGTGAAGAATCCGGTAAAATTGATGAAATGATGCGGGCTGTGGCAACACACTACGACAGTGAGGTGGAATACGCGGTGAAAGGCCTATCGGATGCTTTGACGCCGATCCTCATTGTAGGACTGGCCGCGATAGTCGGCTTTTTTGCCCTGGCCATATTTATGCCGATGTGGGATCTCACGAAAATCGTCAAGTAGAATAAAGCATAAAATTCGTTTTTTTAAATTCAGCAGTTCATCATGCAGAAAAAAAATACATATATCAGCCTGTATGTTTTGATCCCTTTAATTTATACAGGAATATCCATGATCGGACTGATCATGGCCTATGAGCTGTTTAAGTATCAGGAAAAGGCAGGAGCGCCAGCATTTATATATTTGTTTTATTTGATGGCTGCGGTATCTTTTGTTACCGTGATTACCAGTTTGATCATCGTCAGGTTCTTTTTGCAACCCTTTATCAAATTCATCAGCAAAACAGAAAAAGTGCCCATTCTTTCTCAGACGCAATCAAGAAAGCAAAAAAATATCACGAGCGATTTAAATCAGATAAATGAAATATTTGATAATGTGACCAATATTCTCAGTAATATTGAAGCAAAAGAATTGTTTCCGGAAATTGTCGGATCCAGCGCAGCCATGCGCCACATTTTCACGCAAATTATGAAAGTTGCCGCGACCGATTCTACGGTATTCATTTGTGGAGAGAGCGGAACAGGAAAAGAATTGATTGCCTCCAGTATTTATCAGCACAGCATGAGAAGCGGAAAACCTTTTATCAAAATCAACTGTGTGGCCATACCCGAAGGATTGCTGGAAAGTGAATTGTTCGGTCATGAAAAGGGGGCGTTTACCGGCGCCATTGACCAGAAAAAAGGTAAGTTTGAAATAGCCGAAGGAGGAACGGTTTTTCTGGATGAAATAGGGGATATGCCGCTCAATACGCAGGCCAAACTTCTCAGGGTATTGCAGGAAAAAGAATTCGAAAGAGTGGGAGGCCTTAAACCCATCAAGGTCAATATCCGTTTTATAGCCGCCACCAATAAAAATCTGCCGGAGATGATTAAACAGGGAAAATTCCGTGAAGACCTTTATTTTCG
>JAGPFC010000059.1 GCA_018056685.1 Smithella sp.
ATAAATTTCTAAAATCACCCGCTTCTTTTGAAGAGAAACAAAAACTGTTGGAGCAAATGGAAACCCTTTTCAGCCGCCTGACCCAAAACAGAATGACTTACGGCGATCCGAAACCATCCAATTTCCTGCTCACCCCTCAAAATCAGCCCCTCCTGATTGACCTGGACTCAATCCGTCAGCACCGCTGCGGCCGAATACTGCGTTTTTGCGAAAAGAAGATGCGCCGCCGATTCAAGGAAAGGGTTTCCGGCCCAGAGTCCGCTGAGCGATTTTTGCCTCACATAAGAATGCAAATGCTTTGACGGAAAACCGGTATGAGAGCGATTTTTTTAGAACATCAACAGATTCAGTATACTTTTTCTCAGCCAGAGCGCATTTACCCGCACGGCACGCTTGCTGAGACAGCCGACAAAAAGCAACTGATTTCGGAATTTTCTCTTTCCCCCCCTTAGAAAAATAAAAATCTTCAAGTACTTTTAATTTTATCATATGATTTTGATAATTATGCGCAGAAATATTCTCAGAATGACGACGGCGTTTAAAAGCAGGCTCCTCCAAGGCAACATATTGATGTTTCAATGACAACAGAAGATGGAAATCCAAATCAAAACAAACTTTTAGATCCATATTGTATCCACCATGCCTAAGAAAAATCTCTCTGGGGATCAACGTGCAAACACAATGTACAAACGTCTTCTGGAATAGCTTTTCTGTAATATCGCCGGAATACAGATTTTTACTGCTCTTTCCAACCTCTTTACCCTCATTACCGATTCGGACATATGAACCATAGACAATCTTATCTTCGCTGCCATTTACGGCCTTCACAAGACGCTCTATCGCATTATCAAAAAGCACATCATCTGAATCCAGAAAGCAAATAAAATCCCCTTTTGCCAGCTCTGCCAACCGGTTGTAGGGGTGTGGAAGTCCATGATTGGATTGTTTATAATATCGTATTGGAAGATTGAGCTCTTTAATCATCTCCTCCGTACCATCGGTAGAACCATCATCCAGAATGATCACCTCATAATCTTGATAAGTTTGCCGAAAAACACTTTCAACGGCTTCTTTAAGATACAACTTTCGGTTATAGGTTGGAATACAGACACTAATCATCGAACACCCTTTAATTTAACACCATGGTGCAGAATATGTGCCCATTTCGATTGCATCTAATGTATATTTCGCAATTTTTTCGCAACTAAACTCTCGATGAACATATTCCATTCCTTCATTCGCAATGGCCAGCCGTTCCTGTTCGTGATCGAGATACCAATCCGCCAAATCAAAAAATTCTTCGACGGAATCAAAATACCTCAAATGCCGCTTATCTATAAAAAGTTTTTCAGAGTCAGGAACCTTCTTCGCCACTACCATTGTACCACAAGCCAAATAGTGTGTTAACCTGTCCGAATGATAGAGAGGAATATTATTGTCGGCATTGATAGACAAACCAATTTTAGCGCCGCTGATTGCATAATAATAATCTATACCGCCGATCATGCGTCTGCCTTTTGGACCATAATAAACAAAGCGGGTATCAGCCAACAACCGCGACAGGAGCTGGCAGCGCATTTCATCGGTCGGATAGTTACGGTGGACAATTCTCCCTGTAAATAGGATGCCGCTTTCCCATTCCGCTGAAACTGGGTACCGGTATTCGATATCCGGATCACAAACATTCGGCAGGAATATGCATCGAACGCCCTTGTTTTCGTAGGGAACCAAGGCATGCCCGGCATACGTAGTCAAAAGCAGATCCAATCCCGAGGCCGCAAGGACCCTCCCGCTATGCTGTTCCGGAAAGATATCTACATCATAGCCAACCAGAACAGCACCGGATGCTGCCTCACGAATACGCGATATCGTTTCAAGGTCAAGGTATTTTGCAAAACTAAGGTAGACAATGTCGGGGCAGTAATTCCGGATCTGTCGCACAATCAGCTCATCCATCTTCGGCTTATAGACCTTGTAAACCCATAGCTTATGGGTGATTCCTCCAAGAAGACGAATCGCAAGATTGGGCGAAAACACCTGCACATCATGTCCCAAGCGAATAAACCCTTTAGCCCGTTTACGAATATCCGTCAGCAAAAGCTTATCCGTATAATCCTTGCTGTCAGAAATCAAAAATATTCTTTTGCTTTTTGACATAACCATTATCCCGCTAAATTCTTAAAAAGGTAATCATGTGTTTCCTTAAAAAGGAAACCGATTGACGATATTTATAAGCAGATTTCTCCTTTTTTCGAAAGTTTGCCGCCAAACCAAAAAAGAATAAACCAAATAGCCCATTTACAGCATCCGTTACTACCCGTAATAGATAGGCCGGCTTGAACACCAATCCAAAAAAGAATGTCTTAACTCCACCATAATGCTTTCGAAAAAAAAGAAACAAACTCTGGAGAAAAAGCAACTGTTTTTCCGAGGAAATCTGCGATGTTGACTGCCCTCCCAAATGAGTAATGCAGGCATCCGGCAGATAAATCATGCAAATGCCGGCAGTTTTCATTCGGTAAAACAAATCTGTGTCCTCATAATACATGAAAAATTGTTCGTCCAGCAAGCCGATTTTCTCGAACACGCTGGCACGGACCATTACTGCAGCCCCTGAAAGCTGTTCTGCAGATGCCTTAACATTAGGATCATGAACTTTTTTCATGCGGGAGTGGTGATGACATCGAAATATTCCAAGTTTTCGAAATATCGTTTTGCTGTAAAGCGCCGAACGAAATGTCGGGGCAGCACCTCCCGCCGTCACTTGAATCGATCCGTCTGCATTGAGAATTTTCGGGCCGCAGGCACCAAGGGACGGGTTTGCATCCAGTTCCATGACCATTGCTTCCAGTGCGCCAGGATGGACAAGCGTATCTGGATTTAAAAGCAAAATATAATCTCCACGGGATTGTCGGATGCCTTGATTAGTGGCAGCAGCAAAGCCGGGGTTGTCAGCATTCTCGATCACTGTCACAGCAGGAAATTCCGCGCGTATCATTGCCGCAGAATCGTCCGAACTGGCGTTGTCGACAACAATAATCTCAAATAGGCAGCCCGGCGTGCTCCTATAAATTGACTGCAAACATTCCCTCAGTATTGGACGAACATTCCAACTAACGATAATAATTGAAAGTTTCATAAACGTCTGGCTATTTCCGATCCGGACTCGCTACCACTGCAAACTGAAGATATTTCATATCCTCAAGTTTTCCAAACAGCAGTACATTGAGCCAGCGAAGTATTTTATTTTTGGATTTATGAATCCCCTGGATTTTATAGACTTGAAAACCAAGTTCTTTGAATGTGTGAAGAATACTTTTGTAAGTAAAGAACCGCAGATGTGTAATGTCTAAAGTACCGGCATTTCGGTAACTCCATTCACCCTTGAATAGGTATTCGATAACCGTTTTGTAATGTCTGATATTGGGAATCGACGCAATAACGACCCCTGAGTCTGTCATTTTATCTTTCAATTGTTTCAGAAACCGGTACGGATCAACCAAATGCTCAAGAAAATCAAAGAGAAAGATAGAATCAAAATATGCTTCCGGCAAGTCTCCAACCGCCTTTTCCGCATCGGCACAGATGACCTTGAATAATTTCTTCGACGCGGCTTCTGCCGCCTCCTTGTCCCTTTCCACGGCCCATGTTTCAGCACCGAATTTCTGGTAAACGACCGCCGAAAAACTGCCGTCTCCACAACCAAACTCCAAAGTCCGTTTTGGTGGATGTTCGATAAAATCAAGCATTTCACGGCGAACAGCCCCAAAATACCCGTCAGGCTTTGATTCCATATCCAGGGTAAAAAATATTTTGGACTGTTTGGCCTGTTTTCTGAGTTTGTGACGCCTTTGTTTTATTTTTTTATAGTTGATCCAGGAGCGGATTCCAGGTTTGATCAAAATAATGGTACAAGTGGTCTCCAAAACAGAGAAAGGACAATTCTTGTTTTTCCATTTCTTGATAAAAGCGTCTTTGGATTGATAAAAGGATTCATTCAGTTTATTCCCCGCCGCCCGGTGATGCAGACACGCATCAATAGCGTAATTATCAAAACCTTGGGTTTGCGCAGTGAGACAGATATCCGCGCCATAGAGATGATAGCCGCCAAGCTGTTCATCAAACCGAAGTCCTGAATCCTTCCTAAATATCAGACAACACTCATCCAACGACTGGACTCGACATGGCAGATCGCCCGATTTGCATCGAATTCCCCGATCAATAATATGCCCTGCGGGCACTCCGTTGGTATCGATGCCGAAGGTACCAAGTACACCCCATTTGTAACTAAGCCTCTTAACGATGGCAATTTGATTCCAGAGAGTGGATATCCAATCGGCTGGAAATTCAACATCCTGATGGTAGCAAACAAGAATAGTACCGGTTGCCTTCAGAATACCCTCATTAAGTGCCTGTGGAATTGAATATTGGTTATTGCTATTGAAAATAGCAATAAGCTCAACAGAGCCGTTCTTTTCTTTTTCTGCCAACGAATTTTTCACGCACTGCAAGTATTTGTTAAAATCATTAACACAAGTTATAAAGGAAATACGTTCCATTTTTTGCCTTGCCATCAAAAACATCGGACATCCAGACTCGCATCTGTCTGAATACTTTTTACCTCATTCGAGTCCATAATTTTTTCTAATAAACGTCTGGTTTTTTGCACTGTTCGTTTGTGAGGATGATAATCTGCCGCATTCAGCACTCGTGTCGTATGGGCCAGATGACAAACATATCTTCTCAGGACAGAATCCGGCAATTCGACCGTTTGACAGCCGCAGTCAACCAGTTCAAAATACAGTTTCTTGCCGACTGTCAGCCCATTTTCCCGCTCCATTAAAAACGAAAGATTTCCCCTTTTCAATACCTCTCTCCGAGAAACAATCCAAACAAACCAGCTCCGGTGTCCTGTAATGGACCACACAAATCATAACATCGCCGTTGGGCTTCGCCTCGTTCATCGCTGCGGTACAATCAGCTGAGTCTCATACAGATTCCTATACGTCTGACAGCTCCCAACCAGCTGCTGATGGGTGCCCTGCCCCGCAATGCGGCCTCCCTCCAGAACCACAATCCGGTCCGCCGAGATGATCGTACTGAACCGGTGAGCAATCAGAAAACACGTCCGCCCCTTCATCAGCCCCTCCAGAGCCGCATGAATTTTGGCCTCGCTGTCCGCATCAATCTGGCTCATCGCCTCATCAAAAATCAAAATCGCCGGATTCTTCAGAATCGCCCGCGCAATCGCAATCCGCTGCAGCTGCCCCCCGCTCAGCCCGCTGCTGTGCTCGCCGATCATTGTATCATACCCCTCCGGCAGCTGCTCAATAAATTCATGCGCATAGGCCTTGCGGGCGGCCGCGATTATCTCCTCCCGCGAAGCGCCGAGCTTCCCGTACCCGATATTGTTGGCAATCGTATCCCGAAAGGTCACAATATCCTGCGTCA
>JAGPFC010000034.1 GCA_018056685.1 Smithella sp.
TGAAATGTTTTATAACAGTCAGCGTCTTCATTCGTATTTAGGATACAAACAACCGAATGATTTTGAAAAGAGTTTTATGTTGGCAAATGCAGCTTAACAAGGTGTCCGTTTTTACTTGACCAGATCAGAAAAGCGCCTGCCGCATTGAAATACGGTAGGCGCTTCAGGACAGGACTTAAGTGATATAAATTCTATTTTATTTTTTATGCAGCCGTTCCACAAAGGCTTCAATTCTGGTCTTGAGCTGTCCCGCATCCTGTTGCGAGTAATCGGTCTCCAAAAGAAGTGTCGGCACGCCGGAACTTTCCAGATTTTTGCCCGCCGGTCCGCTTTCCATGATGTACGGCTGGCAGAACTGCAGGCTGTAATGAATAACACCCTGCGCTTTGAGCTTTTTCGCCATTTCTTTTACATATTCCGTTCGCGACGGATTGGGCGTAAAAATCGCGCAGTCGATATTGAAGTATCGGTCAACGATTGCGTCCATCAGTTCCTCCACCGTCTTGCCCTTGATTTCCGTCATCCAGCGCGCGCCGCGTTCGCCCACGCACGATTCTTCCCCGACGATGACCGCGTTGCTCGATTCAATCAGCATGGGCAGCTTCCAGTTGGGCACGGCCATGGGGCATCCGGAAACAATGAGTCTTGTCGTTCCTTTCGGGAAGACGCCTGTGCCTTTCTTCACTCTTTCTTCGAGTTCGTCACAGAGTTTGTTGACCGATTCGGTAAAGCGTACGGGGTCGTCATAGAAGAAGACCTGATTGACCAACAGGGCATCCAGCCCGGAAATCGGCGCCGGATCGGCGGCGCGCAGTTCGGTCAATCTTCTGACGGCCTTTCGTTTGGCATTGACGATATCAATTCCTTTTTGCAGCGATTCAACGGTTACTTTTTTCCCGCTGACTTTCTCCAACTTGGTGATCAGCTTCCGGTATTCTTCCTTGAGCAAGGCCCTTCCAGATTCCGATTTCATCTGGGGCATGTCCATCACATACAAGTCGTTGACCAGAGTCGCCAGCATTTCATAGGATTTCTTTTTGCCGTCGCAGGTGTTTTCGCCCACCACCACGTCACTGGCTTCCAGGTAGGGACAGACCTTGCCCAGTTTGAATCCGAATGCCGATTTGATCAGCGAGCAGGTGTTGCGGGGAAGAAAGGTTTCCGCGCCCTCAAAATTGAATTCCGCGCCGGCGCACAATCCGACGGAAACGCCATCAACAGCAAGAATCAGTTCTTCCGGCACGAAAACGCAGTAAGAGCCGATCACTTTCCTGCCCTGAGCCTTCGCGTCCATCAGTTCCCTGATGCGCAGTCCATGAACTTCGCTCATTACAAAATCAAAATACTTCATCCCTTCCGGCCTGTTTTTCTGCGAAAGGAAAATGTCCGTATAGGCTCCGCCAAGAACCGAAAGCAAAGCGTCATGACCTTTCAAATCCAGTCCCATATCCGACCACATTTGTGTATAATCTGTCATTCCATATCTCCTTTCGTTTTTATAATTTCGATTTGTTTTGTAATTTATCCATGGCGATGAAATCCTGTATGGTTTACTTCTCAACCTGCAGTCCCGCTTCTTTCCAACTGGCCAGAAGAGCCTGATTGATGTTCGGATAGGCAAGCTGGATTAATTTTTTATAGGCCAGATAACTTCGGCTTCCTGTATTGCAATAAACGATAATCTTCTTTTCTTTAGGCAGCACCCCGGAGCCGGCGGCAAAGGTTTCTGAAGGAATGTTGATGGCTGTCGGAATATGCCCTTCCTTATATTCAGAAGCGTCCCGCACATCGACCAGAACATAATCGTCTTTCTTTTCGGTAATCAATTTATTGAGTTCTTCCGGCTTGATGATGGTCGCTTCTATCTTTTTGTTATAATCGGGTCCCGTAACCAACGGTAGATTTTTTTCTTCCCAGACGGGAATGCCCTCCAGATAAATTTTTATGTTGGAGAAACCCATCGGTTCAAGTTGCAGCGCCAGACGTTTGCTTTTGCCGCATTTGACGCCGTTACAGTAAATAACCAGAAGCGAACTTTTATCCGCCGGAAGGAGGGCTAGATTCTCCTGAAGCTTTTTATCCGGGATGTTGACGGATTGAACAATATGCGATTCTGCGTATTCCGGTGCCGTTCTCGAATCGATCAAGGTGAATTTATCCTTCTTATCCATCATAGATTTCAATTCATCGGTGCTGATTGTGGGAAAGACAGTCTCGGCGCAAACGAAAGAGGCGGCGCCGATGAGAATCATCATAAAAGTCAGGACTATTTTAATACGATAATTTAAAAACGTTTGCATGTTTCTCTCCTAATTTTTTTCATATTTTGTTTTCACGGGAAAAACTTTTGATCGATCTCCGGTGATGGTGTTTCCATAGCATCGCACATTCTGAATCCGCAAATTCATAATAGTAATAATAAGTCTATTATTATAACTATTATCTATTGGATTCCCGGGGGTGAATCATATATCGCTAACCTGCAATACATGCAGGAGGCGTTAGCATGAAAGAAGGAATTGAGCCGCTGGTTCACGACGGTTTTGCCGGTGAACCATCAAAGCGGTGCTTGAGTTATATTCAGTCGCAACGGGAAAAAGGAAAACACGTTGTTGGAATTTATTGTGGCTATGCGCCTATGGAAGTGATCCGCGCCGCGGGCCTTGTACCGGCGGTTTTATGCGCGTTTGCCGATAAAACGATTGCGGCAGGCGAGGAAGTGCTGCCGGCGAATCTCTGTCCGCTCATCAAATCGAGTTATGGATTTATCAGAACGGATACCTGCCCGTTTTATGCCATTTCTGAAGCGGTAATTGCCGAAACAACCTGCGACGGCAAAAAGAAAATGTTTGAATTTATCGCGGATATCAAGCCGACGCATGTGATGGATCTGCCGCAACTGCCCGATCAGAAGGAAGCCCGGGACAATTGGAGCAATATGATTAAAAAACTGGGCGGATTTTTGGAGAATACTTTTGACTGCAAAATCACAAATGCGGCCATCGAGCAGGAAATTAAAAACACGAATCTGAAAAATAAACTGCTCAATCAGATTTTTGAGTTCGCGGCGCTTACGCCGTCTCCAATTTCCTGGCAGGAAGTTTACGATTTAACGTATCTTGGTCAGGTGGCCACGACCGAAGATATGCTGCCGGTATTGGAAGTCGCCTTGACCACACTTAAACAGCGTGTCGCCGATGGTGTCTATCACGGCAAAAAAGAGTCGCCACGCGTATTGGTTACCGGCTGTCCCGTGGGAGGCGATGCGACCAAAGTGTTCAAGGTTATCGAAGAGGCTGGCGGTGCGATCGTTTGTCTGGATTCCTGCACGGGTATGAAGGCCTATTCAGGATTTATTGAGGAAAACACAAAGAAGCCTTACGTGGCAGTTTCTCAACGCTATCTGGAGTTGCCCTGTTCCTGCATGACACCGAACACGCGTCGTCTGAAGGAGTTGGACAGAATGATCAATAAATATCATCTGGATGTTGTAATCGATGTCGTGCTGCATGCCTGTCATTCCTATAATATTGAATCACAAAAGGTAAAGGCGCATGTTGAAGGAAAGCATAAAATGCCTTTTTTAAAAATTGAGACGGATTATTCGCAGGGCGATGTGGAACAGATCCGCACCCGTGTGGAGGCCATTCTGGAAACAGTGCAGAAGAAGTGAATGGTAAATAGTGAATGGTAATGAGACTCGTCGAGAGCGAATGTAATGATGCTCGAGACATAAGTGGTCGTGAGACGCGCTGAAGATATGAAGCTTTAGCCGAACTATCCAATCCTTATCAATAGGGATTGGGAAGTATCCCGGAAGCGAAGCACCTAAAGGGCGTCTTCGACGACGGGGGATGAATCGTGCATAGAAAAACTTCCTTTGTCACTTCTGCCTGCCCTGTCATCCTATTTAATATCCCTTGACAAGCGAAAATGGTCTCCTTATACTTTCACACACCGGAGAAAAAATTTTATCTGTGAAAGGAGAGCATCTTATGAAAAAATTAAGAGTTTTGCTTGCCATTGTCTTAATGTTTGCGCTGGCCATCGTAAGTTGCAGTACAAGCGGTGAAGGTGATGTTTCGCTTACCATCCTTCAGACATCGGATATTCATGACCATGCCGGCGGATATGGTTCCGCAGCGTCATATTCTCCGGTTGTTAAAGGTGAGGATACCGTCCTCGGAGGGTATGCACGTATCGCTTCATATATTAATTCTGTTCGGAATGAAAAAGGTGCCAGCACAGTGCTGCTTTGTGATACGGGTGATTTTACGATGGGCACGGTTTATACCATGACGCTGGCTTCGACTCCGCTTTCTTTCATGTTTTTTTCTCTGATGAATTATGATGCCGTGACCCTCGGCAATCATGAAACCGATTTAGGTCCGGATGCCCTGGCCGGATTTATCACCCTGGCGAAAAACAATACATCAGCGCCCTTCACGACGCCAATCGTTGCCAGCAATATGGATACAAGTGCTTCTCCCGCCATGAATGCGTTTGTCGGCAACGGGACCATTGTGAAAAGCACCATTGTCAATAAATCCGGTATCAAAATTGGTATTCTCGGACGCATGGGTTCCAATGCGGTATTCGATTCTCCCAATGCCGTGCCCCTGAGCTTTGATTCCGGTCATCCTGATTCTGCTGCTGCCTATGCAGCGCTTCAAACTCAGGTGAATGCCTTAAGAGCAGCCGGCGCGAAAACGATTGTTCTCCTCTCTCATGAGGGATTCACCGTGGATCCCGCAACGGGTTACGCCATAGGCAATGATGCGGAACTTGCCAAACATGTTTCCGGTATTGATGTCATTCTTTCCGGTCATCTTCATATCAATCAAACAGCCGTTAAAGCTTCTGCTGACAGTGATACCATCCTGGTTGAGCCGGGTGCTTACGGTGAACATGTGGCAAGACTTGACCTTCAGGTAAGCAAACGTACCGGTAAGATCAAAAGCTACAAATCTACAAATGCACTGATTGACAGCAGCATTCCGGGTGATTTAACGATGGTCTATGTCGTATCGGGTGTCTTTAACCCCGCCCTTGACGCCGCTCTTGCCCCTGCCTTTAGCGGACTTGGATTAACCGGCGTGGATTCGATTCTTGATACGGTGGCCATCAATGATGCTCCCATAACGTCAGACTCTATTACACCGGGATTTACGGTGGGAGAATCGGTTCTGGGTAATCTTGCGGCTGATTCCTACAGAAATGCCATCAATGGAATATGGGCATCCGCTTACGTCCAGTACGGCGCGGTAGGCGCGAATGTCGCAATGACTCAGTCAACCGGTGATCCTAATCGTGTCCAGATTGCTTTTGTTCCGGGCGGAGTCATCCGCGATCCGTTGGCGGTATCGCCCCTTCCCAATATTTCCTTTGCGGATCTATACAATGTATTACCCTTAGGCGGAGATCCTCTGGACACCAGTGCGATGGGTTATCCGCTTCTGACGACTTACATTAAAGGCGCGGACATTTACACCGCCGTCGGCATATCGTTGCAACTGGGAATGGCCCTCATGGGAGGAACGCCTAAAGATGAATTCGTCATCAACTATGCCGGAATCTACGTTAAAATTCTTCCGACCACTTCTTTATCGGGTCTGGGCTATGACGTTTATCTCTGTCCGACGGATGCCAATCCGTTGAGTCCAAACTACGGTATGAATGGCAACATTCCGACAGGTGCAGGCACCTTCATTAATCCCGGAGACGGAACAACCCTTTATAAGATTTCCGTTGACCTTTACACGCTCATGATGATGTATCAGGTTCACGCTCTATACCCGATGTATCAAATCAATACTTATGACGCTTCAGGGTCATTGGAAGATGCATCAGATAATCGTGTCTGGACCGGCGCAATGACAACCATGAGAGGCTGGCAGGCGATTGTCGGGTGGTCCTGGGCTGCCTCCGGACAGGCAACCTCTAATCTTTCCAATGCCGGATATACTGCCGGTTTGCCGTACAGACGGATTCAGTAACAGGTTTATAACAACGATTATTTTTCAATCTTTTCATTCATTGAAGCCCCTCCTTCCGGAGGGGCTTTCCCATGTTTTTTTTTGACGTTTGAAGGATACCCGGGTGGAAGTTCGTTCCGTTTGAGCCGCGGGCGGGGCCGGCCTGAACCGGCTCCGCCTTTTTTTCTATTGATTCACCGCCTGTTCTTTCCTGATGCGCTCTGCGATTTTCTGCTGGCGCTCCGCCGCATATAACATGATGGTCTCCGGTGCTTTTTCCAGCGGAATCATCTTGCCGTCAAACTTCTTTTCCAGTGTAATCGCGTCGAACTTGCACTTTGTGGTGCATACGCCGCAGCCGAGGCAGATATTCTGATCCACAATACTGACACCGCAGCCCAGGCAACGCTCCGTTTCCTTCTTCATCTGTTCCTCGGTGAAGGTGCATCTTTGGTCAATAAAACATGCCTTCACGTCCGCCGGGTTGCGGTTCGGCTTCTGACGCGGCGTGTGGTCGTAATCGTCAACAACAACATCGCCCTTGTCGAGCATTTTGTAAACCCGGCGGTCACGGCCAATGGTCAGGCTCTGGCCCGGCCACACCTTGCGGTGCAATGAAATCGCGGCCTGCTTCCCCGCGGCGATCGCGTCGATGGCATATTTCGGACCGGTGAAGACGTCACCACCCACAAAAACGTCCGCTTCGCGCGTCTGATACGTCAGATCGTCGGCTTTAGCGGTGCCGTTGCCGTTGAGATCGACACTAAGGCCGACAAGCAAATCGCCCCAGAGAATGGACTGCCCGATGGAAACGAGAACACAATCGGCCTCGACTGTGACGGTTTCGTTTTCGTCATACGTCGGCGCAAACCGGCCGTTTGCGTCAAACACGGCCGTGCATTTCTTGAATTCCACACCTCTGACCTTGCCGTCTTCGACAATAAATCGCTGCGGCCCCCAGCCGTTGTGGATCCTGATGCCTTCTTCATTCGCCTCCTCGATCTCGTCAGCGGAGGCCGGCATCTCTTTTTCGGACTCGAGACAGTACATCGCTACGGAGGCCGCATCCGTGCGGACGGCCGCTCTTGCCACGTCCACGGCAACGTTGCCGCCGCCGATGACCACAACCTTGCCGCTGATGTCGGCAGACATACCCTGATTGATCTTTCTGAGAAAATCCACGCCGGAAATGACGCCCTTGGCGTCTTCACCTTGAATGCCAAGCTTCCTGCCTCCCTGCGCACCGATCGCGATGTAGAAGGCTTCAAAGCCCTCCGTTCTTAATGCCGGAATCGTGACATCCTTACCGATCTCGATGCCGGTCTTGAATTTCACGCCCATTTCTTTCAGGATGTCGATCTCCGCGTCAATGACGTTCTTTTCCAGACGGAAAGAAGGGATGCCCAGTGTAAGCATACCGCCGAGACGGCTCTCCTTCTCAAAGACGGTAACGTTATACCCGTCCACGGCCAGATAATAGGCGCAGGAAAGACCCGCAGGACCGGAACCCACAATGGCGATCTTCTTACCGTAATTGTGCATTTTCTCCGGGATGAAACGCGTCGCGGGGTTGAGTTCCTGGTCGGCGATGAACTTCTTGATTTCGTCGATGGCGATGGGCTGGTCGATATCGCCGCGGGTACACTCGAACTCGCAGCGGCGGTTGCAGATGCGCCCGCAGACAGCCGGCAGCGGATTTTCCTTGCGGATAAGTTCCAGTGCTTCTTTGTATTTGCCGAGCGCGGCCAGTTTGATATAGCCCTGCACGGCGATGTGCGCGGGACAGTTGACCTTGCAGGGCGCAGTGCCGGTAGGCACCACGTTGACCTTGCTGTCGCGGTAATTGGGATTCCACATTTCCTTGCCCCATTCGTGGTCGTCGGGCAGGATGGTTTCCGGCTGTACGATGGGGGTTTTGGAGGCGATCTTCTGTCCCAGTTTGACCGCGTTGGCGGGACAGTATTCCACACACTGCCCGCAGGCGACGCATTTTTCATTGTCAATCTTTGCCACGAAGTTGGAGCGGGACATATTGGGTGTGTTGAAGAACTGCGACGTGCGGAGACCGAAGCAGGAGCAGCGGCAGCAGTTGCAGATGCCGAAGATCTTGTCCGACCCGTCAACGTTGGTCACTTGATGCACCAGGCCGTTATCCTCCGCCTTTTTGAGGATACCAAGGCATTCGTCATAGCTGATCGTACGCGCCCTTCCGGTCTTTACGGCAAATTCGGCCAGGTCGCCGACGGCGATGCACATGTCCTTTTCCAGATGGCCGCAGCCTTCACCCATCAGGCGTCGCGTGACACGGCATGAGCAGTCTCCAACGGCAAAACAGTCATATTTCTTCAGCCAGTAGGAAAGTTGTTCGTAGGAAGCGGTTGTGGTGTCCGCAGGAATGGCTTCTTCAACGGGAATGACGTGCATGCCCAGGCCGCCTCCGCCCACGGGAATCATCGGTGTGGCCCCTTTCAAAGGCTGAAGACTCAATTGCTCAAACGCACGGGCGATCTGCGGAAATTTTTCCACCTGCTCGACATTCATCACCATGAATTCCATGACGCCCGGCACGAAAATGGGCAGTACATACTCCAGCTCGCCATGTTCACGGGTGGCTTCCACGACTCCAATAACAAGAAGCTCCTCCAGAATCCTTGTCGTCTCCTCAAGGGACTTGCCGCACTTTTGAGAAAGTTTTTCCGGTGAGACGGGAACGCGGACCTTCATATTTAGTGCCACGTCCGCCTGTTCATCCGAAACCACGCATTCCAGTGCGTAATATTCCGGATCCTGCTCCGTGAACTCTTTTTGGGACATCGCGATCTTCTGCGCGAGAGCCACGATTTTTTTTCTTGTAGCCATTGTTCTTTCCTCCTTGTTCTATGCCTGCCAGGTTTTGCCCCGGTTACGTAATTCTTCGAGTACAATCACATGGTCTAACCACGATGAATAATAGTTACATCGATGAATTAATGATGTCAATAAAAAACTTGTAAAACAGGTATATATGTGTTAAAAAAAATAAATGGTCGTGGTCTGACCATATAACAGGAGGTAAATTATGATGCAATTTGATGCGATTGTTGCGCCAACCATCCGGAATTTGTTTGTGGAAAAGTTCGTGGCAATGATTCTCTCCGGCAAACTGGCGGTAGGCGACCGTCTGCCTTCCGAGCGGGAACTTGCCGAGCAGATGAAAGTATCCAAGACGGTTATCCATGCCGGCTTGAAAGAGCTTGAGCGGATGGGATTTGTCAGTGTAAACGGACGTCAGGGTACATTTGTGGCGAATTACGCGGAGAAGGGCACATTTGAAACCCTGGCCGCGATTCTCAAATTCAACGGCGGACGGCTGGATCGTGAAACCACCAAATCGCTGGTTGAAATGCGTCTGGCCGTGGAGGGGCAAGCGGTACGGATGTTCGCGAAGTCACGGACACAGGAAGATATCGCGACACTTCGGCGTATGATTGACGAAATCCGGGAATACAGCTCGAAGCAGGAGCGCGTAAACCGCAATGAAATGGCGCAGATGCTTTTTCGCTTCCATCGCTTCATCTGCCTGAGGAGCGGCAATACGTTTTTCCCGGTCGTGATGAACGCTTTCCGGGATATCGGCATACTGCTCTGGGAAGGCTCCATCAGGATTCTGGGTGCTGAAAAAACCGTTGAGTATCTGGAGCGCTTCACGTCGCTTTTAGAAGAAGGTAAGGGCGAGGAAACCGTGCAGGCTCTTTCCGATATGTTCGACTATTGCTTGGAGCATGGTTAAAGATGCTTTCCGCTTCATCACTAATAATGAGTTTCCTGCACGATCTCTCTTCTTTTTGCGGGAATTGTCTTTTTTTCTAACATTGATTTTAATCCCAGTGGATAGCCTTCCGACAAGGAAGCCAAATCGCGGATATCATGATCATTCCAGGCGGCAAGATGTTGTTCTGCATCAATTCGCAAAAGATTTTGAACATCCTGTTGTTTAAGGTACCGCAGATTCAAGGTTGTTGCAGGCATGAGTTGCGCCTTGAGATCAAACAAATCTTTTTGCGGTAAAAAGTTTTCCACAACGTCAATGAATTGAAAATACCGCTCCAGAATCAGATGGTGAAGAAATATCTTTTTTTGAGCGGTTATTTTCGCGATGTTGTCGAAAACAATAACCGGCTTGTACCGCTTTGAGGTGTTTGCGTTGGCGATTCGATAACGCATGGATTTATAGCCCATTTGTTTTGTCTGATTTTTAATTCTTCGGGAAATGCCCATCGTTTTCATGATTTTTTCGCTCATTTCCCCGAGCGTTTGACTGAAATCGACAAAAACAAATTTTCTTTCATCAGCAAGCCTTGCTATTTCCCTGATTAAACGGATTCGTCCCATACCGAACTTTCCGTCGAGAATAATATTTCCACCGCAACTCAGCGCTTCCATAATTTTCTTCTTTTCGATTTGACGCCCGACAAACAACATAATGCTTCTGTAAAACTTCTGATGATTATGAAAATTACATAGAAAATTTTTCGATTTGAGCGATAAGTTTTCTGATGTCTTCGGTTTGTCCTTTCGTTCCGGAAATCAACGCATCTATCGTCGCCAGTTCTTCATGGATATAGTTGATGGCCTGCACGCGCATTTCTTCGATGGCGGCGTTGATGCTTTTTTCCCACTGGTAGGCAAGTCGTGACAGATTGATTTCCACTTCCTTCGGAATGCCCTCCATAAAATGCCGTTCGAAAATCCCACGGAACAACATCATGGGAATCAGAAACCAGATCAGGTCCAGATGGATATCAAATGTTTTGGTAAAGGAAATATCAGGATGGTCGGGTTCCGCAACATCGATTTTCCATTGAACTTCCGTCATCTTTACGCCCAGCACGTTTTCAATGTTATCTCCCAGAAAATTGCAGAAGGCTTCCAGCGACCGGGAAAAAGCCGCGTGCGCTTTCTTCATGGTTCCCAGAAAATTGCGATGTTCGTTTTTCGAAATCAGGCGCATTTCTTCGGAAAGCGTCTCCGACACCCAGGACTCGTATTTTCGGGATAACGACCAGAGGCTTCCCTTCCATGATGGAATGTCTCTTTCCAATTTATTCATGACTTTTATTGTCAGCGGAGATTTGAACTTTTCCAGATACGCTTCAATAATCGGTCTGGTTTGCCGCTGATGTTCGCGGGAAATAATGCCCAGTTCTTCCCGCACGATATCTTCATTGACTTTTTCATTCAGAATCCGGTTGCGCAGATTCTCCCGATTCATATCGGCCTGCAACGATGAATTCAGGGCAATCTGGAGATAGCCCTGACAGCTTTGCGCTAAAGACCGGACTTTATGATTCAGAATCCTCAGGAATTCGGAATCGCGATTGGCGCAGATTGTTCTCAAAATATTTTCTTCAATCAGTTTCCTGTAGGCGTCCGTATGGCCTTTGGTCGAATACAGATAAACCGGCAATGTCCGGTGCAGTTCCCGTTGCAGCGTTGCCTGAAAAAATGCAATCACTTCCTTTTGCTGATCCGGCGAAAGAAGGTCGGTTTTGGTCAGCAATAAAATAATATTCGGTGTGTGCGCGATGAGTTCGCGAATGAGTTCCAAATCATGTTCCGATAAGGGCCGGTCGGCACTCACCGCCAGCAGCGCCGTGCCGACGGACGGAAGCCATTCTTCCGAAGCGGACTGATGATATTTGTAAACGCTGCCCAGCCCCGGCGTGTCCACGAGTCGCAGGCCGGAATATTTTTGCAGCGAAGGCAGTTCAATATCGACAATCGCCACGTTTTTCGAATTACCCGGGTTTTCGGCTTCAGACGTAAATTTTACAATCTCGGCCAGAGGGACTTCGGTGGTATGTCCGTCAAAGTGCCGCACAATGACCTTTTCTTCGGCTCCATATTGCAGACGGGTGATGGCCGTGGTCACCGGAATGGCGCCGACGGGCAAAACACTCTGCCCCAAAAGACTATTTAAGAAAGAACTTTTCCCCGCCTTGAATTGTCCCAGCACGGCAATATCGATGGGAGGATTTTCAGCGAGCAGAGATTGCGCGGCTTCCAGTTGACGGTTCAAAGAAAGCATCTGGAAACGCGAGCAGGCATCCGCAATGATTTTTAAATGATTGCGAATTTCGGGAACAGAACGTTGGGTTAAGAAATTATCCATAATAAAAAACTCCCGCAGATGTATTTTCTGCAGGAGTTATCAGCAATAATTGCGGTTATTTCAGGTGAACTCCATCACCCGTTTGTACATTTGTTGAGACCATATTTAAAAAAGAATATTTAGTCAATACGATTATCAGACGCTTATCAACCCATCCTTCTCCCGGTAACATTTATTAATGAGACAACGGATAACCTTTCCGGGTAAGGATGGTTTCGCATTCGGTTGCCAAATCGCCGGACGTTTCGAATCCGCCGATGTTAACGACCGCTAGTAGTAATTTCTCCAAACCATGATCGAGCTGATGATGGAACGCCGGTTTGTGTTTCGGTCTCGGGAATCTATTGGTTCCCAGCCTCCGCAAAGTACTGTGTCCTTTCCTGAATCATCTTGACACATAAGAGTGCGTCTCTTGCCCGCCATCCAGTGGAAAGGAAATCCCTACTAAAAAGGATTAACTTTAAATCGTTTTGCAGGATTGCTTTACGCCCTAGGTTAGTTGATACCCCTTTTCCCTAAATAATTTCAGACAGGCATCGGATACGGCACTATCATAAAGGATTCCCTTATTGTGCTCAATCTCTTCAAGGGCCGGTTCAATACCCAGTGCAGGACGATAAGGTCGATGAGAACCCATGGCCTCGACAACATCCGCGACGGACAGAATGCGGGACTCTATCAAAATGTCATCGCCTTTCAGGTGCCTTGGATAACCGGAGCCATTCATTCGCTCGTGATGCTCAAGAACTATCCTCGCGACAGGCCAGGGAAAATCGATATCCTTCAATATATCAAATCCTGCCTGGGCATGCGTCTTGATAAGATCGAATTCAATTTTAGTCAGTTTACTGGGTTTACTCAGGATTTCGGCCGGAACAGAAACCTTCCCTATATCGTGGATGATGGCGGCAACGCGCAGACCTTCTATCCGGTCACGTGAAAGACCCAATTCGGCGGCGATGGCCCGGGCAAGATCCGCGACCTGGCGCTGATGTCCTGCTGTGTAAGGATCTCTCGTTTCAACCAGGGAAGCTATTGCCCGGACGGTTCCCCCCAAAGCATCTCGCAGCCGTTCAACACTATCTTTCTTTTCCGTGATATCCTCGACAATTCCCTCATAATACAGAACCTGACCTTTTTCATTACGAACCGAATGCATGGTCCGCGATACCCAGATAATGCTGCCATCCTTCTTATAGAACCGGACTTCATTGTTTTTTGTGACATTCTGATCTTCCATCGTTTTGATAAACTTTACGCGATCTTCATAATCGACATAAACCTGACGGGCGATATCGTTGATGCTGGAAATAAGATCTTCAGGTGAATCGTATCCCAGTATTCTGGCCATGGATTGGTTCGCCAGGATGAATTTCCCTTCCGGCGTGGATTGGTAAATGCCTTCCTGGGCATTTTCAAAAATATTGCGGTATTTTTCTTCCATCTGCTTGCGATCGGTAATGTCAATAACATTGATGATAGCAGCGGGTCTTCCTTTGAGCATCGTTGATGCGCCCGAAAAATCAACCCATTTTTCCGTGCCATCCTTGGTGATAATCTTAAACTCATAGCGGCCGGGCACGTCTTCTCCCCTCTGACGTCTTAGACCGCGCTCGATCGTAAGCGCCTTGTGATCCGGATGAACAATATCCCAGAAATTCATCTGCCGAAGTTCCTCTATGGAATACCCGCACATCAGCTCGGCGGCCCGGTTCGCGTAAATCCAGCGGTTATCCTGAAAGAGCGCGATTGCCGTAGGCGTCGCTTCGGCGAGCACCCTAAATTTCTCCTCGCTGTCAATCAGATCCTGCTGTGCCTGCTTGTGTTCGGTCACATCGTTTACAATGACAAAAAAACCTGCGGGATTTCCCGACACATCACTTTGCAATGATATAGATCCTTCAATGTATCGGATCGCACCGTCTTTTCTGATAACCTGCCAGCCAAAGTCTTTGACGGGTTTTCCCGTTATCTGAACCTGCTTGACGACCGCAAAAACTTTTTCCAGGGTTTCTTTATCGGCTAATTGCCGGACATTCATCTTCATCAATTCTTCCCTGGAATATCCGACAAGACGGCAGACGGAATCATTAAAAAAAATAAAGTTACCGGCCAGGTCTGTTTCAAAACACCCGTCGTGTATATTGTCAAAAAAACTCCGGTACTTCTCTATATCTTTTTGACGCCGTGATTTCATTTTTTTTCTTTCAACGAACGATCCTTTTTAAATACAAATTCGTTTTTTACACTTTCCGCGTCTTAATTTTTACGATCAAGAGTCCTTCAGTTCAAATTGAAAATAAATATCATTGTCGCCCTGTACAATACCCCTGACCTTTTTCGCGACAGATTTCTTACCAAAAACTTTAAGGGCTTGCTGAAAATAACCCATCAGAAGATGTTCGAAATAAATATATTTAACATTAACACCGGTGATTTTAATATGAACGATATTGTTCTCATACTTTGTGGTAATTGTGCCTCCGTCAAAATAGGTTGACCAAAGTTTAGGCAGGGCAAACTCGACAAAATTTTTCATATCCTTATTGAGTAAATAAGAATGGTACATGCCTCCCTCATGTAAAACGTGTTTGGCGCCGGACCTACCAAATATCTCGTATGCCATTTTATCGTTGTTGAAAAACTCCTTACACATTTCATCAAAAAAAATGATTAGTTTTTCCACTGGAACAAGAGAAATCGCCATAATCATCTTGCTGAAAAAATTATCCTTTTCGGCCAATTTGGTCATAAAGGCATTCCAGCGTTCCTCGCCAAAACCCTGAACGATAACCGTTTTTGTTGTAACAAAAAAAATGCCTTTTATGTGCATATCGAAACCTCCCTATGATAGTGTCGACAACTAATGGTAAATTTTAATAAATTATAATCCTTATCAATCATCAAATCAACTCATTTCATTGAATGAGATTAGTCGCTCTTCACGGTAATCGCCATACGGACTATATCATTAAATGGTACGGGGCATGTCGGCGTTGGGACTTTCCCGATCGCGAACCGAAAACTCGACCTCTCACTCCGCATGCACCAGGGGCGCCAACAGCGCCGCTGCCGATGATGAGAATACTTGCGGGCATAATTTTACCTCAAGAACAAGCATTTGCTTTGATCGTATAACGGACACCTCCCGAAGGAGATGCCCGCCATACATGCTTGGAGGGGAGAATTATTGTTCGAAGTGAAAAATCACCTTGATTTTTTTCCAACCTTCAAGGACGGTACTATTGGAATTCACGGAGCTGTTGCCGTTATTTGCAGCCGGGAACGTTCGCCCCACAGTTCATCTTCTGTCAAGCCAGTCATATTCTGTCACACCATGGCCAAATGTCGGTCCGCAATAGGTCTTGAATCTCAGGTTGGTAAGATCAAACAGGGTGGTGCTCTGGTTGACTTTACTGGCCGGCGTTTGATTCCCGGTCAAATACATCCAGTTGATATAATCGAATGCCTTGTCAAAGTCATGTGTACCGTATCCGCCCAAGGAATGATCAGGATCTTTAAATATTTCGATCATCCTGTCATAACGATACATTGAACCCCGGTCTACATAGTGTAAGGGATAATTGGCGTACATATTCGGCAACATGTAATGATTTGTTTGAAGAATGAAGTCGGGATAACTTTCCTGCTGGCGGGCAGGTGTCCCTAAAAGCTTCTGCAACCATGTGTTTTCTGCATATTTCATGTTCCTGGTAGAAACATGATTCGCCGACACTTCCACCGACACGCCGCCGCGTTCTGCGCCCTTCCCGTCCGCGAGGATGTACAACCAGGAAACGCCTCGCTTGGAGTTTTTGATCATCGAAACACCCTGGCTCAACTCATTGGCCTTTGCCATGACATCACGGGCGGTCAGCAGCGTACCCATGCCGACGTCGGTCGGCGTGCAATCGATGGATGGAACCATGTCCATGCCGATGCCCAGGCCTTTTTCATTCATGGCGGCGATGACCCCCGCAATTCCTGCAACACCAACACTGACGATTCGGTTTCTTCCGTTACCGTAGATTTCAAAAATAATCGGATTGTCGGTAAAGCCCGGGCCGCTGAACATGAAATCTCTGCCCAAAAAGAGGTTGTCGCCAATGGTGGCTTTGCCATCCATAACAAAGGCGTTACATGAAAGTTCAAGACCATTGATAAGAGTGCCTGCTTTATCGGCAGCATTCAGTAAAGGGGTGGCAATAGGATAGCCAACGCTTAAAAGCGCATCGAAACCGACGTTGACGAGCAAGACGTCCTCGTAGGTCAGGCCATTAATCCCCGCTGCCCTGGCACCGTCAACAATGCCGTGCATTTCATCGAGATATTCCTTGGGAATGTATTTTTCATTGTTTTTCGCAACCATCTTGAAAAAATCAATAATAAAGTCAGCCGGTTTCTTTCCGGAGAATAAATAACTTACGCCCAACCGCTTTCCAATTTCTGTCAAGAGGAGATCCTCGACAACGGGACCGAGCGGTCCCAACATGTCTACATACCCCCGGCCGATATCAATGAAAAACTCATCGCATGCGACCGCCGCGACCGCCTCGCCCATTAGATAACCGTGCTGAAAGCCCATTTGATATCCGGTGCCTTCCAGATGGAGCAAAGGCTGTGCATGACCCGTATCGGTGATAATATAGTCAAGATACCCTTTGCCGTCGGGTGAATAGGTGCGGGCGGCAAAGGCCTGGCTGCTGAACATAATTCCAGTTAAAACAATAGCAACCATTGATATCCACGTAAAAAAGAAACGCGTCTTTTGATAATTCATCTACAAACTTCCTCCTTTTTGGATTTTGTTGAGTAAAGAACTACTTTTTTCTCTCGTTATTTTTTTCTTTGGTATACAAAAAAACGAGCATGATCTGTGCCAGAAAAATAATTTCAAATAAATCAAATATTTATTAAGTATTGCCGTATTACGTGTTTCGAAATATGGTAAAATAAGTTGAAAAATATCGTAATTTTACTGTATATTGAAACTATGGACAAAGGCTCACGAACTATGAGAATCAAACCGGATCAATTACTGGACCAAATCAAAAGGCGTCTCATCGACGAGGGTAACCTCCAGGAAGGGCTGTCTGATATCTTTAATTGTATTTCAGAAATCGTCCCTGTATGGAAAATAAGCTGGCTCCAATACCACCGTGATCTTCGATTGATGCGGATTATCGCCCAGGTTCTGCGTAACGGAGGTGAAACAACCAATTTCATGTATGAAACATCGTCAGGCATCATAGATTTGGCCTGCAGCAGGAACAACCCCGATATTTATATTGTCAATCAACCGCAAAACCATCCCGTCGGAAAGGAAATATCCATGCGTGCCGCATATTCTGATTGGTCTGCGGTTTTTATTATTTTTAAAAACGTCACAGGATCTTATGCATCCGTCATGATAACGGCCGAAGGAAAGGACAGATTTACGGAGGAGCACGCCCGCCTGCTTCTTCCCTTGAGAGAATCTCTTCAAATGGTTTTAGACATCCTCATTGCTGAACACGAAAAGAAAAATCTTCATCCATTCCAGAAAGAGCCCGTTGATGATCGAAACGAGTTTTTCCGGCAGGTCACCCGAAGATTATGCGGAAACCTGGACCTGGAAATCGGCGTGACCCAATGCCTTCAATACCTCAGCCGGTTTTTACCCGCTGATGGGCTTTTTGTCAGCCAGACAGAGCCTGAATTGCTTTCAGAACGCATGCTGGCCGAGAGTTATGGCTTCTTTCGCCCACAGACAGAATCCCTCATCCCTCTGGCCACGGAAGAGCCGCTGTTCGGGGATGGGAAGGACTATCTGAACACACGTATTCTCAATCAGCTCAATCTTCATCCTTTCGCAAAAACCTATACGCAATTATTCGGCGAAGACATATCGCTTATTGTCATGCCTCTCATTCACAAGGGAACCCGGATGGGCATCGCGTTGCTGGGTTTGGAAGGAAAGAAACACTACAACGAAGAGCACAGGCGGCTTTTTGAAATGCTCCATGATCCCTTTGTCCTGGCCCTTTCAAACAATATCAAACACCGTGAAGTCCTTCGCCTGAAGGACATGGTCGAAGCCGAGAAGAGAGGTCTGCAGGAAGAACTGCGTGACACCAGAAGCCAGACCATTATCGGTGCCGGTCTGGGACTGAAAGGCGTTGTGGAAAACGCCCTTCTGGTGGCCGGTCAGGACAGCCCGGTGCTTCTGATGGGTGAAACCGGCGCAGGCAAGGAAGTGGTGGCCAATTTCATTCATCAAAAATCAGCCCGCAAAGACGGACCCTTCATTAAAGTCAATTGCGGAGCCATCCCGGATACCCTGGTGGATAGCGAATTATTCGGCCATGAAAAAGGGGCATTCACCGGCGCGACAAGCCGGAAAAAAGGCCGCTTTGAAAGGGCCAACGGCGGCACGATCTTCCTGGATGAAGTGGGCGAACTGCCGCTCCAGGCGCAGGTACGCCTGCTCCGGGTGCTTCAGAACAAAATCATTGAGCGTGTCGGCGGGACGGAAAACATACCGGTGAACATCCGTATCATCGCCGCCACCAATCGCAACATTGAGGAAATGGTTGCCTCCGGTCGGTTCCGGGAAGATTTATGGTTTCGTCTGAACGTGTTTCCCATCCGGATCCCCCCGCTGCGCTGCAGGCGATCGGATATCCCCGCCCTTGTCGATCATTTCATCAAAACAAAATCCCGTGAACTCAATATTCACAGGGAGGTGTCTCTATCACCCGGTGCCATGAAGCGACTGACCGATTACGACTGGCCGGGGAACGTGCGTGAGCTGGAAAATGTGATTGAAAGGGAATTGATCCTGGGCAAGGGAAAGATGCTTTCGTTTCAGAACGTCATCCAACATTCCGCTGGAGATCACATGCCTGAAGATGACGCCGAAGACGATGATTTCCCGGACTTGGATGAAGCCGCTACCCGGCACATCAACAAGGCGCTGGCTCTTTCCCACGGCAAAATAAACGGCCCGGGCGGCGCCGCGGAACTGTTGAAGATAAAACCCAACACGCTTCGCAGTAGAATGAAAAAGATGGGAATTCCTTACGGCTGGAAAAAATAAAACAGGCTTAAAATGGTCTGCATAAATTTATAATGATTCATCTTCTGGCCATATCAATACAGCCCTCGTACATGACAGTCAGCCATGAAATGGTCAAAGCCCAGTTCGCCAAAGGCATCATCCATTTATTCATGACATCCTGATTCAAAACTATTTCCCTTGTAGCGACCCCTTGGTGCCCCTACAGTAACCTTCAGGCTATTTAGGATATTCGTTTTTGAAATTTGAGTCTCACAATAAAATATGTGCTTGGCGGAGCAGTAAAACCGGAGAAGGAAGGAAAATGTGTCACCCCTCAAACTTACAACGCATCTCTTCAATGCACATGGCAAAACTAATCCTTTAATTTGTCACAGAGCCCTGCCCTGAACATCGGTTAAATTGGCTTTCCTGATGTCTGAACAGCCCGTAAGGTGAGTTATTTGCTTAATAGAACGGATACGGATATGTGAGGATCATCGGTATTACACCCTACATTTTTTGGTCAAGAGTCCTTCAGTTGAAATTGGAAATAAAGATCCTCATCGCCCGACGAAAGGCTCCGGACCTTCTTTGCAACAGACCTCTTCCCAAACACCTTGAGCGCCTGCTGAAAGTACCCCATGACCAGATACTCGAAATAAATATATTTGACCGGTATCCCGGTGATTTTAATATGAACGGTATTGTTTTCGAACCATGCCTCAAATGTCCCGCCGTCATAATAGGTTGTCCAGAGCTTGGGCAGAGCAAATTCGACAAACTGTTTTATATCCTTGCTGAGCAGGTAAGAATGATACACGCCTCCCGGTGACAGAGCGGCTTTCGCACCCGACCGCCCAAACGTTTGGTACTGCATTTTGTCGTTGTCGAAAAATTCACCGCACATCTCATCAAAAAAAACGATTAATTTTTCCACCGGAACAAGCGTCACGGACATAATCACACTGTTGAAATATTTATCCTTTTCTACCAGCTTGGTCATAAAGGTATTCCAGCGATCTTTACCAAAAACTTCAATCATGGTGGTTCTTGCCGAGACAAAAAAATTGCCTTTCACATTCATATCGAAACCTCCCTATGATGCCGCCTAAATCTTAAAGACGTTTTTTATTTATTATAACGATTTTCAGTTACAAACACTAGATATTATTTTCTCTTAGCGTACTGTTTCCTGTAGCCTCTGGCCCGCATACCGGGGTTTACATTCTCAAAAAAACGATTAAAAAAATCCGTTAACAACCATCATAGTTTGAGCGGATGGTGATGTCATCTGCAGAGGCTGGGTTACTGCTCAATCATCAAAGGACCGCGTTTGAGTTTTTCCGATTGCAAACCAGAACCTCGACCTTGCACCCGGCATTCGCCGTGGCCTGAACGCACACGGCACCAACAGCGCCACTGCCGATGATGAGAATACTTGCGGGTATAATTTTACCTCAAGAACAAGCATTTGCTTTGATGTATAACGGACACCTCCCGAAGGAGATGCCCGCCATACATGCTTGGAGAAGAGAGCCTATCTTTCCTGGTAAAAAATCACTTTGAATTTTTCTAATCATCAACGATCGTTATGTTGGCATTCACAATACCGCCACTGTTGTTTTCATTGAGGGACGTTTGCCCCGCTGTTTATCTTCTTTTACTCCAATCATATTCTGTCGCGCCATGACCGAATGTCGGTCCGCAAAGGGTTCTGAATCTCAAGTTGGTCAGGTCGAAGAGGGTTGTACTCACATTGACATAACTTTGCGGTGTTTCATTTTCTTCTCCAGTCAAATACATCCAGTTATTATAATCGAAGGCTTTGTCGAAGTCATAGGTTCCGTATCCGCCCAGGGGATGATTGGGGTCATTCAACATCTCGATCATTCTATCATAACGATGCATTGATCCCCGGTCTACGTAGTGTAAGGGATAGTTGGCGTACATATTCGGCAATATGTAATGATTTGTTTGAATCAGGACATCGGGGTATTTTTCCTGCTGGCGGGCAGGTGTTCCTAAAAGTTTTTGCAACCATGTGTTTTCTGCATATTTCATGCTCCTGGTGGAAACATGATTCGCCGACACCTCCACGGATGTGGCGCCGCGCTCGGCACCCTGACCATCCGCGACAATATACAACCAGGAAACGCCCCGCTTGGAGTTTTTAATGATTGAAACTCCCTGGCTCAATTCATTGGCCTTTGCCATGACCTCACGGGCGGTAAACGCCGTACCCATCCCGACATCAGTCGGCGTGCAATCGAAGGACGGAACCATATCCATGCCGATGCCCAAACCTTTTTCATTCATGGCGGCAAAGACCCCCACCATTCCGGCGGCACCGATATTGACGAACCGGTTCCTGCCTTTGCCGTAGATTTCGAAAATAACCGGATTGTCCACAAGGCCCGGCCCATTGAACATGAAATCTCTGCCCAAAAAAAGGCTGTCGCCAATGGTGGCTTTACCGTCCATCGCGAAGGCGTTACATGAAAGCTGAAGCCCCTTGGTAAGAGTGCCTGCTTTATCGGCAGCATTCAGCAAAGGGGTGCCGACACGATACACAATGCTTAAATATACATCAAAACCGACATTGAGAAGCAAAACATCCTCGTATTTTAGATGAACTCCTGTCGCTCTAGCACCGTCAACAATGCCGCGCATTTCATCGAGATATTCCTGCGGAATATATTTTTCATTTTGTTTCGCGAAAATTTTTAAGGCCGCTATAATAAAGTCGACAGGTTTCATTCCGGAATTAGAAACATTCAATCCTAACCGTTTCCCGATATCCGTCATAACTAAATCATTAATAATTTGACCTGTTTCTCCTAAAGCTAGCACAAACGTCTGGAAGATATGTTGGAAAAGCTCATCGGACGCGACCTCCGTAGCCGCTTCTCCCATCAAATACCCGTGCTGAAAGCCCATTTCATATCCGGTACCTTCCAGGTGCAGCAACGGCTGCGCATGACCTGTATCAGTCATAATATACTCAAGGTATCCTTTGCCGTCAGGCGAATATATACGGGCGGCATAGGCCTGACTGCTGAGCGAAAGGCTTGCGGATGCAATTAACGACACTATGATGATGAGAGAGATGGAAAAACGTTTTTTTCTAAAATTCATTTACTTTTCTCCTTTATTTTTTTGCGTTATTTCAATTTGTGTCCGATGTTAAATATAGCGGAAGGTCCAAATGCATAAAAATCTCCCTTGGGGGTAATTTACTTTTGCACCCAGAATCGTTTTTTGTGTAAGTCTTTAGCATTCTGTTTTCGGCGATTAAAATATTCTGATTAAATCATCTGAGTTATTGATCCCCACTCGGACGACCTTGCAAAGCTCTAGCGTAATGTATGGAAACACGATATCCGTGAAGAGATGATCTCCAGGTCTCTGCGGCGGTGCCAGGTTCATCGCGTTCATTACCTGCTCCTTGACAAAATCTTTGGATTTTGTTCCATTACGCCCAACTGCTTCGTCTATGGTTAAAATTGCACGATTGTGCAGGTAGAAGTAAATCAAAGCATAAGCATTGTCAAGAAGAAAATTGCACGATTGTGCATTTTATTGTTATGAAAGGTATAACAATGCGAAACAAAAAAGATTTATCTCAGAAAAAAGAGCATAATGAAAAAAAATCCCCGCATGGAACCACTACAAGAGAAATGATTCTGGATGCTGCTTGCAAGGTCTTTTCCCGGTGTCCCTATGAAGGAGCCAGCATCCGCATGATCGCCGCGGAGGGCGGTTTTTATCACAGCTTGATCCGTCACCATTTCCCCAGTAAGGCCTCTATCTTCGAAGCCATCAGCAAAAAAGTGGGCGAGGATTTTAGGGAGGCAAACAAGTCCTGGCTCAAAGAACTGCCAGGGCTTGGTCTTCAGAAGGCGACATCGCTATACTTTGACCGCTTTATCTCCTACTATCAAAGTCATCCGGAAATCTTCCGCCTCATCGCACAGAATACGCCACGGGAAGACGCACAAAGAATACCGGGTTACGATGATCTCGCAAATTTTATGACCAACATCCGGGACGACGTCGAAAAAGCCAATATCCTGCTTTTTGACAGTGAAACATTGGTGAGATATCTGGAAAGCCTGTACGCCCTGTTTAACTACTACCTTGGTTCCGGCACTGCGGTAGCCCGGCATTTGGGATTTGAACCGGACAGCCCGGAATACCTGCAATGGGTCAAGGAAACGATGATGTTTATCTTCCTATCCATATTGAGACAATCCCTGAAGTCTAGGGCATCAAATGTGTGAGATCAATATGTGCAACAGACTTTTCAGTATTGACTTGCCTTCAAAATTTTTTACGGGCAAG
>JAGPFC010000013.1 GCA_018056685.1 Smithella sp.
CCATAAACGTCTGCATTCCTCGCTGGGATACAGACCGCCGGTAGAGTTTGAAGAACTGTTTTATAAAAACCAAAAACCCGTGCCGACTGCTCTAATCCCGTCTGTCTAACCGCAGGGGTGCAGTCCATCGATTATCAGTTCCGGTTAAATCGTCTTTTTAATTCCCAGCATCGCATAGAGCGGGCAGTGTCCTGATAAAACGCTTGAAAGAAGCATGCCTGCAATGACTGCAAGGACGAGACCAACAATACCAGTTACCCAGCTCGTAACATTGCCGACGATGAAAAGAATTGCCACCACGAACCGACCGATCCTGTCAAGGGTACCCACATTTTGTTCCATATGCATTCCTCCCTTTATTTCCTTCAAAATTAATATTGATAAGAATTTGCTGGCAGTAATAGTATACGAATAAGGATATTGTGTGTCAATCGATCTTGATTATGAATTGAAATAAAGCATTTTCTCCAAGGTTGCCAGTTTGTGGACTACAGGAAGACATGTTGATGTTGCCAACTGCTAAGGTGCGGTCGTGTGATCAGTTTTCAGAATTAAGAATTACGGGTGGAAAGAGAGCAAAACATAGATTGGCTAAGGACCGTTTCAGTTTTCATAAGTGGCATATTTGATATTATTCTTACTGCTTTTTTTTACTGAGTACATTAAATCATCCACTTTTTTTATTGCTTCATTTGCTGTTGGCGGCGGATCAATGCATGTTAAGACACCGATGCTAAGTGTCACGGGCCAATTATTTTTTTGCATCCCGGCTAAAATATTGTGTTGAAGTTTAGAAAGAACAACTTGTGCCGATTGCTGATTTGTTTCTGGCATAAGCAACGCAAATGCGTCACCTCCAAGCCGTGCAACCACGTCTACTTTTCGCAGACGATTCTTGATTTGATTGACAACAAAACATAATACTTTGTCACCTGTAGCATACCCGAACTCGTCATTCACAGTTTTAAAATTATCCAGGTCAATATAAGCTATAGTAAAAGGATTTTTATATCTCAGAGCACGGTTAATTTCCATTTGAAGAACGTCATAAAAAAAGCGTGAATTTAGAGCGCCGGTCAAATAGTCTATATGGGCTATTTCTCTTTGATGTTCCAGTACGGTTAATAACCTTGACAATAAAAACGCTATGGTTAAGAAAAAGCCTAATCTGATGAGAGAATTCCATGCATAAATGGAAAGCAATGTTACATGTCCAGATAATACATCCGAAAAAAGCCAAACTAAGGCACTTATGAGAGAAAATGCTATCCCAGGACCAAGACCTGTGTGCCAAGTAACTATGAGTAAAGGTATCACATAGAACAGAGAAAAATCTAATTCTTTACCGGTCAGGGTGTCAATAATACCTAATACACCGATGATTATATATCCTATTACAATTATAAAAGATTTGTTTTGTTTCTCAATATTCTCTAAAAAGTTCAAAAATCATCTCTCTTTGTATTATTCATGGAGTTTGAAGGTGTCCCATATGCCAAGGAGGCTGCCAAAGGAGGCTGCCAATGGTACGTCCTTCCAATAAAGCGAAAAAAGAATCAGCACCGGGCAACCCAGACACATGCCCTCCGACCATCGCAATCATTATAAAACTTTTTCCAGACATCGCATCTACGATAAGCGCTCTTCCTGATTAGTCAAGTATCATAATAACACTATCTATTATTTTTAAAAGAGATAAATAGCTTTATTAATAACGGGTCGGAAGCTTGCTTTTTTGTCCAGGGTGAGAGCTTGTTTCTTTCAGGGAGCCATACGTACCAAATGCTGCTTTTCTTGTTTATGTTAATCAGTTGAAAACTGTGCGCGTTTTAATACCTTGTTGAACGTTCAAATCAAAGATCATATCGACGACGCGGTCGACAAAGATAACGCTTTGAGTTGGACGTTGAATCAGATTCCCAACCACCGGACAAGGTTATATGCCGCAATGCCGCCCAGATAGGAAACAATCAGCGTCATGACGATAGACGCGTAAAACCATTTGTTGTTGTTCATTTCTTTTTTCAGAACGGCGATGGTCGCGGCGCAGGGAATAAAAAGCATCATGACGACCAGAAAAGCCGCGGCTGATTCGTGATTCATAATCGTCGGCAGCATATTGGACAGACCGTCTCTGCCCACCGCATAGAGCACACCGAGCGTGGCGACGACGTTTTCCTTGGCGATCAAACCGGTCAAGAGCGCGGTGATCATCTTCCAGTCCAGGCCGAGCGGCACGCCCAGCGGCTGAAGCCATTTGCCGAATTGTGCCAGAAAACTTTCTTCGACAACGCCGTCGGGGAAGTAAGACAAAAGCCAGATAATCATGGAAACCCCGAGAATGACAGTTCCCGCTTTACGGATGAATGATAAGGTTCTTGACCAGACGACCATGAGAATCGTTTTCATATCCGGCGTGTGATAGATGGGCAATTCCATGATGAAGGGGGCATCCTGTTGTCCGAGCGTCTTGTTTACAAAAATTCCGGCGATACCGAGCACGGCTATATTCAGAGCCACCATGCTCCACGAAACGTAAGCGGCGGACGATCCGAAGACGGCCGCGGAAACCAGTGTCAACACGGCGAGCCTGGCTGTACAAGGGACAAAGGGAATTAATAGAAGAGTGATCAACCTGGCTTTTTGTGTCTCAATGATTCGAGCTCCCAGAACGGCGGGAACATTGCAGCCGAAGCCCAGAAACATGGGCATAAAACTTTTGCCGTGCAGACCGACAAGATGCATGATTCTATCCATGACAAATGCCGCGCGCGCCATATAGCCGATATCCTCCAGAATGGCCATGATGGTGAAAAAAATCAAAAGGACCGGTAAAAAGGTCAGTACGGAACCCGCCCCGCCGATAATGCCGTTGAGCAATAATCCGGAAATCCAGGCGGGCCACTTCGATGTGAAGGGTTCACAGAAATGGATAAAATTCTGAAGCTGATCGCTAAGCCAGCCCTGCAGAGGAACCCCCACGGCGTAAGTCAGAAAAAAGACCAGCGCCATGACGCCCAGCAGAACCGGAATGCCGAATATCGGGCGGGTCAGAATATGGTCGATTCTGTCGGTCAGCACAACTTCCCCCATCTTGAATCTGGAAACGGCGGCTCTGGTGATTTTTTCGATCCAGTCATAACGGCCGTTCACGACGGCGTGCAGAGCGTCTTCGTGTTTGATCAGGAGTTGGTCTATGTTGTCGTGTGCCGTTTTTGGAGCGCCGGCTTCCACCATTTTTGTAACTTCCGGATCGCCTTCCATTAATTTCACGGCTACCCATTCGGGGGAATAGGGGCCCTGAATATGAGGCCGGATATGCCGGAGAATGTCCTGATAAATTTGCAGATGATCGGAGGAAACCTGCGGTAAATCCGGATTATGTTTATATTCACACGAGGCAATCGTGATGATCTGGTTCACCAGTTCACGAATGCCGCTGTTGCGCTTGGCCACCATGGGAATAACCGGTATTCGCAAAGAATCCTGCAAGGCTCTCGTGTCAATTTCGATCCCCTGATCGGAAGCGACATCAATCATATTGACGACCACAACAGTCGGTCTGTTCAAGAGCAGCACTTCCGACAGGAGATACAGACCTCTTTCCAGAGCGGCGGCATTCAAGACCAGGACGACCAGATCAGGTTTTTCCTGAATGATAAAATCACGGGTCACCCTTTCTTCCTCGGAGAATGCGGTGAGGCTGTAGGTTCCCGGCAGATCAACAATTCTGATTAAAACATTTTCGGCACGGTGCGTTCCTTCTTTTTTCTCCACTGTTTTTCCCGGCCAATTGCCGACATGCTGGGATAATCCGGTGAGGATGTTGAAGACGGTTGATTTGCCGACGTTGGGCTGTCCGACGAGCGCGACGAAAACTTCCTTTTCGACAGGCGGCAGGCAGACTTCGACTTCCGCGGCGGTTCTATAAACCATTATTTTGGAAGCTTCACCCTGGCCGAGGGCGATGCGGGTGCTGCCCACCTGAATCACTATCAGGCCGCTGCTCATCTGGGAGACACGGAATTTCGCATTGACGACGATGCCCAGACCGGCCAACCGGCTGGTGATGGCAGTACCACCTTCAATCGAATGAATAACTCCCTGATCGCCTTCGCGTAATGATGTTATGTTAACCGGTTCGTTCATTAAACAAAATTCCTGCTTGTTTCAGGCCGACGCGATATTTCTTCAGAATGAATTCCGGGCCGTATGATCTTTTTGTCCGCCGCAAATTTTTATTGCCCATATCCTCTTCCAGGTTAAGGTATTTATACCGGGATTGCAGTCTCTTCGCGGTATCGTTGAACATATACTCGTAGATACCGCGATATTGCTTGGATGCCTTGGCAAAATGCAGACAGAACGTTTCGCTGTTCAACGCCTCACCGATAATGAAGCCGGCCTGATTGTTGTTAATGTAATATATTGTTCCCCATAGTGCAAGTTCGGAGAAATTCTGGAGAGCTTCACTGCACTGCTCAAAATCGGTTTTGTCGGCGGCCGTTCGGGAGTTGTTCTGCCATTCCTGCAGAATAATCATTCCATCATTAAAATTGTGAGCCGATAAAGGAATGCCCTCCGGTTTGTACAGAGATAAAAACTGATTTAAATGGTTTCGATGACGGACGTATTGTTTGCCCTTAAAACCTGCCATACGGTCGGTGAGATAAAGGTAATCGGATTCACTTTCGTCATAAGTGATGACAAATTGATCTTCCGGAAAATAATTTAGCCATCCTTCCGGAATGGGAAAGAAAAAATCGCGTTTTCCGAGTATTTCATGAAATGTTTGAATATCGCATCCGACCGGATCGTTTAAAGGCATGACATAATTATGTTTCTGCCTGTTGCGGCCGGAAACGAATAAGCCGCATTCTCTGGTGACGAATTCATAGTGACTAATGTTGCGAAATAAATAAACATTGGCGAAACTGTAATCGGATATCGGCAAGTTCATCCGGTGAAAGCGCTCAGTTAAACTTTGATGATGTTGCAGGCTGATAGTTTCTATTTTTTCCATCTGAATATTTTTTCATACCTTCAGTTTAAATGTTAAATATTTGGTGGTTTTCTCTCAGCCAGCGCCTGTGCTGTTTATATTCCGCAATCACCGACGCCACCACCTGCCAAAAGTTCGACGAATGATTTTTTTCTTTGATGTGCGCCAGTTCATGGACAATCACGTAATCAATGATGGCCGGTGGTGCCATGATCAACCGGAAGCTGAAAGCCAGATGATCGTCTTCGGAACAGGAACCCCAGCGGCTTTCCGCCGATGTGATTCTGATCTTTTCAGGGTGTAATTGAAGTATCCGGCTGTAAAAAATAATACGTTGATTAATATATTCGGCAGCTTTTTTCTTATACCATGAAACAAAGTAATACTTTTTTAATTCCTTGTTGTTCGGTGCATTGAGGTAAAACCGGTTATTCCAGAAAACAACCCCCGCATTTTCAAAAGGTTCAAAGAATACGTCCAACGGATATGATTGTCCCAGATAGAGAAAATGTTCTCCTGTTTGATATTCCCTGACTTTGTTTTTTAAAGCATCATCTTTTTGTTTCCGAATTATTTTATTAATCCATTGCTGTTTCTCTTCAACAAAACGGCTGATTTCCGCAGCCGAAGTGAAACAGGGTGCTGAAACAATGATCTCCGATTCACCGCGTACTTGCAGCGAAATGGTCTTTTTTCTTTTTTTGCTTCTGGTAATCCTGTAATTGATATCCATGGTTGCCGGTTTTCATTTGTATAATTTCTTTGCTGATTATCATAAATCAGCTTCTAAAGCGAGACTCGAAAGCCCTTTTCATTAAATTTAAATTATGTTACGGAAAAAAACAAAATGTCAGGAAAAAAATATGAGGAAAATGAAAAGATGTCCCTGGGGCCGCTTTGAAGTATTGGCGGAAGCTCCCGGTCATAAAGTAAAAAGAATCACGGTTGAGCCGGGAGGGTCGCTGAGCCTGCAGCGACATCATCAACGTGCGGAGCACTGGTTTGTTGTTGCCGGTAAAGGCAAGGTGACGGTCGGCAGTACAGAGAAATCATTGCGGGCAGGCAGTTCGATTGATATTCCGAAAAAGGCCAAACATCGCATCCGGAATTCCTCAACAGAAAACCTCGTTTTCATCGAAGTGCAGACCGGTGAATACTGCGGTGATGACGATATCGAACGTTTTGAAGATATCTACGGCAGGATCTGATTAATTCTCTGAACATCAAATTACGATTTCCATTCAAGCATGGGAAGTAAAATGCTGGACTATGTTTACCATGAATCTTTTGACTGGGCGGAAATGTTTCTTCCCGATCGGCTCAGAGGGTATGATCGACGAAAATCCGGGATCGCGGCCTGTCTTGCCCGGGACAGCTACTATAACGATGCGCGTTACGGTGCGACCCTGCTAGCGCTAGGCTTTAATGATATCCAGTTTTTTCATACCGGCAATCTGCAGGCCGTTATCGGATCCCGGGATATTAAAACTGCTGACGGAATCATGACTCTGATTACGATTGTTTTCCGTGGTTCGGATCAGATTCAGGATTGGCTGGATAATCTTGATTTTCGCATGACCCGCTTTCTGAATCAGGAACATTTTCCCCATTTGAGCAGAATCAGAGTCCATAACGGCATTTTTGAAAATGTGCATGATTTCGAAGACCGGGCCGAACGCGTTACGTTCAAAAATAGCGTTGTAAAAGATAATCTTGCGCAAATCTTGAGGGATGAATCTAAAAGGAAACAGTGCTTGTTCTGGTCTATCGGCCATAGTCTTGGCGGTGCCATGGCCACTTTGTTTGCGGCAAGGTTATGCGATTATTACGGGATATCTCCGGAAAGAATTCTAACGCATACCTTCGGAGCTCCACCGGTAGGCAACCGGTATTTTGCCGCGCGTTATGGACACCGATCCGTGCTCAGTATTCAAAAGAACAGAAAGAAAAGCGAATTGCTGACGCTGTTGCGGTTTGTGAATTCCGAGGATCCGATTCCGGCGCCGAGATTTTTAGATGAGGCTCACGCGGAAGCGGAAGGGGGTTCCATCACACCGCCTCCTTATAAAATACTGGGATTCAAACACGTGGGGTATGAAATACGCTTTTCCCCCCGTCTGCTTCGCGGATTCTATGATCAATACAAGAACTTCACCGGAAGAAGATATAACAGTTCCAGCTTTATGAAAGTTCATTTTATGGAAGCGTATATGACCGGCGTGCAAGTTCTCCATGATGCAGAAATTTAGCGCAACTCACCTCACAGTGACATCTCCGACAAATAAAAAAAAGAGGCAGACTCCATTGACGTCTGCCCCTGCATAATTTTCCAATTTAATAAAGGGGAAAATTAACAACCCCGCCACAAGCAGCGGGGTATCCAAAGGAAATTGCGCCCCAAGGGGCGGTGAATTAGCCCCACATTTATCCCACCCGGCCTATAGTGACCTTTAGGTTATTCGTTTCTGAAATTTGGGTCTCATTAAATTGCTTCAATCGTTGATGTCGGTTTAGACGTAATGTTATACGTGACGCTGACGACTTCCGGTATTTCTTTCGTGATTTTTGCGGCGATGCCTTCCAGAATGTCAAACGGAAGCCTTGTCGGTCTTGCCGTTCGTGCGTCAATGCTGTCCCAGCAGCGGATTTCAATCTGATTGCCGTAAACACGTTTTTTATTGCGCATGCCGGTTACGCGGTCTTCATGCAGAATGGCCAGATACTGAAATGCTTTTACATCTTTTAGGGCCGCTTCGGTAATGGCGGTCGCTTTTCGCACCAGAGCGATTCTAGCAGGTGTGACTTCTCCGATGACACGAGCCGCCAGCGCCGGACCGGGGAAGGGGATTCGATCGAACATGCTTTCCGGCAGTCCCAGACCGCGACCGACTTTGCGCACGCCGTCCTTGCGCAGTTCGATGAGCGGCTCCAGGATTTTATAACCGAAAGCTTTTTGCGGATCAATGCCCAGTTGTTCAAAAACATTATGCTGTCTTTTGATACCCGCCACGGTTTCATCCACATCCGTCAGAATGGTGCCCTGCAGAAGGTATTTGGCCTTGCTTTTAATCACCAGTTTTCCAAAAACATTTTTATAGAAAGTTTGGGTAATGGCTTCTCGTTTTTCTTCGGGATCGGTCAGCCCCTTAAGCGCCGAGAAGAACGCTTTGGAAGCGTCGAAAACTTCGACCTGAATTCCAAGCTTTTTAAAGGCGGCGGCCACCCTGGCCGGTTCGTTCTCCCGCATAATGCCGTTGTCGATGATATAGGTTTTCAGACGTTTGCCCAGCGCTTTGTGCCCGAGGGCGGTGACCACGGCCGAATCGACGCCGCCGGACAGAGCGTTGATGGCGAACCCATCACCCACGGCTTGCTGAATATTACACACCTTGTCATCGATAAAATTTCTCACGTTCATGTTTTTCGCTTTTATTTCTTTCATTTTAATCATGGCGGCTCCTTTTGTCGTAAAATTTGACAGGAAATTGCTTAAACGAAATTGTGCAGAGTTTCAAGCATTAAAGATGCAAATCGAAAAAATGAAGGTTAACATTGACTTGTTGCGCAGTCGTCAGTCATAAGCGAACCTGAATGGACATGATGATGTTCCGAAAAAGTTCAATAAAAAAATTGACACGTAAAATAGACTTTTCTATACTTTTCAATAAATATTGAATCAAAATGGCAAGACTGCCTCAATCACCTGCTGAGGACAACAGGGAGGAATTGATTTGAGTACCGGCGCAATGATTGGTTTGTTTGCCGCGATCGTGGCAGCGGGAACGGGAATATTTTTTGCGTTATATGCCCTGGGATTCTTTCAGTATCTTGGCGGTCAAAAGCAAAATCCCAATGCCGTAAGCAAGGCCATCCTTGTCCGGAAACTTACAAATTTAAATGACCCGGCAAAACCGTACCGCATCATTCCGGGGGATTCCGCGGATACCGATCTTATCGCTGAATGGAAAATTGCAGATGCATCATGGTACGGTTTATTCAACAAGAGTGGCCTTAAAAAGATCTACAGGGCATTCCTGTTGCTTGATGAAGCACGGCACACGGTCAGATGTTTTGAAATACTTGGAACCGTGAGTTGGAGTGCAGGAACGGCCGGTTTGACTCCCCTGGTGCACTATAGCCGGAGCCGTTTCGGGGGAAGGATTCTTTTCCAGAAATCCTATGGCGCAGGTTACGGCATCAAAGATTTAAAATCTATGGAAACCGGCAAGGTTTACGGATACAGGTTTGACATCGCTGAAATCAGAGATCCGATTGAAGCGACCGTTAAGGAAAATGGCTGGGAATGGGTGCCGGTTACAGCAAAAAGGCATGTGCTCCTGAAGGCATCTTCATCAGCGTCAGTTCAGGCAGAACGCAAGGACAGGACCTGTGTTCAGTGTGGTGCGCGATTGCGTCAACGCGCCAGGTTTTGCACCGTCTGCGGCGCGGCCGCGGCCCTGACGGAACGTTCATCTGGTGGTGATGAGGCTCGAAAGCGCAGTTTTGCACCTTGGGTGCTGGCCGGCATAGGACTGGTCTTTCTGACCGTTTTGTTTGCTTTGCTACCCGATGCCGATCAAAAGAAACATGCTGTTGTGATCACTGATGCAGCGCAATTCAATCAACAAGGAATGGAAAAGGTCAAAGAAGGAAAAATCAAAGAGGCGGCATCGCTATTTGAAAAGGCGGTGAAGGCTGATCCTGATAATTTTCATGCTTGGAATAATCTGGGACTGGCTTTACGCAAGACCGGCAAAAAAAAGGATGCGATCAAAGCATACGGGCATGCCATTGAAGTAAAACCGGATTTTGCTGTGGCTTACAAGAATCTGGGAATTCTTCTTGAGGAGATGAACAACAGCCAAGAAGCATCCCGGGCTTACCTGAAATATTATGAACTCAATCCGACGGCGCCGGACGCGCAAACCGTGAAAGAAACGGCTGACAAACTCATGAGCACCCAACCAGGAGTGAAACGATGAAATCCACGCATGCTTTGATTTATTTTTCGCTTTTGGCGTGCCTTTTTATGCATGCCGGCTGTGCATCACCGCAGAAAACGGTTGTGCCTCCCTACTATCCCAAGGGTTCAATTCTTGTCGTAAAGTCTGAGCGGATTAATCTTCGGGAATGCCCGTCTTTAAACTGTCAGGTTATTGCGGTTCTGAGACGCGGTGAGCACATGATAAAGGTTGAACAACAAAATGAATGGATTAAAGTGGAAGCGAAGTCAATCAACCGAAAAGGCTGGGTGGCTTCGAGGCTGGTCGGAAAAAAGTCCGATAAGAAAAAAGCAGCGGAAGTGACGGAAGAATGGTCTCCACAGGAAAGAGATCAAAAAGGAGCTTCAAAAATCAGGGAAGAATTTTCTCCCTGAGCGGTTGGAATTAATATGATTATGCTGCTATAATATTATCGAGAGGTATGTGATGGAAACCTTTATCGGCATACTTTTAAAAGTCTTCAGCATGGTCATGATGTGTCTGTTTGTCCTATCCGTTGTCCTCCTTATCCTTACCGTACGCAAAGCAAGAAAGGTGTCCGTTCTGTCACTGATCATCACCCTGATCATCAGTCTGATCACGTTGGTTATTTTTTCGTCACTGATCAAATACGCGCCACCGCTGTGGCTCTGGTTGCTCCTGTTTGCCATCGGAGTGTCCATCGGCTGGTTCTGGGCGAGAGCGACTAAAGTCTTTGTACGGGATAACCAGATCATGAGCATCAACTCTGTCTGGTACCTGGTGGTCTGGGGGGCGATATTTGCCCTTAATCAACTCATCACAATCATGACCAACCGTCCCCCTAATATTGCCATGTCCCTGCTTATTATCAGTACGGCAACCATCTGGGGAATCAACGGCAATGTGATAAAGCGTTATTTTAAAATGAAAGCCGAACATCAACTTGCTCAGGTTGTTCCCCAGCAACAGGCAACGCCCCATGCCCAGTTTCGTCGGGGTTACTGCGGACAATGTGGAGCCGCTATCAGTAACGGTAACGATGCTGTTTTCTGCGGCAAATGCGGGGTGAAATTATGATGAAAAAATTTATTAAACCAACCGGGTCTTTCATGTTCCAAAACCAGTTCATAAGCATCATTCGAACGGGTGGAGAGAAGTTGTCAAAAATATTTCACTTTAAATATCCGGCTGGAATAATCTTGTATTTTATCGTCAGTTTTATAGGCGTTATTCTGCTCAACGAATTATGCTCTGATTACGTGCGGGCCGAGAAATACAGAAATGCCACCGGCGAGATTGTCGAAATGCCCAAGGGAATGAAACCGCCTCCCAAACAGACATGGGACTCAACACCTTATCAATTACCGGCAAAACCCGGACAGAAAGCGACACCGGTAAAGCAACCGGCAAAGTCTCCTGCAACGGTCAACAAAACTGCGGCGCCTCCGGTTGTTCGCAAACCGGTGGAAAACCGCCAGCCGCAAACGGTGAGGCAGCCGAGGCCAACACCGCAGGTTCCAAAGACATCCGAAAATCGTCAAGTCCGGCCATCTCACGCCCCTGTTTCTAAACAAAACGTTCAGCGTCAGCATCCTTCTCCCTGGTTCAATCCCTGGCGTTCTCAGTCAGTCAGAAATTCGGAGTCTCGGCCTCATCCTGTTTCCCGAAAACCGGCATCCACGCAAATCTCTCGTTCCACCGCAAAAAAAAAGGAATCGGTTACTGATAAAAAAACACCTTCAGTTACGGCTACAAAAGCCGGTGCCGCGGTGACGTCTGAAACAGTCAGGTCCACCCCTCTGGAAACTTCTGCATCCGGGAAAAGCTCATCCTCTGAAGCTGGCACAGTACCTGATTCAACGCTGCCTATTGCCGTTGGTGTGACGGCCGCCGCAGCCGCTCTAGGCGCTTTAGGTTCAGCCCTATCCCAGGGCATACCATCCAGAGAAGTCATCAGCGAGTTTGTCGGTTTGCTCAAGGGGGAATTCGATTCAGCAGAGCCGCCGTTCGGTGACGAGGGTACAGATGTCAGAAATAATCATGTGCCCCCTTCCGGGGAAGAAGCTTCTGAGACACACGAAGAGGGAGCATTCGAAGAAGAAAAGAGAAAAAAAGCATATGCGGATCTTATTCGAGAAAGAAGTCAGTGTGAATACACCAGCGCAGATCAATCTCAAAGCCTCATGGATCAAGCCAGAGACGAGGTTCAGCAACGATATGAATTGGAAAAAACCAGCACATGGAGTGCGCTCGACCAGGTCGCCATTGAAGATTTTATAGCCGGGCAGGCACCCAGCAAAGAGGCGGGGGAAGCCATGCTCAGGATTGTGGAGGCATATACAGGCGGAAATTTGGATGATGGCGCTGTGGTGGTTAACAGGAAAGCGTTGTTGAATGATCTTTCCAATTATTTGGCGGACGCAAACCGTTTGGACAGGTCGCAGTTTACCGCGGATGAAATCGACAGTGCATTTCAGGATGCTCTGGATGATGTCAGAAAAATCGATCAGACCTTAAACCAAAGGGTTTCGGGTGTGAAGGATGTCAACGGAAGCATCAACGATAACATCGAGCTGCTGAAGAAGTTAAAAGATACGGACGCTTATACAAAAAATCCAAAGGCAAAGAAGGCATTGGAATTTATCCTGAGCAAAACGGCGTATATCGACAAGCTGAATGATAAAGGGATGACCGTGGTTGGAGACGCTGCCAAGTGGAGTGGCCATGTCGTAGAATTCGGGGAATATTACAAGGCCTATCAGCGCACGGGTTTGAGCAATGATCAGGCATTGGAGCGCGCTTTGGTGCGCAAGAGCATTGATATCGCAGTGGATGAAGGCGTTGATGCTCTGGAGAATAAATGTCCCGTGTTGGAAGCGGCAAATTACTTCTATGATTATGGCGTCAAAGCCGTTACAGGGGAAGACTATGGGATGAAAAAATCGTTAAATTGTCTCGGGCAAAGGGTAGCCAACTGGGCACATGGGGATTATCAGACCAATGTCCCTGAACTGCAATTGAAACCTGATGCAATAAAAGAGGCAAACATTGAGCAGATGGAAAAACTGGCCAAGGTCAGCAGCGGAAGTCAGAAACAACAAATCGATGGTATGATAAAAAGGATGAGAGAATCGGTAAAATCATGAATTGTCCAGGATGCCATGCGGAATATTTAAGTCAGGACAATTTCTGCGCTAACTGCGGATTAAAACTCAAACATGACGGCAAGGCATGTCCTGCGTGCGGCAAGATGCTGCAATCCGATGACTTCTTTTGTATCTACTGCGGCGAAAAGATAAAAGATAATATACATGACGCCAGCCTTGAATCGGCAAAAACATCAATGCTAAAAGAAAAGAACAGTGAAGTAATACAGGGCGGAGATCAAAGAAAAACAGTTTCAGAGCCATCAATATCGTTTTCGCAATCAACTGAAGAAATCATTCTGGATCATGAATTGTTGCTGCTGCTGTCGAAAAAATACGAACATAATAAAATATCTCCTCTTGCGGCCCCTGCTTACGCGGCCCAGAATCCGGTTGCGGAAAAAGAAATACCATTTGATCAAAAATGGCTGGAGGTCATTGCCAAGCCGGCCAAGGCTTTTTATCTGAATAACTTGTCAAAAAACGCGAAATTATATCAAAAAATCCTTCTGACATCAGGTGGCACATTGCTGAGATGGACGGATGAAGAAGGTAAGGTTTCAATCTCTCCGGAAGAGTCGGCCTGTAATTTTATTGACGATGTTGAGGCAATATTAAATAGTTTTATGGGTGACGATCAGCCGTTTGTATCTGTTCTGGATGAAAAACAATTCAAAACATTGAATGCGATAAAAAATATTTGTGATTTGCAGACCGGCATGGGTATTGAGGCCGCCTTTGTCAGAGAAAGCGAATTGATGTCGTATCTAAATTCTGATCAGAAAATCAGGGTGGCGATACAGGCCCTGGCAGGTCAGGGGATGGTAAGATTATTTGATGATGAAGATCCCGTGGTTTTCATGGAACCATTCGGTCTTGAAATAATGCATATTTTCGAGGATACACAGCAGTACTTTAATATTTTGATTCTCGATGACCACCATCAAACAGTCCGTTCCTTCAATCTGGTCGGCCGTGAAAACAAGCTTTACCTGATCACCCTGCCCGACAAGAAAAATCATTATGTGGTGCGCGCATTGGGTAAAGAGCAGTTAAGGTCACTTCTCAATGTTGCCTGGATGACAGATCTAACCGGGGCAACGAAAAGAAGAGTTCAGCCAAAAAGAAAACTTGAATGAACATGTTTTTATGATTGCCCTTGCGGGTCATTGTCCAGTATTCAAGAATACTGCGTTGCAATTTCGTGACCATTAACATATGAAAATGATAACAATACACAGAAGGGGAGGAAGCCAAAATGAATCAGACTGAAAATCATAGATTGCCGGCCTTTTTTTACGTATCGATCTTTCTGGTTATTTTTATCTTTGCCTGCGACATCGGTTCAACGAAGATCGGCGAGATTATTAAACACCCCAGAGAATATGCCGGGAAAGAAGTGACTGTTTCCGGGGAGGTCACAGAAACCTTTTCGTTGATTTTTGTTAAATATTTTGTTGTGCGTGATGATTCCGGTGAGATTTTTGTTGTGACCGAAAAGACCCTGCCTGCCAAGGGAGAAAAAATAAAAGTTACAGGAAACGTGCAAGAAGCCTTTTCTCTGGGTACAGAGACATCCCTTGTTTTGATTGAGGCACCGGAAAAAGCCAAAAAGTAAAAGGATAAAGTAAATCAACCGTGTCTTTTGCCGTGCTCCGGGATAACCGGAATTTGTCTAACCTTGCCCATCCTGAGAAGGTGTAATAACCAAATTTAACGAAAAACTTATCAAAAAGACAAGATTACAGTTCATCGCACGCGAGATCTTTCATTTGAAAAAGACCCGGCTGTCCACGATGGAAACGCCGTTTCCTGTTTCATGGACAATGACGGGATTTAAATCTATTTCAGCAATTTCCGGTGTCTCGACCAGAAGTTGTGAGACGCGGCAGATAATGTCGATGAAAGCTTCAAGATCCGCAGCCTTTTTGCCTCGGGTACCCTGCAGTACAGGATAGGCACGTAAATGGGTCAGCATGTCCAGCGCTTCGCTTTTTGTTACAGGCGCGAGGCGGATGGCCGTGTCCTTGAATATTTCCAGAAAAATTCCGCCCAGACCGGCAATCACAATCGGTCCGAAGACCGGATCCTGTCTTCCGCCGACAAAACATTCCACGCCATCATCCGCCATTTTCTGAATCAGGAAACCGTCAATGATCGGCGGGGGCGTTATTTTTTTGAATCGTTCATCCATGTCTTGAATAGATTGAACCAGCTCTTGATGATTCTGAATATTTAATTTTACGCCGCCCACATCGGATTTATGCGAGGCATCGCGGGAAAGAAGCTTAACGGCAACCGGAAAATCAAGTGCTGCACGTTCTGCTTCTTTTGCCGAATGAACGGTAACACCGGCAACGCATTGGATTCCAGCAGCCGCGGCAATCCTCAGGGCTTCATCCGTCAGCGGAATACGCTTTTCGGAAGCACAGAGGTCTTTGATGGTTTCGATTTCCGATACATTTAAATCAACGTGCACAGGCTTGCCTCTGGCGTCACGCGCCGTCTTTTCTTCATAATAGGTGGCGGACATATTGAGTGCTTTAGCCGCCATCAACGGTGTTGTAAAGACAGGGTATTCCTGATTCCTGGAGATATTCACCAGCTCCTGGGCATCGGTGACCATCGTCATGGCCACAGGTTTTTGATATTCCTGCACCAGTTTACTGACATGGCTTAAAAAATCACGCGACATTTCCGCTTCGTAACTGGCGATATAAAGATGATTGAACAGAACACCGTCCACATCCGGCAGTTTCAGCGCTTCTTCGAGAATTTTAGTGAAGATGGTGTAGTCGAATATTTCTCCCAGATCCAGGGGATTCTGATGGGCGATGACGCGTGTATTGTAGATGGTTTTCAGATTTTCGATGAAAGCCGGCGGAAAATCAATGAGTGAAAATCCGAATTTCGCGCAGGCATCGACCGTCATTACGGCATGTCCGCCGGAGCGGGAAAGAACGGCCACCCTTCTGCTTTTCATCAGAGGCAGCCGGATGATTTTTACCGCACTGATGAAATCGATATCGTCTTCCGCGCGGATGACCGCCGCCTGCCGGAAAGCGCCATCGACCACCGAGTCGTCGGCGGAAAGGGCGGTTGTATGGGACTGGGCGATTTTGGCGGTCAGATTGCTGCGGTTGGATTTATGAATGATAAGCGGTTTGGAAGAATGAACGGCCAGATCAAAAAAAGCCCGGCCGCGCTTGAACCCTTCCAGATACATGGTGATAACATCCGTCTTCTCGTCCCGGAGCAGATACTCGAGGACATCGACTTCATCGATCTGCAGTTTATTGCCGATGGCGGCAAACTTTCCGGGAATAATCGCGTTGTCACCGAATTCACCAAGATAGGAACTTCCTACGCCGCCGCTTTGAACAATCATGGCGACGCGCCCGCCGGATGGTGTTTTCGGAAAAAAACCAAAAGGCATCATCATTTTGATATCGAAATTTACCGTACCGATGCAGTTGGGACCAATGAAACGCATACCGTAACGGTCGGCAATTTCCAGCAACTTCTTCTCCAGTGTCTGCTGTCCCTCGGCGTATTCACTGAACCCGCCTGATTCGATGACAATCCGTTTGATGCCTTTTCTGCCGCAGGCCTCCATAAAATCAGGCACGGTATGGGCGGGTGAAATGATGATGGCAACATCGGGCACTTCGGGAAGTTTATCGACGCTGTCATAAACGGGAGCACCGGCGATATTTCCGTCTTCCCGGCCGACACCGTAAATATTTCCTTCATAACCTTTCTGGCGGTTGTTCAAAACGATGATGTGTCCCAGATTGAGTCTGGTTACGGAAACTCCGATAACCACCAGGCTGCGCGGATAGAAAAATTTTTCCATTTTATTTTGTCCGTCCTCCTTCATGGTCTTAAGAGAAATTTTTTATTTACCGATTTTGGAAAGAATCCTGTTTTGATATTCCAGAATTTCATTGCGCAAAATGTTCAGATCAGCGATACGGTCATCAAGCCGGGTAAGCTGATTGTTTAAAATCTCCATGAGACGATTGAGAACCTTGTCATTAGACTTTTCAATCGTCCACATTGATTCGAGTTCCTGCATTTCCGAGAGAGTCATGCCCATAATTTTCAGACGCTTGATTAACTTCAGACGACGCAAATCCGCGTCCGTATAAATGCGTCGTCCGCCTTCAACGCGTTTGATAGAATTCAGCAGGCCTATTTCTTCGTAATAGCGGATCGTACGCTGGCTCATATCGAGTTTCTTCGCAATCTCACCGATGGACGTGAAAGTTTCTTCTTCTTTTGCTTTCATGATGAAGCGCTCCCGTTCAAATTATAATTTATACTGTTCCTTGAGATCCCGTTTTAGAATTTTCCCCGAAGGATTTTTGGGAAGCTTATCGGCAATAAAAACTTTCTTGGGGCATTTAAACCCAGCCAGGTGCTGTTTACAGTAAGCAATGATATCTTTTTCGCTGAGGGAGGTATCCTTTTTCGGTACGGCCACAGCCGCCACGATCTCTATCCATTTGGGATCAGGCAGACCGATGACCGCCACTTCTTCGATACCGGGATACTGGTAAAGCACTTCCTCTACTTCACGGGACGCCACGTTTTCCCCGCCTGTTTTAATCATATCTTTTTTACGATCAACAACGTAGAGATAACCGTCTTCGTCAAAGCGTCCCAAATCGCCGCTGTGGAACCAGCCGTACTCGAAAGCGTCTGAGGTCTTTTCCGGATCGTTCAGATAACCGGTCATGACGTGTCCCGATCGATGGACAATTTCGCCCACTTCTCCCACGGGGACGAATTTCCCGTCATCATCCATAAGCCTTGTTTCCACATTCAGAACCGGTTTCCCCGCTGAACCCGGTTTCAAAAGCTGATCTTCCGGTTTCAGAATAGTCGCGACCGGCCCCATTTCAGTCTGGCCATAATAATTCCAGAGCTTCAAACCGTGAAACGTGACCGACAACTGTTTGATGATTTCCACCGGCATAATGCTGGCACCGTACGCGGCCTTCTTCAGGCTGGCGTGATTATAGTTTTTGAATCGCGGGTGATTCAAAATGCCGATCCAGACGGTGGGTGGCGCGAACATGTGCGTGATCTGATACTTTTCAATCAGCCTGATCATCTCCGCGGGATCAGCCTTGTGCATGATCACATTGGTCGCGCCGATATATAAATAGGGCATAAGAAAACAATGGAGCTGTGCACAGTGGAAGAGGGGCAGGGCGTGCAGGCTGACATCGTCGGTGGCATATTGACCGTCGAAAATACAGCTGTGATATTGCGACATCAGCGCCCGATGCGAAAGCATCGCTCCTTTAGGCTTTGATTCCGTACCACTGGTGTAGGGAATCTGGACAATATCTTCCGCGCTGACTTCCACCTGCGGTTCATCGTAGGGCATTTTGGCTGTTTCTGTAATCACGTTAAAGAAGCCTTCCGGGAGGTCATGATTTTCCAATGGAATAAATCCCCATTTTTCTACTGTGGAGAAATTTGCTCTGTGTCCGGAAATCACCGGATACAGAGAGTCCTCCACGATGAAGATCCGGGAGCCGGAGTGATTGATGATGTAGGATATCTCTTCCGCGTTGAGCATGTAGTTGATGGGCACCTGAATGGCGCCGATTTTGGCCAGTCCCAGCATGCTGATCGGATAATAATGCGAATTGTAGGCATAGACCGCCACCCGGTCGCCTTTTTTGATGCCGTAGCTTGTCATCAGGTTGGCAAAGCGTCGCGCTTCGCGTTCCAAATCGTAAAACGAAAGTTTCACGTCGCGGAAAATGATGGCGGTCTTGTCGCCGTATTTTGTGGCTGCCCGGCGAGCCATGTCGCCGATGGTATCGCGATTGATAATGTTGCTCATAATTATTTTACCTCGTTTATTTTTTATCGTCGTCTGGAATAAAATTTCTCACGTGTGTTCGGAAAGACCGCTGCACTATTTTTTTCGATTACCCAGGATATTTCTTTTCAAATGCTTCTTTCATCTTGAATTTCTGAATCTTGCCGCTGGCCGTCATCGGATAGCCGTCAACAAATTCCCAGTACTTCGGGATTTTATGACGGGCGATTTTCCCTTTGCAATAGTCCGCAAATTCTTCGGGCGTGGCGGTTTGTCCGGCTTTTAATTGGATGGCGGCCAGAACCTGCTCGCCGTATTTTTTATCCGGCAGTCCGATCACCTGAACGTTCGCGACTTTGGGATGGGTGAAAAGAAATTCCTCCAGTTCGCGCGGATAAATATTTTCTCCGCCGCGGATAATCATATCTTTGATGCGGCCGGTGACCTTGAAATAACCGTTTTTATCCACTTCTCCGAGATCACCGGTATGCAGCCATTTATCGTTGTCAATCGCCGCAGCCGTTGCCTCCGGCATTTTGTAGTAACCCTTCATGACGCACTCGCTTCTTGTGACGATTTCTCCCTGTGTATCAGGCGGCAAATCGATGCCGGTATCCGGATCAATGATTTTGCCCTCAATATCCGGCAGCAGCCGGCCCACGGTGGAAACACGCAGTTCCACGGGATCGTCGCGTCTGGTCATGGTCATGACCGGAGCCGATTCGGTCTGTCCGAACGCGATGACGATTTCCGGACAATGCATTTTTGTGCGGACCTGGTTCATGGTTTCGACAGGGCAGGGCGCTCCGGCCATGATGCCCGTACGCAAAGATGTCAGATCGTATTTGTCGAAATCGGGATGATTCAGAATCGCGATGAACATCGTCGGCACGCCGTTGACGGCCGTGCATTTCTCCGCCGCGATATATTGAAGCGCTTTGAGGGGATCGAAAAACTCCACAATCACCATGGTGGAGCCGTGATAGACGCAATTGAGCGTGCTCATCACACAGCCGAAGCAGTGAAAGAGCGGCACCTGAATCAGCAGACTGTCTTTTTCGGTCATGCCCATGACATCGCCGACCATGCGGGCGTTGTTGACGATGTTGTGATGCGTGAGCATGACGCCCTTGGGAAATCCCGTGGTGCCTGAGGTGTACTGCATATTGATGACGTCGCTATCATCGAGACTGTTCAGCCTGTCGTCCAGTTGTTTATCCGTAATTCCCTCTCCCATCTTGACCATATCGTCGAAGTGCAGCATGCCAGGCGTGCTTTCTCTTTTACCGATATAAACAATGTTTTTTAAAGCGGGGAGATCTTGTGAAACTAGCTGTCCCGGCATTTGATGATCAATGTCGGGCAGTATGTTGCGGACGTTATCGTAGAAATTAACATCACGGTATGATTCCATCAGAAACAGCGTTGTCGAATCGGACTGCTTGAGAATGTATTTCAGTTCATGTGTCTGATAATTGGTGTTGACGGTTACCAAGACACCGCCCGTCATGCCCAGCGCAAACGCCAGATGCGCCCATTCGGGAATATTGGTTGTCCAGACCGCGACATTATCACCACGCTGAATGCCGAGAGCCATCAGCCCTTTGGCGACCTGACGGCAGGTCTGATAAAATTCAGCATAAGTCTGGCGAATGCTGAAATCAGGACAAACCAAAGCCGTGTTCTGCGGATAGCGCTCAGCTGTCTCCTTGACTAATTGACCGATTGTCTTTTTGACGAAAGCGGACATCTTACCCCTCCAATTTTTTAATTTATTTTTTTAGATCAAAGCATTATGGCCATTTCTGTACAAATATCAGATAAGGGAATGCTTTAATATGTCGATGGTATTTCAAACTAAAACCACCTTACGTTAACTGGGCTAATACATCCGCAAAACATTTCTGTCAAGTCATTTTAATACAATTTCACATCAGGGCGGTGAGGCTTAATCGCTGAATCGCATGATAGCATTTTAAGTATTTTTACTGATTGAATTTATGGATGATAGCAATCCGGACAGCAGGATCACTGGTGGGCTTCGTCCCAGTTCCTGCCTGACGCGATTTCAACTTTCAGCGGGACTTTTAATTCGATGACTTCTTCCATTTCTTTTTTGACCAGTTGTATAACGTCTTCTTTTTCCCCGGCCGGTGCTTCGACGACCAGTTCATCGTGGACCTGCATAATCAGGCGGGAGGCCATTTTTTTCTTTAAAAATAAATTTGCGATATTGACCATGGCCACTTTAATCAGATCGGCCGCCGTCCCCTGAATGGGCGTGTTAACCGCCATGCGTTCGGCAAACTGACGTACGGAAGGAATCTTGCTTTTTAGCTCCGGCAGGTAGCGGCGGCGGTTGAGTAGCGTGCAGACATAACCATTGCGGTGAGCGCCTTCCAATATTCCATCCAGATAGATACGCACTTTTTTAAAACGATTAAAATATCCATCAATATATTCCTGAGCTGTTTTCATGGAAACGCCCAGTTCTTTGGCCAGACCGAATGCGCTCATGCCATAGAGAATGCCGAAATTGATCACTTTGGCCTGGCGGCGCATGTCGGCGTTAACCATTTGCGGAAATACGCCAAACACATCTGAAGCGGTTCTGCTGTGAATATCTTCATCGGAAGCGAAGGCGTCAATCAGCGCTTCATCCTCCGACAAATGCGCTAGAACGCGCAGCTCGATTTGTGAATAGTCAGCGGATATCAAAAAACAATCCGGATCGGCAATGAAGGCCTGGCGGATTCTTTTGCCTTCCAGCGTCCGGATGGGAATGTTCTGCAGATTGGGATTGGAACTGGAAAGTCTGCCCGTTGCCGTAACGGTCTGGTTGTATGATGTATGAATCCTTCCTGTTTGCGGATTGATAAGAGCTGGCAGCGCATCAACATAGGTTGACTTTAGTTTGGCGAGGCTGCGGTAGGCCAGAATCTCCGCGGGCAGTTCATGGCCTTTGGCCAGCTCGGTCAGCACGTCCACATCGGTGGAATAGCCTTCCTTGGTCTTCTTGCCGGCGGGAAGCTTGAGTTTCTCAAATAAAATGTTCTGCAGCTGTTTGGGTGAATTAATGTTGAATTTTTCGCCGGCCAGGCGATAAATCTTTTCCTCAGACAAGGACAATAATTGTCCCAGATCCGTTGACATTTGTTTAAGTAAAACCGTATCAATCAGCACGCCTTTCTTTTCCATATCGGCCAGAACGTTCAGGAGCGGCATTTCCACTTTGCGGTATAGATTTGTAGTTCCGGTGTTCTTCAACTGGTCCGTGATCACCGGCGCGAGATTGTAAATGGCTTCAGCACGCTGGCCTGCATAAGCGGTCATTTGATCGGAAGGCACCATGGCCAACGGATAACTTTTTCCTTTCCCCCCGGCAACATCGTTGGGCGCCGGAATGCGTTCGTGGAGATATTCCCAGACGACTTCTTCGAGGTTATAGGAGTTCTTTGCCGGATTAAGAAGGTACGCGGCTAATTGCAAATCTTCACCCGATTGTATGGCCATGCTTTCTAGGGCAACAAGCGTTGTCTTCAGATCATAAAGGTATTTTTTGATTTCCGGATTTTTTAAAACAGGCGCCAGTGCTTGAAAGATTTCTTTCGCCGTCATGCGATCTGAAAGATGGGTATGACCAACGGGAATATAAGAAGCATCCTGACCGTCGCTCAACCCGATTCCGATTACATCTGTTGAGGAATTTTTTTCGAAAATGATTTCCAGCGAAATCACGCTGATTCCTTGAAGACGGGTCACAAGCTCATCAAGCGCCTTCAATGACAGGATTTGATTGTATTCTTTGACCGGTTTTACCTTGTCCGGCCTGATTTCCTGTAAAAGCGATGAGAATTCAAACTCGCTGAAAAGTCTGGTCAGGGTTTCCTCGTCCGGGGCTTTAACGGCCGCCGTCTGCAAATCGAAATCAAGGTCAATATCTTTTCGGATGTTGGCCAGTTGTCGGCTGAGTCTCGCCTGTTCAGCGTACTGATGAACACTGTCGCGCAGTTTAACGTTTTTCAGATTTCCGGCATTTTTGATCACCTCTTCCACCGAACCGTATTCTTCAATCAGCCGCTGGGCGGTTTTGGGTCCGATACCGGGCACGCCGGGAATGTTGTCGGATGTATCTCCCATCAGGCCGAGAATTTCCGCGACCTTGTCCGGTGCGACACCGATTTTCTCTTTTACCGCGGCGACATCGTAAGTTTTGTCTTTCATCGTGTCGATCATTGCCACATGGTCGTCCACCAGTTGCATCAAATCCTTATCGCCCGAGATAATGGCCGTACGCCAGCCTCGTTGACTTGCCCGGACCGTAAGTGTCCCGATAATGTCATCGGCTTCGATACCCTGTTTTTCCAGAATGCAGATGGAAAATCCACGAACGATTTCCTTGATAAAAGGGATTTGAGGAATCAGATCATCCGGCATGGGCTTGCGCGTCGCCTTGTAATTTTCAAATTCCTCGTGACGCGTTGTCGGTCCTTTGAGATCAAACGTTACCACGATGAAATCCGGCTTCAGCTCGCGCCTGAGCTTCAAAAGCATAGTGGTAAAACCGTAAATCGCATTCGTGGGGAAACCTTTGGAATTGGTAAGCGGGGGCAAACCGTAAAAGGCGCGATAAATGTAATTGCTGCCATCTACAAGCGCCAAGAGCGGTTTTTGTTTTTTTTCTGTCATGAATTCTTGATTCCCCTTCATTGTGATCAACCTATATTTTGGTCAACGATAACAGGCGGACCTTTATGCATACAAAAAATTATTATCTGTTTCTTTCGGATTGTCTTTTTACTTCTTCAGCCTGACGACGGAATTGTTCGGCCATCTTTTCAGCCTGCTCGCGCATCTCGTCGGCAGATTTTTGCATGTCTTTTGTCTTGTCCTGATATTCTTTGCGCATTGCTTCTCCTGTATGGAGCCACTTTTCCATTTCTGACGACATGTGCCTTGCCTTGTATTCTCCGGAAACACCTAATATCGCAAAGATTGCACCGATAATCCCAAATACCAACCATGACTTTTGCGACGGCAGGTTATGGACGTGAACACTTGCAATCACGAGATAAAGCACATAAATAGCCATACTGATAATGCCGCCCAGGTAAGGCACTGCTCCGATAATAGAGGTGATGGGAGCCAGTGCGGACAAGTAAGCGCCGCAGCGGTAGGCTGTTTCGTAGTCTTCCCGCGAGCCCATGAGTTTCCAAATAACGAAAAGAATGGCTCCGCCGATGAAACTACCAATGGCGATAAAGATTGGCATAAAAATAATCACGCCAAATCCGGTCATCATTGACCCGCCGTAACCTGCGGCCGGTCCGAATCCGATTACGTTTAATAAGGCCTGAATGATGCCGCCGATAAAACCCATGATGATGGCAAACACAAGTGGTTCCAGGAATCCCCCTGTTTTCGGCATACCCTGAAAAAATTCTGTTGGTTTTGTGACGACGTTAACCGCTGTTTGCGGCATGGCTGCAAAGTTAATCTCCTTCGGGTCCATCTTTCCATCCTCCTTGTTGACTGTTTCAAAAACAAAAAGTCTGTCTAAAAAACTACGCCACCATACTTTATTATTTTTTTACTAGTTCTTATAAATCGAAAGATGCGTTAATCTTAAAAGTTCTGACTGCGCGCATATCGAGAATATCCGTTATGCCGGTTTGCTCCCTGACATCTTTTAGAAATTTTTCCAGATCTTTCTCGTTTTCGCCGCTGACGGTAAACCAAATATTGTATTCATGATTGCGCAGATAATTGTGTGTAACATTTTTATTGGCGTTTACAAGTTGCACAAAGCTGTCTATTTTATCTTCCGGCACACGCGCTGCGCAGAGCATGCTGACCCGCCCCAGTTTTTTACCATCAAACACGGCCCCGATGCGACGGATAATGCCTTCATCTTTCATTTTTTGAACACGGCGAATGGTTTCTTCCTCGCTGATGCCGCACCGCTCGCCGACAATTAAATACGGCTGCTGCTCCAGCGGAAATTCCTTCTGCAGAATATTTAATATTTTTTTATCAATTTCGTCCATATTCTATTTTGTTTTAGGCTTATACAGGCACAGCGGTTCCTCAGCCAGATAATCCCCTGTTGCTTCGTAAGCCCGCGCACGGCAACCGCCGCAAACCTTGATGAACTCACAGCGGCCGCACTTGCCTTGATATTTACTGTAATCCCGCAGGTTGCGGAATATTTCCGAATTTTCCCATATGCTCGCAAAGTTTTTTTTCTTCACGTTTCCGCAATCTAATTCCAGATAGCCGCAGGGTTGCACCTGGCCGGTGTGCGAAATAAAGCAAAACGTGATTCCGCCCAGACATCCCCTGGTCGATTCATGAAAATGACCGCCCGGTTTCTTTACCGGCTTTTCTCCTTTGGGCCTCTTCTGATGCATGATGCGGAAATAATGCGGTGCGCAGGTGGCCTTGAGTTGGATTTCACAGGTCACACTTTCCCGATGAAACCACATCAGTGTTTCTTCATAATCGGCGGCTGTGATGGCCTGCGCGGCAAGGTCCTTCCCTCGGCCTGTCGGTACCAAAAGAAAAATATGATGCGCTGCCGCGCCGATACCTTTGGCCAATTTTAAAATGTCTTTCATCTGATGGAGGTTATTGGTGGTGATGGTTGTGTTGATCTGAAATTCCATTCCGGCATTTTTGAGTGCTTCGATGCCTTGCATCGCGCCGTCAAACGCGCCTTTCTGTTGACGAAACGCATCGTGGCTGTGCGCGTCCTTACCGTCAAGGCTGATGCTGACTCTCTGAACGCCGCTTTCACTCATCTTTTTGGCAACGGCCGGGGTCACCAGCGTGCCGTTGGTTGCCATCACCATGCGCAACCCCTTGTTTGTTCCGTAGGCGGCTATTTCAAAAATATCCGGCCGCAAAAGCGGTTCGCCGCCGGTCAGAATAATTACCGGCGAAGATGCCGCCGCAATTTCATCAATCAGTTTGAGGCACTTTTCGGTAGAGAGCTCCCCCGAATAAGGACCCAGGCTCGAAGCCGCGCGGCAATGCACGCAGTTTAAATTACAACTGCGCGTCACTTCCCACGCGATCATACGGACTTTATTATCAAGGACAATCGACATAATATTACATTTTATTTGTTCAGCAGTTTCGCCATATGCGGAGCGAAGTAGGTGATGATGATATCCGCGCCGGCGCGTTTGATGGCGGTCAGTGATTCCACCATCGCTCGTTCTTCATCAAGCCAACCCAGTTGCGCCGCTGCCTTGATCATCGAATATTCTCCGCTGACATTGTATGCCGCTATCGGCAAATCGAATTCCTGCTTGGCGCGGCAGATAATATCCAGATAAGCCAGTGCCGGTTTCACCATAATGATGTCCGCGCCTTCATTCACATCCAGAGAAATTTCCCTGATCGCTTCATCGGCGTTAGCCGGGTCCATCTGATAAGTTTTCCGGTCACCGAACTGCGGCGCGCTTTCCGCAGCCTCACGGAAAGGCCCGTAAAACGATGACGCGTATTTTGCCGCGTAGGCCATAATCGGCACATCCTCAAAAGCGTTTTCATCCAGCGCTTCGCGTATCGCCGCCACCTGTCCGTCCATCATCGCCGAGGGCGCCACCATATCGGCGCCGGCTCGCGCGTGCGAAAGAGCGGTTTCCGCGAGCACCTCCAGCGTCTCATCATTTTGAACGCTATCTTTTTCCAGCATACCACAGTGGCCGTGGCTGGTGTATTCGCACAGGCAGACATCCGTAATGACCAGAATGTCGGGCACGTCATTTTTAATGCACTTTACCGCCTGCTGAACAATGCCGTCCCTGGCAAACGCGCCGGTGGCCATTTCATCTTTTTTAGCGGGAATTCCAAAGAGCAGAACCGCCGGGATTCCCAGTTCCTGCGCCTTCTTTGCTTCCTGGGAGATATGATCAACGGACAGTTGAAACTGACCGGGCATTGACGAAATAGGTTTTTTGAAATTTTTGCCGGGTACGGCAAACAACGGATAGACCAGATCGTCAACACTGAGTTTGGTCTCGCGGATCAGACGCCGAAAGTTTTCATTTTTTCTCAGCCTGCGGGCACGATATTCCGGAAATTGCATTTTCTTTAGTCCTCCCTTTTAATTTCTTCATCCGTCAGATAACAGGCGGGATCAGGTCCCCAGATATCTCCTTCCGATTCCGCCCGGGCGCGGAAATTGCCGCCGCAGACATTCAGCCACACGCATCCCGCGCAGCGGCCATGCACATGTTTCTTTTTGTCTTTCATTTTCATCAAGAATTCATTTTTTTCATCCGTCCAGATCGCGCTGAAAGGCTTCTGGCGAATATTGCCCAGCGGCTGATTGCGCCAGAACTGATCGGGATAAACCTCGCCATCCCAGCTGATACAGCCGATGCCGACACCGGAAGAGTTGCCCTCGTTCATTTCCAGCAGTTCAAGAATTTCTTTGGCGCGATCCGGATTTTCTTTTTTCATCTTCAGATACAGATACGGACCATCCGCGTGATTATCCACCGTCAATATTTCGGGAGACAATCCGTCGTCAAACATCTTTTTTGTTTCGGCGGCAATTAAATCAATGAGCTTGCGGGTTTCTTCATGATTCAAATCTTCCTCGCGCAGTTTGGAGCCGCGGCCGGTGTACACCAGATGATAGAAACAGAGCCTTTCAATCTTTTCTTTTCTGAGCAAATCAAACATGTCTTTTACATCGGCCAGATTATGCTTATTGACGGTGAAGCGGATGCCGACCTTGATTCCCGCCTCGCGGCAGTTGCGGATTCCCTCGATAGCCGCGGCAAACGCTCCCTTCTTGCCGCGGAACCGGTCGTGCGTTTTTTCAAGACCGTCGAGGCTGACGCCGACATAGGAGAGGCCGACCTTCTGAAGTTTGGCCGCAATGTCTTTGGTGATCAGCGTGCCGTTGGTGGAAATCACCGCGCGCATTCCCTTATCCCTGGCATACTGGGCCAGTTCGAGTAAATCTTTCCGGATTAACGGCTCACCGCCGGAGAAAAGAATCACCGGAGAGCCAAAGGCTGCCAGATCGTCAATCAGTTTTTTCCCTTCTTCGGTAGTCAACTCGTCGGGATAATCGATGTCGGCGGAATTGGAATAGCAGTGAATGCATTTCAAATTGCAGCGGCGGGTCATGTTCCAGACAACTACCGGTTTTTTATCCGCGGAAAACTGCAAGAGATGAGATGGCAGATCACCCGATTTGCGGTTGTAGCGCAGAACATCGGATGGTTCCACCGCCCCGCAATATAATTTGGAAATTCCTATCATTTGTTTTTGCCTCTTTTGCCTGCCATCGCCTTTTTCCCGAAATATTTCTTCAGAGCATCCACAAGTCCCTCCATTGTATATTCTTCCTGATGAATATCAACCGCAAATCCCGCCTTTTTTGCCGCCGCGGCCGTCACCGGCCCGATGCAGGCGATTTTAACTCCTTCGGGCAGCCGAAAATCTCTTCCCATTATTTTCCTAAAGTTATTCACTGTTGATGAGCTTGTAAAGGTGATCACATCCACCTGCTTTTCTTTGAACAGTTCTTCCAGTTCGCTTTTCTTTTTTCTCGAGTTTACCGTTACGTAGGCGGTCGCGACATCAACACTCGCGCCGAGTTTCTTCAAGCCTTCGGGGAGAATGTCACGCGCCTCGGCCGCCCGGGCGAGAAGTATTTTCTGCCCTTCCAGATTCTTGCCGGAGAAGGATTCCAGAATTCCCTCGGAGATGAATTTTTGAGGAACAAGATCAACTCTGATGCCTTTATCTTCCACCTGCTTTGCCGTTGCCGGACCGATGCAGCAAATCTTGATACCCTTCAAATCACGAACGTCTTTCTTTTTAGTCAATAGCCTTTCAAAGAAGAAGGCAACACCGTTGGCGCTGGTGAAAATCAGCCAGTCGTAATCCTCAACATTTTTTATCGCTGCATCCAGCTCGCGCCAGGAAGACGGAGGAACAATCTTGATTGTCGGGAAATGAATAGGATTGGCGCCTTCCTTGATGAGAAGTTTTGCCAGGTCATCCGCCTGCTTTTCCGGGCGCGTGATGACCACACCTTTGCTGAAAAGCGGTTTGGAGTCAAACCACTGCAGCGTATCGCGCAGAGCAACCACCCCGCCGACAACAAGAATCGCCGGCGGCGCAAATTTTCGTTCTTTTGCAAGTTTGACGATATTGGAAAGATTGCCCTCAAGAATTTCCTGCTTGGGCGTCGTGCCCCAGCGGATCAGCGCGGCGGGCGTTTTTGGCGAACGGCCGTTATCTTTTAATTCCCGGACAATTTTTTCGATATTCTTCACACCCATCAGAAATACCAATGTGCCGATTTTGGCGAGCGCACTCCAGTCGATATCGCTTTTTTCTTTGGTCGGGTCTTCATGACCGGTGACAAAGGCCACGGTGGAGGTCAAACCGCGGTGCGTGAGCGGTATTCCGGCATAAGCCGGAACGGCAATCGCGGAGGTCACGCCGGGAACAATTTCAAAAGGAATTTTATGGGCGGCGAGCTTTTCCGCTTCTTCCCCGCCACGTCCGAAAATAAATGGATCACCACCCTTGAGACGGGCAACAATATTTCCCTCTTTGCCTTCCTTGACCAGAAGATCATTGATCTGCCACTGCGACAGGGTATGAGCGCCGCCTTGCTTTCCCGCGTAGATAAAACGCGTATCGGCTTTGGCGTATTTCAATAAGTCCTTGCTGACCAGATAATCGTACACGACGACGTCCGCTTCTTTGAGGCAATCAATTGCCTTGATCGTGATCAGTCCCGCATCGCCCGGCCCTGCACCAATGATATAAACTTTTCCTTTTTTATTCTTTTTCATAATTATTAGCGCATCAAATCCATCAGCCTTCGGCCGCCTTTGTCCAGAATGATTTCGGCCAGTTTCTTGCCCATTGCTTCGGCATCTTTTATGGTGCCGCTCATTTTCTCTCGAATCATTGTAGTGCCGTTGGGTGCGGCCAGCATTCCTTCCAGCGTCAGCATCTGACCGTCGAGTTTGCCTAGCGCCGCGATCGGCAGGCGGCATCCGCCGCCCAGCGCCCGCATAAAGGCTCGTTCGGCCGTAACTTCCGCCGCGGTGGTCACATCATTCAATTCGGCGCAGGCCTTTGCCAGTTCAGCATCGTCCTTGCGTATCTGCACACCCAGGGCGCCCTGACCGACTGCCGGAAGCATTGTTTCTACCGGCAGGAATTGTGTAATTCTTTCGGCTAAGCCCATGCGCTTCATTCCCGCCGCCGCCAGAATCACGCCGGTGAGATTTTCCGTTTCAATCTTCTTCAGCCGCGTGTCCAGATTGCCGCGCAGAGGCACAATATTTACATCCGGCATCACCGCTTTGATTTGTGCGCCGCGCCGCTGCGATCCGGTGCCGACTTTCGCCCCTTTGGGCAGGAATTCCATTTTGATGTTGTTGCGCGAAACCAGCACATCGCGCACATCCTCGCGCGGCAGAATCGCAGCAAATGTCAGGCCTTCCGGAATGTCTCCCGGGACATCCTTCATGCTGTGCACGGCCAGATCAATCTTATCGGAAAGAAGCGCTTCTTCAAGTTCCTTCACAAAAACACCCTGTCCGCCGATTGTCAGCAGTGAAACGTCCTGCATGATGTCGCCGCTGGTCTTGATGACACAGATTTCAATATCCGCATCTGGTATTGCTTTCTTCAATTTATCGGCAACAAAGTTTGTTTGCGTCAATGCCAGCTTGCTGCCGCGAGTTCCAATTTTCAAATTCATAAAAATCCTTTCAGCTCTTAATCCAACCGGAAAAGCCTGCGCACAGCTGCCACGATGTCACGGGAGCTGATATCGGCGCTTTCTTCTTTTAAAACAGTTACCGGAGCATGCAGCACCTTGTTCACGATGGAATTTACCAGAATTTCAATATTTTCCCGATCCTCTTTTTTTAAATCATGCATCCAGCCGGACGCTTTTTCCATTTCCGCCCGTACTATTTCTCCGGCCTTGTTGCGTAAGGACACGATCGTCGGTACGGATTCGAGCTCCTTCTGCCAGTTGACAAATCTTGCCACTTCCTCATCAACAATCTTTTCGGCCTTGATCGCCTCTTTTTTGCGAACATTTATGTTTTCATCAACAATGTCCTGAAGGTTGTCAATGTTGTACAGGTAAACATTTTCCAGTTCACTTGCCGCCGGTTCGATGTCACGGGGAACGGCGATATCAATCAAAAACAGCAGGCGGTTTTTGCGCTGATGATGGATTTTTCGAATCATGTCAGCGGTAATGATGAAGTCGTGAGAACCGGTGGAACTGATGACGATGTCCGCCTCAATGAGTTTTTTATCCAGCGCATCCAACGGCGCCGCTTCGCCGTGGAATCTTTCCGCCAGCAATTCCGCCTGCGCGAAAGACCGGTTGGCGATGATAATGGACTGCGCTCCCTTTTCAATCAGTTGCTGTCCTGTCAGTTCAGCCATTTCTCCCGCGCCGATAAGCAGAATTTTCTTTCCATCCAGCGTTCCGAAGATTTTCTTGGCCAGTTCCACCGCGGCGTGGCTTACCGATACCGGATTGACGGCAATGCCCGTTTCCGAGCGGACACGTTTGGCCGCACGGAAAGAGCAGTGCATCAGCCGATTCAGGGTAACGCCAGTGGCGTATTTTTCCAGCGCCTCGCGATAGGCATCCTTGACCTGTCCGAGAATCTGTGCCTCGCCCATGACCATCGAATCCAGACTCGATGCCACACGGAAGATATGGCGCACGGCTTCCTCGCCGCGATATTCGTAAAAGCATCCTTTTGATTCAGCCTCCGTCAGGCGGCCGTTTCGTGCCAGGAAAGCGCTGAGGTCTTTAAGCGCTTTACCGTCTTCCGCAACGCTGGCGATAACCTCAATGCGGTTGCAGGTCGAAAGATACAGCACTTCCTCCACACCGTTAATGGCCATCAGCATCGGCAGCAAATCACTCTTTTCCTGACAGCCGGCGAATATTTTTTCCCGGACAGCCAGGGGGGCTGTTTTATGATTTAGTCCAGATAATACAATCATTTTTAAATAAAGTTATGCAATGTTGAAAAACAAATTCTTACGCTTCCGTAGGACAGTAAAAGAAGAATAAACGTGATACCGGAAATCAGAGCCATGCGGTAACCCTTCCAGCCGATGGCCAATCGCTGATGCAGAAGGAATCCGTAAATAATCCAGCCGGCAACCGTCCAGAGGATTTTCGGATCGGTCAGCCAACCTGTTTTCCAGTTCAGTTCAGCGAAAATCGCTCCGGCAATAATGCCCAGACTTAAAATCGGGAATCCCCACAAAAGGCAGAGATGATTGATTCTGTCCAGATCATTTAACGATGGCAGCAATCTGATCATACCGCTCAACTTCTTGCTCTTTAAAAGGCGGTTCTGCATGATGAACATCAGTCCTGCGCAGGAGGCGATCACAAACAGCGCCTCTCCGAAAATGGTCAGAAACAAATGCACGCCGGCCAACCAGCTTTGCAGATTCTGCGGCAACAGCGATTTGTCCGAAGTTTCTCCGGCAGCAGCAATGATAAACAACAGGATAAAGGGAGAAATAAAAGCGCCGAGCACTCTGGTTTTGGTTTTGAGTTGCAAGGCGAGATAAACCGCGCACACCGACCAGGCACAAAGAGCAAGAAAATCCCGGGAACCTGGATTAATCAGCACGGAGGAATTAATGAAGGCAAAAAGCAGGTTAATCGTCAAAAATCCGAAAGCCGTTACCAGAATCCATGTGGAAATTTTGGCCAGTTTTACTTTTTTAACCAGCAAAGAAGCCAGATATCCTAATGTGCTCAAGGCGCTGAGAACAGAAGCAATATGCAATGAAATCATTCCAATGTTGTTAAAATTCAACCTTGACCTCCTCGCCGGTAATGTTCTTCACGATCTCCTTAACTTTTTTTATGTCTCTGGCTTTGATGGAATCAAGAATGCCTGCCACCATCAGGGCATCGAACCAATCTTTGCCGACGCCGGCATTCTTTTCCATCCTGGTGCGCAGGATTCCTAAAATATTCAAAAATATTTCATATTCCTTGCCGTATTGCTTTTCCAGTTCTTTTCTTAAATGACGAGCGAGAGCCGGGCTTTTGCCGCCGGTGCCAATGGTAATAGCCAGATCGCCCCGCTGCACAATCGAAGGAAGAATAAAATCGCATTTTTGCGGATCATCAACAATATTGACGGGAATACCTTTGCCACGGGCGTCTTCCGATATTCGGGCATTCGTTTTTTCGTCATCAGTCGCCCCGATAACCAGCACGGCTTGATCAATTAAATCTCCGGAATATTCAGCGTCAATATGATAAATTAGGCCTTTATCCTTGAGCGCCGCAAGTTCCGGCACCAGCTTCGGGCTGATAACGGATATCTTTGCACCGCAATCGAGAAGCCTTTCGGCTTTTCTCAAAGCCACTTCGCCACCGCCAACGATGACGCAAATTTTATCCCTGATGTCCAGAAAAACCGGGTAATATCGCAAGATTTTTTTCCTTCAACTGCGCGATCAGCATTCTTAAAAATTGTTTTGAAAGCTATCACGAAGATGGGCTTTTTTCAAGAAAGGTTATTGGAAAATACCGCTTTCGGATTGATTGAATTCATTTATGAAAACGCATCTCGAATCATTCGGAAACCTCCACGCGGTTGCGTCCATTCTTTTTCGCTTTGTAAACGGCTTCGTCGGCGCGTGCAATAGTCCGGTAGATGCCTTCATTCTTTAAATGTTCAGCCAAACCGATGGAAACCGTTACGTGAGTCTTTTGCCCCCCTCCTGCATCAAAAATCAGGCATTCTTCAACACAGGCACGAATACGTTCGGCAAAAACCTTTGCTTCTGTCAGACGGGTTTGTGTCAGAACGATCAGGAATTCTTCGCCTCCATAACGGCCGCAGAAATCCGTTTTACGCAAAACATTACGGATGATGTTGGCAAATGTCATTAACACGGCATCTCCGGCCTGATGCCCCAAAGTGTCATTGACGTTTTTAAATTTATCAAGATCCATCATGGCCACCGAAAAAGTCGCCCCTGTACGCGCAGCTCGGCTGTGTTCGTTTTCAATAAGCTCCATCAGATGACGGCGATTATAAAAGCCGGTCAGATCATCCTGTATGGCCATTTCCTGGATTTTTGCAAGAGAAGCCTGGAGCTGTTTCCGGCTGCTGCTCAACTCACGGCGCAGGGCGCTGATGTTGCCACCGATAAAAGAAACGGAAATCAGAATAATGGACATGGCCATCCATTGAAAAAATTCAGCTTGAATATTGATCTCCTGTGGATGAAAATGTTTCAGCAGAAAAATATCGATTCCGTACGTTATCAGAATAAATGCGCTGACATGCAAAAACTGCCGGGTATTCAGGCGAAAAATGCCGAACAGGAGGATGAGGATATACACGGAAAGAAGAATGCCTTTTGCCTGATAGATAAAAAATATGCTGTACATGACTACGAGGCTGGCGATGCAAATCTGGACAGAAGTCAGACTGGGGTCCTTCATCCTCTTGTTCCAGCCGGTGCGAAAAACGATATATAAAATAATATTTGCCGTCAAAATCAAAATCCAGTTGCCGTAAAGCGCCTTTAATTCCATGACACCTACATAGTAGGCCAAGTAAGTAAGGGAAAGATTAAGAATATAAATGCCCAGTGATATAAAAAAACGACCAAGACGCAGAGCCTGTTTGGGATCGTTTTTAGGGATGATGGAAAAATCCTGGGCCAGCAGAGAAATATTATTGCCCAGTCTGAATAACTTTCTGGTTATGCCGTTAATATTTAAAGATATGCTTTTATGTGTCATATAAAAAACATTAAAAGTTTACCATCCCCGGTAAAACCCTGCTGATTTTCCTTAAACATAAAAGAAACAGGAAAGCTATGGAAACTTGAGCTTCCCGCCTTAATAAAACGACATTGCTTGTATGAAAAATTCGATACTCAATATTCCTAGAAGATGGTTCTTCTGCCGTTGTATCTGTCGATATCGTAATATTTATCGAGATCAACAAGTTTTAATTTATTAATGATCCCCTGCAGAGGGGCTGTGGTAATTTCGCCTCTGTCGAGGCTGACCATCCGGCCGAAATCGCCATTAACAATCATATCGACGGCGGCGATGCCGAACCACCGGGCCATCAGGCGATCGTGAGCGGATGGTGTTCCCCCGCGTTGAAGATGACTGAGGGTGATATGGCGCGCTTCCAGACCGGTTTTCTTTTCAATTTCCGTTGCGACATAACTGCCGATTCCTCCCACGGAAACATGCCCGAAATCATCAACATGGCTGTCTTTCAGAAATTCCTGGTGTCCTTTCAGTTTCGCGCCTTCGGCAACCACAATAATAGAATAATTGATTTCCCGGCCTTTTCTTTCCCGTAAAAGTTCGCAGACCTTTTCCATATCGAAGGGGCATTCAGGTATCAGAATAATATAGGCTCCGCTGCATTCTCCCCCGCGCAAAGCGAGCCATCCGGCATGACGTCCCATCGTTTCGACCACAAAAATTCTTCCGTGAGAACCGGCGGTTGTCCGGAGACGGTCAATTTCTTCCATGATAATATTGACCGCCGTGTCAAATCCGAGTGAATATTCCGTTCCCGTGAGATCCATATCGATTGTTTTGGGAATTCCCACCGTTTTAATCCCCATTTTATAGAGCTTGTAGGCCACGCCCAGCGTGTCTTCCCCGCCTATGGCGACGATGGCGTCAATGCCCAGTTTTTTGATGTTTTCAAGAACTTTTTCAGAACGATCATTTTTCGGATTAAAGGGATTGGTCCGGGAAGTTCCCAGGTTGGTGCCACCGTAACGATCCCATGCTCTGACGATTTCTTCATCCAGCGGCTTCATCCAGCGCGCGCAGCTTTTGGGATCATCCGGATCGACTTCGACGATTCCCTTCCACCCCTCGACAATGCCGACAATCTCAAATGATACAGAACGGTTTGCGGCTATACGGAGATCGAGCGCGCTTTTGGTTACCCATTTAATCGCTCCGTTTAATCCGGGACAATCCCCTCCGCCTGTCAATACGGCAATCTTCATTTTCATATTTTTTTTCTCCAAAAGATTGAAAATTAAAATAAATAAAATCTGGAAATTTATAGAAAGATACGATGTTTGTTTTATAAGAAAAACTTGTTCGTAAGTCAACAACATAAATAACACAACATAAATAACGTCAGAAAGATAATCTTTTTATTGTTGAATGCTCAGGATGCTTGAAATATTGACGAAAAGAATATATAAGTAAAACAAACACTGCCACAGGATTTTTCATGACAGAAAAAGAAACGGTAAAATGGCTGAAAGTTGAAATACTGGCTCATCCGGAGCTTATGGATGCGCTTGGAAATTTTCTGACCGAATCCGGCGCACAGGGCGTTTTTCAGGAATCTCTGGCACCGCAGCAAACCGAGGGAGATTTTCCGGAACCGACCGACGAAGATATTTTGAAAGCCTATTTTCCACATGACAACCGTAATGAAAAAAGACTGGCCGCTCTGCAGAAATATATCAACAGTCTTGCTGAAATTTTTCCGAACTTCGCAAAGCCTTCGTTTACCACGGAAACCATCTGTGATCCCGACTGGGGAGAACAATGGAAGAAATATTTCATGCCCGTCCGGGTCAGCAACAATATTGTTATCAAGCCGACGTGGGAACGATACACGCCCGCCAGCCGCGATATTGTGATTGAAATTGATCCCGGTATGGCTTTTGGAACGGGTCAGCATCCTTCGACACGCATGTGTATTGAAGCCATTGAAGATATCATTATGAATGACCGTTCCATCAAAGAATGGAAGGTGATGGATGTCGGTTGCGGCACGGGAATCTTGGGCATCACCGCGGCTAAGATGGGGGCACAGGATGTCATTTGCATTGACACCGACAGGAAAGCCGTGGAAATCGCCGGTGAAAACGCCACCATCAATAATGTGAGGACCTCTCTGCGCATTATGAATAAAAACGCGACGGCGATCGATAAACCGCGCAATCTGATTATTGCCAATCTGACCGCCAATCTCCTGATCACGCTCCGCCCGCATTTGGAAGACTTGCTTTTGCCGGAGGGATACCTGATTATTTCGGGTATCATAGAGCAGGATGCTAAAAGAATCGAAAAGGAATTTATTGCCGATCCCCTTTCTCTTCATCGAATGATCACCGAGAAAGAATGGGTCTGTTACGTGCTGCGCAGAAATCCGTAAACAATCCGTTTTCATCTGCTTTGGGCAAACATAAGGATGAACCGTCTTGACCATTCCCCGCATATACAGTCCGCAATCTCTGGAAAACAAAACAACCTGTGAACTGGGCGAGGATACTTTAAAATATCTCAGACAGGTTATGCGCCTGAAGCAGGGCGACAGGATCAATATCTTTGACGGCTTCGGTCACGAGTTTGAGGCGCTCATTCAGAATTATTCCTTAAAGACGGTCATCATTGAACTGGGTAAACCGGTTCCGTCCGAGGCCAGAGAAATCAAAATCATACTGGCCCAGGCCCTGCCGAAGGCCAGGAAAATGGACACGATCATCAAAAGTGCCGCGGAGCTGGGTACGGACAGGATTATCCCTTTTCACGCCGCAAGGTCGGTCAGTCAGATTGGTGATGAAAAAAGTGAATTGAAGCTGAGCCGCTGGCGGAAGATCGCGCAGGAAGCTGCTCGTTCCAGCCACAGTGCTTACATCACTCATGTATCAAAAATCTCCTCTTTCAGCGAGATGCTTTCATTATCATCCCAAAGCGCCTGGAAATTTATTTTCTGGGAAGAAGAATCTCAGAAAACCATCAAAGATGTTTTAACGGATGCATCCCTGATGGATGCAAAAGATTTTTTCATCGTGGTTGGACCGGAAGGCGGTTTTTCCAGAGACGAAATTACCCGGGCAAAGGATGCCGGATTTATTTCCCTGAGTCTGGGAAAACAGATTCTGAAAGTGGAAACGGCGGGAGCGGCCATTCTATCCATCATCCAGTACGAAAAAGGGATCTTCAGCAGGAAAACACAGGAGGTGACAAAATGACTTTTTATAAATATGCCGGATTCTGGCGGCGGCTGATCGCTTTCACGATTGACGGCACAATCATCTTTTTTATTTTTCTGATTTTGTTTTTCATCGCTTCGATGGCATTTTTTTCAGGCGCTATTTCGGTTAACGGTGACAGAATCCTTGCCGATTTAAATCGGCCCACACAATTTTCTCCGGTGATATTTTATTTGTGGGCGTTTTATTTTGTCCTCAATATTACCTATTTCACCTATTTTCACGGTGCGACTGGACGAACGCCGGGAAAAATGATTCTCGGGCTGCAGGTGGTGACCGAAGAGGGTAAGCCGATTTCCTTTGGTACGGCGTTTTTAAGATCGGTCGGTTATTTTGTTTCGAATATCCTTTATCTCGGTTTTATCTGGGCTGCTTTTGATCGTAGAAAACAGGGCTGGCACGACAAAATTGCCGGAACGGTCGTTATTGTCAAAGAAAAAACTGATCAAAGCGCCGGCTTGTCCATTCCGGATGACGCGCCTTCTTCAATGCCGGTACAACCGGTAAAACCACCGGAAGCTGATAATCCTTAGATACGCAATATCTATGCATGAGCAATCCGGAGGCAGAAAAAGACCTTGACAAAAGAAATCTTATTCTATAGACGGTTGCATAATTTTCGGGGATTCATGAATCCAACGGGTCGGTAGCTCAGTCGGTAGAGCATCGGACTGAAAATCCGAGTGTCGACAGTTCAATTCTGTCCTGACCCACCATTAATATCAAGGGGTTGCAAGTTTTAACGGAGCTTGCGCCCCTTCTTTTTTGGGGCACTGTGATAAAATCGTGATAAACGCCCGTCTTCGAATCTTGAGTTTACTCTCCTCACGCGAAAAAGCAAATCATCTTCTGCGTGACGATATCCGAAAGCAGGCGCAAATCCTTGGCCCGCACATCATAGACATGAACCACTTTGGCAAAGCGCGCGTCATTCGGCATCAAATCCGTCAAAATATTGGGTTGTTTCTTCATCAAGGCCGTATTGAAAATGACCTCTTTCTTTTCCGGGTAAATGGCCATGTAAAAAATGTCCATTTCCACCATGTCCTGGAAAAAATGTGTGCCGAAAGACAAATCGGGAATCAGAGAACCGTCGTGATAAGCGATTTCACCGATGGCGGTGATGTTGTTGATTTCCGAAAAAGTGACCGGAACACCCATCGCCGGTGTCGTGGTTCCCCATCTTCCGGGTCCCAGCAGAATCGTGGGCATGACATCTCTTTTACCGATTTGTTTATTCAGCTTACCGACCAGTCTGGCGACGTCGTGTTTTTCAGACAGACCTAGTGCCGCATATCCTTTGGGATCAATATAAATAATTCTCGATATGGCCTGATAAACGCTGCCGCCCATAAAATTGGCTTCCTGTTGGAGCAGAATTTTTGATTTGTTGATTTTTTCCGGCAGTTCCACCCGGCTGTAATGTCCCTTGGTCTGAAAAGGGCGGCATTGCAGAAGATTGATCTTCGGTTTGCCCTCGGCATTGAAGTTGGCCGTAAATTCGATATCAACCGGATAGCGGTAAACCTGCTCCAGTTTTCGAAGCATGTTAGACATCGTTTTAGGAAAGGGGGTGCTCTGGAGCAATTCGTCGAAGGTCAGAATCCAGGTGTCTTTTGCCACTCTGCCCAGGGACCGTAGATATTCCGCCGCGGCCATGTCTCGCGTGGCGATCATGTCCAGATGTGATTCGATGGATTCATCAAGCAAGTCGGACGCAGGAAGGGATTGAAAATAATTCTCCTTCAGATTCAGCAGATCCACTTCATTTTGCGAAAATCGTCTGATGTCTTCCTGTTTGGAATAAGGTTTAATCAGCGGGGCATCCAGCGCGACGATGCGCGGGTAATCGTTTTCCACGCGATTGACCGCCCGGGTGCCCAGACCAAAAACAATACGCAGCATGCCGGCTTTCGGGTCCATGCCTTTCTGCCAGACAAAAGTGTTGTAGGAAAGGCCGACGCCGGCGAGATCCGGGAAGAAATACATGTTGCGATGAGAACCGGACACCCGCTGGACAAGAAGCGCCATCTGCTCGTCCTGCTGGGCCATCCCGCGCTGCAGACGGTACGTCAGGGCGTCTTCGTTCATCGCCGAAGCGAAAATTTTCTTTACCGCATCTTCAAAATTTTTATACCGGGTTTCCGGCGTGCCCTGATTGGGACAAAAATAGCTTTCATATTTGCCGGCAAAGGCGTTACCGAATGCGTCTTCCAAAAGTGAACTGGAACGAACAATAATGGGCGACTGACCGAAATATTCCAGCATGAAGAGAAACTGTTCCTTGACTTCATCCGGGAAAACGCCATGCAGCATTTTCTCCTTCAGTTCTTTGGCCACTTTAAAATATCCTTCATCGGTTTTCTGCTCCATCAGCAGTTTCCACCAGCCGTTTTGCACCATGTAGGAGTAAAAAATATCCGATCCAATGTAAAAGGAATCGTGAAGTTCCAGCTCGGCATCCCAGTCAAACGTCGGATCTTTGCGCAGAATATTGCGCGCCAGCAGCATGCCCACGGACTTGCCGCCGATAAATCCCGTACCGATCAGCCGTTTTTTGATCTCCACAAGATCTTCCAGTGTGAAATATTCTTTGACCAGCGAAAGCATTCTTTTTTCCCGTCCGATCATCACGCGGGAAAGCGTTTCCACCATCTCCTGTTTTTCCTGAACTGCACCCGGATCTTCCAGAAGATTATTGGCTTTCAGAAAAATGCGGTCCCAGTAATCGAGATTGCGCTCGCTGCTGGTGGCATTCTTGTCCGTCAGATAGGACAGGATGCTGGCGGCATCGGCGCTGTTCAGTATCGGAACAAATTTGTCGCCTTCCATGATGTGCGGCAGAAACATGGTTGGGGTGTAGCGTTTCCAGGCTTTGAGTGGATGGATGCATATTTTACCTTTATTGTTATAAACATCAAGCAGGACCTGCGTGGTTTCACGAATCCGGGCAATCGTTTTGAAAGAATGGCGGCTGCGCAGAATGGCGAAATAAGCCACGGTGTTTAATTCGAACAGATAAGGACAGGTGATGACGAAGAAATTGCCGATCATTAAATCCGTTGCCCAGGCCATCAGCAGATCGGAGAGGCAATCGAAAACATAAAACACATCCAATCCCTCATCACGGACAATGTTATGCACCTGTGTGGAAAACGATTCAAAACCCTTGTTGGCATTGAGTTTATAAACTTTAATTTTTTTATTGGGTTCCAGAATAGGTGGGTGATTGGCAAATCGCATATAAACCAGTCGACGATTCTGAGCAAGGGCTGTTTTGACGTAAGGATTGACAAATTTTTTGTAATCCTCAATATCGTCAACCTGCAGAACGACATTGTCACCCATTTGTAAATAATTCAGAATTTCATCCAGACCGTTTATTCCTGTGCTGACCCGTGTGTATGGTGCCATAATAATTTATCCTCATCTTAATTTTGTTAAGGTACAAAATTGTACTTCATAAATCGGCTGATTATCATCAAAAGCCATTGCGCAAAAAAATCCCATCTTCAAAATAACAAACTTTATCAATACATTACAGCAGAAAAGCATTATCTGGCAATATCTGTCTTTGATTTTATCCAAAATCAAAAAAGCTTTTCTGTAATTGGTTAATCAATTTTTGTGCCATAAAGATTCAAAAGACTATTTTTGTGCCATCAAGGTTCTCTTTTGTATCTCACTCATCTCAACAAATTTGTACTTTTTTAGGAGTGAAAGCCAGATGAATCATGTTTCTTCAGCCGGGCTGTTAAAGCACATAATTCAGATCTAATTTTTAAAATGATACAATAATGTCCGCTTTTTATAAACATGATTTTAATATATTTATTAGTAATTACAATAGTTTGTAAATATTATCCCTGTTTGGCATAATCATTGCCCTTAGTAAAAGGGAAACAATTTTTATGAGGAGGTGTTGATTATGATGAATTCGGGAGATACAGCATGGGTCTTAACCGCCAGCGCGCTGGTCTTATTAATGACCATTCCGGGACTGGCCTTTTTCTATGGAGGATTGGTTCGCCGCAAGAACGTCCTCTCCATTTTGATGCAATGTTTTGTTATTGTCTGTGTCGTCAGTCTACAGTGGATGCTGTTCGGCTATTCGCTGGCTTTTGGTCCTGACTTTCATGGCATCATCGGCAAACTGGACTGGATGGGTCTGGCAGGTGTCGGCTCTTTACCGAATCCGGATTATTCCAAGGGCATTCCGCATTACGCCTTTATGATTTTCCAGGCCATGTTCGCCATTATTACACCGGCGTTGATTATCGGGGCTTATGCAGAGCGGGTCAAGTTTTCCGCCTTCCTGGTTTTTACCCTCCTTTGGACGACGTTCGTTTATGATCCGCTGGCGCACTGGGTCTGGGGTGTTGGAGGGTGGATGCGCAATCTGGGTGCGCTGGATTTCGCCGGCGGAATAGTCGTGCATGTCAGCTCCGGAATTTCGGCCCTGGTTCTTGCTTTACTGCTGGGGAAGAGAATCGGTTACAATCATCAACCCATTCGTCCGCACAATCTTCCTTTTACGGTTCTGGGGGCGGCGCTCTTGTGGTTCGGCTGGTTCGGCTTCAATGCGGGCAGTGCGCTCGCCGCGGACGGTCTGGCCGCCAATGCTTTTGTGACCACACATATCGCCACGGCCGCCGCCGGTCTGACCTGGGCCCTGGTGGAATGGTGGCACAACGGTACACCAACCATTCTGGGTGCCGCGACCGGTGCCGTGGCCGGACTGGTTGCGGTGACTCCCGCCTGCGGTTTTGTCAATCCGATGAATGCCATGTTTATCGGTATGATCGTCGCCGTCGTCTGCTATATCGCGGTTGCAATCATTAAGGGAAAACTCGGCTATGACGACTCTCTGGACGCTTTCGGTGTACACGGCGTGGGAGGAACTGTCGGAACAATCGCTACCGGATTGTTTGCGGAAAAAGTTGTCAATGCCGCCGGAGCCGACGGTCTGCTTTTCGGGAATGCGCATCAGCTTTATGTTCAGTCTCTATCGCTGATCGTGACCGTCGCCTTTGCCGCGATCATGACCTTCATCCTCTTCAAGATCGTGGATGCGATGATGGGTATGCGCGTGGAAGAACATAATGAAATCGTCGGCTTGGATTTGACGCAACAAAGCGAAGCCGCTTATACCGTGATTGAATAGGAGGAATGAATCATGAAACTCGTTATCGCCATCATTCAACCGCACAAACTGGAAGCGGTGAAAAAAGAACTGGAGGCCGTGGACGTCAATCTGATGACCGTCACCAATGTTCTGGGACAGGGCAGGCAAAAGGGCGTCACCGAAATATACCGCGGCGCGAAGGAAGCAGGTGGTTTGCTCAATAAAGTCAGACTGGATATCGCCGTGAATGAGGACTTTGTGGAACCGACGATTAAAGCGATTACCAAAGGAGCCCATACGGGATCCGTCGGCGATGGAAAAATATTTGTCGTGGAACTGGCTGAGTGCATCCGCATCAGCAGCGGCGAGCGCGGTGGTATAGCCATCGGTTAAGGTGATCATCATGAGTATCCACATACCTGATACCAGGATAAATGCTTTGCAGCGTTGCGTTTCCGAATGCGAAAAAGCAGTCATCGAGCATGTTTTGTTAAAAACGAAAGGGAACCAATCAGAGGCCGCTGCACTTTTAGGAATCAACGAAAGGGCCCTGGCGGATAAAATGCATCAATATGAAATTGATTGTGCCCGATTCGAATTAAAATAATTGAAAAGGAGAAATCAAACGATGAACAACAATTTAAATACAAGGATTATAATGACTTTAATGACACTGATATTGATCTCGTTCCCCTTGATGACCTGGGCAGCGGAGGAATCGAAACCGGCCGAACAAATACCGGCAGAAGATAAGGTCACCGGCGAGGTGGCGGCCAGTGTTTTAAGCGCCTATATCTGGCGCGGCCAGGAACTGACGCGTCACAGTATTGTGATTCAGCCTTCTATGACAGTCGGCTATAAAGGTTTTACCGCCAACGCTTGGGGCAATCTGGATACCAATCCCTACTCAGCTGCGGACGGAGAATATGCGTCCAACTTTACAGAAACGGATGTGACCTTATCGTACACCCGTAAGTTCGGCATCGTTTCCACCGGTGTCGGCTATATTTATTATGGTTTGTCGGCGGCAACTCCCGGCGGGCCGGACCTGACGGATTCCCAGGAAGTATTTGTAACCATGGGGCTGGATACGATTCTTGCGCCGACTCTGACCGTCTATAAGGAAATCGATCATTACCATCAATGGTATGCGACGCTGGGGATTGCTCACACCTTTGCGTTACATGAAAGAGTAGGTTTGAAGCTGGCGGCTCAGGCCAGCTACCTGAAGAGCGAGGATGAAACAACCTATCCCGAATTTGACGGTGATGCGCAGGCAACTGACAATAAGTTCAGCAATTTCCATGATGGAATGATTTCCATTTCTGTGCCCGTTGCCGTTACCGGTCATCTGACACTGACCCCGACAGCAACATGTGTTTTCCCGCTGTCCGGTGACGCCAAGGATGAAATAAAGGGGCGTGGCCTGCAGGGCACGATCCCCTCTGACAGGGATGACTCATATCTTTATGGAGGAATCGTTCTGAGTTTTACTTTCTAATAAAAGTGAACGAAATTTAATCAATCGCCGCTGCAATTGCATTGTCACAAATTGCAGCGGCTTTTCGAAGATCAGAAGAACAGGAGTTTAAGAATATTAAATATTGCAAGGAGGATTTATGAAAAAAACAAATTCAAACATCGCATCAGAACGGAATTATCAAATTGCCAAGGAAAAATGTGTCCCGGTTTCGGTCTATTACGGCGAGGATACCTTCAGTTACAAGGTGATGAAGGAAAAGCTGCCGAAAGACACCTATAAAAAACTGATGGACATTATGAATGAAGAAAAAACACTCGATCTTGAAACGGCCAACATCGTTGCCCATGCCATGAAAGAATGGGCCATTGCCAAAGGGGCAACGCATTTTGCTCACTGGTTTCAGCCGATGACCGGCATGACGGCGGAAAAGCATGATGCTTTTGCCGATCCCGTGGGGGTGGGCGAAGTTGTGGAAAAGTTTTCCGGCAAACAACTCGTGCAGGGCGAACCGGACGCGTCCAGTTTTCCCAGCGGCGGAATCCGGGCGACATTCGAAGCGCGGGGCTACACCGCCTGGGATATTTCGTCCCCCGCTTTTATTCGCCGAAGCGGTATTTCGACAACCCTTTGCATCCCGACGGCTTTCATTTCCTACACAGGGGAAGCACTGGATAAAAAGACGCCGCTGCTCAGATCGAACAAAGCCGTCAGCAAAAGCGCCGTCAATATGCTGAAACTGCTGGGCAGCAAAAAAGTTAAAAAGGTTTTTTCCACCCTGGGGCCGGAGCAGGAATATTTTTTGATTGACATGGATTATTTTTACAAACGACAGGACCTTCTGCTGGGCGGCAGAACGGTTGTCGGTGCGCCGCCCGCCAAAGGTCAGGAGCTGGAAGATCAGTATTTCGGCAGCATCAAGGAAAGAATATCCTCTTATATGCATGATTTGGAAGAAGAGCTTTTTAAACTGGGCATTCCGGCCAAAACCAGACACAATGAAGTTGCGCCCAGTCAGTTTGAAATCGCTCCCGTTTTCGAGGAGGCAAATCTGGCGGTCGATCATAATCAGTTGGTCATGGATACGATCAAGTCCGTTGCCAAAAAACATTGTCTGGCGGGCCTGCTTCATGAAAAGCCGTTTGCCCGGATTAACGGTTCCGGCAAGCACCTGAACTGGTCATTGTCCGACGACAGCGGCAATAATTTGCTCACGCCCGGTGACAAGCCGCATGATAATATTCAATTCCTGGTTTTTCTCGTGGCCATCATCAGCGCAGTTTATAAACATGCCGATATTCTTCGGGCATCGGTTGCTTCGTACGCCAACGACCACCGGCTGGGCGCCAATGAAGCACCGCCCGCGATTATTTCGGTTTTCCTCGGCGATCAGCTCACAAAAGTTCTGGCCGACATCGAAGCGGGCGTGGTGACCAAAGCAACGGACGAAGAAATCATCGATCTGGGGGTTGCCGCCATTCCCGTTGTCAGCAAGGATAATACCGATCGCAACCGGACGTCGCCTTTCGCGTTTACCGGCAACAAATTTGAATTCCGTGCCGTCGGGTCATCACAGTCCATTTCCTTTCCCGCCGCGGTTATCAATACCATCGTTGCCGAAAGTCTGGACGAATTGGCGGAGAAAATCAAAGCCAGGGGCGGCAACACCAATCAGGCTGTTTTTGACGTATTAAAAGCGGAAATCAAAAAGATCAAACCGGTTCTTTTCAACGGGGATAATTACACCAAAGAATGGGAAACGGAAGCAGCCAAGAGGAAATTGCCCAATGCCAAAACAACTCCGGCTGCACTCAAAGCGTTGATCACGGATAAAGCTTTAACGCTGTTTGAAAAATATGAAGTCCTTTCCAGGGTGGAATTGAACTCACGCTATTTGATTTATGTCGAAAAATACATCAAGGATCTGGAAATAGAAGTGAAATGCCTGAAAAATATCTGCCTGAGTCAGATCATTCCGGCGGCTACGGCATATCAGAAGGATTTAACCAAGACCATGAACGGCATCAAGGACGTCCTCGGCGGCAAAACGGCGTGCACAGCTCAGCAGGATATCTTAAAAAATTCGTTGGATCTGGTGAATAAAATCTATGCGGCCACGAAAGAGATTTTGGCGCAAGTGGATTCCATCTCCACCATCCATGATGAAGCCCAAAAAGCTGAAATGCTGTGCTCCAAGGTAAAAACCAGGATGGATGAATTACGTGAATATGCCGACGCCTTGGAAGAAATCGTTGACGACGAATTATGGCCTTTGCCGAAGTTCTGGGAGATGCTGTTTATCAGTTAGTCCACGTTGCAGAAGTGAAATGGCATGGCATTTGCTCTGAATTCGCAGGTGGTATTAAAAACGCGGCAGGATGTAACGATTATGTATCGGGAACATCCTGCCGGTTGTAAGTGACGCACTGATGGGTCGTCTAATGGTAGGACAACAGGTTCTGGCCCTGTGAATCGAGGTTCGAGTCCTTGCCCATCAGCCATTTATAAAAAGGAAACAATATGCGCGCACATTATTTACAACACGTTCCCTTTGAAGGTTTGGGCAGCATAGAGTCCTGGCTTAAAAAATCCGGATACGAAATTACCAGCACAAAATTGTTCGATGGTCCTGACTTCCCGGATCTCAGGAAGATAGACTTTCTCATCGTCATGGGCGGTCCGATGAGCGTCAATGATGAGGATAAGTTGCCGTGGCTGGCTGCAGAAAAAAAATTCATTTGGGATACCATCGCCAAAAATAAACCGGTGCTGGGAATCTGCCTGGGCGCGCAGCTGATCGCGAATGTGCTGGGCGCCAGCGTGTATCCCAATAAGGCAAAAGAAATCGGCTGGTTTTCGATCCATGGAATCGTAACGAACGACAAATCCATTTTTGAAATGCCGGCGTCGCTCAAAGTATTCCAGTGGCACGGAGAGACATTTGATTTGCCCGCGGGCGCAGTCCGTCTTGCGAAAAGCGACGTATGCGAAAATCAGGCATTTCAGATAGGCACGTCGGTTATCGGCCTTCAATTTCATCTGGAGACCACGCCTGAAGCCGCACGAGCGCTTGTTTCCAACTGCGGTGATGACCTGGTTGAAGCGCCCTACATCCAGACCGATCAAGAAATCATGTCTGCCGGGACGGAGACATTCCAATCGATTAATCACCTGATGGACGAGGTGCTTTCTTTCCTGGGCAACAATAAATCGCTGTAGATAAATATCGTTAGATCAAGATGCTTAAAATTTTATCTCAGGTTATTTCTTTCTTTTTTCATCAATATCGCCCGGATACATCATGGCGTCCGGTCCCCGTTCACGGGTACGAACCCGAATGACGTCTTCAACGGGTGTAACAAAGATGATACCATCTCCCGTTTCTCCCGTGTAAGCCGACGTGAGAATCGCCTCCAGCGCGGCTTCGAGATTGCGATCATTCAAAACGATATTGATTTGTATTTTCGGAAGCATGTTGACCTGATAGGTTCCGGCGCGTCCAACCAGCTGGACACCTCCCTGACGGCCGTGACCCCGGACCTCAAACATGTTCATGCCCACAATGCCTATCTCCTTAAGAGCGCACATCACATCGTTCACTTTATCTTCGCGAATAATGGCTTCTATTTTCTTCAACATCACGATATCTCCAATGAAAAAATATTTTCAAACAGGATCCTATGAATACGATCGTTCGCCGTGGGAACTGATATCCAGACCCACTTCTTCTTCCATGGGGCTTACCCGCAGGCCGATGCTCATATCCAATACCTTGGCCAGCACGTAGGTCATCCCGAAGGCAAAGGCTATGGTGACAATCACGGCAATCATCTGAATGCCGAACTGATTGGGATTACCGAAAAACAAGCCGTTGGCTCCACCGGTGTTAACGGTCACGGTGGCAAATAATCCCGTGGCCAGTGTGCCCCATAGGCTGGACATACCGTGACAGGCCCATACATCAAGCGATTCATCCAGCTTGCGCCGGTCACGGAAGCGGATGGCATAATAACAAATCGGTGCCGCTACCGCGCCGATGGCCATAGCCGCAAGAGTTGTTACATAACCGGAAGCCGGAGTCACTGCAGCGAGTCCCACCACCATTCCGGTGGCAATTCCCAGGGTGCTGGGTCTGCCGTCCAGCCAGGAAAGCATCATCCAGACCAGGCCGGCCGCCGCCGCCGAAGTGTTGGTTGTAACCAGAGCGTTTACCGCCACGCCGTTTGCCCCGAGGGCGCTGCCCGCGTTAAAGCCGAACCAGCCAACCCACAGCAGGCCTGTTCCCAAAACGGTAAGGGGAATATTGTTCGGTTCTATCGGCACCTTTCCGTATCCTTTGCGCGGTCCGATAACCAGAGCAAACGCCAAAGCCGAAAAGCCCGCGGCGATATGCACAACCGTTCCGCCCGCAAAATCAAGAACGCCCATTTCCTTGAGCCATCCGCCCTGACCCCAGACCCAGTGGCAAAGAGGATCGTAAACCAGCGTAGCCCAGAGAAGACTGAAAAGCAGGAAGCTCTTGAATTTGACCCGTTCAACAAAAGCGCCGGTGATTAAAGCCGGGGTGATAACGGCAAACATCATCTGAAACGCGGCAAAAAGTTGGTGAGGAATGGTAGCGGAGTATGCGGTATGAGGCTCGGCACCGACACCTTTAAAACCCGCAAAATTCAATCCGCCGATCCATCCGCCAATATCCGGGCCGAAAGAAAGAGAATATCCAAAAAGAATCCACTGAACACCGATCAACGACAAAAAAATATAACTTAAGGTTAGCGTGGAAAGAACATTTTTTCTTCTCACCATCCCGCCATAAAAAAACGCCAGAGCCGGCGTCATTAAAAGAACAAGCGAACAGCACACCAAGATCCAAGCGGTATCGCCCGCACTGATTTGAGCATCCATTTCATTCCTCCCGTTAAAATATCTTGATCAAGGATTAGCAATAATCTTGCCATGATATTTATATATTAAATACAGTTGCTTATGTAATAATGAGTAGAATTGACTTGTACGGATTTGTGCGTTCAGGGATGAAATAAAACACAAATGTGCCGATTTTAATAATTCGATGCCGACGCTGTATAAAAAATTTAAGTTTGGTAGTGAAATAATTTCAAATTTGTAACTTTTAATAATGACAAAGATATATCTTTTCTCTGTGAACGCCATCCTGCTTTTTTTCATTTTCGTGAAATATCTATCCGGCGCAAGCAAAATTCAAATCGTCAAAGAGTTCAAACGGAAAAAGACCTGCCCCGATAAAACAGAAATACGAATCGCGCCTGTGACTACATCATTCAATCCCCAGAATGAGTTCTTATAATTTTCTATATATATTTAACCTTAGATTGATTTAATATTATCTGTAATCAATTCCCTCAACAATTTTGAATTTTTTTGTATTTTTTACAAAGTTGTCTTCATTTGGTACGCACTTTGCGAACCAAAGATCATGTTAATGATAAATTGTTTGCATTTAGAACAATTATGTAACAAAATACTTTTCGTGAGTTGATCCGTTATGAGCAACACCACAAAAAAATCTTTAAGTGAGAGAGAAGGAAAATTGAGCATTCATACTTACGAAGAATTGGCCGCCTTGCATGCGGTAGCCAAAATTATCGCCCAGCCGCTGGATTTACGAGAGCAACTGGAGCAGGTCCTGCAGGAAATGAGTTCACGTTTGGGAATGCAGCGTGGCATGATATCTCTGGTGGACCGCGAAAAGAAGGAAGTCTGGCTGGATGTAGCTCATGACGTAAATATTGAAGGGTTGGAAGTAACGTATAAGCCGGGTGAAGGCATTACCGGTAAAGTTGCGGAAACAGGCCGTCCGATGGCAGTGGCCAATCTTGGTCAGGAAACCCATTTCCTGGATCGTACTGGTGCGCGCCGTAATTTGAACCGTACAGAACTTTCTTTTTTGTGCGTGCCGATTATCTATGATTCCAGTGTCGTCGGAGTCTTATCAGCCGATAAAGTCGCTCTGGATGTGGAAAAACTGGATAAGGAACTGGCCCTGCTGTCTTCGGTTGCAGAACTGATGGCCAAAGCCGTGCACATCCGCGGCCTCGAAGAAGAAAACAGACGCCTGCGCAAAATTGTCGGTCAGAACCGTGCGCCGTCCATGGATATTATCGGTCATTCCAAAGCCATGCAGGAAGTTTTCGGACTGGTCGCACAGGTGGCTGATTCCAACACAACAGTTCTGATTACCGGAGAGACAGGTACCGGCAAGGAGTTAATTGCCCGTGCCATTCACAATAATTCCCCACGCAAGGGCGGGCCGCTGGTGCAGGTCAACTGCGCGGCGATTCCCGATACGTTGATAGAAAGCGAATTGTTCGGCCATGAGAAAGGCGCGTTTACCGGAGCCTTGACGCAACGCCGTGGACGCTTTGAGGAAGCCAACGGCGGCACCATTTTTCTGGATGAAGTCGGCGAACTTTCCGCCGCTGCCCAAGTGAAGCTTTTACGGATTCTGCAAGAGAAACGCTTTCAGCCATTGGGTTCTTCGCGGGTGGTCAATGTCAATGTCCGGATTATCGCCGCCACCAACCGTAATCTGGAGCAGGATATTCTCTCTGATCGTTTTCGCGCTGATTTATTCTACCGACTGAACGTATTCCCGATTTACCTGCCGCCGCTTCGCGAGCGCGGCAGCGATGTAATCCTGCTCGCTGATCACTTTATTCTTAAATACAGCGGTGAGATGGGCAAGCACGTGAAAAGAATTTCCACCGCCGCCATCGAAGTTTTCCTGAATCATAAATGGCCGGGAAATGTTCGCGAACTGGAAAACTGTATCGAGCGCGCTGTCTTGTTATCCAAGACCGATACGATAGATTGTCAGCATCTTCCGCCATCGTTGCAGATCAAGGAAAAAGAAGTTGAAAGGAAGGATAAGAGCAAACTTTCCACTGTTGTGGAAGCCCAGGAAAGGGCTTTGATTATTGAAGCGCTGGAAGAAACCGGCGGCAATCAGACCAAGGCTGCCCGGAAACTGGGTACAACCAAACGCATTATCCAGTATAAGATATCGAAAATGGGCATCAATTCCAAATTATTCAAAAAGAAGGCAGGCGAATCCCATCAACGGTAATTCATTCGTTTTTTATAAAAATGGATTAAAAAAGCACAAATTTGGTTCAAAATTTATGAATAGAACAAATTCGTGCCGTTTAAAAACAAAAGTAAGTTTTATCGAGAGTGCAAAGACGCAAAAATGAAGGAAATACAAAAATGTAATTTATTTTTTGAATCTGGCACGGCTTTGGCAGTTATCATTGTGCGTTTTGATATTAAGACCGAAGAGAGTTTGGGAGGTTATAATTAATATGTGTCGCCTGTTTTCCATAACGAGTAACGATCCTCTTTCGCCGATGGTGGCCATTCGCGCCATTGATGTGATGAAAGAAGGACACGACGGATCGGGTGTAGGCCTTTTTCTGACCGACCTCGGCGGCGAATTTCAGAATTTTAAAGACGAGCCGATTCTTTCCGGGATATTTTCAAATGAAGGATTGAAAAACCTTGACCGTTTTATGATTGATCAGGATTTCATGGTCAAATACAAACTTTCCATCAAACCGGCCAAGACACCTCCGGTGGGCACGCCGAAAAGAGATAATTATGTCATCCGGGTTTATGAATATCCGGCTGAATGGGAAAGCTTAAGCAAGGAAGAAATCCAGTTTCGTCTCATGATGGTGCAATTGCAACTGCGTCGCATGGGAGAGCAGGACGACTCCATGCTGATTTTCAGTTTCTGGCCCGATGTGATTATGATTAAAGAAGTGGGAGATCCACTGGCTGTTGCCGAATATCTGGGGTTGGACCGCAAGGAACTCACGGCGCGGGTCATCTTAAGCCAGGGGCGCCAGAACACGAATTACGCGATCAATATTTACGCCTGCCATCCGTTCTTTATCCAGGGAATGGCTTCGGCGACCAACGGAGAAAACACAGCCTTTGTGCCCATCCGCGAGTTTCTGAGTTCGCGCAACTTCCCGGGCTATACCGGTTATAACTCCGATTCGGAAGTTTTCACGCACATCTTGCATTACATGCAGAATCAACTGGGCATGGGAATGGAAATGTACAAGCACATCATCACGCCGCTGAAAGATACGGAACTGGACCGGCATGCCAACGGAGACTGGCTGAGAAAGTTAAAGCAGGCCTGCCGGCCTTTGATTATTGACGGACCGAATTGCGTGATCGGCTGTCTGCCGGATAAATCCATGTTCATGGTGCAGGATTCGAAGAAACTTCGTCCCGGTGTTGTCGGTGGACGTCCCGGTTTGTTCGCCTTTTCCTCGGAAATGTGCGGCCTGGATGCGGCCATTCCGGACCGATATATCAACCTCGATTATCAACCGATGAAATATGAAACGGTTCTGGTGAATCGTGAACGTCAGGAGATAAAGAAATGGAATCAATTGGAACCATTAACCCATCCGCATTAAGCGTCAAAGACCTGCCCTGGCAGATCCTGTGGAACAAGGATAAGTGCACGCTTTGCGGCCAGTGCACCACGGTTTGTCCGGTCCGTGCCATAGAGCTGGGCGTGCATCGCAAACGCGCTCTGCAAGTTCCCATCGGTCTGGAAGAAAAACCGGGCAATCTGCTGACTGTTTATTTCGGTATTGATCAGCGCACCGATGCGGCTCACGCGTGTGTCGGCTGCGGCATGTGCAATATGGTTTGTCCCAACAACGCGATTATGCCCCTGCGTGGCGACGAAATCGATAAGCTGCGTTTTCATGTCAATCAGGGCGGCGAACCGCGACGTCGTGGTGGCCGGCGCAACTCACCCGACAGTGTGCTGGATAAAATTAAATTCGTCCGTATCTCCATGCTGACCGACCCGGCACTGGATGCGGGACGTCATGAATTTGAATTGAGAACCCTGCTCGGCAGAATTCTGCCGCCGGAAGAAATGTTGAGAGTCAGCCGGGAAAACGGCTGGATGCCGCCGGTGCGTGAAATTTATCCGCTGATCATCGGCAGCATGTCCTTTGGAGCGCTGTCACCGAATATGTGGGAAGGTCTGCAAATGGGCGTTGCCTATCTGAATGAAGAACTGGGCATGCCCGTGCGCATGTGCACCGGTGAAGGGGGCTGTCCGCCGCGACTGCTCAGATCCCGGTTTCTGAAATATGTCATTTTGCAGATTGCCAGCGGTTACTTTGGTTGGGATGAAATTATCCATAATCTGCCGCACATGAAGGAAGACCCCTGCGCGATTGAAATCAAATACGGTCAGGGCGCCAAGCCCGGTGACGGCGGGTTGCTGATGTGGTACAAGGTCAACAAATTGATAGCCGCCATTCGCGGTGTGCCGCAGGGGGTGAGTCTGCCCAGCCCGCCGACGCATCAGACCAAATATTCGATTGAAGAGGCCGTGGCCAAGATGATTCAGTCCATGTATATGGCCTGGGGCTTCCGCGTGCCGGTTTATCCTAAGATATCCGCCACGAGTACATCGCTGGCCGTGCTGAATAATCTGACCCGGAATCCTTATGCGGCCGGTCTGGCCATTGATGGCGAGGATGGCGGCACGGGCGCCGCCTATAATGTTTCGATGAATCACATGGGACATCCGATTGCCAGCAACCTCCGTGATGCTTATCTGAACCTGGTCAAACTGGGCAAGCAAAATGAGATCCCTCTTTTTGCCGGCGGCGGCATCGGGAAAAACGGAAACCTGGCGGCAAACGCTGCCGCGTTGATCATGCTGGGCGCGAGCGGTGTGCAGACCGGCAAATATATCATGCAGGCTGCCGCGGGCTGTCTGGGATCGGAGGGCGACCGCTGCAATGTATGCAACATCGGTGTTTGCCCCAAGGGCATTACATCACAGGATTCGCGTCTGGATCGCCGGTTGGATCCGGAAAAAGTCGCCGAGCGTATTGTGGACGTTTTCCTGAGCTTTGACACGGAATTGAAAAAAATCGTCGCGCCGCTGGGACGTTCGACCTCACTGCCCATCGGCATGTCCGACGCGCTCGGCATCGCCGACGCGGATGCGGCCGGGAGATTGAATATTAAATACGTTTTATAGGACAGGATTCATAAAAGATATGACCAGAAAAGAATCGAAAAAAATCGCCGGACAGGAAAACGGAATCCGTGTTGAATCGCGCGTTCTGGAAGAGCAGATTCAGCGGGCTGTTGCGGACGGTTATCATCATATTGAAATAACCGCTTACGGACAGCACGGTCTGGGTGGTCGTCTCTGGAGGGCCGGAGATAAACAGATTAAAGTTGATGTCACCGGCACATCCGGTCAGCGTCTGGGATCGATGGGCTTTGCCAATACGGTGGTTGAAGTTTTCGGTCCGGCTTCCGACGATGTCGGCTGGCTCAACGCCGGAGCTCATATTATCGTGCATGGCAACGCGACCAACGGTGTCGGCAACGCCATGGCTCAGGGCAAAATTTACATTGACGGCGATATCGGCGCCCGCGGGATGACCATGACCAAACACAACCCGCGTTTCGAGCCTCCGGAACTCTGGGTTTTCGGCAGGGCGGGTGATTCATTTGCAGAATTCATGGCCGGCGGGATTGCCGTGATCTGTGGTGTCGGGGCGGAGAGCAAACAGGATGTTCTGGGTTATCGCCCCTGTGTGGGCATGGTGGGAGGAAAGATTTTCTTCCGCGGACGGCAGAGTTCCTACAGTTCGTCCGATGCCCGGCTCGTTACCGATCTTCCTGACGATGAGTGGCAGTGGCTGAAAAATAATCTGAAAAAATTCCTGCAAGCGATTGGCAAACAGTACTTGTGTGAAGAGCTGACAGCAAAACGCAGTGACTGGCAGCTGCTGATCGCCTTGAAACCTCACGAGAAGAAAGGTCGTGCCCTGCGACCGATGAATGTTTTTCATCAGGAATCATGGGATAAAGAACTGGGCAGGGGAGGCCTGATTGGCGATCTGACCAGCGCGGACCGTTCGCCCATCGGTCTGATTACCACCGGCGAATTACGCCGTTTTATTCCAGTATGGGCCAATGAGAAATATCTGCCGCCCTGTCAGGCGCATTGCCCCACGGGCATTCCCGTTCAGAAAAGATGGGAACTGATCCGGAAAGGAAAAATGCAGGAGGCGGTGGATCTCGCGCTGGAATATACACCTTTTCCGGCGACGGTTTGCGGTTATCTTTGTCCGAATCTTTGCATGCAGAATTGTTCCCGAAAAACGGTCAACCTGCCGTCTGTGGATGTAACCGTGCTGGGAAAATCATCGCTGGAAGCGAAAGAACCCAAGCCCCTTGCCGCCACCGGCAAAAAGGTAGCCGTCATTGGCGGTGGCGCGGCGGGGCTCTCCGTGGCGTGGCAGTTGTGGATGAAGGGCCACGACGCGGTCATTTTTGAAGGCAGGAAACAACTGGGCGGCAAGATTACGGAAACCATTCCGCAGAGCCGCATTCCCGATGAAGTGGTGGATCATGAAATCAACCGGTTTGCAAAAAGTGTGCGTCACATTCATTTGAACGCTTCCCTGACCAGGGAAAAATTCAAAAAACTGAAAAATGAATATGACTTTATCGTCATTGCCGCCGGCGCCGCTCAACCGCGGAAAATAAATGTTCCCGGAATGGACAGGGCTATTCCCGCGCTTGACTTTCTGAAACAAAGCAAATTAAATTGCGTCAAGGTCGGTAAAAAGGTCGTGATTATAGGTGCCGGCAATGTCGGCTGTGACGCCGCGACGGAAGCGTTCCGTCTTGGCGCCAAAAGTGTTACGCTGATCGACGTTCAGCAACCCGCGTCTTTCGGCGTGGAAAGACGTCATGCGGAAGCGGCCGGGGCGAAATTTCTGTGGCCCCGTTTTACCAAAGCCATTACGGCCAAAGGTGTGGAGCTGACTGACGGAGAAATTCTACCCGCGGATACAGTGATTGTGGCTGTCGGTGATGTGCCGGATCTATCTTTCCTGCCGGAAGAGGTTGCCACTAAAAACGGCTTTATCGTTGTCGATGAGCAATACCGGACGAGCGACGAACAGACCTTCGCCATCGGCGATGCCGTCAGACCGGGACTGCTCACCGAAGCAATCGGCGCGGGACGGATTGCGGCGCGAACAATCGATAATCTGTTAAAAGGCGTTGGCGAAACATATGACCAGCTTCCGCCGATTGATTTTCACCGGGTGAAAACGGAATATTTCGATGCGCGCATCAAGAGTTTTTCCGATCCGGTTTCCTGCGCGGCGAATTGCGCTTCCTGCGCTTCCTGCCGTGACTGCGGCATGTGTGAAACCATCTGTCCGCAAAACGCGATTTCGCGCAAGGCGCTGAACGGAGATAATTACGAGTATGAGGTGAACGAAGAACTTTGCATTGGTTGCGGTTTCTGTGCCGGCGTCTGTCCGACCGGCGTCTGGGAAATCGTCGAAAATAAACCTTTAGACTAGAATCACGGGAATAATTCCAGAGAATTATTCCCTCCGCTATGCGGGATAATTCGACCAACAAACTTCAGAGTACTGTGTTTCTGAAGTTTGGGTCTCATTAACATGAAAGAGTGAGGAAATAAAATCATGAAAAAGACAAAACAAACCACCGCAGCAGAAAGACAATACCTGATCGAAAAGGAAAAATTTGTCCCGGTCTCGCAGTACTTCGGTGAGGATACTTTTAACCGCAAGGCGATGAAGGAAAAGCTGCCGAAAGAGACCTTCAAAAAATTGATGGACGCCATCGATAAGGGTAAAACCATTGACGCGAAAACCGCCGATGTCGTGGCCGAGGCCATGAAAAAATGGGCGCTGGAAAAAGGCGCGACGCATTTTGCTCACTGGTTCCAGCCGATGACAGGAATCACCGCCGAAAAGCATGACGCGTTCGTTGATCCCTGCGGCGACGGACAGGTGATGGAAAAGTTTTCCGGCAAGCAGCTTGTTCAGGGCGAGCCTGATGCTTCCAGTTTTCCTTCCGGCGGCATCCGTGCCACCTTTGAAGCCCGCGGTTATACGGCCTGGGATATGTCCTCACCGGCTTTCATCAAACGGAACGGTATTTCCACCACGCTTTGCATTCCGACCGTCTTTATTTCCTATAACGGACAGGCGCTGGACAAAAAGACACCGCTGTTGCGTTCCATCCGCGCCTTGAGCAACAGCGCCGTCAATATGCTGAAGGTGCTGGGGGTTAAGAATGTCAAAAAAGTATATTCCAATCTCGGCCCCGAACAGGAATACTTTTTAATCGATATGGATTATTTCTTCAAACGTCAGGATCTGGTGCTCGGCGGCAGAACCGTTGTCGGCGCTCCTCCCGCCAAGGGACAGGAACTGGAAGATCAGTATTTCGGCAGCATTAAAGAAAGAATATCTTCCTATATGCACGATGTCGAAGAAGAACTTTTCAAGCTGGGCGTGCCGGCCAAGACAAGACACAACGAAGTGGCGCCCAGCCAGTTTGAAATCGCGCCGGTTTATGAAGAAGCCAACCTGGCTGTCGATCACAATCAACTGGTGATGGACACGCTCAAATCCGTCGCTAAAAAGCACCGGCTGGCCGCTCTGATGCACGAAAAACCCTTTGCCGGTATCAACGGTTCCGGCAAACACGTCAACTGGTCGATATCCGATAATAACGGGAATAACCTGCTCAATCCCGGCAAGACACCGCATGACAACATTCAATTCCTTGTGTTTCTAATTGCCACCATCCGCGCCGTTTACAAGCACGCGGATATTCTGCGTGCTTCCGTCGCCTCTTACGGTAATGATCACCGGCTGGGCGCCAACGAAGCGCCGCCCGCGATTATTTCAGTCTTTTTAGGCGATCAATTGACGCAGATTCTGGAAAACATTCAACGGGGAACCGTGACCAAAGCAACCAACGCGGAAATTATTGATTTAGGAATTTCCTCTCTGCCTACGCTGAGCAAGGACAATACCGACCGTAACCGGACATCACCTTTCGCCTTTACCGGCAACAAATTTGAATTCCGCGCCGTGGGGTCATCGCAGAACATCGCCTCTCCGGCGCTGGTCATCAATACAATCGTCGCGGAGAGCATTGACGAACTGGCGGAAAAAATAAAAGCCAAAGACACTAAAAATATCAATCAGGCGGTTCTGGAGGTGCTCAAAGAGGAAATCACTTACATTAAACCCGTTCTGTTTAACGGCGACAACTACAGCAAGGAATGGGAAGCGGAAGCAGCAAGAAGAGGTCTGCCGAATGAGAAAACCACCCCCACAGCCTTAAAAGCCATGATTACAAAAAAGGGGTTGGATCTTTTCGAAAAATATCAGGTTCTCTCCAATTTGGAAGTCAAAGCGCGACAACTGATTCACATTGAACGCTATATCAAGGATCTGGAAATTGAAGTCAAATGCCTCAACACCATCTGCCTCAGTCAGATTATCCCGGCAGCGGTATTTTATCAGAAGAAGCTGGCCGACGCGATTAACAGCACCAGGGCAGCGTTGGGCAATGCGGCGGTTGTTTCGGCGGAAGTTGATCTGCTCAAGAAAATTACCGATTTAATGAATGATATCCACGCGACCAACAAAGATATTCAACTGAAGGTGGAAGCCGCCAACGCTCTGCACGATGAACAGAAAAAGGCGGAAATGTTAAGTGCCAAAGTGAAACCGAAAATGGAAGAACTGCGTGCCTACGTGGATGCTCTGGAAAGTCTTGTGGATGATGATGTATGGCCTCTGCCGAAGTTCTGGGAAATGTTGTTCATTAATTAAAAAAATCGCCGGGCGGGGAATGGACAAAAACCATTCCCCGTTTCGTTATCATTTTTTCTCATTATTTTTCTTCTGATTATTTTTTTGCCGGGAGATGAAAATTCAAATGCCTCTTTTGAAGCAAAAGAAAAAGGCCTTGCTGATTCTGGAAGACGGCAGTGTCTTTGAAGGATATGTCTTCGCGGGAAGTGGTGAAACGATGGGCGAGGTCGTTTTCAACACAGGCATGACCGGCTATCAGGAAGTCATTACCGACCCGTCTTACAAGGGACAAATCGTTACCATGACATATCCTCTGATCGGCAACTACGGCATCAACGATGAAGACATGGAATCCGCCGGCATTCATCTGGAGGGTTTTATTGTCAAAGAATATCAACCTCATCCCAGTAACTGGCGGATGACACGAAGCCTGAAATCCTTTCTGGAAGATCACGGCAAAATAGGTATCGAGGGAATTGATACCCGAGCCCTGACACGCCGTTTGAGAATTTCCGGCGCGATGAAGGGAATCATTTCCACGAACAGTAAAAACATCAAGTCCCTGTTGGCCAAGGTCCAGGAATACCCAGGTCTGGTCGGCCGTGATCTGGTCAAAGAAGTAAGCTGTAAGACACCGTATCTCTGGAAAAACGGAACAGTTAATCATGATGAGTTCCCGTCAAGGAAGACCAATAACAAATTACGTGTGGCTGTCCTGGATTGCGGAGTTAAATATAATATTCTGCGGCTTCTGGAAAAAAACGGCTGCGAAATCATGGTCCTTCCCGCCACGTCCACCGGCGCCGAAATTCTGGCCGTGAAGCCGGACGGCGTTTTGCTTTCCAACGGTCCCGGTGATCCGGCAGCCCTTCCTTATATCGTGGATGCCGCCCGCGCCGTCATCGGCAAGGTACCGGTCTTCGGTATTTGCCTGGGGCATCAGATCATCGGGCAGGCCATCGGCGGGTACACGGAAAAATTAAAATTCGGCCATCACGGTATCAATCAACCGGTGAAAAATGTTGAAACGGGACGGGTGGAAATCACCTCTCAAAACCACGGTTTTGTCGTCGTTCCGGACTCGGTGAAAGATAAGGCTCAAAAAACGTATCACAATTTGAATGACAACACCTCGGAAGGCATGCGGATGCCGGAGGCTTTCAGCGTCCAGTATCATCCGGAAGCGGCCCCGGGTCCCAGGGATACGGAATATTTATTCGAACAGTTTGTCGCAATGATGAAAAGAGTGAAATAAGTGCCTAAACGAAACGACATAAAAAAAATATTACTCATCGGGTCGGGTCCCATTATCATCAGTCAGGCCTGTGAATTTGATTATTCCGGAACGCAGGCCTGCAAGGCCCTGCGGGAAGAGGGCTATGAAGTTGTTTTAATCAACAGCAATCCCGCCACCATCATGACCGATCCGGAAATGGCCGACCGCACTTACGTCGAACCCATCACACCCGAAGCCGTGGAAAAAATCATTGCCCGCGAGCGGCCGGATGCTCTGCTGCCGACGCTGGGCGGACAGACAGGACTCAACACGGCCGTGGCTTTGGCGGAAAACGGTGTATTGAAGAAATACAATGTGGAAATGATCGGGGCATCACTTGAGGTCATTCACAAAGCGGAGGATAGGGAAAAATTCCGTCATGCCATAGAAAAAATCGGTTTGCGCATGCCCAAAAGCGGCTTTGCCCGCTCCATGACTGAAGTCTTGAAAATCGCCGAAGACATCGGGTTTCCCATTATTGTCCGGGCATCATTTACACTGGGCGGTACCGGAAGCGGTGTAGCCTATAACCGGGAAGAACTGGTAGCCATTGCTAAAGCGGGACTTGATGCCAGCATGATTTCGGAAGTCATGATCGAGGAATCGGTGCTGGGCTGGAAGGAATACGAATTGGAGGTCATGCGCGACAAGGCTGATAATGTCGTCGTCATTTGTTCCATTGAAAATTTTGACGCGATGGGTGTGCACACCGGCGAATCCATTACGGTAGCGCCGGCTCAGACGTTGACGGATAAAGAATATCAGGTCATGCGGGATGCCGCCATCGCCATCATGCGCGAAATCGGCGTGGAGACGGGCGGTTCCAATGTGCAGTTTGCCGTTCATCCGCAAACCGGCGAACTGATTGTCGTCGAGATGAATCCCCGCGTTTCGCGTTCCTCGGCGCTGGCTTCCAAAGCGACGGGATTTCCCATTGCCAAGATTGCGGCGAAACTGGCCGTCGGCTACACGCTGGATGAGATTCCCAATGACATTACGCGCGAAACGATGGCGTCATTCGAGCCGACGATAGATTACTGCGTGGTGAAAATTCCCCGCTGGACGTTTGAAAAATTTCCGCAGGCGGAGGATTTCCTGACCACGTCCATGAAATCCGTCGGTGAGACGATGGCCATTGGCCGCACTTTCAAGGAATCTCTTCAAAAGGCAATCCGTTCTCTGGAGATCGGACGGTTCTCTCTCGAACAGGTTCTGCCGGAAAATATTCCGGATAAAAAAGAATTTCTGAAAGGTAAATTAATCAAACCCAATTCGCTCAGGCTTTTCTATGTTGCCGCCGCCATGCAAAACAAAATGGAGATTGAGGAACTGTATCAATTAACGAAAATCGATCCGTGGTTTCTGCATCAAATCAGGGAAATCGTCAACGCCGAAAATGAACTGAAAGAATCCGTGCCGTCCGCGGCTTTGCTGCGCGAAGCCAAGAAAATGGGATTCTCCGACAAAGCGCTGGCCTCTTTCTGGAAAATGACGGAGACGGAGATCCGGCAATGGCGGGAAAAGGAAAAAATCGTTCCGGTTTATAAACTGGTCGATACCTGTGCGGCGGAGTTTGAAGCCTATACCCCTTATTATTACTCGACATACGAAACGGAAAACGAAACCCGGCCGTCGGAAAAACGCAAAGTAGCCATCATCGGCGGTGGTCCCAATCGCATCGGTCAGGGCATTGAATTCGATTACTGCTGCGTGCACGCTTCTTTTGCCCTGCGCGAAGAAGGCGTGGAAAGCATCATGATCAATTCCAATCCGGAAACCGTCAGTACCGATTATGACACTTCTGATAAATTATTTTTTGAACCGGTAACGTTGGAAGATGTTCTGCATATTCTGCAGACGGAAAAACCTGAAGGCGTCATCGCGCAATTCGGCGGCCAGACACCGCTGAATCTGGCCAAGGGACTGGAAGCCGCCGGAATCAAAATACTGGGAACCTCTCCCGATGCCATTGACCGGGCCGAAAACCGCGACCGTTTTCAAGAGATCGTCACCAAACTCAATCTTAATCAACCCGACAATGATACGGCCAGGGACACACAAAAAGCGCTGAAGGCCGCTGCGCGCATCGGCTATCCGGTTCTGGTGCGGCCTTCCTACGTGCTGGGCGGCCGTTCCATGGAAATCGTGTATGATGAAGAAACGCTGATGTCCTTCATGGAAAAAGCGCTGCTGGTTTCCCCGGATCATCCTATCCTGATTGATAAATTTCTGGAAGACGCTGTTGAAATTGATGTGGATGCCATCAGTGACGGCGAAACCACGGTTGTGGCCGGTATCATGGAACATATTGAAGAGGCCGGAATCCATTCCGGCGATAGCGCCTGCATTCTGCCGCCGATGACGATTTCCTCAGATGTTCTGGAACTGATTAAGAAGCAAACAAGGATGCTGGCAAAGGAATTAAATGTGGTCGGCCTCATGAACATTCAGTACGCCGTCAAGGACAGTAAACTTTATGTGCTGGAAGTCAATCCCCGTGCGTCGCGAACAGTACCCTTTGTCAGCAAATCCATCGGTGTGCCGCTGGCAAAACTGGCCACCAAGGTCATGCTCGGCAAATCTTTAAATGAACTGGGATTCACTCAAGCACCCGTACCGCAACATATTTCCGTCAAGGAAGCCGTTTTCCCGTTCAACCGCTTTCCCGACGTAGATATCCTGCTGGGACCGGAAATGAAATCCACCGGCGAAGTGATGGGGATCGATCAGTCCTTCGGCCTGGCCTTTGCAAAATCGCAGATGGCAGTAGGGTTCAAGATGCCGACTCAAGGAACCGTTTTCATCAGCGTCAATGATCATCACAAGGACAAGATCGTTCCGGTTGCCAAAACGTTTCAGCAGATGGGTTTCAAGATCCTGGCAACAAAAGGAACCGCCCTGTACCTGCTGGAACACGGCATCGGAGCCGGTGTTGTTCTGAAGTTAAGCGAGGGTCGTCCCAATATCGTGGACTACATCAAAAACGGCGATATTCAGATCGTCATTAACACCAGCATCGGCAGAAAATCTTCAAGGGATGCCTGTCATATCAGGCGCGGCGCGCTTGTTTATAACATTCTCTACACCACGACCATTGCCGGGGCGCGCGCTCTGGCAGAAGCGACAGCCGCAATGAAAGAAAGGGACTGGCAGGTTTGCTCATTGCAGGAGTATCAAAAAACATAACGTAGATAATTCCTTTCCCTAATAGCAAGAGGGTAAGGTTTGAGTTCTAATCTTCCCCTCCCGTCAAGTGAGGAGTTTCTACTCGATTAGTAGAAAGGTTTATATGGATAAAAGTAAAAATTTTGTCGATTTCGATCATCCCCGTGAGGAATGCGGTATTTTCGCCATTTACGATCATGAAGATGCTTCCCGTGTGGCTTTTTACGGTCTTTTTGCCCTGCAGCATCGCGGACAGGAATCAGCAGGCATTGTCAGTTCCGACGGATGCCAGGCCTGGGAGCACAAGGGCATGGGGCTCGTTTCCGAAGTCTTTAAAGAAGAAAATCTGCAAAAACTTCCCGGAAAACTGGCCATCGGGCATGTCCGTTATTCCACGACCGGCTCTTCCACGATCTCCAACGCCCAGCCTTTTTTAGTTCATTTTGCCGGTGATTACTATGCGCTGGCGCATAACGGTAATATTCTTAACGCGCAGAAATTACGCAAAGAACTGGAGGATAGCGGCTCGATTTTTCAGTCCACGATGGACAGTGAGGTCGTCGTTCATCGGATGGCGCACCATATGAAAAAAGGTTTGGAAAAAGCACTGGCGGCAGCGCTGTCACGCCTGGAAGGAGCTTACTGCTTCATCATGATGACACGGGATAAGATCATTGCGGCACGCGATCCTCGCGGCTTCCGGCCTCTGGCGTTGGGAAAATTAAACAACAGTTGGGTTGTTGCTTCCGAAACCTGTGCCTTTGACCTGGTCGGAGCCGAATATGTGCGCGATGTTGAACCCGGAGAAGTTTTAATAATTGATCAAAAAGGTTTAAGAAGCATTAATCCATTCCCGGCGATTAAACATTGTCACTGCATTTTTGAGTTGATTTATTTCGCCCGTCCCGACAGTCAGATTTTCCGTCAGAATGTTTATCAGTGCCGCAAGCGTCTGGGACACGAACTGGCGCGCGAATACAAACCGGAGGTCGATCTGGTGATGCCCTTTCCGGATTCCGGCGTTTACGCCGCCCTGGGTTACGCGGAAGAAAGCGGTTATCCCTTTGAAATGGGTATGATTCGCAATCACTACATCGGGCGCACCTTTATTCAGCCGTCACAGGCGATGCGCGATTTCGGTGTGCGGGTGAAACTCAATCCAGTAAGGGCACTGTTGGAAAATAAAAAAGTCATGATTGTTGAAGATTCCATCATCCGTGGCACAACGAGCCGCAACCGCGTGAAGAATCTGCGCAACATCGGTATCAAAGAAATTCACATGGCGGTGAGCTGTCCGCCCACCGTTTATCCCTGTCCTTACGGCATTGATTTTTCATCCAAGGGTGAGCTCATTGCCGCGAAGAAAGAAAACGAAAAAGCCGTTGCCGATTTCATCGGTCTCGATTCTATCCATTATTTAAGCGTTGAAGGAATGATTAAAGCCACCGGTCTGAACAAAGATTGTTTCTGTCTGGCCTGCTTCGACGGCAAATATCCCATCGCTCCGCCCGAAACGATTGATAAATTCTGCATGGAAATGAAATAGATTCGCGTTGATATTTTTTAATAAAGAATCTATGTTCATGCAGAGCTGAACACGTCTTTTTCCAATGAGTCATCGAAAATAATCAAAAAAAGCTGAACTCTCAATCAACTTGTAGTATGATTCTTTACCCTTATTAAGGATCGAGGTTTGCGGACGTGTTACCTGATATAAAAACTATGGAATTATTGCACATAGGACCCATACCGATTCATCCCTTCGGTCTGCTGGTGGCCACCGGCATTCTCGCGGGTCGAGCCCTCACCATTCATCGGGCAAAACAGGCCGGAATTGAGCCGGACGAAATGGACGAGGCCATTTTATATACCTTGATCTCCGCCTTCCTCTTTGCTCATTTTACAGAAGTGATCTTTTATCATCCCGAGCAGATTTCCCGGCATGGCCTTATTTATTTGCTGAAAGTATGGAAAGGACTGAGTTCTTTCGGCGGATTCATCGGCGGAATTTTCGGTTTTCTGTTATTCATTTATGTAAAAAAGGTGCGTTCTCCTTTATTGCATGCCGAGTGTATTCTTCAGGGATTGGTGCTGGGATGGATTTTCGGGAGACTGGGATGCACAATCGCTTTCGATCATCCCGGCAAACTCAGCAATTTTTTTCTGGCATTCGAGCAGCCTGGAGGCGCCCGCCACAATCTGGGATTTTATGAATTATTGTTCACCTCGCTGATCCTGTTTCCCGCTACGCTTTTTCTTCATCGGTTGAAAGTAAAACCGGGAACCTATTCCGTCGTCGTGTTGATCCTCTACACGCCGGTGAGATTTTTCATGGACTTCCTCCGTCTCGATGCTGCTGAGAAAGAGGGGGATATGCGTTATCTGGGGCTCACACCCGCGCAGTACGGTTGCATCCTTCTTTTTATGCTGGCATTATTCCTGGGAGTCAAGCTGCTGAAAACGTCACCGGCTCAACCGCAGTCAGATTCATATTCGACGGTGCGAACCTCAAAGGCTCAAAAAAGAACAAAAAGATGAAATTGTGTGATTTTTTCTTTTAAAAAAAGGGAGACGCTATTATAATATATTTAAATCAAACAAATCGGAATCAGGCGGAATTCAAATAAAGCACGTTTCTATTAACAATTACTTGGAGCTGAAAAATGAAATACACGCACGAATGGAAGAAGAAAAAAAAGAAATGGGTGGAAAAGCACAGGCATTCGAATGGCGAAGTTTACTGGTCGGTTCACTATATGATAAATAATGTGGAGTACTCCAATGGAGAGTATTCTACGGAAAAAGAGGCAGAGGAAAATTTAAAAAAATATAACCTGTAGGAAGTAAAATAACCGGATTCATGACGCAGCAGATTGAATGAAAAGAAATGATTCGGCTTCATCACGCCCGGAGGTTACAGGCGAGAACGGTCGGACAAAATAATTCAATATTAGAAACGACAATTCTGTTACAGATAAGGGAGGAATCCGCAATGAACGACAAGGGGAAAGCGAAAAATCGTGATGAAGAAAATAAAATCATAAAACCGGAAGCTCCAAAAGAAACCGAAAAAAGAAAGGCACAACGACTGGATGAGGAACATGAAGTTACCATAAAAATCATTTCGGATGATAAAAACCTTACGAAAGATAAACCCGTTGTCGGACATAGTCGGGATATCTCTGCAACCGGCGCTAAACTTCGTGGCAACGTATTCATGCCTGTCGATACGCTTTTAAATATGGATTTAACATTGGCTGCTCTGAATCAAAAGATAAAAGCTCTGGGGAAGGTAAAATGGATTAAAGTCATCATCGAGGATGAGTCTTACGAGGCCGGGGTGGAATTTGTTGATACGCCCAAAGAAGCGATGAAAAAAATCGAGGATTACGTTTCTATAAAACAAAAATACAACAGTCTAAATCCGGTTGCTGTGCCCTTCCGGATTTTTGCGAAATTCAACAAACCAAAGTATTGATTGTCTGAATGAAAAGTCATCGTCGGAAAAAGATAAGGCAGGCCTTTGATCATGACGGGCCTGCCTTTTTGATGTTTACGTTGAAGATGCACAAATTACTTCAATTTCTCCTGCTCACTGTGCGGTAGATCTGCTGTCACTGCACCGATAGCATCTTGCATCCACGCTGTATTTTCCGGATCCCTTCTTTCCTTCAGGCGTAATTTTAATGATTGCGTGAGTGGCTCCTTTTTCCGCAGCCTGCTCCAAAACATATTGTTTGCCTTCATTGGAATTTTTAAACGTGCTGCTGACCGTTCCGATATAATCACAATTCTTGACCATTGCTTTGTCTGCTTCAATGACTTGACGAGCAGCGCAACTACATATAAGTATCAGACCGATAGTTATCAGAATTAAAGTTACATATTTTTTCATTTCAATTCCTCCCTTCAATGTGTCTTTGTCAAAATGATACACCTTTATAAACCAATGTGTCAATTATTTAAATATTTTATGTATAAATATTTTACATTTTCTCCCCTTTGTATGGCATCGTGTTTGAGAAATATTGTTGGTCCACGATATTCAAGAATGTGATTGACAAACATAAACCACCTTTTTATGCTTTTACGTCCATCAATAATCATGAAAGCGTATGAAATGAAGATAAGGAATATATTCGGTTTCCATACATGGATATTCAGCGCCGTCTGGCTTTTGCTTTTCATCGCGGGACAAAGCAAAATGTTTCGTGACCCCGGCAGTTTCTCGCACACCGCTATCGGCGGATATATTCTTGATACCGGCCATTTCATCCGTCAGGATATTTTCAGTTTTACAAAATTCGGGGAACCCTGGATCGCGCAACAGTGGTTGGGCGAATGCTTCATGGCCGTCATACAAAGACTGGCTGGCTTCGACGGCCTTCTTGTCGTGACGGTTTCTCTGATTGCTCTTTTATATTCGTACCTGGCCTTACGTGTGGAACGCGCAGGGATGAATCTTGCCCTGGGGTGTTTGATCCTGATGTTGTCACTGGCAGCAGGCAGCCATCATCTTCATGTCCGTCCGCATATTGCGACAATGTTTTTTATGACGCTGGTCTATGCGTTGCTTTGCGATGTCGAAGCGAGACGAAAAGATATCAAATCATTAGCGTGGCTGATACCTCTTTTTGTCATCTGGTCTAATATCCATGGCGGAGCTCTGGGGGGGCTTTGCTCTCTGCTCATTGTGGCTGCAGGATGGACGCTGGCCGGCTATATGGGCATGAAACAACCTTCTGCAGAAAAAAGAGATTTTGTCTTCTTATGGTTTATTACTTTACTTTGTTTTTTAACGCCGCTGGTCAATCCTTATGGCGTCCAATTACCAATGACCTGGTTAAATATTATGGATTCAAATGCCATCGCGCGGCTCATTCAGGAACACGTGTCTGTTTTTTCTTTACTGCGTTATGGAGATGCCTCTTCTTATGTTACGGCAGGGGTGCTGGTATGTTTCGGGTTATTTTATATTTCCCTGCTGGCAGGTATAGAAAGAAAGCATCACAGGATGACATGGTACATTCCCCTCGTATGGTTCCTTCTTTCGCTGTCGCGTGTTCGACATGTTCCGCTCTTTGCGATGATGGCGACTGTCGGCATTGCGGAAATGTTTCCGCATTGCCGTTGGGTACAAAAGCTTGCTGATAAAGGTCTCGTGACGTTCAGACTCAGGAAAATGGCCCGTGAAATAACTGAAATATCTCTTGTACGATATCTCATACCAGCCGTCATCACTTGCGCTGCCCTGATGGCGTTTCACAGCTCGGCGCAAATGTCATCAACATCCCAACGATGGATCAAACTCAACCCCGCGCATTGGCCGGTGGAACTCCTTTCAGATCTTCAGGCCATCGAAAAAAGCCATCCGCGGGGGACCCCCATCTTCAATGACATGCTCTTTGGCGGATTCCTCATGTACCACACACCGGGCTTGCGAGTTTTCATGGATGACCGCTGCGAACTTTATGGCGATGACTTGATCATGAAATATATCAGAGCCGATCAAAATGATTTTGAACAATGGGAGAAATTATATCAATTTGAATATGCTCTGCTTGCTCCTCGATCCGGATACTTGAAATGTTTGGAGAAAAATAACAATTGGCACATTGTGAAACGAAGCCGTGCGGCTATCCTTTATCAGAAAAGGAGCAAAGTGCTTTAGTTAGCCGAAAATTCCCATAAAGAGTGTCTCCGAACCTGGTTGTGTATGGGGGCGATAAAGATGACTGCCCCATCGCAGTTTGATGATCCCGGTCGCCTCCTTTGCTTCCAGAGTATGCGTGCGTTGTTCGAGTTGTATCACATCTCCGGGGCTGAATTGTCTTCCATCGATTGCAACAACCGCATTCGCTTCCAGTGTGTAAACACCAGGCACTGTTATATCGAAGTTCTCACGCAATTTCTTGGCTCCAGCGTTAAACTGCTTGCCCAAAACCCAGACTTGCCCCCAGTGATGAATGAAGTGTGAACGCAGAGCGATCCAGTCCTTGTTTGTCATTGTCAGACCGGCTGAAGATGCGGGTGGAGTTTTACGTGTCAAATCCAGATGAGGGACGTTGGCTAATAACAAAAGCGGTTTTTTGTTAAACAGAATATCTTCAAAGATTGGATGCTTTAAATTTAAATATCCTTTCATGCCTGCTGTGCTCATGAAAAAAGCGACTTGTGGATAGGATGCTATCATGTTGCAACCGTCAATGTAAGGCACCGGCTCTGGAAATATTCTGTGAATCTCAATGAGGACATTGCGTTGATGACTTATTATTCTTCTGCCCGTTCTGAATAGGTAAGATTCTGATAATACAAAGTTAAAAAAAACAACAAGAGTAAGAATAAAGGTTATTATTACCGTCCAACGTTTGTCGCGTTGGGATTCTATCAAAATAAAGCGATGAAATGTGTAACCGCAAAAAAGCGTCAAAGGGGGTGTTATGAATGCAAAATAATATGGAAAAGAATTTCGGTATACTAGAAGAGACAACAATGGAGTGAACATGACGATCAGGTAGACATCTTCTCTATGAAGGACATGGCTTTTCTTTATGACGTTGAAAACGTAGAGAAAAAAACCGAACGCCAGGAGAGCCCAGATAAAAACGTTCATTTGTAATGCTGCTGGAAAATATTTCCACCCCGGGAAAATTTCGCGAAAAGTGAAAAAAGTCGAAAAGGCATTTCCAAGGTATGATGCTCGGTCTGTGACCTCAGCCATACGAGCATGAGTGGAGGCGTGAATGCTGTATGCCGCGATGAAACTCACGATAAAAGAAATGCCACCATAAATTGTATGCTTCAGGCTTCTTAATGAATATCGGGAGAAGTGCAACCTAATCAATGCTAGAAGTATGAATAATACTAGGTAAATGGAGGTCTTGATTGTAAACATGCAGGACAATGCCGTTAAGACGCCCACCAAAACGTTTGCCCAGGACGAATCACCCCGAATCATGAAAAGGCACAGAGCCAGCATGCATAGAAAAACAGCTATTGTGTCAGGTCGGAAACTTGCGCCATTAATAATAACAAAAGTGAAGGAAATGTAACACACGACTGAAAATAGTGCTGCTGATTTTCCATGGAAATGACGTGCAAGAAAAAATAAGCAAACGCATGTTCCGCACAGGAACATGAACATGACAGTACGAGCAGCTATCACCTGGTCAACTTCATTATTCCCGACGATCCATAACCAACTGAAAAGATAACTGTGAAATGTCTGGTAAACCGAAACCGGTTCGCCACGGTTAAAGCTATGCACGAAGCTCAAATAATGAAACTCGTCCTGATTGATGGGGATCAGTGTTATAAAATAAGCTTTAAGGAAGAGTCCTGCAATAATGAAGGAGAGGATGATAAGAAAACGAATCTTATCTAATCCATTTTTTTCAAGGGATTTAGTCACATTTACTCCTGGGATGCATAGAACTTTAAATTCTTATATATCTATGCGCGGGAATATTTTCTTCTAATGCAAAATTTATACGTACTGATTTTATGGTTTCCCCGACCTGACGGATATTTCTCTCGCGTATGGGGCCAAGTCGTCCGGAAGCGGCGGAAAGGTAACGGATTTTATCCGGATTGATTCCCATGATGCGGGCACAGGTGGCATCCACTGCGGTAAGGTTTCTTCCCATAACAATGACGTGAGATGCCTTGGGTGTTCCCATAATCGGTCCATCCCCTTCCATTCCGATAATTCCGTCAACAATCGCGAAATGCGGTTTGACAGTTGCATTAATATCCAGGATTGATTGTTCAATGCCCATCGAATGCAGCACGTTTTTGGGCCAGCCATAATAAGAGCCGGGCATGAGCCCGAAGAGGTTTTTCATGGAAAGGGTCACGCCTGACCAGTGATGCGTTTTGAGTTTGGGAAGTGAGACGATCCAATCTGTTTCCTTAAGAATTCCAGGGAGAAAAAAGGAGCTGCACTTTGTGTATTTTCCGGCATTGGCCTTTTTGAAAACCTCATCATAATTGATATCCACGAATGGCAGGCGGTCTTCTTTAATGATTTCTGAAAAACCGGATTCTTCCAATATGTATATGGTGTCCCGGCAATGCCCCGTGCCTTCCGCAATATAGACTTTCGCCGCTCCCAGGTGTAAAAAAGCTTCGGCGACGCCTCTCACGAAAAGTGGATGCGTGTTGATGTGAGGTTTTTCCGAATGAGGTTCAACAAGATTGGGTTTCAGGAGAATCCTTTTACCTTTTATCTCTGCCGGGGAAACGCCCAATTCCTGAAAACCAGAGCGAACGATACCGGAAATATCCAATTGATAATCCTTCATGCGGGCGATAAAGGTATCACATCGGAAACCGTTTTCGTATAAACGATACATTGGCAGCCCGAGAGCAAGAGTAGAGGTTCCCGCCAGAGTGCCCCATAGAAATTGTCTTCTGGTCAGGCCATTTTGGGTTGATATGAAATTGCGAATCGTTACTTTCATAGGTTCAACTTTCCGTCCGGAAAATTCCAGGTAACCCGTTGGGGGCTTTGCAAGCAATCAACAGCAAACTTAATAGAGGAGTTTGAAATGCTCCGTATTTTTTTTGCAGGGCTAACGATTCCGTAATTTTTTCTTCAATGTTTGCCGGACGTTCATTCCAGGCGCTCAGCCCCAGAATCCCCCATCCCAGCGAGAAAGGCGCCTTTATTTTATCGATCTGCGATTTTAAATAATAGATGCTTTTATCAATATCTGCTCTTGAAACACTTCCGACTAATGCGGAAATGGCAATGGCGGTGCTATCCGGTATGGGAAAAAGCTCTTTGCCAAAAATAGTGATGTTGCCATAATTCCATCCGCCGCGGTCTAATTGTCTATCCATGATCATTCGAATCCCTTCCTTGACGCGGGCGTGCTCCTTGTAACCGGCAATTTTCAGAGCCAGTATCGAAAGGGCCGTGGGTTCAATCCAGGAGTGCGTTTTTTCAATCCACGGCCAGCCTTGTATGGACGTATCATGTCCCAGTGGTGAATCCGCTTTTTTTTTATAATGGATTCCAGTGGTCTTTAAAAGGAATTGAGTGGCTTGGTTGTATTGATTTTTGTAATCAGTTGCTCCCTGCCAGGCAAGTATTGCAAGAGCGGTGGGCCAGAATGCGGCGGTGTAATTTTCATCCAGGCATATGCGTCCGTCTTCTCGCTGTAATGTGCTGAGGTACATGCGTGCGATTTTTATTGCCTCCGTTTTATTGCCACAGGCCAGACATGCCAGAATTGCCCAGCTCGTTGCAACGGGACAAGGTTGTTTATGGGCAATGGATGACAAAAACCCACCATTATCCGCTTTTCGTTTCAGGATGGTTTGTTCAAGATAATTTGTTACATTTTCGGCAGTGATCATATTTTGATCCATAATCTATTTATGAATTTGTAACAACTTTCATTTGCTTTAGTAGAAAAAATTTAACCAATACATAATTTATCAATAAAGCCGGAACTATCCAAACAATCCATTTTTCACTTTGAGCGGTAAAGGCTGTTATCCACGCCATTACATTAATTATTATATAAAGGATAATCATGAATATTGAATAGGGCCGAAACGGATTGTTAACCAACCAGACACCGGCCTGAATAATGGCAACCAGCAATAGAACGTAATCATTTACCCATGCATAAAGTGTGGTCAAAAGAGACATAAAGATCAGTATGGGCGCTTGCTTGGCCCAGATCCATTTTTTACGATGATGAAACCAGTGATATACGAACCATGCCGTTCCCGCTATGGTCGGTAAATACTGAAGATAAAGTTTTTCTTTTCCCAACAGCGATCTCAGCCAGTATCCCAACGTGGGTGTTTCCCATGTGTGCTGGACTAAACGGCTCAATACTTCTGTGTAATATTGGAAATAGATGTGAGGATTGTTAAGCGTCGGTACTGCGGCAGTGAATAAAAACGCACATCCCGCGCCCGACAAGGTTTTCCAGTGTTTTTCGTAAATGCTCCAAAAAATAAAGGCGATCAAAAACAAATAGGTGTCCTGCGGTTTTATTGTCAGCAGGCAAACAGACAGTCCGGCAAGGAACCATTGCTCTTTTCTTTCAAAATGTAAAAAACCAACAATTCCCAAAAGAATAAGAGGCACAATTTGCCCCTTGGCCATGCAGAAATAAAATGGCATGTATGAAAAAAGGATTACAATCCCCCATCCTCGGCCCTTATCTGTTCCTCCGTAAAATTGCCATAACCAGATGAAACAAATTAACGTGCAGACAAATACAGTCAATAACCAGAGAAACTTGCCTGATACATAATTACCCAAGGTAAAAGGTAAAATATAAGAAAGCACCCAGGGGGGATTATACATGACCAGAGGATTTTTATCAGGCCAACCGACGGACATTTCGCGGGAAAATATGAGGTCTGTCCGATAAGGATTCTGACCTTCTGTTAAAAGGTAAGCGGATGCCCAGTACGCGGTGAAGTCTTTGCCAAGTTTGATGAATGGCCATTCATCATGTGAAGTCTTAATAAATAGAATTAAAAATAATATGATAGCAACGAGGCACAGGATCTGGATTTTATTTCTCGATGATGTTTGCATTTCAGATGGCAAGATATTCATCCTGATTATTTTCTACCGCCGAAATTGTTTCCATAATTTCCCAAGAACTTGTGGCACATGCAACAGTCCCAGCGGCATCACAAAGGCATACATCAAACCCCAGTAAATATTAAATGAACGGCCAACGATCATAAAAGCCAACACGTAGATGCCCACTGTGCAGGCAATCCTTAGGCCTGATGTTCCTCCCCAACAGGCAAGTCCCAGAAGAGACAGCGGCAAAATAATGGCGACAACCCAAGGTGGTAATAAAAGAAAGAAGGGATGCATCTGGGCTGTATCCAAAACGAATGGCCAGCCGCCGAAAACGATCCATCCGCCTTGCAGAACTTTATCATTTTCTGTGATTAGTTTGCTGACAATTGACCAATGCATCAATAATTCAACACCAAAAATAAGAATGCCTGCAAACCAGAGCAGAGCCTCACGGCGCTGGTTTTCCAATAATGCCAGAATCATCATAACAAACACAAACGGAAGAGATAATTCCCTCAGGAAAAGAGCTGTAAGGCCTACGATCACGGAAGCATAGCGCCATCCAAGCGCGTGTAAAGCCAGTGACAGGGCAATGAGCGTTCCCGCCCAGAATTCATGGGCCAGGAAAGGTCCCGGAAGAAGGCTGTAGATGACAGGACCGGATAAAATTAAACCACCCAGAAAGACCTGCCAGACAGCATATTGATTTTGATGGAAAACCATCAACCAAAGCATAAGGGTTGTTATGGCCAGCATGAATGCTATGATTTGTCCTGTTTTGAGCGATGGAAACTGTCCTAAAAGCCAGGCGAGTGCAGGTAATCGCCAGTTGAAAACACTGGCGGTCGTGAAACCAAAACGGCGCAGTTCATCACCCGCTGCAGAATAATAACTTTCGCCCGCATGAATTCTTTCCACAATATTCTGGTAGCATTTTAAATCCGCATCTTTTGGTTTTTTACCCTCTATGTAGGGATGAGATCTGCATACGGCAAGACCATACAATATAGAGGCAATCAACAGAACGATAATCAGTACAGCACGGAAAGGCGTTAATGTGAAAGAATGAGAATCACTCAGCATATGAAGTTTACTCATGGTCTATAATATCCCGCTCTTGTGCCCAGTTGTTGAATAAATTGACTAATGTAACGCAATTCTTAACATATATTCATTTAAAGTTCAGTAATCTTATTTTCTGACTGATAATCTTCCATAGAAATGAACTGATTGATTTCTTAACGCCAGCAAACGTCAAAATTTTGGGAAATAAATCATTGTACCAAGGTACAATGGTCAAGGTAATATTTAGTGTGTAATCTGATAAACACTTAAATTGTTTAAAAAAACATATTGACAATAAAAAAAATAATAATAAAATAATTAAAACCTTAAACTGATTAATTGGAGGTTCGAAAGAAATCCAAAGCCCATCTAATTACAGTTCGGATTTTGTTGATAGAAGCTTGAGCATCTGAACTGTACTTACCTAAATGTGGATTTGCAAATGTAAATCTCAGTCACGAATCAAGTATATTACTAAACGTTTTATTTGTCAGCCGTTTTATAGGTGGTATATTTATTTGAGATTCTTGGGTCGTTCACAGCGGCCGATTATTTTTATAAAAAATTAAAAGAGGAGGAAAATGATGAAGGCAATTAAAAGATTCTTCAAGGGTGAAGAAGGCGTAACGGCGATTGAGTACGCCTTGATCGCGGCGGGTATTGCTATCGCAATAGTCATTGTAGTATTTGCTGTTGGTACTCAGATTAACTCAGCTTTCCAGTGCATAGTTGACTGCTTGGGTGGTGGTAGTTAAACGATGACGAATTAAACTCATTATTATCTTGAGTAACAGCAACCACTTTTTTCAAGTGGTTGCTGTTACGGTGTTTTTACAAACTTCTATTGTCAAAGACATGATAAAAAAACTCCGTTAGGGATGACGGATCATTTCAGCAAGCGAGAAAAATGGCTGAATGTATCGTTTGCTATGAAGTTTGAAGGCAGATGATCTTGCTAGCCTTCAACGGAAAACAAAGAGAAAATAAGGAGCAAATTATTTGGGGGCGAACGATTTTACATTCGGATATCTGTTATTATTGTGCATGCTGATCATTGCTGTAATAACTGATATACGAAGTCATCGTATTCCCAACTGGCTAACTTTTCCGGCAATGATAGCAGGGGTCGGCTTCAATGTGATTTTGAATGGCGTAGCCGGTTTGATCTTTGGAGTTGGCGGGCTTCTGCTCGGAATGGGGCTCTTGATAATTTTTTATGCGCTGGGTGGCATGGGCGCCGGTGATGTTAAACTGATGGGCGCCGTGGGATCGATAATCGGGCCGCAAATGGTCATCTGGGCGACAGTTTACACAGCGCTTGCCGGTGGTATTTACGCGGCTGGCCTGCTATTGTTCCATCCGCGGCTTAAAGACAGAAGGATGGCGTTCGCGCAGGCGTTAAAAAATTTTATATTATTTCGGAATTTTAATTATAATAAGCCCATACAGGAGCAAACAGTTCCAAAGCTTTGTTATGCTGTTGCCATAGCTTCCGGAGCCATTATGGCAGTTATTTCTAAAGCTGTATGAACCATTTTGGTTGCATTTTTGCAGACAGGAAACAGGGAAGGCTGAATTCAAAAAAACAGTTGTCGATAATCTTCAATAAATTATAATTTATCAAGGGGTTCCGTCACAAAAGAAAAGAAAAAAAGCAGTGCTTAAAAAGAGAGGAGTGAGGGTGAGGCGATGAAGAAAAGCATATCTTTGGTGGTATTGATTGCGGGAATAATCGTGGCTCTTCTGGCAGGTGTCGGCACATTTACCTGGCTCCAGAAGCGAGCAGCCGTTCAGACTCAGACAGTTGCAACTCAACCCGTGGTGGTTGCGGCGGCTGACCTGTCCTGGGGCAAAGTATTGGATGCGTCGCAGGTAAAGACTGTTAATTTTCTCAAGGCCAGCCTGCCGCAGGGATACTTCACAAAGCCCGAGGATGTGGCGGGAAGGACACTCCTTTATCCCGTCAAGACAGGAGAACCGATTTTTGAAACGCAGCTCGCGCCGACCTCTGTTAAGGTGGGAGGGGTGAGCGCCATCATTTCTAAAAACAAACGGGCCATCGCTGTCAAGCGACTGTATTGAAAGTCAACAATAATTAATGCCTAATTTAGGGTTATAATTTTGATTGTTCTTTAACATAGCGTTCAGGGTAATCAGCATTTTACGCATACAAGCCGTAAGAGCAACCTTGT
>JAGPFC010000014.1 GCA_018056685.1 Smithella sp.
GATTTGAGACAAGCTGAGAGCGAACGAAGTGAAGCTCGAAGCGTAAGTCGAATTATCCCCGAAGCGAAGCGAATGGGGATTTGAGACAAGCTGAGAGCGAACGAAGTGAAGCTCGAAGCGTAAGTCGTCGTGAGATTCTCTGAGAACGAGTGAAACGAAGTTAGAAGCGCAAATCGAACTATCCAAAGCCTTGGCTACTGGAAATTATCCTCGAAGCGAAGTGAATGGGGATTTGAGACAAGCTGAAAAAGAGCGCAACAAAGCGGGATACTTGTCATGTTTGATCAATAGCTGGTATAAATATTATGGGAAGTATCATTCATGATTTTGAAAATTATCTGAACATTGAAAAAAATGTTTCCAAGAACACCGAAACAGCGTATGTTGCAGATATTAAAGAATTTGCCGGATTTCTGATAGATCATCATTACATTCATCATCAGGAAGAAATCATCAATGTCGAACCGGAGATGATCAGGCAATACCTCGGTTGCCTATATTTTCAAAAGGTTAAAAAGGTTACGGTCAATCGCAAGGTATCATCTCTGAAGGCGTTTTATAAATATGTTTTACGCACGGGAAAGGTTGGCAAAAATCCCGCCGAAACGGTGCAAACGCTTAAAACAGAAAAGTACATGCCCAATTTTCTTTCCGTTGATGAAGTGCTGGAGATTTTAAAGGACCGGAATGATAATTCGCTTTTAGATTTGCGTAATCGCGCCGTTATGGAAATGTTCTACTCCTGCGGGCTGCGACTCAGCGAACTGGTGGGACTGGATGTAACAGACATTGATTTCAATCAAAAGTTGGTGAAGGTGAGAGGTAAGGGCAGAAAGGAAAGAATCGTCCCCGTCGGTGAACCGGCGTTAAAATCGGTTCGTCAATATCTGGATAGAATTGGAGAAAAAAAAATAATCAAACAAGATATTATAAAAAAACCTTTATTCCTGAATGCCCGAGGCGGCAGAATAACGACAAGAAGCATAGCGCGGATCGTTGATCAGTTAACGGCGAAAAGCGGTATCGGTCGAAAAATCAGTCCGCATGCTTTAAGACACAGCTTTGCTACGCATCTTTTGAATGCCGGGGCTGATTTACGTTCGATTCAGGAATTACTGGGGCATGCGAGTCTTTCGACGACGCAGAAATATACAGCGGTGGACATTAACCGAATGATGGACGTTTATGATAAAGCGCATCCGCGAACACAAAAAAAATGAGAATTCAAAACCTTTTTTGAGGAAACACAATGAACATCAGAGGGACAACAATATTAGCTGTTAAACGCAACGGTAAGATAACGGTTGCCGGTGATGGTCAGGTAACGCTGGATACCACCATCTTGAAACACGGGGCACGAAAAGTTCGACGTCTTTACAATAACGAAGTCATTGTGGGATTCGCAGGTGCCACAGCGGATGCCTTTACGCTTTTCGATCGATTTGATCAAAAACTGGAGCAGTACAACGGAAATTTATTGCGAGCCGCGGTGGAGCTGACGAAAGACTGGCGCACCGACCGTGTTTTGAGGCATCTCGAAGCTTTGATGATTGCCGTGAACAAGGATAACTCCCTGATCATCTCGGGAAATGGCGATGTCATCGAAGCCGATGATGATGTGATGGCCATTGGCTCAGGAGGTCCCTTCGCTCTGGCAGCGGCGCGTGCGTTTTTACGTCACTCCGATTTGTCAGCGACGGACATCGCCAAAGAAGCCATGAAAATTGCATCCGAAATTTGTATTTATACCAATGACCGGATCACGATTGAAGAAATAGATATTCACAGTGAAGAAATAGATAAAAAAAGTAAGGACAAGGGGAAAAAGTAAGGTATGACAAATCAAGGGTTGAAACCCCGGGAAATAGTGGAAAAGCTGAATCACCATATCATTGGTCAGTTGGAAGCGAAGCGGGCGGTGGCCATTGCTTTGCGTAACAGGTGGCGCAGACAAAATGTTACAGAAGAACTGGCGGATGAAATTTCACCGAAGAATATTATCATGATCGGACCGACCGGCGTTGGCAAAACGGAAATTGCCCGCCGCTTGGCAAAACTGGATAATTCACCTTTTTTAAAAATTGAAGCGTCTAAGTTTACCGAAGTTGGTTATGTCGGCAGAGATGTCGAATCCATGGTGCGCGATCTGGTCGAACTTTCCATTAATATGGTTAAGGCCGAAGAACAGGAAAGTGTTCAGGCGAAGGCGGCGGAAATTGCCGAGGAAAGACTGCTTGATCTTTTACTGCCTCCGCGGCCTGTAGAAAAAAACGTGGGAGATATCCTCAGCGATCATCAACGGGAAGAACAAGACGCCAGCACTGCTTCCGATGATGAACAGATCAGAAAGAATGATTCCTCCAGAGAAAAAATGCGTCGCTGGCTTAATGAAGGAAAGTTCGACGAGAAAATGGTGGAGCTCGAAGTATCAGAACCCAGAAGCGGACCGATGATTGAGATTTTTTCAGCGGCCGGCATGGAAGACATGGGACTGAATTTGAAAGATATGCTGGGCAATATGATGCCGCAGAAGAAGAAAAGACGAAACGTCAAGGTGCCGGAAGCCTTGGAAATACTGGAGGCGGAGGAAGCTCAAAAGTTAATAGATATGGAAAAAGTAACGAAAACAGCTCTGAGCAGGGTTGAGCAATCCGGAATCATTTTTCTGGATGAAATCGATAAAATTGTCGGTGGAGATTCTCAGCACGGGCCGGATGTTTCCAGGGAAGGCGTGCAGAGGGATTTATTGCCGATTGTGGAAGGTTCCAATGTCAACACGCGTTACGGTATGGTGAGGACGGATCATATTCTGTTCATCGCCGCCGGCGCTTTTTCAGGGACCAAACCGTCTGATTTGATTCCGGAGCTTCAGGGACGTTTTCCGATTCGTGTGGAGCTTGACTCTTTGGGGAAAGAAGAATTTATTCGAATTTTGACGGAACCGAATAACGCTCTGGTCAAACAGTATACGGAAATGATGGCGACGGAGGGATTGAAATTATCCTTTACCGAGGAAGCCATCGCCGCCATTGCAGAAATGGCGACACTGGTCAATGAAAGTACCGAAAATATCGGAGCGCGCAGGCTTTACACGATTATGGAAAAATTATTGGACGACATTTCTTTTGACGCACCGGATATGGAGAAGAAGGAAATAGTCATCGACGCGCAGTACGTGGAAGAAAAATTAAACGGCATCATCGAGGATCAGGATTTAAGCCGGTATATTTTATAGCGGGGATAAAAAATGGAAAATATTTCAAATTCGATTGAGCGGGCAAATATTCTTCTGGAGACCCTGCCGTATATCAGGCGGTTTTATAACAAGACCATCGTCATCAAATACGGCGGTCACGCCATGATTGACGATGAGTTGAAGAACAAATTCGCCCAGGACGTGGTGATGATGAAATACATCGGTCTCAATCCGGTAGTCGTTCATGGCGGTGGTCCGCAGATCGGAGAGCATTTAAAAAAGTTCGGCAAGGAATCGAAATTCATTCAGGGCATGCGGGTGACTGATCAGGAAACCATGAGTATTGTTGAAATGGTTTTGGTCGGTACGGTTAATAAAGAAATCGTCGGTCTGATTAACCGGCATGGCGGCAGTGCCGTGGGGTTGAGCGGTAAAGACGGCAACCTGATCACTGCGGAAAAATATTATCTGAATGAGGAAAAGGCAAAACATACGCCGCCGGAAATTATTGACATCGGCCTGGTGGGAAAGGTAAAGAACATCAATTCGCAATTGATTGTTTCTCTGGCGCAAAACAACTTCATTCCCGTGATTGCGCCGACAGGCATTGGTGACAACGGTGAAACGTATAATATCAATGCCGATGTCGTGGCGGGTGAAATCGCCGCCGCTCTGCAGGCGGAAAAACTTTTGCTCTTAACCGATGTGCCGGGTGTACTGGGTAACGATAAACAACTGATTCATACCATGACCAACAATGAAGCTTTGGGTTTGATTGATAACGGCACTATTGAAGGCGGAATGTTTCCGAAAATCAAGTGCTGTCTGAAGGCTCTCAAAGGCGGCGTGAAGAAAGCGCACATCATTGACGGCAGACTCAAGCACGCCATTTTGCTGGAGATGTTTACGGATAAAGGAATAGGCACGGAAATCGTTCTATAGGACAACAGGAAAAAGGAAAAACAAATCATGAATGAAAAAGAAACAATGGCTTTAGTCAATGAAAATATCATGAATACCTACAGGCGTTTTCCGGTGGTTCTGGTCAAGGGATCCGGCGCCAGGGTGTGGGACATCAACGGGAAAGAATATCTCGATTTCGTGGCGGGCATAGCGGTCTGTTCACTGGGGCATTCTCATCCGCAGGTGATTGACGCGGTGAAGGAACAATTGGAAAAATTAACGCATGTTTCCAATTTGTATTATACCGAACCGCAGGCTCAATTGGCGAAACTGCTGGTTGATCATTCTTTCGCGGATAAGGTTTTCTTTTGCAACAGCGGCGCGGAAGCCAATGAAGCGGCGATTAAACTGGCGCGAAAGTATGCTCACGAGAACATGGGTCCGGATAAATTTGAACTCATTACCATGAAGGATTCTTTCCACGGGCGGACGATGGCAACCATTACGGCCACCGGCCAGGAAAAATTCCAATTCGGTTTCACACCCCTGCTGGCCGGATTTCAGTACGTGCCTTTCAATGATTTGCAGGTTCTGGAGGCGGCCATCGGTGATCAGACTTGCGGGGTCATGTTGGAACCGATTCAGGGAGAAGGGGGGGTTAATATTCCCGATGATCATTATCTGGCTTCTGTTCGTGAAATCTGTGACCGGCACGGGATTTTATTGATTGTGGATGAAGTGCAAACCGGTGTGGGGCGGACCGGCAAGCTTTTTGCCTATGAATATTCCGGTATCAAACCGGATATCATGACACTGGCCAAAGCACTGGGCAATGGTTTACCTGTCGGCGCGATGCTGGCAACCGATAAAATAGCAAAGGCTTTTGTTCCCGGTAATCATGCTTCCACTTTTGGAGGCAATCCTTTGGCGATGGCCGCGGCCACGTCAGTTATCAAAACTATTTTTAATGATGGCATACTGAATCATTGTGTTAAGACGGGCGATTATTTTCTGTCGGCATTAAAAAAACTGCAGCAAAAACATAAAATCATCCGGGAAGTCAGGGGAAGGGGCCTGATGCTCGCGGCACAGCTTGATATTGAAGCGTCCGATATCATCAAGGAATGCCTGCAGAAAGGTTTGCTGATCAATTCTACCGGAGGAAAAACGATCCGGTTCGTACCGCCTTTGATTATTACAACACAGGATGTCGATCAGGCAATACAAGTGCTTGATGAGGTCATGGAGGGTAAATGAAAAAAGATTTGCTTAATATTTCCGATCTGGAATCGGATGATTTCGAAAAAATCTGGCAGAAAGCAAAGAAGCTTAAAAAACTTTTAAAAGCCGGCAAACCTCATGGTTCTCTGAAGGGAAAGACGCTGGGAATGATTTTCGATAAATCGTCCACCCGAACGAGAATATCATTTGAGGTCGGCATGTATCAGCTGGGAGGCATCGCTTTATTTCTGACGTCCCGTGATACACAGATCGGCCGGGGAGAAATCATTGCCGATTCGGCGAAAATGATGTCCCGTTATCTGAATGGCATTATGATCAGAACATTTACCCAGCAAAGTGTGGAAGATTTTGCCCGATTCGCATCAATTCCGGTCATTAACGGACTGACGGATCTGTTGCATCCCTGTCAGATTCTAAGCGATTTATTTACGATTCGGGAAAAGAAGGGTACTTACAATAAATTAAAGATAGCCTATATCGGTGACGGCAACAACATTGCCAATTCCTGGATTGAAGCCGCGGCAAAACTGCCGATTCAGTTAGCTTTGGCCTGTCCCGCGGGTTACGATCCGGACAGGAAAATACTGGAGAAAGGCAGAAAAGAATCTTCGGAAGGTATTACCGTGGTCAGGGATCCTTTGAAGGCCGCCAAAGATGCCGATATCCTCTACACGGATGTTTGGGCCAGTATGGGCCAGGAATCGGAGCAGGACAAAAGAAAAAAAATATTTAAGGATTATCAGATCAATCAAAAACTTTTGAAGGCGGCTAAAAAGGACGCCATGGTTATGCATTGTCTTCCGGCGCACAGGGGGGAAGAAATTGCTTCCGACGTTATTGACGGTCCGCAGTCGATCGTGATTGATCAGGCGGAGAATCGTCTGCATGTGCAGAAAGCTATACTGGAATTACTATTATAGGAGGAACGAAAATTGTCACGAGGAATTAAAAAAGTTGTTTTGGCCTATTCCGGCGGACTGGATACATCGGTCATTGTCCGCTGGTTGATTGAGACTTATAAATGTGAAGTGATCTGCTATGCCGCCGATGTGGGGCAGAAAGAAGAATTAACCGGATTAAAGGAAAAAGCAATTAATACCGGTGCCAGTAAAATCTATATTGACGATTTACGGGAAGAATTTGCGCGGGATTTTGTTTTTCCGGCGCTGCGTGCCAATGCGATTTATGAAGGAACTTACCTGTTAGGCACTTCTCTGGCCAGGCCGCTGATTGCCAAAAGACAGATCGAGATCGCCAAAAAGGAAAAAGCCGACGCGGTATCCCATGGCGCGACCGGCAAAGGCAATGATCAGGTGCGCTTTGAGTTGACCTACTATGCGTTAAATCCGTCCATTAAAATCATTGCGGCCTGGAAGGATGATAACTGGATATTTGATTCCCGCGAATCGATGTTTGATTACGCCAGAAAATATAAGATTCCCGTTCCACTGACCAAAGCGAAACCCTACAGTTCGGATCGCAATCTGTTGCATATTTCCCATGAGGGTGGAATTCTGGAAGATCCGTGGGCAGAGCCTCCGGAGAATATCTTTGTGTTGACAAAATCTCCGGAAAAGGCGCCGGATAAACCGACCTATGTGGAAATTGATTTTCAAAAAGGAAATCCTGTCGCGATAAACGGGAAAAAGATGTCACCGGCAACCCTGATGGATTATATGAATACTGTTGCCGGCGCCAACGGTATCGGCCGGGTGGACATGGTGGAAAATCGCTTTGTTGGAATGAAGTCCAGAGGCGTTTATGAAACTCCCGGAGGGACGGTACTCTGGGCTGCTCATCGTGCGCTGGAATCGATTACGATGGACCGTGAAGTCATGTTCATGCGGGATTCTCTTATTCCCAAGTATGCTCAACTTGCTTATAACGGCTTCTGGTATTCACCGGAGATGAAGACGCTCCAGACCTATATTGACGCGACCCAGGAAAACGTCACCGGTACGACGCGCATGAAATTATACAAGGGCAACTGTATCGTTGTCGGACGGAAATCACCTTATTCGTTGTACAGCGAATCCTTTGCTACTTTTGAAAAAGATCAGGTGTATAATCAAAAAGATGCGATAGGATTTATTAAATTGAATGGATTGCGCTTAATCATCCAGAAGATGTTGAAAAAATAAAGGGCGGAGATAAAGCATGGCGGACAGCAAAAAACCATGGGGGGGACGCTTTCAGAAAGCAACGGCGGAAAGTGTTGACAGATTCACCTCTTCGATTCAGTTTGATCAACGACTTTATCCTTATGATATTGAAGGTTCCATCGCTCACGCAACGATGCTTGCCCGGAAAAATATAATTTCGAAAAGCGAATCCTTAAAAATTGTTTCCGCATTAAAAGCTATTTTGAAAGACATTGAACAGGGCAAGTTTCAATTCAAGTCGGGCGATGAAGACATTCACATGGCTGTGGAAAAGGAACTGATCAGGCGCATTGGCGACACAGGCGGAAAGCTGCACACGGCAAGAAGCCGCAATGATCAGGTGGTTTTGGATGTACGACTTTTTCTGCGGGCAGAGATTAAAATCATCATTGATGCTATCAGATCCCTGCAGGCAACTTTAATTGGACTGGCCAAAAAAGAAATCAAAATCATCATGCCCGGTTATACCCACATGCAAAAGGCGCAGCCGGTATTACTGTCTCATTACCTGCTTGCCTTTGTGGAAATGTTTACGCGTGATGTTCAAAGATTAAAAGAATGTGCAAACCGGTTGAATGTTTTGCCGTTGGGTGCCGCGGCGCTTGCCGGCACAAGTTTACCCATTGAACGCGGATTAACTGCAAAAATGCTGCAATTTCCTGCCATCAGTAAAAACAGTATGGATACGGTGGCGGACCGGGACTTTGTCGCGGAATTTATTTTTGACGCGTCGCTGGTGATGATGCATCTGAGCAGGTTCTGCGAGGATCTGGTACTGTGGTCTTCGGATGAGTTCGGCTTTGTGGAAATATCCGATGCCTACACAACGGGCAGCAGCATCATGCCGCAGAAGAAAAATCCGGATATTGCCGAACTGATCCGGGGAAAAACCGCCCGCGTTTATGGTGATCTTGTAACGCTTATGACGCTTCTGAAAGGTCTGCCCATGACGTATAACCGTGATTTGCAGGAAGATAAGGAACCTTTATTTGACGCTGTGGACACAGTTAAAGCTTGCCTGTCCATGTTTACAGAGATGATAAAAAATACAACATTTAATGTGCAGAAAATGTATTCGGCAGCAGGAGAAGGATTTTCCACAGCTACAGATGTTGCGGAGTACCTGGTAAAAAAAGGTATCCCGTTTCGAAAAGCACATGAAATTACAGGGAAAATCGTTGCTTATGGTCTGAAGAATAAAAAAAATCTGGAGAATTTGACTGTAAAAGAATATCAGAAATTCAATAAATGTTTTAATGAGGATATCAAAAACATTATCAAACTGGAAAAGGCTGTAAATTCCCGTCAGCATACGGGAGGGACCGCAACAAAGACCGTACTGCAAAGGATCAAAGAGCATGAAAAGAGCATTGGTGAAATTTAATATAGCAACGTGCGTATTTTTGCTTGCGAATCTTTGGGGATGCGGTGTAAAAAGTAACCCCGTTGTGTTGAAAAATTATTCCGGCAACTTGCAGGTTGGGCGAAATCTGAAAGTTACGGCTTCCAATCATACAGAATTATTGAAATGGAATATTCATGCTGACGATTTAAAACATGATTATTTTACTATGCGAAAAAGCACGTTGGACAGCAGAGGTAATGATTGCAAAGATTGTCCAAAAAGCTTATGAACATTACATTGTATTAAAGATAAAATATTAAAGATGAAATCATGAAGGAGACCTTTTATGTTCAAAGGTGCGATGGTCGCGATTGTTACACCATTTAAGAACAATCAGATTGATGAGCCAGCTTTACGTGAGCTGATAGAATTTCAAATTGCGAATGGAACTGACGCCATTGTTCCCTGCGGGACAACCGGTGAATCGGCTACCTTGACGCATGAAGAACACGACCGGGTTATCGAAATAACCATCGACGCCGTTAAAAAGAGGGTGCCGGTGATTGCCGGAACGGGATCAAATAATACGGCTGAAGCTCTGCGCCTGACCAGACACGCCTATGAAGCCGGAGCGGACGGAGCGTTGATCGTCAGTCCCTATTACAACAGACCGACGCAGGAAGGGCTTTATCAGCATTTCAAAACGATAGCCGAAAGCGTTCCCATGCCGATCATACCGTATAATATCGCATCGCGTACCGGTGTGAATATGCTGCCGGAATTGACCGCTCGGCTGGCCAAAATAAAGAATATTGTCGGCATCAAGGAAGCGTCCGGTTCCATCAAACAAATGAGTGATGTCATCAATCTTTGCGGAAAGGATTTTGCTGTTCTGTCCGGTGACGATATCTTTACTCTGCCGCTGATGGCTATTGGTGGAGCGGGAATTATATCTGTTGTTTCCAATGTGGCACCCGCGGATATGGCCGGACTGGTGGATGCGTGTTTTGCCGGTGACATGGCAAAAGCCAAGGCATTGCATTATAAGATGAGTCCTTTGATTGACGCGCTTTTTATCGAAGTGAATCCTGTTCCGGTCAAAGCGGCTCTGGCGTTAATGGGCAGGATTGAGTGCGAATACAGACTGCCTCTTTGTAAAATGTCCGATGCCAATCATGAAAAGCTAAAGAAGGTTATGACCGATTACGGATTGATTTAATTTTGTGACATTTGCAGACTCGGGAGAAAATCTATGATTAAAGCTGTGGTTACGGGAGCAGCCGGAAGAATGGGTGGCAAAATCATCAGCCTCATTTCAACCATGGAGAATATCGAAGTTGTCGGAGCGGTTGAAATAGCAGGTCACCCGATTGTCGGGCGGGATATCGGTCAGGGTTTGGGTAAGAAAGGGCTCATTGTCTGTAATAATCTATCAGACTGCATTGACCTGGCTGATGTCGTCATCGACTTTACCAATCATGAAGCGTCGATGAATTATTTAAAAGTGGCCGGTGAGAAAAACCGTGCCATTGTTGTCGGGTCCACCGGATTTACCGATGCTGAAATAAAGGAGATTAAAGCGTTGTCTAAAAACATCCGTTGCGTATTAACACCCAACATGAGCGTCGGGGTCAATGTGATGTTGAAGGTTCTTGAATATTGTGCGGGCATTCTGAAGGATGATTATGATGTGGAAATTATCGAAGCGCATCATAATCTGAAAAAGGACGCTCCCAGCGGCACGGCCATGCAGATAGCCAAAGTCATTGCCGGTAAATTGGGACGCAGCATGGAAAAAGATTTGCTTTATTGCCGTAAGGGCATGATTGGAGAAAGAAGTAAAAAAGAGATCGGCATACAGACCGTCCGTGCGGGTGATATCGTCGGCGATCATACGGTCATCTTTGGCGGCGTGGGAGAAAGACTGGAATTTATTCATCGGGCACACAGCCGGGATAACTTTGCGAAAGGAGCGATCCGGGCGGCGCAATGGATTGTGAATCAGCAAAACGGATTGTATGATATGCAGGACGTTTTAGGCTTAAGAGATACCCATGAAGGTTGTTTGAATATTTGAACGGCACAATCGCTTATATCGGGATCGGTTCCAATCTTGGCGAATCCTTAAAAAACTGCCGGAAAGCCATAGAAAAACTTTCCTGTGTGGAAGGAATCAAATTATTAACAGCGTCTTCTTTTTATAAAACCGAGCCTGTCGACATAGAAGATCAGGACTTTTTTATCAATGCGGTTGTGGAAATTAAAACGGATCTTTCCGCCCATGATCTCATGCAGACTTTGCAAAATATTGAGAATGATATGGGACGCGTGAGAAAAATGAAAGGCGGTCCGAGGATTATTGATCTGGATATCCTTTTTTACGGACAGCATGTTATTGCTGAACAGAATCTGACAGTTCCGCATCCCGAAATTCACAAAAGGCGATTTGTTCTGGAACCGCTCTGCGAAATAGCTTCTTATTTCATTCATCCTTCGTATGGTGTATCCATTCGCGGATTGAAAGACAGATTGCTTGATCATAAGCAAGTTGAGATCATCAGAGAAAACGGCTCATTCCGGTAGGTTTATGAACATGGTCAAATTTATCATATCTGTATTAGTCGTTTATTTCCTGTATCGGATATTTAAGAAAGTTGGACAATTGAAACCGGCAGACAATAAAGATCATCAACAACCCCAATTTTCATCCGGCAACGGAGAAGAATTGATGGAAGATCCCGTTTGTCATACGTATGTTCCCGTAAGTCAGGCGTATAAAAAAGAAATGGCGGGCAAAGTTTATTACTTTTGCAGTAAACAATGCAGCGATAAATATACATTAAATAAAGATAATTAATCAGAGGAGAAACCATGAAATTTTTTATTGATACCGCTAATATTGATGAAATCAAAGAAGGGATTGCGCTGGGAATGGTGGATGGTGTGACCACAAATCCATCACTGATTGCCAAAGAGAAAAAAGGGTTCGATGCGGTTGTGAAAGAAATATTGAAGGTGGTCAAGGGGCCGGTAAGTCTGGAAGTGTTGAGTCCTGATGCAAAAGGAATGTTTGCCGAAGGGAAAAAACTGGCGCGCTTGGGCAGTAATGTTGTCATCAAGGTTCCTCTTTCCACTGAAGGATTAAAGGCGACAAGAATGTTTGCAGACGCCGGCATTGATGTGAATCAGACGTTAATCTTTTCTCCGTTGCAGGCGCTGATGGCGGCAAAAGCCGGAGCCCGTTATGTCAGTCCTTTCGTCGGCAGACTGGATGATATTGCTCATGACGGCATGGAACTGGTCGAACAGATTATCACGATTTATGAAAATTATTGTTACGAGACGGAAGTGATCGTTGCCAGTATCCGTCATCCGAGACATGTTTTGGATGCCGCTTTAATGGGAGCGGATGTCGCGACCATTCCTTTCAAAGTGATTGCTCAACTGGTGAAGCATCCGCTGACCGACAAAGGCATTGAGACGTTTTTAAATGACTGGAAGAAAGTGCCCAATAAATAAAAAATCTTTCCGATTGGCTATGCAGGCATGACGCATGATTTCAAGACATGAAACATTTAATTTGCCCAACACAATAACTTTGATACGCATCAGCGCTGTTCCGTTTCTTTTTTTTCTGCTTTCAGATCCGGGGGAGTTCTGGAGTCTTGTTCTGGCGTCTTTGTTTGTTCTTGTTTCCATCACCGATTTCCTCGACGGTTACCTGGCCAGAAAATATCAGATGATTACGACCATGGGGAAATTTCTCGATCCCATCGCGGATAAAATTATTGTTAATTCAGCGATGATTCTGATGATTCCTATCAGCCGTATTCCGGCATGGATCGTTGCCGTAACCATTATCCGGGATTTGATTGTGGACGTCATCCGCAGCATCGCTTCGTCTGAAGGTATTTATATTCAAGCCAGTATTCTGGGAAAACAAAAGACGGTGACCCAGATCATCGCGGTAACCGCATTGATGATTCATTATCCTCTTTTCGGTCTTAATGCTCATGCCGTGGGAATGGTGATTTTGTATATTGCTTTATTCCTTACGGTTTATTCGGGAATTGATTATTTTATTAAACTTTATCAAAGTGTTGAAAAAACCGGACATGATTAAGTTTGGTTGGTATCCATGATGATGAAGAAACAAGATATTTTTTTGAAATATTTTTAACATTTTTATTGACAATAAATATCTATTTGTTATAGTCACCAACGCTTCTAACGAGCGGGCGTAACTCAGCGGTAGAGTGCTACCTTGCCAAGGTAGACGTCGACGGTTCAAATCCGTTCGCCCGCTCCATTTTTATTTTTAGGGCGGCATAGCCAAGTGGCTAAGGCAGCGGTCTGCAAAACCGTTATTCCCCGGTTCAAGTCCGGGTGCCGCCTCCAGAATGCTCAAAGGGTTGCAGATGAGTACTCACGGCAACCCTTTTTTCCTGTGCAGGGCCTCTCAAGAAAATGCGTTGGAACGCTGCCTATTTCCCTCGAGGGATTGGCGCATTTGCCGGTTTACGAATTGCATGCTGATCGATGAGGATATCCTTCTGCTTTTGTTTCCCGCGAAGGTTTTTTTCCACAAAGATTTTCTTTTTTTCAAAAGGATCATATTCCGCGAAATACATCAATGTGGAATAAGTGGAAGGAAGAGGCGTGAAAATCTGTACCTGCCGGGGATGGGTGTGCAGTTCTTTTCCGGCGAAGGATTTAATCAAGCGCATATCTTCTTCGGTGCAGCCGGGATGGGCGGCAATGAAGTAATAGGTAAGGAACTGATTTTTTCGTGATGATTGATTCAATTTCTCAAAAACTTTTTTAAAATCGAGTAATAAACGCGTCGGTGGTTTGCCCATGAGTTTAAGCGTTTCCGGTGCTATATGCTCGGGTGCCACCTTTAATTGACCGGAAATATGATGGTCAACCAGCTCCCGCATGTATTCGTTACCGTATTGTTTATCTCCCGGGAGCAAATCATATCTGATGCCGGAGGCGACAAAAACCTTTTTGATGCCCTTAATCTGTCGCAGATTTTTCAACAAATTAATTTGCCGGTGATGATCAATTTTTAAATTCGAACAGACTCGAGGATAAAGACAACGTTTGTTCTCACACGCTCCATGGGTCTGTTTTTTTGAACAGTCAATGCCGTACATGTTGGCGGTAGCGCCGCCGACATCCATTATGTAACCTTTAAAATCCGGCAAAAAAGCAATTTTTCTCGCTTCATCCAAAATCGACTTTTCAGAACGGCTGGTAATGGTTCTTCCTTCATGCAGACCGATGGAACAGAAATTACATTCACCGTAACAACCGCGATGGGAAGTGATGGAAAATTTAATCGTTTCCATCGCCTTGACTTTTCCCTGTTTCGCGTAAAAAGGATGAACATCCCGGGAGAAGTCTAACGCATAAATCGCATCCAGTTCTTCGGTGGTCAATAGGGATTGCGGAGGATTTTGAATCAGATAACGATTGCCGTGTTTCTGAAACAGGCCGGTGGCCGTCAGAGGATCGTTATTCTGATAAAAGGTTTTAAACATCTGAACAAAGTTTTTTTTATCCGCGATCACGTCCTCATAGGCGGGTATTTCTGTATAATCGGGATGAGGAGTGGAAGCGATATAACAGAGTCCCTTGGTGTTCCTAACATCCCGGCCGTTTCTTATTTTTTCAGCGATCTCCAACGTTGATTTTTCGGCCATACCATAAATCAGATAATCGGCACGGGCGTCAAAAAGAATTGAACGGCGGACGGAATCGGACCAGTAATCATAATGCGCGATTCTGCGCATGCTGGCCTCAACACCCCCCAGGATCAAAGGTTTTGTATCTTTAAAATATTGTCGGATCAGGTTGGCGTAAACGACAACAGCGCGATCAGGACGTCGGGTGTTTTTCCCTCCGGCAGTCAAATCGTCACTGTGTCTTTTTTTCTTCAAAGCGGTGTAATTGGCCACCATGGAATCCATGCAGCCGCCGGTTATGCCCCAGAATAGCCGGGGTTCACCCAGTCGGCCAATATCGGTTCCGCTGTGCCAGTCCGGTTGGGCGATGATACCCACGCGAAATCCCGCGTGAGAGAGAACGTGGCCGATGATGGAAACACCGATAAACGGACTGTCGATATAGGCATCGCCAGTGACAAGAATCACATCGAGTTGATCCCATTTCAATTTTTTTAACTCGTTAAAGGTTGTAGGAAGGAACATATTTTGAAAAAAAGACCAGCAGGATGGATTTACAATATATTAATCAGCTTGAGTCCCAAAATGGCTGCCGACAGTAAAATGACAACAACAACGCGTCCCAGCCAGCGGTGCATATTTCTGAAGGCCTGTTTGTTTTTAACTTTAAATTGACGATAGCCAATGATCAGAGTGATGAAGGAAAATGAAAAAGCCGTCAAACCGGCAACATGATGCAATCCTTGTAAATGTTCGCCGCTGGAGCCGGCAACATAAAAAAAAGCCATGGCAATACCTGTTGTCATTGCGCCGAAACTGAGAGCGTTGACTGTTTTGTGAAATTTCAGCCAGTTTTTCCTTCTTCTGAAGAAGATGGCTGCACTGACGCCGGCAATCAAACCTGACGTTGCGGTGATCATCAGTAAAATGTGCAGAATAAAAAACATGGTTTCCCGATTACGGAAATAGTCTGAAAAGTTAAAGCTTAAATGTCATCGACTGGCCAACGGCAACGCATTTCATTTTGCTGCCACTTGATTTGATAATCTTGCGGCAGTCCGCCACAATCTCGTCAAGAGCATCGTCAACCCTTTCCTGGTTGTGATGAAATAATCCCAGTTGCTTTACGCCGGCTTCCAGCGCGAGATTCAGCGTATCCTTATAACAGGAGTGACCCCACCCGCGTGTTTTTTTATACTCTGCTTCATTATACTCGGCATCGTGAAACAGCAGATCCGCGCCTTTGCAAAAATTCAGATATTGTTTATACGTCAGGCCTCCTTTGTGCCGGTAACGCAGTTCATTATCCGTCAGAAAAACGAACGACTTGCCGTCTTCCTCAAACCGGTAGCCTGTTCCCTGATTGGGATGGCTTAACGCTATGGGCGTAATCATCATGGAGCCCAGATTGTAATACGATTGAAAACAAAACTCCTGATAGTCAATTTTGGCGCGAATATAGTCCAGGTTGACCGGAAAATTCGGGGCCGCCATTATTCTGGCGAGCATTTTTTTGACGGATGTCTGTGCGAAAGGACAACCCCAGACATTTAATTTGGTTTTGGGTGAATAAATGGGTTTAAAAAAAGGAAAGCCTATAATATGATCCCAGTGGGCGTGTGTTAATAAAAGAGTGAAGTTATGATAACCGTTTACGGTGAGAGTATTGCCTGCGTCACGTATGCCGGAACCGGCATCAACGATCAGTATGTTATCCTCCTTGGTTCTGATCTCAAGACATGTGGTATTCCCGCCATAGCGTAAATACTGTCTGCCTGACACAGGAATAGAGCCTCTGGAGCCCCAGCAGTGAATAATCATTGGTCACCTTTATTGCGTTTGCAGTCTAATAATACATAACTAATTTTAAATCAAGCAGGATGTAAAGACATTTTTATAAAATAATTTTACCTTGCTATTATCACAATCGTTCTTAAATTAATTAAAACATGGAGGAAAATACGATGAAAAAAATAAAAATTAATGGAATGTCCTGTCAGCATTGTGCGATGGCTGTGACTAAAGCGTTAAACACTGTAGAGGGTATCAAGAATGTTCAGGTCGATTTGAGCCGTGGCGTTGCGACTTACGAAGAAGAAAAAAATGTCGATACCAAGATCATCGCCGCGGCCGTTAAAAAAGCCGGCTACGATATTGATGAATAACATGGCTGGCCGGAATACCATAACCATTGCCGTCGGGGGAATGACCTGCGCCGCCTGTGTCAGGAGGGTCGAAAATGCGATTAAAGAGATTGAAGGCGTAGAAGATGTTGCCGTCAATCTAGCCAATGGACACGCAACCATTATTCATCATTCAAAATGGGGAGGTGTTTCGTCTCTCAGCAAAGTTGTTGCCGACCATGGTTATGAATTTTTAGGAGAAGTGAAGGATCCGCTTGTCGATCCCCTGGAAGAATCCAGGAATAAAGATCTGAAAGACCTTACATTAAAAGTCGTCTGCGGCACGGTATTAAGCATCATTATTTTTATGGGTTCAATGCAGCATTGGTTTGATTTTCTGCATTTCATTCCCCGTCAGACGATGCTTCTGGCGATGTTTTTTCTGACGTTTCCGGCCGTGTTCTGGGTAGGCAGCCGTTTTTTCACGGGAGCTTATAAAGCGGCCAGGCAAAAAACATCAGATATGAACACGCTTGTTGCGGTCGGTGCTTTTTCAGCTTACGCCTATTCCGCCGCCGCAACTTTTTTTCCGCAATTTTTCACCACTGCCGGAGTCATGCCGCATGTTTATTATGATGGCGCGGCGATGATCGTCACTCTTATTCTGGTTGGAAGATTACTGGAAGCCAGAGCCAAAGGGAAAACGTCTGCGGCAATCAAGACGTTAATCGCACTGAAACCTAAAACGGCGCATCTCGTTAGAAACGGTCAGGAATTGGAAATGATCGTTGAAGATGTGCAGGTCGGCGATATGCTTCTGGTGAAGCCGGGAGAAAAGATTCCTGTTGACGGCATTGTTCTGTCCGGTGAATCAACCATCGACGAATCCATGCTGACCGGTGAAAGCATGCCGGTTAGCAAAACAAAGGGACAGAAAGTCTTTGCCGCCACCATGAACAAGACGGGCAGTTTTACTTTTCGGGCAACTGGCGTTGGCGCTGAAACTGCACTGGCACAGATTATTCGAATGGTGGCGGAAGCGCAGGGGTCCAAAGCGCCGATTCAGCGTCTCGCGGATAAAATTGCTTCTGTATTCGTGCCGGTCGTTTTTGTTGTGGCTCTTATTACTTTTTTCATCTGGTACGTTGTGCCTGCCGATCATCATTTCAGTCGCGCTCTGATTAATTTTGTTTCTGTTTTGGTGATTGCCTGCCCCTGCGCACTGGGCCTGGCAACGCCCACGGCAATAATGGTGGGTACCGGTCTGGGAGCGCAAAGTGGAATTTTAATTAAGGGGGGCGAGACCTTAGAAAAGATACACAAACTTTCTGTTATCATCTTTGACAAAACAGGTACGCTCACCCGTGGCGAACCTTTTGTGACAGACATTTTGACAGCTGAAGGTTTTGACGTCAAAACCGTTCTTGCCTTTGCCGCATCGTTGGAGAAAAATTCTGAGCATCCTCTCGCCCAGGCAATTCTGCAAAAATCAAAAGCAGAAGGAATCTCTATGGTTGTTACCGATGGATTTACAGCAATACCGGGGATGGGAACCAAAGCATTTGTTGACAATAAATTAGGCATAATCGGCAATCTGCAGTTTATGCAAAAAGAAGAAGTTTCGGTTGATCGTTGGATACAAAAAGCGGCAAAACTGGAATCAGAAGGAAAAACCACTGTGTTCGTATCCATGGACACTCAAGTTATCGGCATTATCGCCGCTGCCGATATAGTGAAGCCCTCTGCCTTGCTAGCGGTGGAAAGCCTGAAGAGCAGGGGATTAAAAGTGGCCATGATTACAGGTGATAACAAAGAGACGGCCGCCGCCATCGCTTCTCAATTAGGCGTGGAAAAAGTGTTGGCCGAGGTTCTTCCGGAGAAAAAAGCCGATGCAATAAGAGAGATGCAGGCGGCGGGAGCGGTTGTGGCAATGGTCGGTGACGGCATCAACGACGCCCCGGCGCTGGCAGCAGCTGATGTCGGGATAGCCATCGGCGCCGGAACGGATGTCGCCATGGAAGCTAGCGACATAACGCTGATTCGAGATGATTTGTCGGGTGTTGAGGAAGCAATAGATTTGTCGCTTGCCACAATGCGCGTTATCAAACAGAATCTTTTCTGGGCTTTTTTTTATAATGTAATCGGTATCCCGCTTGCAGCCGGCGCCTTGTATCCGGCATGGGGAATCTTATTAAATCCGGAATATGCCGCCGCGGCAATGGCGTTGAGTTCATTTTCTGTTGTCAGTAATTCCTTACGCCTGCGCCGAATCTGGAAGAACCATCAGACCGGAAAGGCATAGCACGACAAACATCAACGGCAATCAATCCGATCAATTTCTCATGACAATAAATTGTCTTTAAGGTTAACGGAGTACCTGCACAGGTAAATGCCTGTGCTCTGTTGTTCCATCGCCTAATTGCCCCGCGGTGTTGTATCCCCAGGACCAGACTTTTCCGTCTTCTGTTAGGGCCAGTGTATGTGATTCTCCCGAAGAGATCGCGATAACTTCAATCAAGCCCTCTACTTCCACGGGAGTACTGCTGTTATCGGTTGTTCCATTACCAAGATTTCCAGCGCCGTTGTATCCCCAGTTCCATACCGTTCCGTTATTCTTTAATGCTACTGTGCGGTAAAGTCCCGCGGAGATGGCTTTTACATCGGTTAAACCGATGACCTGTACGGGGGTGTAGCTATTCTCTGTTGTCCCGTTTCCAAGTTCGCCGGCATTATTACTTCCCCAGGACCAGACTGTTCCGTCCGCTTTCAAGGCGACGGTATGATTAGGGCCCGCAGCGATGGCTATGACTCCGGTAAGACCGGCTACCTGAACAGGAATCAGTGTATCGGTAGTTGTTCTGCCCAGTTGACCGGACGTGTTATCGCCCCATGTCCAGACCGTTCCGTCATCTTTCAAGGCAACCGTGTGTTCCCATCCAGCAGATATGGCTTGCACGCCTGAAAGTACTTGTACTGGGGTGTAGGAGTCCGTGTTAGTCCAGTTTCCCAGTTGACCTGAAATATTATTCCCCCATGTCCAGACCGTTCCGTCATTTCTTAATGCAATGGTGTGCACCCAACCTGCGGATATCGACTTGACATCGGTTAAACCGGTAACTTTTACGGGAGCACTTTTTTGTTCTGTCGTGCCATCCCCCAATTGCCCCTCGCTGTTATTTCCGATGGTCCAGACTGTTCCATCACTTTTTAAAGCAACGGTATGAGACCAGCCTGCGGCTATTTCTTTTATCTTATTCAGACCTTTGAACTTTACCGGTTTATTTTGGTTATACATGGTGCCATCGCCCAGTTGACCGGAACCATTATATCCCCAGCTTCTGATAGTGCCGTCATTTTTCAAGGCTAAGGAGTGTGACCAACCGGCAGTAATTTTTTTTACACCGGTTAGATATTTACTGTGGTGTGATGAATCGTCGCTTCCACACGAAATCAATAATGCTGCCATGAAGAAAGAGATCATTACCCAGAGAAATCTTTTATTGTTCATGCTTGCCCTCCATAAACCTTTGACAATGTTTATTTTGAATTCAAGAAGAAAATTTGGTGCTGATGGCTTTGCTAACTACACCGAATCATATTTTCTGTCAAGTAAAGCGTAATCTTAAGAAATTCGGGTGGCATTTTTTATCGATAATGCATCCAGATTGATTAATAATCAATAATATTAAATAGATAAACAATATCTAAACAATTTAAAGGGTGGATTACTTGAACAAACATTTACGAGTAATACTTAAATCAGCTTTGCTTATTGACTATGAGTTCAAATAATGGTATTATACCTCTCTATTATGGAAAGGCAGGCGAAAAATAAAATGTTTAAGGTAGGCGATTTGGCGGTATATCCGGCACATGGTGTCGGTGTGATTGAAGCCATTGAAAATAAAGAAGTAATGGGGAAGAAACAGTCCTTCTACGTTATGAAAATAATGGGGAACGGCATGAAAATCATGATACCGACGATGAGTGTCAAAGCGGTAGGATTGCGTGAAATTATTATGGAAAAAGAAATTCCTAAAGTTTATGAAATTTTACGTAATAAAGATGTTACGATTGATAAACAAACATGGAATAAACGTTATCGTGAATATCTGGAAAGAATCAAAACGGGTTCTGTTTTTGAAATTGCCGGTGTTTTACGTGACTTGTTTATCTTGAAAAGCGATAAGAATCTTTCTTTCGGCGAACGGAAGATGATGGATACAGCCAAGAATTTGCTGGTCAAGGAAATCTCTGTTGCCAGCAACGCGAAGGAATCAGAAGTCGAGCATAATTTGCAGAAAATATTTACAGTCCAGTAATCTATATTCAATTTATATTTTAATTCAGCTCTTTGAAAATTAAATACAGGCAGATTACTTTTCCTTTTCAAGGAAACCGTCATTTTGCCTCCCATTTTATTATTTTATTATTTTATATTTTTTTTCATTAGATAATTAATATTTTATAACATTCATAAAATAGAAAACAGAAAGGAGGTGAAACGTTTGGTTATTAAAATTATCTTAATTCTGGCATGTTCGATAAGTGGTTATGCTATTTCGTATTATTCTTTCTCGGATCCTTTTTTGATTCTTAAATCTTTAGCCGGTTTGATTGTCGGATTATTAATCGCATTAATCGTCATTCAAATAGAAAAAGAAATTCGCAAATTATCTCTCAAAGTCATTATCGGTGGCGTTGCCGGAACGATGATGGGTCTCCTGATTGCCTTGATTTTTAGCTTTGGCTTAAATTTTGTAAGTAAAATCAGAGAGAACCAGCAGGCGGTACCCTGGATCTATTTGTTAATCACGGGAATCTTCAGTTATCTGGGTCTTGTTTTAGGATCAAACAAGATTGAAGAATTTAATTTTGATGGAATTGAATCTAATGCTGATCGTAATTTGCGAATCCTGGATACCAGCGTAATCATTGAGGGAAGAATAGCCGATATCTGTGACAGTGGATTTATTGAAGGGGAACTGATGGTACCCCGTTTCGTTTTAAACGAATTGCAGCTGGTTGCCGACTCTTCAGATTCAATGAAGCGGTTACGAGGAAGACGCGGTCTGGACGTTCTCAATCATTTGCAGAAAAGTCCCAATGTCAATATCAATATCGTTGATCAGGATTTCCCTAAAATCAAAGGCGTGGACGGCAAACTGGTTGCCTTGGCCAAGCAGTTGAACGCCAAGCTTTTGACCAATGATTATAATTTAAACAAGGTCGCCGAATTGCAGGGCATCAGGGTATTGAACATCAACGAACTGGCCAATGCGATGAAACCCGTCGTGCTCCCCGGTGAACAGATGACTGTCAAGATCGTTCGTGAAGGCAAGGAAGCGGGTCAGGGTGTTGCATATCTTGATGACGGCACGATGATTATTGTGGACCATGCGCAGAAACTCGTGAATGTAACTGTTAAGGTTGTTGTAACCAGTGTACTGCAAACAACAGCGGGAAGAATGATCTTCTCGGAACTCAAAGAAGTTGCCTGATAACAAATCTAACTTTTCCTGAAGCCCGGAGGCTCATTCAATCCGGGCTTTTTTATGACTATTCCATTTTCAAAATAAAAATGCTATCTACGCAAACACTTGAATGGAAGTGATTGATGAAAACAATCGCCATAATTCCTGCCGGAGGGGCGGGTAAAAGATTAAAATCTCACATAGCGAAGCAGTATCTGTTGCTGGATTCTTTACCGGTACTGGTGCAAACTCTTCAGGTGTTTCAGCATTCTTCGGAAATCCATGAAATTATCCTGGCTTTGCCATCGGAGGATCTGGTGCATATCCGTCAGGAACTGGTTGAAAAATACGGTTTGACCAAAGTGTCTCAGGTGGTTGCCGGGGGGAAAGAAAGGCAGGATTCTGTAAACAACTGCCTTAATACTATTCAGGCCGATTGCGACATTGTGGTCGTGCACGATGCCGTCCGCCCGTTTGTTACGGAAGCGCTCATCGCGCGCGTTGTTGATGCCGCCAGATCCACGGGGGCCGCCGTGGCCGGTGTAAAAATAAAAGATACCATCAAAAAGGTTAATGAAGATCATAAGATTGCGATGACCGTGCCGCGGGAAAATCTCTGGTCAGCGCAGACACCCCAGGCTTTTCAATTGGAACTCCTGAAAGAATCATACCGGGCCGCATATAAAGAAAATTTTTATGGAACGGACGATGCTTCTTTAGTCGAGCGGTTGGGAAAGGAAATCAGAATGGTTGAAGGAACTTACGAGAATCTGAAAATCACCACCAACGAAGATATGCGGATCGCCGATGCGCTGATGAAAAAAAGATACACAGCCAGTGTGCGCAACGGTTTCGGCTATGACAGTCATCGATTTGCTGCAAACAGAAAACTTATTCTGGGCGGTGTGGAAATTCCTTTTGATAAGGGTTTGCAGGGACACTCCGACGCGGACGCGCTGATTCACGCGATTTGTGACGCGCTTTTAGGAGCCGCGGGAGCAGGAGACATTGGCAGACATTTTCCGGATTCCGATTCCGAATATAAAGATATCTCCAGCATGATTCTTCTGGAAAGAGTAAAAAAGATCATCGAAGAAAAAGGATATATTGTGAATAACGTTGATGCGACGGTCATAATGGAAGCGCCCAAACTTGCCCCTCACGCGGACAAGATGGTTTCCAATATAGCCCGCGTTTTGAAAATATCCGGGGAATGTGTCAATATCAAAGCCAAAACAAACGAAGGTATGGGGTTCACCGGAAGAAAGGAAGGTGTGGCGGTGTTTGCCGTTGCCGCTTTGACAGAAAGGAAAAAGCATGGTTCCGAAGCCTAGGGTGAGATTCGCGCCTTCTCCAACCGGTGAGCTGCACGTGGGTAACGCGCGCACCGCGCTCTTTAACTGGATGTTTGCCCGTCATCACGGCGGAAGTTTGATCCTCCGGATTGAAGATACTGATGAATCGCGAAGCGCGGTTTCCTATCAGTTAAATTTGTATGATGATCTGAAATGGCTGGGACTGGATTGGGATGAAGGACCTGAAAAAGGCGGAACATATGCCCCTTATAAACAGAGCGAACGTTTGGATATTTATACCGCTCATCTGCAGAAATTAATTGACAACGATCAGGTTTATCCCTGCTATTGCACAGAAGAAGAACTGGAGGAAGAACGCCAGACTTTGATTTTGAGCAAGCGTATGCCGCGGTACATGGGCAAATGCCGGCACTTAAATTCAGATCAAAGAAAGCAAAAAGAAAACGAAGGGAGAAAGCCTTCGTATCGCTTTAAGATTCAATCGCAAGTAATTGAATTTGAAGATTTAATCCGAGGCGCCATGAAATTTGAGGCGGAGGCCATCGGCGATTTTATCATTGTGCGTTCCAATGGGATGCCAGCCTATAATTTTGCGGTTGTCATTGATGATCATCTGATGAACATCAGCCATGTTATTCGCGGTGAAGATCATCTCTCCAATACCGCTTTGCAGATTATGCTTTACCGGGCTTTCGGTTTCGCGCCGCCATCGTTTGCTCATCATTCTTTAATTCTCGGGAAAGACCGCGCCAAGCTCAGCAAGCGGCACGGCTCCGTTTCCATCGGTGAATTTCGCAAGCAGGGAATTTTACCAGAAGCGATGATTAATTATCTGGGGCTTCTGGGAAGTTCATTTTCCGACACCAAGGAGGTGCTGTCTCGTGAAGAGATGATAGCCGGTTTCGCCCTGGAGCGGGCGTCAAAAAGCGGCGCCGTATTTGATGAAGAAAAACTCCATTGGCTCAACGCCATCTATATCAGAAACAGCCAGACCGAAGACTTGGTAGAACGGCTGAAGCCGTTTCTGGTACAGTCCGGTTATCAGGACGAGATAATCAAATCGAGTGGGTTCAAGAAGATTATTGATCTCGTCAAAACCGATTTCACCACCCTGGCTGACATTGGAAATCATATCGACATATTCTTTGACGACAGATATGCAATCACGCAGGAAGCCGCAGAAATCCTGGCAAAAGAGGACGCACGTAAGGTCATCAATACTTTTCTGGAATATTTAACCGGCCATGCTGAAGAACCTGAGAAACTTTATCCGGCCGCCATGAAATTCGTCAAAGAAAAAACCGGCGCAAAAGGCAAAGAATTATTCATGCCTGTGCGCGCCGCCTTGACCGGAAAAGTTCACGGTCCCGAACTGGATAAGATTTTTGCCATCCTGGGCCGAGAGACAGCGATCAGGAGATTAAAAGCAATCAGCCGCTAAACACTTTTCCGGTGTTTTCTAATCGCAATCGCATAAAAAATCACATTGATCACAATGACCAGAACACCCAAAATCTTCTGGATGGATGTTGTCAGATTTACCGGATAGATGACGGGGATCAGATACTGAGCGACAAAATCACCGCCATACAGACTTTCTCCGGCAAGATCGCGAAAATGATTTTCCAGCGGAGTCAGCGGGCAAATCCAACTGAAGATTTCGACAACCACTCCCCAGATCGCCGCGGGAAGATGCATGAAGGCTACTTTTGGCCAGCGAATAACCAGTAATCCGCCGAAAATAACGAATGCGATAAATAGGAAATGAATAACAACTATCGCGTCGGCAATGACCTTGTACACGTCCGCCTCAAAATCCTAAAGAGGAATATTGGTGTGCTTTTTGGAAATTCTCGAGAGTTTTTTGTCTTTCAAAGTTTCCAGAATCGTTATGATTCTTTTCCTGGTATCGCGCGGGGCGATGATTTCCTCGATGTACCCCAGTGACGCCGCGAAATAAGGATTATTGAATTTCTCCTCATAAGCCGCTGCCAATTCCGCCCGCTTGGCCGCGGGATCTTCCGCTTTGGATATTTCACTGCGGTAAATGATGTTGCAAGCGCCTTCCGCGCCCATCACGGCGATTTCAGCGGTGGGCCATGCCATCACGTAATCAGCGCCCAGCTGTTTGCTGCACATGCCCAGATACGCGCCGCCGTATGCTTTGCGCGTGATCACGGTTATTTTCGGCACGGTCGATTCGGAATAAGCGTGCAGAAGTTTTGCGCCATGGCGGATGATGCCCGCCCATTCCTGATTGGTGCCCGGCATGTAACCGGGAACATCCGTAAACGTCAGCAAGGGAATATTGAAGGCGTCGCAGAAGCGAATAAAACGGGAGGCCTTGTCGGAAGCGTTCACATCCAGCACACCTGCTGAAAACCGGGGATTATTGGCAATGACACCCACCGTTTGTCCCATTACGCGGATAAAAGCGGTAATGATATTTTGTGCCCAGAGTTCGTGTGTTTCAAATATTTCGTTGTTGTCGGCAACTGCTTTGATGATTTTTTTCATGTCGTAGGCACGGTTACTCTTGTCGGGAATAAACGTGTCCAGCTCCGGGCAGAGCCTTTCCGCGCTATCCGTACTCCCGGAAACCGCCGGGGGAGCATTGCAGCAATCCGGCAGGTAAGATAAAAGTTTTTTGATTTTTTCGATGCAGTCGGCATCACTGTCCGTAACCACGTGGCAGACACCGCTTTTCGAAGCATGTGCCACAGCGCCTCCCAGATCTTCATGAGAAACTTCTTCACCGATGACAGCCTTCACCACATCCGGGCCGGTGATATACATATAGCTGCTGTTTTTAACCATAAAAACCCAATCGGCAAGAGCCGGAGAGTAAACAGCGCCGCCGGCGGTCGGTCCCATGATGGCATGTATTTGCGGAATGTATCCTGAACTCATCGTGTTGCGGTAAAAGATTCCCCCGTAGCCTTCCAGCGAATGAACGCCTTCCTGAATGCGCGCGCCGCCGGAATCATTCAGCGATACAAATGGCTTTTGAGCGTCGAGGGCCATATCCATCACCTTCCAGATTTTCTTTGCATGCATTTCCCCCAGAGAGCCGCCGGCAGATGTGAAATCCTGAGCTGCGACAAAAACAACCCGTCCGTTGACCTTGCCAAAGCCTGTAATGACGCCGTCGGAAGCAATCTCTTTTTTATCAAGGCCAAAAAGCGTGGAGCGGTGCTGGACAAAAAGCTGCACTTCCTGAAACGTATCTTGATCAAAAAACAAATCCAGTCTTTCGCGGGCGGTAAGTTTATTTGCTTCATGCTGCTTGGCAATCTGCTTTTCTCCCCCCATCAATTTTAAAGCCTGGCTCTTTGTTTCGAAGTCTTTAATTTTTCCTAATGTGGTATTTTTCTGAATATCGTCACTCATAAGTTCCATCCTTTTGAATTAAAATAACTTGAGCTTCAATCCGTCATGATTGATATTTTCAAAGCGGCGCAATCCTAGCTTTTTTAATGAAAACTGGCAAGCAGAAAAGAATTCTGAAAACAAAATACATCGTGCCAATTGCATTAATTTCTGCGGCAGATCCGTCAATCAAACATCATTGAACTTTCAACTGTTGCAACCAAGATTATATTGACATGCCTATAGTGTTTACCTATACTTTGATTTCGAATTGGATAAGTTTGCATCTATTATGTTTCGTCATGATTATGGAGGTTAACTTGGAAAAGCTATTTTATCCGCAATCCATTGCCATCATCGGCCTGTCTTCAAAACCAAATAATATTCCCCGGATTGTTCTGGAAAATCTGATTCGCTGGGGATACAAAGGGCGAATCTCCGGTATCAATCCCCGCGCCACGGATGCTCATGTGGACGGAATAAAAATGTACAAAGACGTGAGGGATTTACCCGTCGTTCCGGATCTGGCTTACATTCTGGTGCCCGCAAAACTGATTCCTGATGTCATTGATTCCTGCGGTCAGGCCGGCGTCAAAAGACTGGCCATCCCTTCCGGAGGATTCAATGAACTGGGTAGCGAAGGCAAAATATTATCTGAACTTGTTTTACAAAAAGCCAGGCAGTACGGCATCCGGTTCGTGGGTCCCAACGGGGTTACCGTCGCCAACACCGCTAACGGTCTTTGTCTGCCGTTTGTCCCGTCTTACAGACCGCCCAAAGGCGGTTTTTCCATTATTTCGCAGAGTGGCGGCGTCGGCTTGATGCTCTGGAATCTGATGACCGATGATAATGTCGGGATGGCCAAATTTGCCAGCATCGGCAACAAACTGGATTTGGACGAGGTCGATTTTCTGGAGTATTTCGGGCGCGATCCCGAAACAAAAGTTATTGGTATGTATCTGGAAAGCATTCCTCGGGGCGATCGTCTCATCGAAGCAGCATCCAAAATAGACAAACCCGTTATAATTCTGAAAGCCAACACCACCTCCGCGGGCAGGAAAGCCGCGATGAGTCATACAGCCGCGCTCGCCAATAACGAAGATATCATCGATACGGCCTTTGAGCGATCGGGCATTATCCGCATCAATCATTTCAACGATTTTATTTCCATCGCCAAGGCGTTCGAACTCCCGCCGATGCGCGGAAAACGAATCATGGTGATGTCACCTGCAGGCGGCTTCACTGTGATGACAGCTGATCTGTGTGAAGAATCAGGTTTTGAATTTGCCGATCCCGGCGCCGCTTTTTATGAAGAATTGAAAAATTCTTCCAATGCCGGGGTTATCAATTTTTCCAATCCGCTGGATATGGGAGACATTTACGATATGAGTGCCTATCCGCATATTTTCTACTCTGTCATGCACAACGAAAATGTGGACGGCGCCGTCTATATTACGCAGTGGCCGGAAATGCCGCGCGGCGAAGATGTTTTTTATAAGATGTTCCACACGGATTTGTCCAAGGAAGTTGCCGGAACCATTCTCTCGTCGGGAAAACCTTTGGGCGTTTGTCTATTCGGTCTTTCCGCGACGATTTCCCGCATCAAGCAAAATCTGGACATCCCGATTTTCAATAACGCCAGCGAAATGATTCGCGCCTTTAAAAAGCAGTGCGATTATTATGCCAGGAAGGCGCAGGGGAACTCCGTTTACAAACTGCCTGAAAAAGTTGATGTCCAGGCCGCTCAAAAATGGATTCAGAACAATACCGGAGTGAAAGGAGAGGAATCGCTCGAACTGCTCAACCATTTCGGCATTTCCATAGCGGAATCGGCCGTGGCGAAAGACAGCAAGGAGGCGATCGAAATCGCTACTAAAATCGGTTATCCTGTTGTCATGAAAGTTGTTTCGCCGGACGCGATTCATAAATCCGATGCCGGTGGCGTGATTATGGGGATTCAGAATATTGAAGAAGTCGGTGATGCATTTGAAAAAATTAAAAAGAATCTTTTTCAATATAAAGCCAAGGCTGATTTTCAGGGAGTTCGTGTCATGAAACAGGCGGGTGAGGGCTACGATATGTTCATCGGCGGAAAATATGATGAATCATTCGGCCAGGTCGTCTTTTTCGGCTATGGCGGCATTTACATTGAAGTCTTTAATGACACAGCCAATATTCTTTGTCCGGCTGATAAAAACGAAATTGAATCCAAAGTTCGAAAGTTAAAATCCTTCAAGATGCTCCAGGGAACCAGAGGGAAGGGCGCCGGGGACATTACGGGTTATGTGAACATGATTGAAAGAGTAACGCATCTTCTTCATCAGTTTCCTCAGATTCGCGAGCTGGATATCAATCCTGTCCGGGTGCTTGCTGACGGCTCCGGAGTGGTGGCGCTGGATGCGCGCGTCCGAATTGAAGCCTGATGTTTCGTTCTTCGTAAACTGTCCGGTAAAAGAATCAGGATGAGCGATGCGTAATTTTAAAATGACTGTTGAATATGACGGATCCGCCTATTGCGGCTGGCAAAGGCAGGATAATGGTGTCTCCATTCAGCAGGTTCTCGAAGAAGCCATTGAAAAAATAACCGGGCAGAAGGTTTCTGTGATCGGCTCCGGCCGTACAGACGCCGGCGTACATGCCCTGAATCAGGTAGGCAGTTTCAGATGTGAAACGAAATTGCCCGTTCATAAAATCTTCCTGGGTGTGAACAGCGTGCTGCCGCCGGATATTGTCGTTAAAAAATTGGAAGAAAGAGATGACGATTTTCACGCGTTGCGTGACGCCAAAAGCAAAATTTATGTTTACAAAATACTCAACCAGAGGCTGCGCCCGGCGCTGGGGCGCCATTATTTCTGGCATGTGCGTTATCCTTTGGATATTGCGAAAATAAAAAAGGCGGCAAAATATTTACTGGGAACGCATGATTTTTCCTGCTTTTGCGCCACCGGGACGGATGTTAAAGACCGCGTAAGAACCATTGTCGATATTGAAATTCAGACCGGAGAAGAAGGATTGATTGAAATAAAAGTGGAAGCACATGGCTTTTTGAAATATATGGTCAGGAACATTATCGGCACGTTAGTGGATGTGGGACGTGGTAAACGGGAACCTGAAGAAATGAAGCTAATTATCGAATCTAAAAACAGAAACATTGCAGGCGCGACGGCGCCGGCCTGTGGTTTGTTCCTAAAGGAGGTTAAATACTAAGTGAAAATACTGTTGCTGGGACACAAAGGAATGCTGGGGAGCGATCTCCTGACAAAACTTACAGGAGAACATGAAGTGGTCGGCATGGATAAAGAAGAAATTGATATTGTTTCCGCTGATGAATGTAAAAATGCCATTCGGGAAGCTGTGCCCGATATTGTCATCAACGCCGCCGCCTACACTAATGTTGACGGGTGCGAAACGGACAGGGAAGGTTGCTTTGCAGTCAACGCCGGGGCCGTTAAAAATATCGCCGAAGCCTGCCGGAATACAAAAACCCGGATTATTCATTTCAGCACCGATTACGTTTTCGACGGCACAGCACGGGAACCGTACAAGGAAGACGCAACATGCAATCCAATCAATGTTTATGGAGAATCGAAACTGGCCGGCGAACGCTATCTGCAAACTCTCTCGGATAATTATCTGCTGATTCGCACATCCTGGCTGTATGGAATCAAAGGGAAAAATTTCGTCAAAACCATCGTCGAAAAGGCCGAAGCGAAAAAATATATTGATGATACCATGAATAAAGCAAATGCCAGGGCGGATGGTCCTTCAACACTCTCGGTGGTTGATGATCAGGTCGGTTCACCGACCTACACGAAAGACTTGGCCGCGGCAGTCGCTCTGCTCATTGAGAAAAACGCACGGGGCATTTTTCATGTTACCAACCGGGGTAGTTGCACCTGGCATGAATTTGCCGTAAAGATTTTAAAGGAAGCCGGTTACGATAAAATCGTTGTGGAACCGATTAAATCTGCCGAGCTCAAAAGACCGGCCATGCGTCCGGCATACAGTATTTTAAGCATGCAAAAGTTTATTCAGACCACAGGAAAAACCACGCAACCATGGCAACTGGCGCTTCAGGATTATCTGAGCAACAGTAAACTGCACAATTAATGGAGCAGCAGCACTCTGAAAACTAATTGCCATGGCAATGATGCGGATGGATTTCATTGACATACAAAACCGTGTTGATTATAATCGAATCACGAATCAACAGAAATTCAGGACGGCAGAGATAACAGACATTTAAAAACAATAAAGCAGGGTAATCCATCATGAAAGAAAAAAGAATAAAGCGCAGAATGAAAGATGAAGAGAACGAGCATGAACTGGTCATCAATGTTATCTCCAACACAAGAAATCCTGAAGAAAAAATCATCACCAGGGATGTTTCCGCAACCGGCGCTAAAATTCAGACCAATATTAATTTACCCGTCGATACACTTCTGAATATGAAATTCAAATTAAAGGATCTGGAAGAAAAGATAAACGCCATCGGCAAAGTCAAATGGATTAGAGTTGTCATTGAAGACGAAGCTTACGAGGTTGGCGTCGAATTTGTCAACGCGCCGATTTACGCGATCCAGATACTGGAAGATTATATCGACTGGAAACTGGAATCCGAAAAGCTGAAAATACTATTCAGCTTCAGCAAATAAAATATCATCAATAAAATTCCATTCAGCTAATCATTCCTAGTTAGGATGCGGTGAGAATCGTATGGATGTTTAAACGGTTTAATGTTATGAATCCGAAGCTGCAACCATCACGTAGGAAGGCTGTGTAAACATGAATTCCGTCTTTATATATTCTCCTCGTTTTAACGATTTCGAAATAAGCAAGGATCATCCTTTTAAACCGTATCGCGCCAAGATGGTCTATGAACTCTGCTACCGTTATGGTCTGTTCGATCACCCCGGTATCAGGATCGTTGAACCCGATTTAGCCAATGAGGAAGATCTGCTGGGATTCCATACCGCTGAGTATGTTGACATACTCAAGAGTGCCAACTCCGGGTGTCACGATTTTCAGATGCTGCATTATGGTCTGGGCTCGAATGATAATCCAATCTTTAAGGGCGTGTATGATTATTCTCTGCTCACGGTTGGAGCGACCATGCTGGGTGCAAATCTCATCGCCGCGGGCGATGCTGATATTGCCTTTAATGTCTATGGGGGGCTCCATCACGGAAAGCCGAGTTATGCTGAAGGCTTCTGCTATGTAAATGACGCAGCCCTGGCGATCAACGACTTGCTGGGCAAGGGCTATGAACGAATCGTTTATGTCGATATCGATGCCCACCATGGCAACGGCGTACAGGATGCATTCTATGATACAGACAAAGTCCTGTATTTTTCTTTCCATCAGAGCGGAGATACCATCTATCCCGGCACGGGCTTTGAAAATGAAACGGGCTCTGGCAAGGGTCTTGGTTACACGGTCAATGTGCCGCTGCCGCGGTATACGGATGATGACGCCTATGTCCGCACGTTCATGAATGTTTATCCGCCCCTCGTGAAGGCGTTCAAACCGCAGATTGTCGTGGCATTGATCGGTCTGGATACACTCAATCGTGACCCGCTCACGAACCTCTGCTGCACCAACCTGGGATACAGCAAGGTTATGAAAGCTATCGGGGAAAGTTGTCCCAAAATATTGGCCTTGGGCGGAGGCGGGTACAGCATCCCCGATGTTGTGCGCGGCTGGACCCTGGCCTGGGCCGTGCTCAACGGTTTGACTCCCAAAGATCCATATGAAGGGATTATCAGCGGTGCCATGTACGGGTACGAGCGTCCGGGCAACATTTTGAATGATGAACCTTTCCTTATCTCGCCTTCATTGAAGGATTCTGTCGATCGTTTCGTGGACAGCAAGGTTGACTTTGTCCGTAAGAACATCTTTCCGATTCACGGTATCAAAGGCTGAATCATCCACGACGATGACACCAAACGGTTTTTGAGTGCTTAACGATATTATTTAAAGAATATTATTACGATGTAACCTTTCAGCCTGTATGAGACAACTTTTCTTTCTTTGCTGACGAGTCTGCCGGAATAAACTTCCTTTTTCGCAGTGAATCATAATAGTAATGGGAAACGGATAAGGCCCGCACGGCCTGCTCCGCTGTTTCGAATATTGGTATCCGGTGCTTGGTGCGGATGGCAATGGATTTGGCCATGGCGTTCGGCGTATAAATGGCGGCGGGCTTTTCGTAATGTTTGCACATTTTCATCAGTTCCAGAAGCGTGTCAATCACGAACGTCTGCCAGACACTCAACAGCGGTAAAAGACCGTCTACCTCGTCAGCAGAAAGAAGGATTTCGTAAATATCGAGATAGGTCTGCGGCGGAGCGGGACCGATGTCTACGGGATTTTTAATGTTGAAAACCTGCCCCGCCTTTTTTAATTTTTCCTGTGTTTGTGATTTCAAGCGTACCACATGCAAGTCAGCTTCCACCAGCAGGTCGGCGCTGATGCTGCCGAAGGCTCCGGAATTGGTAAACATGGCAATGCGCTTGCCTTTCAAAGGAGGCATTTCTGTGAGCATCTTGGGCATGGAGTGGAGTTCATCGATTGATTTCAGACGAATGATTCCGGCCTGCTTGCAGGCGCTCTCGAAGATTTTATCATTGCTGGCCATTCCCGCTGTGTGCGACATGGCGGCCATGACGCCTTCCTGCGTGCGACCTACCTTGTAAATCATTATCGGTTTGCGTGACTTTTTCGCTGCCTCCATCAGTTTGCGGCCATCCGCGACACTTTCCAGATACATGCCGATGACTTCAGTTTCGTCTTTTTGAAAATATTCAATGAGATCCGCTTCATCCACATCACATTTATTACCGATGCTGACAACCTTGTTCACGCCGACGAGATCATAAAAGAACGACTCAATGACAAGAACAACGATGCCACCGCTCTGGATGATGTAGGAAATATTGCCCGGCGCCTCAAATATCCGGCCCATTTCAACCAGGCTGGGATTAACGCCATAAAAACAGCAGAATTTTTTGCGGGTGTCCAGTGTTCCCAGGCAGTTCGGTCCCATGATGCGGATATCATTGGCTCTGGCGACATCATCGATCTCACGTTGCATGGCTTTGCCGTCACTTCCGCCTTCGGAGAATCCGGCGCTTTCAATGATGACCCGCTTGATCCCCTTGACGGCGCAATCCCTGATAATGCCGGGTACGTGTTTTGCCGCCACGATGATGACCGCCAGATCGGGTGTTTCGGGGAGATCACGTATTGATGAATAACCCGGATAGTCATTTACCTTTTCTCCTTTTGAATTGACCGCGTACACTGCGCCGGGATATTTCAGATAATCCTTAAGCATATTACAAATTGTGGCGCCAAGGTTGAAGGGAGAATTGGAAGCGCCGACGACTACAACAGATTTGGGATCGAAAAATTTTTCCATGTGCAACTCACTTTGAATTCTATTTTTTCATAGAACAATCAGGACCGGCAAGATTATTCTTTATATTTTAGCCAACTCCAAAAATCATCCGTACTTATGGAAAATATTCCATTAGCCCGGTAAGCTGGATAATTAATCGGGCATTTCTTGACACAAGAACGGAATTAATTCAAGAGCAATGCTCAATATGTCGAAATGTTTGGAAGTATTTATTTTAAAAATGAGAACATCCTTTAATCCTGGTTGCAGATTTTGGTTTATTGTACTAATACTCCATCCAGTTGATCAGGAGAACAAACTTGTCCAAACGCATTGTAGTTTTATCGTCGGAAATTGCCAATAAGATTGCCGCCGGGGAAGTGGTGGAGAGGCCTGCCTCCATCGTCAAGGAACTGGTGGAAAATTCCATCGATGCCGGAGCAACGGATATCAGGGTGGAATTGGAGAAGGGCGGTTGTCAGTCCATCAAGGTGATTGATAACGGTTCGGGTATTGAGCACGACGACGTGCCGCTTGTTTTTGAAAGACACGCCACCAGCAAGATTCATCATTTTGAAGATATATTCAATGTGATTTCTTTCGGTTTCCGTGGTGAGGCGATGCCCAGCATTGCATCCATCGCGCGGGTAGAACTGCTGACCAGACGCAAACAGGATTTATCGGGAACAAAAGCCACGCTGGAAGCAGGAAAGATCAAAGAGGTTGCACCGGCCGGTTGTCCGGAAGGCACGCAGATATCGGTCACGAAAATATTTGCCAATGTTCCAGCGCGCCGGAAGTTCTTGAAAACAGAAGCCACGGAGCAGGGCGCGTGTCTGGACGCGATTACGCGTTTGGCGTTGGCGCATCCGGAAGTCCGTTTTAAAGTTCTGGTCAACGGCCGTGAAGTTTTGGTCGCTCCGGATGTCCAGGATATTGCGCAGAGGATTACAATGGTGATTGGCGATGATTTTGCCGCGCATTGCCTTACGGTTGAAGCGCAAAAAGAAAATTTGAGCCTGACCGGTTTTATATCGCGTCCTGAATATACGAAATCAAATTCAAAAAGCGTTTATTTGTTTGTCAATAAACGCTTTGTCCGCGATAACAGCGTGCTGCACGCCGTGTTATCATCTTACCGGCAGATTATCGAGCCGCGCCGCTATCCCGCAGCCGTGCTGTTTCTGGAGATGCCGCCGGAAGATGTCGATGTGAATGTACATCCGGCCAAGCTGGAAGTTCGTTTCAAGGATGCACATTCCGTTTTCGATCTGGTTTCCAAAACGATCGCGCGGAGTCTGGCCGGAGCTCCGGCATCCAAAGGTTCTTTTATTTATCGTTTGGAGTCTAAAGAGAAAAATAATTATTCTTTTCCCACGCCATCGGTGCAGGAGAAATCACCGTCCGTTCCTTTCGGGATGTATTCCAGACGCAATTTGCAGCAGGCCATTAACAATGATTTGTTAAAACGGCCTGTGATGGAAAAAACAAATTTTTCAATTGATGATGATCAGGTATCGCCGGATGAAAAGATATCCTTTACAGGCATGCGGTATGTGGGGCAGTACGTCAATACGTATCTGATTTTTGAAGGTGAAGGAGGTCTTGTTCTTCTGGATCAGCATGCGGCGCATGAACGGATCATTCTGGAGAAGTTAAAGCAATCAGCGGGAGAAAAGGTTATCAGTCAGTCGCTGCTGATGCCTGAAATTGTTAATTTAACGCCGGGTCAGATTGCGCTGATGAATGATTACCTGGATTTCTTTCAGGAGATCGGTCTGGAAATTGAGATATTCGGACGAGACGCGATTGCCGTCAAAGCGGTTCCGGTAATATTGTCTCAGGTTAAAATCAGTGAAATGATTTCAGATATAGCCGATCAGTTAAGTGATCAGAATCAGATGCCTTCGCTGCGGGAAAGAAGGGAAAAGATTCTGGCATCGCTGGCCTGCAGGGCTGCCATCAAGGCCAACAGAGTTCTTTCCCGTGAAGAAGTAGCCGCTTTATGCCGAGATCTGGAAGCCACCCCATTTAATCTGACCTGCCCGCACGGTCGTCCGATTACCATCAACTTTTCCTTAAGTGAAATCGAAAGAATGTTTAAAAGAAAGTAAGCCATGAAGATGGAAAAGTTACCGCTGGTCATCGTCAATTCACCAACCGCCACGGGCAAAACCAAACTCGCTGTCGATCTGGCACGGGAGTTCGGCGGCGAAATCATCAGCGCCGATTCGATGCAGGTTTACCGTTACTTGGATATCGGTACAGCCAAACCGACCATAAAAGAACGTGGGGGAATTATGCATCATTTGATTGATGTGGTTAATCCCGATGAAGAATTCAACGCGGCTTTGTTTGCGGAAAAGGCACGGGCCATCATTACCGGATTGGCACAACAGGGGAAACCGGTTTTTGTCGTAGGCGGCACAGGGTTGTATATCCGGGCTCTGCTTCGGGGAATTATCGACACGCCGGACGTTGATGAAAGTATCAGAAATTATTATCGCACCCTGCGGGACACGAACGGTAAGCAATATCTTTACGATATGCTGCTGCAACGGGATGCCGCTGCAGCCGCTCAGATTAATCCCAATGATTCGGTCAGAGTCATCCGGGCGCTTGAAGTTTTGGAACAAACCGGCGAATCTATAACCGTCAAACAAAAAAAGCATTCCTTCGCGGACTGTCCTTACTTAACCTACAAGATTGGCATTCAGGTTGATCGCCAAGCATTAAAGCAGAGGATTGAAGCACGCACTGATAAAATGATTGCTGATGGATTGCTGGATGAAGTTAAAAAAGTTCTGGCGATGGGTTACAGCGAAAATCTGAAATCTTTAAAATCGCTGGGCTACAAACAGATTATCGGATTTTTCAACAAAATATACGGTTGGGACGAGGCGATCAATCTCATCAAACGCGATACCTGGCAGTACGCCCGCCGTCAGATGACCTGGTTTAACGCCGATAAGGAAATCAACTGGTTTACTCCTCATTCAGGGGATATGATCAGAAGCCATGTCAAAAAATTTTGGGAAATAACATGCTCATCAGTACGACGGTAATTATTCTTGGCATTCTACTTGGCGGTTTTTTTATCTGGAAAAGATACCGGCTCCAGAAAGAAAACTTTCAGAAGCTTTCCGCGAAGCTCAGCGCCACAAACAATGTCAGGACGTTTGATAGCCATTCTTTGCAAGGAGAATACAGGGGACGCCGTTACGAATGCCGGTACTTTCCCGGTTCCAAGAACAGCCCCCCATCTTTTACGATTTCCATTTTCTTTAACTCTCCCGTTATTTTCAGCGTAAACAGGGAAGGAAGAGTGGAAAAGTTTTCCAAAAACATCGGTTTGACCTCCGAAATTCAGACCGGTGATCCTGCGTTTGATTCGACATTCTTTATTAATAGTGATGGAGAAATGTCTGCTTTACAAAATTATTTTTTCAACGTCGAAGTTCGGGAAGCCATAGGAGCTGTCTTTGCCGGCGGAATGACCATGAAAAGTATATCCTTTACCGCCGACAGAGTGAATGCCGTCATTTCGCCATTGTCACCGGAAGAAACGTCGCGGGTACCTGTGGAGATGGTTTTGGAAAAGCTGGATTTGCTGATCTCAGGGATGCCTTCCCTGAATGTTCCGCCAGCGACCCCTTTATTAAAAAAGTATGCACGTGCTGTTCCGGTGATTGTAACAGTTATCATTTTGAACATAACAGCCGTTGGTTTGCTGGTAGCCGGATTGAATCTTTATAAACCTTTGCGTTTTGCCTTCTCGATAAAATCATTTCAATATTCCATCCCTGCCGCAATCCTTTTTCTATGCATAGCATTTCAGATGGTCAAGGGACGTTCCTCTTCCCATACGATCTTTATCCCTCTGGCCATTTTTTCTCTGACAGGATTTTTGGTTGGCGGTTTATCATGGATGATATTTTTTAACGGCTATCTTGACCAGGGGCCTGTCGGTGATCACCTGGTAACTGTAACAGAAAAGTATTATACGACGCATAAGGGTGACCGCAAATACTACGCGAAATTTGATTCCTGGAAGACACCCGGAGAAATCGATAAGATTTCCGTCAATAGAAGTATCTACAATGCAATTGATGCGACAGGCAAAATTCTGATCAAGACAAGGCCGGGCTATTTCGCTCAGGAGTGGTTGGTGGATGTCAGGCCCGAAAAGAGCATGAGTGAGCAACCGCAGCAGTAAAAAAACATATTTCCGGAAGTGTCGAAGAATCTGCAATATTGCTTGACTAAAACCGCTTCTAAAGATAATGATATCAGCCGGTTTTAGGAAGAAATAATATGAAACCTGAAAGAAGCAGAATATTCATTTTGCCATTCATTATATGCGCCATGGTCTTGTCTCTGATTTCCTGTGGTCCGGCTACCCGGGAATCGGTCAGCCAACTGGACACCCCCGGCCATCATACCTATGCCGGTTTGAAGCTTCTGGGTTTGGGTAAATATGCCGATGCCCGGCGGGAGTTCAAGATGGCCATTCAGCTCGATAGCAATTATTCCAAAGCCTATACCGGACATGCCCTGGTGAACATTGAAACGGGTAAATTCGAAAACGCAGCGGATGACTTGGACGCAGCCCTGAAAAACGCTCAGACGGATGATGAAAAACTTTTTGTCAATCTGGCAAAAATCCGCTACTACACGATGAACAAATCCGATCAGAACTGGCTCGAACTTGCAAAAAATCATTTTCGTGTGGCTGTGCTGATCAATCCCAGATTCGCTCCGGCGTACTATTACATGGGGCTGGCCTATAAAGAAGCCTTGGAATTCAATTTTGCCAATCAGATGTTCACCAGAGTGACTGAATTGCAATCAGATCATATGGCTGAAGCCGAGGCTCAGTTGAAGTTTATCGATAAGTATATATTGGCCAAACCGTCAACGCAGGCCGGCAAGCGAGTCGCCAACGCGGAGAAGATGACCCGGGCGGATGCGGCAGCTCTTTTCGTTGAAGAACTGAAAATCAGGGAATGGATGGGAAGACCGACGACCCTATCTGAAGAAAAGAAAGCCGCAATGGCCGATAAAGCTCCGATGCAGGAGAAAGCGTCAGAACCGGCCGTAACCGGAGGGGTGCTTCACGCGCCGCCGCCTCCGCTGGCCAATGATATTTTCGATCATCCGAACAAGTCTTATATTGAAGAAATCTTGAAAACAGGCGTGCGTGGTCTGGAGAATGACCCGAATGGTAATTTCAAGCCGAATGAAATCATATCCCGCGGCGAATACGCTTTGATGCTGGAAGGTATCTTAATCAAAATCACCGGTGAAAATTATCTGGCCACCAAACATTTAAAAACAAAATCGACATTTCCGGATGTGCCGACGGATATGCCGTATTACAATGCCATTATGACGGTGACATCTCTGGACCTTATGACGGTGCAAAACTTCAAAACAGGGGAGTTCGCACCCTTGAAGCCGTTATCCGGACTGGAGGCTCTGATTATTCTCCGCAAGCTTAAGGATAAGTTTGTGTTTAATAAATAAGCTATTGAAATATAAAATGAAGTGCGATAAGGGCGTCAAGCCCTTTTTTAGTGATACACAAGTCTAGGAAGTATTGAAGGAGTGAAAAAAACAAATGGCAAAACGAGAATTAGGCAAGGCTTTTGAACCGGCCGCTGCCGAAAAAAGATTATACGAATACTGGTTGAAAAATAAATATTTTCACGCACAGGATAAAAGTGATGCGCCGGCATTCTCAATCGTGATTCCGCCTCCGAATGTTACGGGCATGCTGCACATGGGACACGCGCTGAATAATACCCTGCAGGACATCATCATCCGTTTCAAAAGAATGCAGGGGTATAACACGCTCTGGATGCCGGGCACGGATCACGCCGGCATCGCCACGCAAAACGTCGTTGAACAGCAATTATTGAAGGAAGGAACTTCCCGCCATGAACTGGGACGCGAGAAATTTATCGCCCGCGTCTGGGAGTGGCGTAAACAGTACGGTGGTGTCATTATCAACCAGCTCAAGAGACTCGGCTGTTCGTGTGACTGGGAAAGAGAACGCTTTACCATGGATGAGGGATTATCCCACGCGGTACGCGAAGTTTTTGTCCGGCTTTACAATGAGGGAATGATTTATCAGGGCGATTACATCGTCAACTGGTGCCCGCGCTGTCACACCGCTATTTCCGATCTGGAAGTGGAATTCAAACAGGATCAGAGCTTCCTCTGGAATATCCGTTATCCGTTTGCTGACGGCCAGGGTGAAATCGTTGTGGCTACCACCCGACCGGAAACCATGCTGGGTGATACAGCGGTAGCCGTTCATCCCGACGACAAACGATACACCAACATCATCGGCAAAGACGTTATTTTGCCTCTGATGAACAAGAAGATTCCGGTGATTGCCGATGATTATGTCACGATGGATTTCGGTTCCGGCGCCGTTAAAATTACGCCCGCTTCCGATCCCAATGACTTTGCGATGGCGCAGAGACACCATCTGGAAATCATCACGGTCATCGACGGCAAGGGATTTATCAACGAAAACGGCGGTGCCTACAAAGGGCAGGATCGTTATGCTGCGCGCCAGAATATCATTACCGATCTGGAAAAGGGCGGCTATCTGGTCGGCACAGAGCCTTACGCGCATAACGTCGGCCAGTGTTATCGCTGCAAGACGGACATCGAACCGATGGTTTCCAAACAGTGGTTTGTCAAAATCAAGCCTCTGGCCAAACAGGCGATCGCCGCCGTGGTCAAGGAGAAAACAAAGATTATTCCCAAAACCTGGGAAGCCACTTACTTTGACTGGATGAACAACATCCGCGACTGGTGTATTTCCCGTCAACTCTGGTGGGGGCACCGTATCCCCGTGTGGTATTGTGAAGGTTGTAAAAAAGTCATTGTGTCCACAACGGATCCTGACAAGTGTCCCGACTGCGGCGGTACGGCCTTGAATCAGGACGAAGACGTCCTGGATACCTGGTTCAGTTCAGCGCTCTGGCCGTTCTCCACGATGGGTTGGCCGGAAAAAACGGAAGCTTTAAAAACTTTTTACCCGACCTCTCTTCTCATCACCGGTTTCGATATTCTCTTTTTCTGGGTTGCCCGGATGATGATGATGGGCCTTTACGTGATGAAAGACATACCCTTCCGGCACGTTTATTTGCACGCGCTCGTTCGGGATGAAAAAGGCGAAAAGATGAGCAAGTCAAAAGGCAATATCATCGATCCTCTGCTGATGATTGATCAATATGGCACTGACGCTTTTCGCTTCACACTGGCCGCCTATACGGCACAGGGACGTGACGTGCGCCTTTCGCCGGAACGTATCGAAGGTTACAAATTTTTTGTCAATAAGATCTGGAACGCTTCCAAGTTAACCTTCACCAATCTTGAAGATTATGACGAATCCATATCTGTTGTTGAAGACTCCCTGCCGGATCAATGGATCAAGACGAAACTCAACGAGGCGATAGAAGAGGTAACCGCAAGTTTGGATGACTACCGTTTTAATGATGCCGCCGCCGCTGTTTATCGATTTATCTGGCACGAACTTTGTGACTGGTATCTGGAGTTAAGCAAACCTGTTTTTTATGGCAAGGGAACGCCGGAACAACGACGGGCAGCCCAGGGGACATTGTCTGAGGTCTTTCAGAAGATGTTGCAGTTGTTGCATCCTTTTATGCCTTTCCTCACGGAAGAACTCTGGCAGGTCTTGAAGGGCAGCGATAAAGATTCCATTATGGTCAGCCATTTCCCAGTGGTGAATGAAGCCTGGAAAAACGATGAAGCGGAAAAAGAAATGGAGATGATCATGGAAATCATCACGTCCATCCGCAACATCCGTGGTGAAATGCGTATTGCGCCGTCACAAAAACTGAATGTTTTGATTTCCGCCGCCGATGAACACAGCCGGAAGATGATAGAAAATGATCAGCACTATATTGTCAATCTGGCCAATCTCGAATCTCTGAAAGTGGAACTGAATATGGTTGAACCCAAGGGAGTGGCCACCGCGGTTACCGGTTCGACAAAAATATATGTTCCCTTGGAGGGGGTTGTCGATGTTTCCGCAGAGAAGGCAAGATTGGAAAAAGAACTGGGCAAGATCATCAAAGATCTGGAGCAGTGTTCGAAAAAACTGGCGAACCGCGACTTCCGTGCCAAAGCCGCTCCGGATATCATTCAGAAAGAAGAAGATAAATTGAAAGACCTCCAGAAGAAATTTACCACTCTGGAAGGGGCGCTAAAAAAATTAAAAGGGCTTTCCGCGTGACCGACAAAAAAATATTAAAGATTATCCAGAATGCTCTGCGTGAAGATATCGGTACCGGCGATATTACAACGCTTTCCACGGTCAACAGCCGAAAAAAGGGGAGGGCGCTGGCTGTGGCCAAAGATGATTTTATCGTGGCGGGCATGGATGTCTTTGAGGAGACTTTTCAATCGGTCGATCAGAATATCAAAGTAAAAAAATTGATCAAAGACGGCTGTCCGGCGAAAAAAGGTGATATTCTTGCGGAAGTATCCGGCAGCTTATCAGGTATTCTACAGGCGGAAAGAGTTTCTTTGAATCTGTTGCAACGCATGTGCGGCATTGCCACTCTGACCTCGCAGTATGTGAAAGCCGTCCGGGGCACCAGGGCGAAGATTCTGGATACACGCAAGACGGCTCCGGGATTGCGCGTTTTGGATAAACTGGCCGTAAAACTGGGCGGGGGCACCAATCACCGTATCGGTTTGTATGACGGCGTTCTGATCAAAGACAACCATATTGAGGCGGCTGGAAGTATCACTGCCGCGGTTAAAGCCGTGAGAAAAAATCTTTCCCGGTCGATGAAAATTGAAGTGGAAACAAAAAATATCCCGGAAGTCAGGGAAGCGCTTTCCTGCGGAGTCGAAATCATCATGCTGGATAATATGACCATACCGGTGATGAAAAAGGCCGTTGCTTTGGTTGCCGGACGGGCGTTGCTGGAAGCTTCAGGTAATGTCAGTCTTCAAAACGTGGCCGATATCGCCGCCATCGGTGTGGATTTTATTTCGGTTGGTGCTCTCACGCATTCGGTAAAGGCAGCCGATATCTCACTGAACATCAAATCCTGTTAGTTTCTTCGTCTAAAATAATAATCTTTTATGAATAAGCCTGTCAATATCGATTGGGATTTAAAGAAACTGAAGGACAGGTTTGCGGTTAAGTTATTCGGTCATCCGCTTTATTATTTTTCTGAAACCGGATCAACCAATGACGAAGCCCTGGCTCTGGGGAATGCCGGAGTACCTGAAGGAACAGTTGTCCTTGCCGATCGGCAGAGCAGGGGAAAAGGGCGGTTTCAAAGGATCTGGCATTCTCCGGCGGGTTCCAATGTTTACACTTCCATAATTTTAAAACCGCAGATAGCGTCGTCAGAGGCATCTCAAATTCCCATCATGGCAGGTGTTGCCGTTGCCGAGACATTAAACGCTTATTGTCCGGATCCTGTCAACGTGAAATGGCCGAATGATGTCTTGATTCATCACAAGAAAGTCTGTGGAATTCTTTCCCAGGCGAAATTGACCGGGAAGAAAATAGATTTTATCGTTTTGGGAATCGGCATCAATGTCAATCTTCAAAAAAAGGAATTATCAAAAGAAATTCGTGATACGGCTACTTCTCTGGCAATAGAAACCGGCGGGATAATTTCCCGCATGGACTTGATAATTAGTCTCTATGAAAATCTGGAGAAATGGTATAAAAAGCTAATTCAAGAGGGATTCGATCCGATTAAAAAGTGTTGCCTGAAAATGATGCCGATGATCGGACAAACGGTTCAGGTTGCCTTCGGAGAAGAATTGCTGGAAGGGAAGGCGACGGGCATGGATGACGACGGCGCCCTGATCCTTCTGACAGAAAAAAATAGGGAAATAAGAGTCTCGGCGGGAGACGCTACCATCAAGAGGTGAGAGATATGCTTTTAGTAATTGACGTGGGCAACACCAATACGGTTCTGGGGCTTTATGATGATGAAACTTTGCTGCATGATTGGCGTATCCGGACGGAGATTGATCATACGATAGATGAATACGGTGTCTTGATCTACAATTTGTATCAATCCAGTCGAATGAAGGCAAAAGAAATCAAGGCAATAACCGATATCATTATTTCGTGTGTGGTACCGCCCATGCTCAATATCCTTGAACCGCTTTGCGTGAAGTATTTTAACGTTAAACCTCTGATTGTGGGGCCGGGCATAAAGACGGGGATGCCTATTTTTTATGACAATCCCAAAGAAGTCGGGGCTGACCGAATCGTCAATGCTGTTGCGGCATATAATAAATACCGCAAAGAATCGATCATCGTGGATTTCGGTACGGCAACGACGTTTGATTATGTTTCACCCAAAGGAGAATATATGGGGGGCTGCATTGCTCCGGGAATCGTCATTTCCATTGAAGCACTTTTTGAAAGGGCTTCCAAATTACCGCGGGTGGAATTCAGCAAACCGAAAACAGTGATTACGAAAGATACCGTCAGCGCCATTCAGGCCGGAATTATGTTCGGATATGCCGGACTGGTGGACGGAATTGTCAATAGAATGAAAGCGGAAGTGAAGACCAAACCCCTAGTGCTTGCAACCGGTGGTCTGGCCAATGTTATCGCGCCGGAGACCAAGACTATTGAGAAGATAGAAGATATGCTGACACTGGACGGACTGCGTATCATCTATGAGCTCAACAAGAAGTAAACCATGTTGAATGTCGGATTGACAGGCGGCATTGCCTGCGGCAAATCAACGGTTGCCGGAATGTTTGTGGAAAAGGGAGCGTATCTGATTGATTTTGACAGGCTTGCTCATCAGGTGCAGGAAAAGGGAAAACCGGCGTGGCAGAAAATTGTTGATTATTTTGGTAAGGTGATTCTCGCGCAGGACGGAACCATCGATCGCGTTAAACTGGGCAACATTGTTTTTGCTGATAAAAATAAACTCGCCGAGCTGAATAAAATCGTTCATCCGTTTGTTTACGGAGAATGGGATGCTCGATTGGAAAAAATAAAAAGGAAGGACGCGCACGCTATCGTGCTTGCGGATATTCCTCTTTTGTTTGAAGGCAATAAGCAGCATCTTTTTGATTTGACCATGCTGGTGTTGATTGATCCTGAAGAACAAATCAATCGTTTGATCAAGCGCAATAAGATCAGCAGGGATGAGGCCGAGAAGAGGTTAAAGAGCCAGATGCCCATCCAGGAAAAGAAAGCGCTGGCGGATATTGTTATTGAAAATCGTGGAAGTATCTCAGAAACAAGGAAAATAGTTGAAGAAACATGGCACCATTTATTGAAATTGGAAAAACAAAAAAATCAATTGATTTTAAAACATAAGAATGGAGGAAAAAATGATTGAGAAAAATGTAAAAACAGACTTCAGTTCAAAAATATCCGAGCCGGTTATCGGCGCCGGTACATTTGTGCATCCGCTGGCCGCGGTCATCGGTAACGTCATTCTGGGCAATAACGTAATGGTGGCTCCGACCGCTTGTGTGCGCGGCGACGAGGGGCAACCGCTTCATGTCGGTGACGATTCCAATGTGCAGGATGGCGTCGTTATTCACGCCCTGGAAACCGAACTTGACGGCAAACCGGTGGAGAAAAATCTAATGGAAGTCGAAGGTCAAAAATACGCGGTTTACATTGGCAAGCGAATTTCTCTGGCACATCAGGTTCAGATTCACGGACCGGCTGTGGTTATGGATGACACCTTTGTCGGCATGAAGGTGCTGGTGTTCAAATCCTTTGTGGGCAGAAACTGCGTCATTGAGCCGGGGGCGATTTTAATGGGCGTGAAGGTGGCGGATGGCCGTTACGTCCCGGCCGGGTCCATCGTTAAAACGCAGGCGGAAGCGGATGCTCTGCCTGTGATCACAGCGGATTATCCAATGAAGGAAATGAACAAGGGTGTTCTGCACGTGAATAAGGCGCTGGCCAAGGGGTATCTGGCATCCAAATCATAATTTTGAGGGACAGACTCATACAGCCTGTTCGATGAAAATACGGACAGGCTGTGTGTCATTTTAAAATGTTAGTTAAAGTCAATAATCAGAATCAGAAAAGTAATTTTTGTCTTTCCTGCGGTACGACAAAAAACATTAACAACCGTCGTTACTGTTCAGTAAAATGCCGTCAGCATTTGCGACAAAGACTGAACATGAAAAGCGGCCTGCTGCAAACGTTAAATACCCGTTACGCCACTTTTTATTTTTCAGACACCAGGATTATTCTGGATATTGTTCCTTATGGATTCAAGGAAATTTTCCGTTATGTGGGCAGACGGAAGGAAGGCAACAACCCGGCCACGGATTTTCATATCATGACCAATAAACTCGGTGAGGCATGGTGGGCGGAATCAAATCGTACGAACAGAGGCTATGTGGCCTCGCTTCATGTTCTGAAACTGGCGACTCGCCACGCGATGGCGGACGGCCTGCAGCGGCCCAAATTAATGCGGATTCCCACCATCAAGCTGGATCTGTTGAAATGTCTGGAAATAGACAAGGCTGATCTTCATTCGCACGAATTAAGCAAAATCATCAAATCCGCGTACAGGAGACAGGTCAAAATTCATCATCCCGATCTGGGCGGACACGCGGCAACCTTCCGGAAAATTCACGCGGCCTATAAAGAACTTTTATGCTGGGCGGATCATCCCGTCTATGTCAAACGTCGCGGCTTTCCCGATAAATGGTATTATGACGGCGACAAGAAAAAATGGCTCCAGCCCGTTTCGATGAAAAAATAGCTTCATGTTAATGTTGATGAATGTAAATCTTCGGGTGTGTTGAGATTGAGAAAAAGACGTCCGTCCTGATTGAAAGGCTTGATTTTGTCTTCTGTGATTTTCGAAGAGCGGACATCTTTAAAAAGTCCGGAAATTTTAAGCTTGTCGGCCAGGATCATCTTTTGAATGGCGGGAAGGCAGCGGCGTGAATAAATGGCGTGCAGGGCCTGAAATCCCTCGGGAAGCTCCGGTACGACAATTTCATAGTTGCCGATCTGCTCCATCATGAACAGGATAAAGTCGATATTCAAAGAGGGCATATCACAGGCTGCGACAAAAGCGTAGTCGTTCCGGGCGTAAAACAATCCGGTATAAATGCCCCCCAGAGAACCTTTGCCTTTGTATATATCCGTAACAATCATCGTATCGGGGAATTCAGTGTAGGCCAGCGGCTCGTTGGTGACGATGATGATTTCAGAAAATATTTTTCGATAGACGGATAAAATATGATCAATCAGGCGAACTCCGTTAATCTCAAGGAAAGCTTTATTCACCCCCATCCTGGAATTTTTGCCGCCGGATAAAATGATTCCGGTCATATTTTTTTGCATGGCCAATTGATTAACCTTTCAGTGTTCCAGGATATTGCTGATATCTTTGTCGGTTCTGAATCTCAACACGTTGAGCATGAATATCTCCAGTTTGTTGATCACATTGGGCGGCAAAAGATTTCCATCAATTTCAATGGAAATCGTCGGATATTTTCTTTCCCTGGCCCAGGGAGTCAAAACGCCTTCGATGACCCGGCCGATCAGACAGGCAAAGGGGGAAATATTGACGATACCGGAATAACCGTCCATCATCGCCGTGGCGGCAACACCGCTGGAAATGCTTATTTCAGAATAAAGTTCATTATTGACAAAATACTTTTCGGTGTTGCCCATGATTTCTTCCATGTTGTGGGGGGAGTCGGGAATCAAACCGGTCTCCGATAAGGCGTCGCGAATATCTTTTTCGATTTTCTTTTTATAGGCGTGCTCGATTTTCCACTGCACAATATCCTTAAACTCGCTTGCGAAAACCTGCCGGTAGCGCGGAATCAGTGCCAGACGTTTTTTGAGTTCGTAATGACGAACAAAGTCGCAATAATAAATCCATTCGGCAACATTGGAGACTTTGCCGATTATGCCGCGACGGCTGAAATGCCTGATTAATTCATCGACGGCAAAATCATCGCGCCGGACATAAATTTCCCCAACAATCAATATCTTGGGGCATTTTTCTATTTTATTCTTTAAGGGGATTTTGGCGATATCAGCGGATATTTCCTTGAGAACCGGCAGGATCTTGGTAATATCCTGCTCTGCCACGTGAATCATTTTCTGCCAGATATGATCATATTCCATCATGGCTTTTTCGGGATTTTCAGCGCAGGTGCGGAGCGCCGTTTCAATGTCTTTCATGTAATCGCCGATGACAACAGCCCACCACGCGTACCTGGCAAAATCTTTACCAAGTTCGTTGTAGGAATTATCGGCGTCCAATGTAAAAATGACGACATTTTCCTTGCGCAAATCTCTGAAGAGATTTTCATAAAAAACGAAATATTGTCCGGTGCGGCAGGGGCCGGTCGTCGTGGGAACAAAGACCAGATAGATTTCATCCTTGCGGTATTTGTCCGACGAAAGATACTTCAGGACACTTCCCAGAACGAGATGCGAAGGAAGACATTCTTTCCCCGAGGCGTGATTACGCGCCATTTGCAGCGTGTAGATATCGGGAACGGGCATGGTTTGCGCGTTAATCCCAAAACCACGGATGGCCGCGCCGACCAGCTCCGCGGAAAGTCTTCCCATATTGGATAAAAGCAGTTTGACGCGGGGATTGTTCTTGATTGGTATTTTTTCACCGGTACGGGTATTTTTGATGTGAATCTCTTCATCCGGATTGTTGATGAAACGAAGATGGTTATCATAACGTTCTTCCCGGATTTCAGTGATTTTGGAACGATATCCTTCAATGATGTCCAGAAAAGCTTCAATGCGTGTATCGACCCCGGCATCAGCGGTATGAGAATCCAGTTCCAGGATCAGAAAGGGTTTCACGCCCATGATCCATTTCAGATAATGTAGCATGAAGGAATCGGGCGCGCAGGAAAAGTTGGAGATGTAAGTCACAAAAATATTGTCTTCACTTTTCAAAAGAGTGGCGGCTTTCATATCCTGCTGTCCGTAATACCAGTACATATTCTGATAAATGGGCTGCTCTTCAAAGGGAAGAATATCAAAGGGAATCACGGAAAAACCGCGGGAGGTGTATTTACGGGGTATGCCCATATTGGTGTCTGCCGTAAAAGAATTATAAGGTCTTCCCAGAATCGCAATGACCGGTCTTCCGGACTGACGGGCTTCGGCCAAAGCCTGTATGCCCAGTTCGGAAAATCTGGCGAAACATTCGGTTTGTTTCGCATAAGCCACATCAAAGGCTTTCCGCGTTTCCGTGGTGCTGAATCCCAGTTTTTCACCTACGGCAATAAACGCTTCGGCGGCTTTTTCCGTTCCGTACATAAAACTGACCACCGGCATTAAATATTGTTCTTCGGGAATTTCAGGAAATGCTTTTTTAATGTAATAGGGAAGACTTTGCGTAATTGGACAGAAACTGGCCGGGGCATTTTTCTCATAGCTTTCCATATCCTTGAAATGGGGGAGAAAAATATAATCGGTCTTCCGGTCTAAAATGTCCTGTACAGCGCCGTGAGCGATTTCCGCGGGAAAGCAATAATTACTTTCCACCCGCGCGGTTCCTTCATGACTAATCGAATCGGACACGCGTGTTTCAACGCCCAAGGCATGGAAGAACCATGAATATAGAGGCCAGAGCGTATAAAACGAAAAGCACCTCGGAATGCCGACAATACAATCTTTCTTCCTGATCAGCGTTTGGGGATCAGGAGTGCATTGATTTAAAAGGATATCGTTGCGTTTTTCAATATAATCCACAACGTCCGTTTCATTGAAAATATTCCTTTTTCGGATATTCGTGTATTTATTGCAACGCCCGCCAAACATATATTGATGATCATTGACTTTCAAAATACGGATAGGGCACAAATTATCACAGGATTTGCACTGAAAATCCTTTTCATAGACAATATCCGTGGCCAGAATTTTTTCCAGGTCATATGCTGATCTGGCCAGCAATCCGTCCTGCAATTTTTGTTTGGCCAGTATGCCCACGCCGAAACATCCCATCAGCTCGGGGTCGGGAGGCACCGTGATATTTTTATTCAGCAGCATGGCAAACGCCAGAGGAACCGCTTTATTCTTGGCCACGCCTCCCTGCAGAACAATATTTTCTCCGATCGTTCTGTTGCCCACAACACGGTTGAGATAATTGGAAACGATGGAGGTTACGATGCCCGCTGTAATGTCTTCGCGCAAGGCTCCCTGCTGGATGGCTTTGCGGACATCGGAATTAATAAAAGCGGAACAGTGTTCGCCGAATTTCAGAGGCTCATTGGCTTCGAGAGCGATATCTCCGATTTCCCATGCATGATGAATATTTAAATCGCCCTGGGCTGATTCCTCCAGGAAAGAGCCCGTGCCCGCGGAACAGGCCTCATTCATCGCGTAATCAATGGGGACTTTATTTTTCAAGAGTACATATTTGGCGTCCTGTCCGCCGATTTCGAAAATGGTATCGATATTTTCTTTATAAAAAGTCGTCCCGACCGCATGCGCGATAATTTCGTTATAGACGGCCGGTGTTTCCAGAAACACGCCCAGCAGTTCTCTGGAAGAACCGGTGGTTGCTGTCAGCGTAATTTTTATTTTGCCATCGCCTGTCTCGGCTTTGATTTGCTTCTGCATTTCCCTGAAACAATTTTTCAGAGCTTTCACGGGGTCCCCATGGGTTCTTCCATAAAAAGAGGCCGTTATGTCGTTGGTTTCCATGTCAATGAGGCAGGCTTTGGTTGTGGTCGATCCTCCGTCCACGCCGAGAATGTATTCTCTGCCGGCGACAACTTTTGCCCTGCGGGATTCAAGGTAGGTGACCTTTCCCTGTGCCGTTTTGAGGCTTTGGAATCTTTTGAACTGAACCACATTTGGCTTGAACAATTTTTCAAGAGAAGGAAGCGGACTGCCGGACGTTCTTGCCAATAAGCCAGCTCCGTATGCTTCAAAACAAGTTGCCTGATCGGGAACGATAAATTCATTTTCCGGCATGCGTTCCTGAATAAATCTGATCAGATGTTTATTTTCAGTCATACCGCCAACCAGCAGGACTTTTTTATGGATTATTCTGGCCTTTTTGATGAAGTCAATGACTTTGGTGGCTGTCACATCGCTCAAAGACAGGACGATGTCGCCTCGACAGGCTTCCCCTTTATTCAAACGATGTGTGCAGTCGCTTTTCATAAACACGGAACAGCGCGAGGAAAGTTTCAAGACTTTGCTGTCAGGAGGAATGGCGTGAACATCATCAAGGCTCATGTCCATTCGGGCCAGCTGCTGTTTGAAAAACTCACCCGTTCCGGAGGCACATTTGTTTCCGGAAAAGCTCGTGATGATTTTTTTATTTTCATCAATTGTGTAAACCACCAGATCTTCACCGCCGAGCGAAACCAGAGCATCCACTGGATCATGAAGGTGATGAAGAGCTTCCTCAATACAGAGCGGTTCGATGACGCTGTTGATATTCAATAAATGTCTGCCTTCTGTTCCCGTGGCGAGCGTTCTGGTTTCCGGTGGAATATTGAGCTCTGCAAGGATGGTCTTGAGCGCTTGAAGAAAGTTGCCTTCGTGGGATTCGACTTTCTTTCCAATGATCCTGTCTCCGTCGAGCAATATTACTTTAATGCTGGAAGAGCCTATGTTGATTCCTAAAGTAAACATAAATTATAATTTAACTTCAAAAAAAATCACATATGATTAGATTAGATATTACGATTTATTTCAATCGTCAAGTTTCAGGTGAAAACAATTTAATAAATATAACAGACCCTATTTTTTTAATAAAAATATTTGAAAAAAACAGCGGGAAGTCACGTCCGTGTGGACGTGACTTCCCGCTGGAAGAGACAAAATAAGAAGTTAGAAGATTAATGACCTTCTTCCATGGCACCCGCTATGTACATCATCGCCAAAAGCATGAAAACAAGTGTCTGTACCAAAGATGTAAAAACCATCAGTATGAAGACGGGTAGCGGAACAAAGTAGGGAACGAGGAAAAGAACGACCAGCAGAACGATATCTTCACCCTTAATATTACCGAACAACCGGAAGGTAAGGGAGAGCGGTCTGGACAGATGGCTGATGACTTCTATGGGCAGCATCAATGGTGTCAACCACCCCACAGGTCCCATAAACTGTTTGAAATATTTCAATCCATGTTCCTTTATGCCGACGGCATGAGTGGATAGGAAAACAATAAGAGCCATTGCCGCGTTCGTGTTAATGTTAGATGTCGGAGATTCAAAACCGGGTACGAGACCAATAAGATTCGATACCAGAATGAATAATCCAAGCGTTGCAATCAGAGGGAAGAATTTTCTGCCATTGTGGCCCATAATATCATTCAGCAGAGAATCAAATCCGCCGATAATCACTTCCATGACATTTTGTGCTTGTGTGGGATAAACCTGAAGTCGCCTTGTTGCAATAAATGAAAGTGTCGCCAGAATTAGAACCACAAACAAGGTGTTAAAGACAATTGTCATGTCAATACCATAGTTTTTAAGCCAAGTCGTATGGAAAAAAATCAGGGGCTCCATGTGTTTCTATATAACCTCCTTAATTAAGTTTTTTTTTGTTAATGAAAAAATCACCATGATGATCATATTTATGACAACGACGGAAAGACCGATGAGTAATCCAATAACATCAACAGTCTTGTAAGCGATGAGAAAATACAGAATTACAGCCGTAATGGCCAACCTAATATAATATTTTACGAGAACAGGACCTTTGTTGATATTGCCCCCTGTTTTATTAAAAAGACCGTGCAATCCTTTTTCCATCCAATAAAAATTAAGAATAGAGATAAAACCGCCCAGAAGGATACCCAAAGAGAATTTTACAGGAGCAAAAATTAATGAGGGAACTAAAATAACAGCAAGAATAATCCAGTTGGAAAATTCAATTTTTCTTTGCAGGGGGTCTTTGACGATGAGGTTCACTTTTTAAACTCTTTATTATTTGCTCTTCATCATTGAAATTTTTTTTAATCAATACATATATGTTTCTAAATCCGGCCGAGACGCCAATTAATAAAAAAACAACACTAAAAACGTGACCGGAGTCAAATTTACGATCTAAATAAGATCCTATTAAAAGGCAACCTACAACTGCCAGAACCATTGCAATGCCTATACTGCTGGCAAAAGCCATTTGCATGGCATACTTTCTGGTCTCACTATCCATTGCCGGGATGCTCCTTAGCATTAATAAGACCGTAAGTCAATAAAAATATGACCGACGTTCATTTTTTCAGTAAATGACGATTGTTCCTGTACCATTCAATGGTTTTCTTAAGTCCGCTTTGAATATCAGTTTTAGCTTTAAATCCAAATTCTTTCAATGCTTTGGATGTATCAAGCATGCGTTTGGGCTGTCCGTCAGGTTTGGATTTATCCCATACAATCTTTCCGGAAAAACCGGACAAATCAGCTATCATCACGACAAGGTCCTTAATGGATATTTCCGAACCGGCGCCGAGATTTACCGGTTCACTTTTATTGTACGATAAAGTGGCCAGATAAATGGCTTCAGCGGCGTCTTCCACATAAAAGAATTCTCTGGTCGCCAAACCGGTCCCCCATACTTCCAACATATCGGAATGACTATCAATTGCGTCAAAACATTTCTTGATTAAAGCCGGAATGACGTGGGAAGATGACGGATCGAAATTATCACCGGGACCGTATAAATTTACCGGAAGTAAAAAAATCGAATTAAAATCATACTGTTGACGATAGGCCTGTGATTGGACCAGCATCATTTTTTTTGCCAGTCCATACGGCGCATTGGTTTCTTCAGGATATCCGTTCCAGATGTCTTCTTCTCTAAAGGGTACCGGCGTAAACTTTGGGTACGCACAAACCGTTCCCAAAGCGACAAATTTTTCAATCTTTTTCAGATATCCTTCATGAAGAAGTTGTGATCCCATGATTAAATTGTCGTAAAAAAGTTCGGCCGGTTTGTCCTGATTAAAGCCGATACCTCCAACCTTGGCGGCCAGATGGATGACAATGTCAGGTTTTGTTTCTTCGTACATTCTCCGGATATCGTTTATATCCGTTAAATTGTATTCGGGAAGATCGGCGGTTTTGATGTCACGGCAGCCGGAAGATTCGAATTTTTTCAAAAGGTGACGGCCAAGAAATCCTTTGCCGCCGGTAACAGTGATTCGTTTTTCAGTCAACACGACACAGCATCCTTTAATCACATTTTTTATTGTTGGAGCTGAATCCGGCATCAAGAAGCGTTTTTTCTTTTTGAGCCAGTTCCATATCCGCGTCGATCATCATATCGATCAGCTGTTCAAAAGAAACTTTGGGCTGCCAACCGAGCAGCTTTTTTGCTTTCGTCGCGTCGCCCAGAAGCGCGTCCACTTCCGTAGGACGAAAATACCGTTTGTCTATTTCCACGAATTTCTTATAATCCAGATCAAGTTTCTGAAAGACTCTTTCCGCGAATTCTCTTACGGAATGGGTTTCACCGGTCGCGATCACAAAATCGTCAGGTTTTTCCTGCTGCAGCATCAGCCACATGGCTTCAACATAATCGCCGGCAAATCCCCAGTCCCTTTTCGCTTCCAGATTTCCCAAAAATAATTTGTCCTTCAAGCCCAGCTTGATTTGCGTGGCCGCGCGGGTTATTTTCCGGGTGACAAAAGTTTCCCCGCGGCGAGGAGACTCATGATTAAAGAGAATGCCGTTCGTTGAAAAAATTCCGTATGCATCGCGGTAGTTCTGACAAATATAATAGGAGTAAACTTTAGCCGCGGCGTAAGGGCTGCGGGGCTGAAACACCGTATTTTCATTTTGCGGGGGCGGAGCGGCCCCGAACATTTCGCTGGAGGAGGCCTGGTAGAATTTCGTTTTGATGCCCGTCTTCCGGATGGCTTCTAGAATTCTCAGCGTACCCAGTGCGGTTACGTCACCGGTATATTCCGGCATGTCAAAACTGACGCGCACGTGACTTTGAGCCCCCAGGTTGTATATTTCATCAGGCTTGATGGAATGCAGCAGATCCATCAGTTGCGCGGAGACGCTTAAATCTCCGTAATGAAGAAACAATCTTGCGGCGGGGTCATGGAAATCATGGTAAAGATGATCAATGCGTTCGGTGTTAAAAGAACTGGAGCGGCGGATCAGTCCGTGAACTTCATAACCCTTGTTTAACAATAATTCCGCTAAATAAGAACCGTCCTGTCCGGTAATGCCGGTGAGAAAAGCTTTTTTCATATTATCTCCGTTAGCACTTAATCGGTAGTGATTTCATACCGGATTGAATAACGCTTGTCAATGAAACACTCACAGATTGCGCAATGTTCTGGAACACACTTCAAGAGTGTTGTGAATATCTTTATCCGAGTGCGCGAAGGATAAAAAGGCCGCCTCGAATTGTGACGGCGCCATCCAGACGCCGTTTTTCAGCATGCCATGGAAATAACGGGCAAACATTTTTGTGTCTGATTTTTTAGCGGTTTCATAATCATACACAGGGCCTTCCTGAAAAAAGACCGTAAACATGGAATGAACGCGGTTGATGCAGACAGGCAAACCTTTTTTCATGAAAAGATTTTCAATGCCATGACATAATCTCATTGACTTGCCATCCAGACCGGGGAAGAGAGATTTTTTTTGTTTGAGGATTTTCAAAGTGGCAACACCCGCGCTCATGGCCAGAGGATTACCGGAGAGAGTGCCTGCCTGATAAACATTGCCTGTCGGAGCAAGTTTTTCCATAATTTCTTTTTTGCCGCCTACCGCACCTACGGGCAGACCTCCACCGATGATTTTGCCCAGACAGGTCAAATCCGGCTTGATGCCAATGAGATTCTGATAACCGCCGAATGTAAAGCGAAATCCGGTGATGACTTCATCGAAAATTAAAACGATGCCGTGCTCTTTGGTGATGGTTCTGAGTTTTTTTAAGAATCCCTTTTGTGGTGGAACGACACCCATGTTCCCGGCAACCGGCTCTATAATCACCGCGGCCAGTTGAGAGCTGTATCGATTTAATGTTTTTTCCAGAATCTCGATATTGTTATACGGTAAATTCAATGTCAAGCGGGCCAGTTCTTCCGGTACTCCCGGTGAATCCGGAATGCCCAGGGTAGCCAGACCGGAGCCGGCCCTTGTTAAAAGCGAATCGCTGTGTCCATGGTAACAGCCATCAAATTTGGCAATGAGTTTGCGTCCGGTAAAGCCTCGAGCGAGACGAATGGCTGTCATCGTTGCTTCCGTACCGGAGGATGTCATGCGAATCCGCTCTATCGAGGGAATGGCTGTGGAGATTAAATTTGCCATTTGCGTTTCCATTTCCGTCGGAGCGCCGAAACTGGTGCCTTGTTTTGCCGTGTTGCGAATGGCCGCGATGACTTCAGCAGAAGCGTGTCCCAAAATCATCGGCCCCCAGGAAAGAACGTAATCAATATAAGACTTGCCATAAACATCGTAAATTTTACTTCCCCGGGCTTTGCTGACAAAAACAGGATTACCTCCCACGGACTTCCATGCGCGCACAGGAGAATTAACACCACCGGAAATGACCTTCCCGGCTTTTGAAAAATAATCCATTCTCTTTTGATTCATCGAAAATACTCCGGAGATGTTTTTTTATATTCCTTAATGCTTTTCAATATCAGATAGTCTTTGATTCCCGTGCCGGTCACCATTTCTTTAATCAGTGAAGAGACGCTGCGACCGCCGGCATGAATCATCGTGAAAATATTATATTTCCCCATAAAGACAGGTTCTCTCTGATAGCAGTGAGAGACGAAAGGAAACGAAGCGAAAATATTTCCCGCCTGTTCTGTTTGTTGGTCAGGCACGGACCATACGACCAGAGCGTTATCTTTGTATCCCGCTTTTTGATGTCTGAGGATAGCGCCGAATTTTCTGATAAAACCTTTGCTACAAAGCTCTTTCGTTATGTTGAGAACTTCTTCTTCCGTCAGGGAACAAAGCTTGCCGATTTTTCTGAAAGGAAATTCCTGTACAGCGATATCCTTTTGTATAAGATTGGCAATCTTTTTTTGTTTGATTGATAAAAATTCCATTTTGTAAATTTTATCCCGCCTTAAAAATAAAATCAAGTTATCGATGATCACATAAAATATTTCTTGACAATTTTGTCTTGTATCGTTAAAAAAGAAACCATTCAAATCCCCTGAAGTTTTAAATTTTACAGGAAAGGAGGGAAATATTTTATTTCAACGGGTGGATTTAAGTATCATTAATTCAAAAAAAGGAGAATTTCAATGAAGAAAAGTTTAATGAGTGTTCTGCTGTCAATGGTTGTGGTAATGGTTAGCTCACCTTTTGTATTTGCTGCTCAGGAAGCGGCTGCGGCTGCGGCGCCAGCTGGAACGGTTGATTACACAAAGGCGATTATTATTGGTTGCTCTTTGATCGCAGCAGGTCTGGCCATTGCTTTCGGTACCATCGGAACAGGTAATGGTATGGGTGCCGGTTTAAATGGAGCTACTAATGCTGTCGGCAGAAATCCTGAAGCTCAGGGCAAAGTTCTTTTAACTATGATGGTTGGTCTGGCCATGATCGAATCACTGGCCATTTATGCGTTGGTTATTGCGTTGATCCTGCTCTATGCCAATCCGCTTTTGAAGTACCTCGGATAAATAATTTATTGCTATTATCAGGGAGGGGGAGCGTACATCGACTTTCTCTCCCTTTTTTTTTATTTTAATCCCATCTAACAACCTTACCGCGTAAAATCTTTTTTTCCGATTGCTGATGTTTTGCTTTGAGCATTTTTTCTTTGGTTCTTTTGCTTCTTTTTCTCTTTTGGCGGCGAATTTTCTCCAGTTTCTCTTTTTCTTCCGCAATAAAACCTTTTTGCATTCTCTCGATTTTATCCAGCAACAATCTTCTGGCCAGAAAACGATTCAGTGATTGTGAACGCTCTCTTTGACATTTTACGGAAAGACCGGTGGGAAGATGAACCAGAAAAACACAGGATGAACTTTTGTTAACTTTTTGCCCTCCAGGGCCGGAGGAACGAACAAATGATTCTTCAAGATCGCTTTCCGTTACACCCAGCTCAAGCATTCTGGCTGCAAGAGCTTTCTCTTTATCAACGGAAACAGGCATAAATTGTGGTGAAAATTACGGGATAGAGTAGATTTCGTCGGTAATTAAATGAATCCAGTTTTCGGCCAGTATTTCTCTGGCTTCTTCCAGTTTATCTACGCCGAGAATAACAATGGTTTCCTTCCCAATGCGATTAATGGTTGTGTAAAGATAAAGAATATTAATATCCGCTTTCGCCAGAGGCTTTAGCACAGCATTAATGCCTCCGGAATGCAAAGGCACTTCGGCGGCCAGCACGGGAGTCACTTCACAATTAAAACCAAAGGTATCCAGAAGTGCGGCTGCCCGATCCGGATCGTTGACGACAAGACGAACCCGGCTGTCATGTTCGATACTGGCGGCAGATACGGCAATGGTACTGATATCTTCGGCATCAAGCAGATGCGTAAGTTTGGCAAATGAACCGGGCACGTTTCCTAATAAAACAGAAATTTGTTTAACAGACATAGCGTATTATCCTTCATCAAGCTTTAACATAATCATACCCGGCGGCAAAGGCTTTACGGTTTATTTCCGCAAGGGCTTTTTTTCTACTGCCCATGATGGTTTCCAGACTTTTCAGATAAATTTCAGAAGAAACAATATCGGATATTTTTATGAACGCTCCCATCATAATAACATTGGCGACGCGGCTGTTGCCGAGTTCAAGAGCAAGATCAGCGCAGGGAACACAGACGACTTTTACATCCTGACGTTTCGGGCGATCATTGATAATGGATGAATTGATAAATATAGTGCCGCCGGACGTGATTTTATTCTGAAAAGTAAAAAGGGAAGGGGAGTTCATCACAATCAGATAATCCGGTTCGGAAGATACCGGTGAGGCAATTTCTTCATCGCCTATCGCCACTGTGCAGTTGGCGGTTCCGCCTCTCATTTCCGCGCCATAGGCGGGCAGATAGGTAACGTGATAGCCCTTGTTCATCGCGCTGTTGGCCAGACTGATGCCCATCATCAGCACACCCTGGCCGCCAAATCCTGAGAAAAAAGTTTTTACGATCACGACTGAGCCTCCGCTGCTTTTTGTAACGACGCTATTTCATCCTTATAAACGCCCGGAGGAAATTCTTTTCCCAGGACATCATCAATCCATTTGCAGGAATCTACAGAAGACATTTTCCAATTTGTGGGACACATGGAAAGAACTTCAACCATGGAAAAGCCTAAACCGTCCAGTTGACACTGAAATGCTTTTCTGATCGCTTTCTTGGTCTTATTGACATTCAATGGAGAACTGACCGAACATCTTTCTATATAGGTTGCGCCACCGATTTTGGAAAAAATTTCAGAAACCTTAACTGGATAACCGTCTAGCAATTGCTTACGTCCCGTGGGACTGGTTGTGGTTTTTTGATTCAACATCGTGGTCGGTGCCATCTGTCCGCCGGTCATGCCGTAAACAGCGTTATTAATGAAGATGATGGTTATATTTTCACCGCGGTTGGCCGCATGAAAACTTTCCGCCATACCGATGGCGGCAAGATCACCGTCACCCTGATATGAAAAAACAATCCGGTCCGGAAGAGAACGTTTGATTCCGGATGCCATCGCCGGTCCCCGACCGTGCGGCGCTTCGATCATGTCCACATCAAAGTAATTGTACGCCAGAACGGCGCATCCTGCCGGAGGGACGCCTATGGTAATGCCGCGGATACCCATTTCATCAATAACCTCACAGGTAATGCGGTGAACAATACTGTGACCGCATCCCGGGCAATAATGAAAAATGTTGTGCTTTAAACTTTTTGGATGTTGGTAAACCGTTTTAGACATACTTTCTGATCCCTTTGCCGATCGGTCTTTAATCTTTTTTGTCACATATTTTGCTGATCACATTGGCCAGTTCCGCGGGCGTGGGAACGGCACCGCCGGGACGGCCGTGAAATTCTATATCTGCGTAACCCTGCAGAGCCAAACGTACATCTTCCAGCATTTGACCGGTACTCATTTCAAAAACGATGAATTTCTTTACCTTTGCCGACAATGATCTCAGTTTCATTTCCGGAAAAGGCCAAAGCGTTATTGGACGGAAAAGTCCAAGCTTTAAATTTGTTTCCCGCAGTCTTTTTATGGCACCCTTCGCAATACGGGCCGCTGTACCGTAAGCCACAATCACTGCATCGGCGTCGTCGATCCGATGTTCTTCAAAACGAGGCTCCTTTTTAGAAATGATTTCGTATTTGCGAAACAATTTCCAGTTATGTTCTTCACTGTCAATTGGATCCAGCAGCAATCCGCGAATGAACTTGCTTTTCCCGTTACCGGCCCCTCTGAGCATAAATTTTTCGCTGTATTGACGGGGTTTTGGTTTTTTAAAAATAACCGGTTCCATCATTTGTCCCATCATGCCATCAGCCAGAATCATTGCCGGTGTTCTGTATTTGTCGGCCAGATCAAAAGCATCCATCGTTAAATCGGCCAGTTCCTGACCGCTCGCCGGCGCCAAAACAATGGTTCGGTAATCGCCATGACCGCCGCCGCGGGTCGCTTGAAAATAATCTCCCTGAGAGGGTCGAATATTACCTAATCCGGGACCGCCGCGCATAATGTTTACAATGATACCCGGAAGTTCACACGCCGCCATTGACGAAATTCCTTCCTGCTTCAACGAAATCCCGGGACTGGATGAAGAGGTCATCACCCTCAAACCGGCGGCGCTGGCGCCGGCAATCATATTAATAGCCGCAATTTCGCTTTCGGACTGAATAAACACTCCTCCTTCGGCGTTGCGAATGTGCTCGGCCATATATTCCGTCAGTTCGTTCTGGGGCGTTATCGGATAACCGGCATAAAAACGGCAACCGGCCCGAATCGCCGCCTCACCGATAACAAAATTTCCCGACATCAATACTTTATTCACGGTAAACCTCGATTGCTACTTCGGGACACATAGTGGCACATATGGCGCAGCCGGTGCATTCTTTCTCATCATCGGCACAGACAGGACGGTATCCCTGCGCATTGTATTCTTTAGACTGAATGATATGATCTTTGGGGCAAAAGTGAACACACAGCAGACATTCTTTGCAAAGTTCTTTGTTGATTTTAATGTGTCCTTTCAAAATATCACCTGTAGAATATGTTTTTGATTATAATAAAACATATTATTTGCTTTTAAGGCAGGCTATTTTGCCTATAATGATTAGAAAGTCAAGTATTTTAAAATAATTTTCAAATTTAAGATTTTTAAATATTTTCCTCTTTAAAAAAAAATCAATAGTGTTATTATGTTTCACCAAAAAAGTTTAAAGGATAAACTCATTAGCAGAGTGCATGGGAGACAAGAATCATGAAACAATGCCCTTTTTGTCACGAATGGAATATAGACGAGGTCATACAATGTCGGAACTGTCATGAATGGCTTGATCTGGAACCAACGCCTCGAACCAGGAAGACCGCAAAAACTTCTAAAAAAAGGGCAACCAAATCAAAACCTGTTTCATGGCAGAAAAATCTGCAAAACATATGGGCGAAATACGCCGGATATATAGGCATAGCGTTAGCCGTTATCATGATTGGTGTTATGTTTATTTATCAGAAATCGGGCACCAATAAAAACATTGACCAGATCCCTAAGGAGAAGGTTTCTCAGACTGTGCCGACACCTGCTGCGGTGCGCAGTCCGGAGCCGGAAAGCGCGACACCGGATAATCCCAACAATGCTAACGCGGTGGTGGAATGGAACAATAAAGCCTTGTCGCTATGGGCTGACGGGAAATTCACAGATCCTGATAAGGCTGTTGAATACTTGACGAATGCTATAAAATTACAGCCCAGTTATTCCAAATCTTATTACAACAGGGGCATTGCCTATAGTAATCTTGGCGATTCTCAGCGGGCTATTGAAGATTATACGAAAGCCATAGAGCTGAAAGCTGATCATTTTCGAGCCTATTATAACAGGGGCACGATTTACTTAAAGCTGGGCAGGAATGATCTTGCCTGTCCCGATTTGCGTAAGGCGTGCGAATCAGGATTATGCGACCAGTTGGAAGTATCTAAAGCAAATGGAGCATGCCGTTAATTAATTTTATGAGAGTCATCATTGATTGCTTAAAAATTTTTCCTGTTTTGACGATGAGGAAATAAGTGCGGTTTGTAATTATTAACGGAATTAAACTGTCTCTTGGAGAAAAAGAAGAAACACTGGCAGCAAAGGTCGCTGATGCCCTCAAGGTAAAAAAAGACGATATTAAAGAACTGGATATCGTCCGAAAATCTCTTGACGCCCGACGCCATCGCCCTCCTTTTTTTGTTTATCTTCTCAAGATTAAAATTTCCCCGGATGTGCAATTACCTCGACAACTCGAAACCGGACTGCAAATTTCAGAGGCAGAAGATATTCAGGACATGCCGGGGATTTCACCTGTCACTTCTCCGAAACATCCTGTTGTGATCATCGGTAGCGGGCCGGCCGGTCTTTTTGCCGCTTATCATCTTGCCCAAAGTCGAATTTTCCCAACAATTCTGGAAAGAGGGGAGCCCATTGAAAAGAGGATAAAAGACGTCGAAGAATTCTGGGAAAAGGGAATGTTGAATACTCAGAGTAATGTTTTCTTTGGCGAAGGCGGCGCGGGAACCTTTTCGGACGGAAAGCTGACTTCCCGTTCCCAAAATCCATATTCGCGCCGGATAAAAGAAATACTCGTGGAGACGGGAGCGTCTTCTGAAATACTGGTTGATTCCAAACCGCATATCGGAACCGACAAACTGCGGCGAGTCATTGTTAATTTGAGAAAAAAGCTTATAGAAATGGGCTGCCGCATCGAATTCAATGCCCGGGTATCGGACTTCATCATCAACAATGGACAAATCAATTCTGTTATCGTCAATGAAAAAGAGGAAATCAGCACAAATCATCTCATCCTGGCGATAGGGCAGAGTGCCGATGACACTTATGAAAAGCTTTATCAGCGGGGCGTTCAGATGGAGTCGAAGCCTTTTGCCATGGGGGTTCGTGTCGAGCATCCGCAGGCATTGATCAATTCCATTCAATATGGTCAATGGCATAATCATCCGCAATTGCCGCCGGCTGAATATTTTATTAAAGCGTCCCTGCCGGATTTAAACCGTTCCGTATATACGTTCTGCATGTGCCCGGGAGGATCTGTTATCGGCTGTTCGGCATTCCCCGGTTCATTGGTAACGAACGGCATGAGCCATTACAAGCGCTCCGGTGAATTTGACAACAGTGCCATCGTTGTTAATGTCCGCATAGATGATTTTGTTTCCGGGGAAAATCCTCTGGATGGCCTTAACTTCCGTCAGATATGGGAGCGAAAAGCTTTTATTGCCGGAGGAAGTGATTATAAGGCGCCGGCACAAAGAGTAACGGATTTTCTCAGTGGTAAAACAGACAGGGTTTTGGGAAGAACAAGTTTTCTGCCTGGTGTGCAATCTGCCGCTTTGGAAACGATATTACCCGGGTTCATAATCCGTTCATTAAAATGTGGCATCAAGGAATTTGACAAAAAAATGTTCGGATTTATAACACGTGATGCTCATTTAATTGGTGTGGAAACAAGAACGTCATCGCCTGTTCGCGTCTGCCGTGGGTCCGATGGACAGAGTTCCAGTATTCGCGGTCTTTATCCCTGCGGTGAAGGCGCCGGTTATGCCGGGGGTATTGTCAGTTCTGCTATTGATGGAATTAACGCAGCACAAAATTTGATAAATAGCTTATCTTGAACAGTCATCCATAAAACAAAAATAATTTTTTAATTATGTTGAAAAAAATAAATTTTTAATATAAGAATATTTTTATTATAACGTCTTTACATTATTGTTAAACATTTTAGCAGTAAGCAGTACCTTAAATTTCAGCAGATAAAAAGGAATAACTAAGTAGCATCGTAGTTTTAATAAAAACTGGGGTGTATAATGAAAGTTAAATCAACCGCGAAAGCTTTTAGCTTGGTTGAGCTTTTGATCGTCATCGCGATAATCAGTATCATAGGCACAATTGCCGTATCGAGTTTTGCTAAATACAGAGGGAATAGTTGCCTGAGAGAAGCAGCACGGGAAATAACCGGCGACATTCAGTTATGTAAACAAAAAGCTGTTGCTGAAAACGTACGATATCGAATTTTATTATTCACAAGTTGTAATAATTATACTATCCAGAAAGAAACATTTCATGACAACTGGGTAAACGTTTCTTCAATAAAAAACATCGGCGAAGATGATAACGCTATAAAGATTATTGGAGATCCGACATATCCGGCAGATAAGATCATTTTTCAACCCAGAGGCACAACAAACGCGGGAACACTCGTACTGCAACATAAAGAAAATTATTCCACGGCCAGCATTGTGACATCTCTCATGGGCCGGGTGAGAATAAAATACGATTTCAAATAGAAACTTTTCTTAGCAAAGATTAAACGTTCATGTGGATAAGATTTTCATGATGCGTTACTATCAATCAAAAAAATATTTGTTACTCTTCTGATTAAAATAGTTAAAATTCGTGATCAAACGGGAAATAATTCTATATTCATCATTCATCAAGGACATGATCGTTTGCTTTTTGCCTTTTCCAAAGATTCACATTTCCCCATTTCGCACGCTTTATTTAAATCCTCGCACCCCATATTTTTATTTCCCAGAGCCAAATAGGCGTTTCCACGATCCTTGAAGTAATCAGCAACATCCGGCTTCAGACGGATTGCTTCATTGTAGTTTTCAACCGCGTTCTGATATTGATTGAGGCTGATGTAAGCACTGCCTCTGTTCCCGTAAGCCGCCGCATAATTCTGCTTCAAAAGAATGGCTTGATCAAAATCTTCTATGGCGCGTTGATTCTGACCAATTCTGGTATAGGCGATCCCCCTGTTATTAAACGATTCGGCTCGTTGCGGTTTCAAACGAATGGACTCGTTGTAGTCCTCAATGGCGCGTTGATACTGGCCCAGTTCAAAATAAGCAACTCCCCGGTTAGTGAAAGCTTCTGCATAATCCGGCTTTAGTTGGATCGCTTCATCAAGGTATTCAATGGCCTTCGGAAAATCGGTACATTTTCCACCCGGACATAGTTTAAATGCTTTGTTGAATAAGTCATAGGCTTTAAAAGTCACTGTCGCATTGGACGCCAAGGCAGATTCCGCTGTCGGGGTGGCAGAACTCTCAATATTGGTAACATCTGAAGTTTCCATTGTCGATTCTACGATGTTCTGACTTGCTGAACTGGTTTTCTTTAAATCTTTTTTGGGTGACAAAAAGCTTGAACCAATGAAAAACAAAACAATCAAAAAACAAATGATGAACGCCCAAGCCCCATACTTTTTCCATAATACCTGCATTTTGGTCTGCCGGGCAGCAGGCGGGGTGCTTTTTTTACCTTTTAGTTTATGTGTTGCAGTTGTTCTTTTATGGGCAGTTGAAGGTGACGTCATCACTTCCAGTTCTACGCCACAGTAACGACATGTTGTAGTTTTGTCCTTAAATCTCGTCTGACACACAGGACACTTTTTCATACATTAAATCTCCATAGACTATTTAGCGATAATTTAAATAAATTGGCTATCCAAAATAATATCATCTCCACGTTTTAAAATCTTCCGGATGGATAATTTTTTTGCCGAATCCAGATTTCTGATATTGAGATCGCCTACAGTTTCAATTCCTTTTCCGATAATTTTCGGTGCGATGACCGTTACCATACGATTGGCTAAATTTTTTTTCAATATGGACGTAATGATTTGAGCCCCTCCTTCAATCATGATGGAGGAAATTTTCCTTTCGCCCAGTAGTTTAAATAACTTTTTTAAATCAACCCTGCCTTGGACATCGGCATCCACGGATAATAGTTCCACTCCCAGACGGGAAAGTTTTCTAAATCGATGATCGTCACTTTTTTTAACCGTTGCAATCAAAGTTGGAGCCAGGGAAATATTTTGAATGACCTTGGCTTTCGGTGAGATAGTCAATTTGGAATCGACAATCACACGCAACGGATTTCTGCCATGGACAAGACGTACCGTCAGTTCCGGGTTATCCCTTCCCACGGTTTTTCTGCCGACCAGGATCGCGTCATGCTCTGCTCTGAGCCTGTGAGCAAATTTTAAAGACGCTTCCGAACTGATCCATCTGGAATTTCCGGTCGCCGTGGCAATGCGTCCATCCAGTGTCTGGGCATATTTAATGGTAACAAAGGGCATTCCCGTTTCCATGTAGTGAAAAAACATTTCATTAAGCTGTCGGCATTCGTTTTCCAGTACGCCGGTCTTAACGTCTATGCCGCTGTTTCGCAGGCAATTCACACCTTCAAGACAAACCAGAGGATTGGAATCAGTCGTTCCGATGACAACGCGGGCGATTTTGTTTTCAATAATGCTGTTGACACAGGGAGGCGTTTTCCCTTCGTGGCAACAGGGTTCCAGCGTGACATAAAGTGTCGCTCCCGCAACGTTGCCACCGGCATTTTTTATCGCATTGATTTCGGCATGATCCCCGCCAAAATATTTGTGATACCCTTTGCCGATGATCCGTCCTTTTTTGACGATGACAGCACCCACCATCGGATTGGGGCTTACAAAACCACGACCCTTGCGGGCAAGGCCCAGCGCCAGTCTCATGTAATATTCGTCATTCATGGTGTGTTCAATACCTCATTCATTGGAAAATGCAAAGAAATTTATTGTTGATATGTATTGATTATGATAATAAAAAATAAAATCTTTAAGGGGTTGCCATGAAAGGTGTTGTTCTTGCCGGTGGACTGGGAAGCCGGCTTTATCCTCTGACAAAAGTGACCAACAAACATCTGCTGCCCGTACATAACGAGCCCATGATTTATTATCCCATCAGGACTCTGGTTAACGCGGGAATTGATCAGTTATTAATCGTTACCGGCGGCAACAATGCCGGAGATTTTTTGCGTTTACTGGAAAATGGAAAAGATTTTGGTCTGAAGCATATTAATTATACCTATCAGCAGGGCGAAGGCGGTATTGCGGCTGCCTTGAGTCTGGCTGAATTTTTTGCCGATAAAGATAAAATCGTGGTCGTGCTGGGCGATAATATCATTGAGGGAAACATCAGGATAGCCGTGGAAAAATTCCACGGTCAGAAAGAGGGGGCGCGCATTTTGCTGAAAGAAGTTCCGGATCCCCAGAGATTCGGTGTTCCTGTTTTCAATGGAGAGAAAATAGTCCGGGTTGAAGAAAAACCGGACAAGCCGGCGTCAAATTATGCCGTCATCGGAATTTACATGTATGACTACCGCGTGTTTGAATTTATCAAGTCCTTAAAACCGTCGCAGCGCGGCGAACTGGAAATTACCGACGTCAACAATTTTTATATCAGGGAAGGGAAGATGGAATGGGATGTGCTGGACGGCTGGTGGTCGGATGCCGGAACCTTTGAATCCCTGCAATTTGCAGGAAACATGGTGGCCAAAACAGGAGCGAATAAAATATGATTGATGGCGTAAAAATCAAAAAGCTGAAAGTCATCCCGGATGAGCGCGGCAGATTAATGGAAATTTTGCGCGCCGATGACGAATGTTTTGAAAAATTCGGTCAGGTTTATCTGACAACCGCCTATCCGGGGGTCGTCAAAGGCTGGCACTATCATAAAAAACAGGCGGACAATATGACGGTCGTAAGCGGCATGATGAAGATCGTTCTTTACGACGATCGAAAAAAATCAAAAACTTACGGCGAAATCAATGAAATTTTCGCGGGCGTTCATAATCCGGTGATCGTCCATATTCCCGCTTTCGTTTGTCACGGATTTAAATGCATTTCCGAAGAAGAGGCGTTGGTTGTCAATATTCCGACAGAAGTATACAATTACACACAGCCGGATGAATACCGCCTTCCGGCGCATGGCAGCAAAATTAAATATGACTGGGAACGAAAAGACGGGTAGATTCAAATAATATTAACAAATTATACATTTTTGACTGAAAATTATTTCTTGACTTTGGTTAAATTCGGCTTTATAATATATTCAAAGCTTGAAAAGGCAAACCGTGCTGAAAAGCCGGGACGCAAAGTTACTGACCTAAGTCTTCGTGATAGGAGGATATGGTGGCAGAACCGTCTGGCAACTTCTGATCAGTCCAGCAGTTCCGCTATAATACCCAATCAAAATTGAAAAAAAATAAATCGGTTGAAATATTATGTTTTTTTTCGTGAACTTGTTGGCTTTCATTTTTGGCGCCGCCATCGGCAGCTTTCTGAATGTCTGCATTTTGCGCCTGCCCGCGGAAACATCCCTCATCAAGCCGTCATCCCAATGTCCTCATTGTCATCATGCCATTCGTTACTATGACAACATTCCCATTATGAGTTTTTTCGTGCTTCACGGCCGGTGCCGGGATTGCAGAGCAAAGATTTCCTGGCGTTATCCGCTTGTGGAACTGATTACCGCCGTCCTGTCTTTATGTCTGTTTATGAAATTCGGCCTTTCGTGGGATTATCTTGTGTTTTTCATTTTTACGGCTGTTTTAATCGTAATCACCTTTATCGATCTGGATCATCAAATCATCCCCGATATTTTGACGTTGCCGGGAATTCCGTTATTTTTTCTGGCGGCAGTTTTTATCGTTAAAATTCCCTGGTTGGAAGCACTCATTGGCTTGTTGATCGGCGGCGGCGTGCTTTTTGTCATTGCGCTGGGTTATGAATTTATTGCAAAACGCGAAGGCATGGGCGGCGGCGACATCAAGCTATTGGCCATGATCGGAGCATTTCTGGGCTGGAAATCCCTGATATTCATTCTTCTTTTCAGCTCGCTGACGGGGGCCGTCATCGGTATCGCAGCAATGGTCATTCATAAACAGGATACAAAATACGCGATCCCCTTCGGTCCGTTTTTATCCGCCGCCGCCATTGCCTATATTTTCTTCGGCCAATGTTACATGAATTTATTTTTAATGGGTTATTAGTTTTTAAAAAAGCGAAAAAGGCCCAAAGATGGTGAAAAAGACAACGTATTGATATTAAGAATTATATCTGGAAATTGCCCGGGAGATGTTGTAGTAATTGATAATACATAAGGAAATACGAATCGAGAGGGCGGAATATTGAAATCATAAAGAATTTCAGGAAAATGGCATATCAATTGCTGTAATTATTTTGAAGATGCATTTTATGATGAAAACGTTAAAAACCCCGATGGATAGAGGGCTGAGTTTGGTGGAATTGCTGATCGTGATTGCCATTCTCGGTATTGTGGGAACGATTGCCACATTCGGCTGGAGCCGTTATGTCAACAATGCCGATTTGCGAACGCTGTCCAGAGAAATCACATCGGACATTGCGAAAATGAAGCAAAGGGCCATTGCCGAAGGGGTTTGTTTCCAGATGACAATCAATGTCGCCGGAGCGGGAAACAGCTATACATTGGAACGGGCAAACACCGCCAGTTGCAGTGGCGCTTCTACAGTTTTCACAGTCCTGCAAACCAAGAAACCCGAGGAGCTAGGATTGCGTGCCGGCATTAACATAAAAAGCACAACCCATAATGGAAATGATATAGAATTTCAGACAAGGGGCACAATTTCCAATGGACGGATCGAGTTGGAAAACAGCAGGGGGTCGCAAGCAATAATAACAAGCAATATCACAGGTAAAACTCATGTTACATACAACATGCAATAACAAAGGCATGGGCATGGTCGAAGTGCTCATCGCGATCTTCCTGACCTCGGTGGCTGTCCTGTCTATTTTGGCGCTTCAACCATCCGGTTGGAAAGCAATGGCCAAATCCGATTTTGCCGGGCGCGCTGCGGAAGTTTTATATAATACTCTGGAAGATTATCAGGTGAGGATTTCGAATCCCTGCAATGCCGTCACCACCGGCAACCAGGCACAGCAAACCGTTACAACCAGCGGCGAGACCGATGCCATTCAGGGGGATATTACTTATACGGTCGATGTCAACATCGTACAGACGAATGTGGATCCGCAGACGTTTGTTGTCACCGTGACGGTAACGTGGCCGGGCAATATAAGGGGTATTTCAGAAAGCCTGTCGATTACGAGACAGGAAATTTACAAATTCGGATGTTAAAATATGATGCGGAATAAGCACGGATTTACATTGGTGGAACTGATTGTCGCATTGTTTGTCGGCAGCCTGGTGCTGGTGGCGATCTACTCGACCGTAAATATCGCCCAGCGGTCATCTTCCGGCCTTGAACGAAGAGTAAGTGCGCAACAGGACGCGCGAAGCGCTCTGGAATTGATGGCGGCGGAAATCAGAATGGCTTCATTCAATCCTTTGTCGAGAGATAACATCTGGATCGATGTGAATAATTTTGATTCGGATTGCGGAGGTATTGCATTTACAAATGAGTCTTATCGAGGCATCAGACAGGCAGCCGCAAACGCCATCGCCATCGAAATGGACATCAACGGCGACGGCAGCATCGATGATCCTAATGAAATCATCCGGTATAATTATGATTCGGCAAACCGTTACATTACCCGCTCAACTAACTGCGGAGGGGCCCAGGCGTTTCTGGGAGATACAAACGCAAATCAAAATATCAAGACGGTTCTGGTGGAGAACAACAACGCCGGCATACCCGTTTTCAGGTATTTCGACGGCTCCGGCGCGGATATCTCGGCCAATGTGGTTGCCAATCCCGCCGATCCGCTGATCGGCATCCCGGCGGTTCGCCGGATAGAAATAACATTAGTGGCCGATACCTCGAACGCTGATGTCGGATCCGATACCCGGCGACGAATTATTTATTCAACCAGCGTTATTCCCCGAAACCATTTTGCTCTGATTTACATACAGTGAGATGTTTATAAAATGAAAAATTGTTTCAAAAATGAAAAAGGATTTGCGCTGGTAGCCGCTCTGATTGCCTGCCTGATCCTGTTGGCGCTCGGCATGCTGGTCATCAACATGTCCACCGGCGATCTTTTTACCACCTCCGCTGTCATCGGGAATAAAAAATCTCTGGCGGCGGCGGAAAGCGGCATTTCCAAAATTATCGCCGATGTCGATCCCGATAACTGGACAACAACCGAGCATTACACCGTAGCCACCGACGGCTCGGGCAACCTATGCGGAACGGATGCTTTCGACTATGACTTATACGATTTTATAGATATTACAGGCGGCACCGATCCCAATACCGAATTTGCGGTTTGCATCCCGCGGCCCAGCGCCCAGCCGCCGCTTCCAGCATCGGGTTACGGCCTGAGCGGAGGGGGATCAAGCGCGGTGGGATATGCATATATGCGTTACGATTCAACCGTTGTGGGAAGAAACACCTCCCATGACGCCGAAGCAAAAGTCGATGTCGGTGTGGGATTTGGTCCGGTACCGCTGGGAGGAAATTAAAGGAGGTAAGATTATGCGAGGAAAAAAGTTTTTATTCATGATCGTCGCTTTTATAATTATTTTATCCGCCGGCATTTCACGGGCAGCCGATGAAGATCTGTGGACGGCGGTAACAGAGCCGGATGCATTGATTGTTCTGGACCTATCCGGAAGTATGGCGTGGATACCGCAGGGAGACAATCCGAAGTTCTATTCCTGCGGAAGCTACTGCGGTGAGCCTTACTATGCACATCCGATTGTGAGCGGCACGCCATCAACCCTTTATGTGGAGGCCGCCAGTTGTGTGTCCGATGGCCCGTATACCACCACGCCGCCATCAGGTGGCGGTATGCCGACCTCAAATCCCTGGGTACTGGGGACAAATTGCAGCATTGACGGTCCTTTTTCTCTGGCACCGGGATCCGATTACCTTAATATCTATTCAACGGTATGGGTGACGTACATCGCAAGCTGTTCAAGTACAACGCAACCTTTTCATAAAACCCGTCCTTATAGGTATGGGTATAGAGAATGTTCAGTGGCTACATATTTTCCAGACACTGTCTACACCGAGACAAACTGCTCCACAGGGCCTTTCTACAAAACCTCCGGATCAGGACATTCAACGCCCTGTAGAAAATACAGGCAGTGTTTGGCCTTTACGCCGGGTTACACGGCGAGTGATTGCGCAACCGGTCCCTTCTATAAAACGCCGGGGGAAGGTCACATGACAGAATGCACAGCGACCTCCGCATGCGCGACCCCGGAAATTGTTTATACGGAAACCGACTGCGCCACCGGCCCATTCTATAAAACCTCCGGCCCCGGACATACAACCATCTGTCAGAACTGCAACAAAGAATGTTACCCCGGTTCTTCTTACAAATACAGCGATACGGCCAGTTGCGACGGTCCGTTTTACAACGATAACGATACGGGAACCAGAATAAATTGTTCCAGAATTGCCATTGCCAAACGCGCCATATTTGAGCTTTTTGATGATACCAGCGACGACAGCATCGCCTCAACCGATGTCACCAGTCTGGGCATGCGGATAGGATTTATGCGTTATTACAATTGCGGCAGCGAGGACAATGATACAACCCATTCCGATCCATGGAACTATGGCTGTATCAAATTGTCCTGGAGCATGACGCAAGCCGATAATACGACGACAACGCCCTACGCAAATATCTACTGCAATGATGCAACCTGCGCGGAAGGCGTTTCCGCCTGCTCGTCGAGCGAACCAACGAGAGAATGTGTTGCCGGCTACGGCATAACCGGCGGTACCCCCATTGGTGACGCAGTAAAAGAAGCAAGAAAATTTCTTTCCTATCATAAGGGACTTGACCCTGCCGCTTCCTGCCGTCAGAAATCCATTATCCTGATCACGGATGGTGAAGATACCTTCTCCTGCCCGAATCAACCAAACTACGGATGCGGCAATGGTTCCACAACTTGTTCATCTCAGCGCCGGGCCCCCATCTATTACGCCAAAAAAGCGGCAGAGGCCGGGTTCAAGACGTATGTTGTGGGATTCGGCGCCGACATGCCCACCGCTTTACAGGATACTTTAAACTGGGCGGCCTACTACGGGCAGACGCGAAATCCCAATGCCACGCAATCCGGTGACACAAATGCGGTTACGGTTGGCACCGACCCCTGCACCAGCGGCACCGATCCCCTTAACAAAACACTGCGCGGTTATGCCTTCATGGCGGCAAATCCCCAAGAACTGGTCAACGCGATTAGAACCGCTTTGGCCATGATTCACGAGGCAAACTACTCCTTTTCCTCGCAGGCCTCAGTGGCTGCAGCTCGCGTTCAGGAGGAAAATTATATCTATGAAGTGTCCTTCGATCCGAAAAATAATTCCGGGGCGAGCAAAGAACCTTTCTGGACCGGACATTTAAAGAAATATCAGATTGGTGATGACGGTAGCATTATCACGCCGCATTGCTGGGATGCCGGTGTGCAATTAAGAGAAAGACCCGCTGCCGACAGAAACATGTGGACACTGAAAAACGGCTATATGACGTCTTTCGATACCGCCAACATCACGGCTGCAGATCTGGCTGTTGCCACCGACGCCAGACGAAATGAAGTGGTCGGGTTTTACAGGGGCGAACCGGCATACAATCTGGAAAACTGGAAACTGGGCGATCTCTTTCACACAAACCCTGTTGCTGTCAAGACGCCTTCAAAATTTTTCTTCGATCCGAGGGAGTGCTCATCAACATCCTTTAACAGCCACCGCAGCGCCCATGAACGAACCGCCATGAACGGCAATCAGGTGGTGATCGCCGGCGGCAACGACGGCCAATTGCATGCTTTCCGGGCAGGAAACGGAGCAGAGTGCGCATCCGGCGGCGAAGAATTGTGGAGCTTCATTCCGCCCAATCTGTTGCAGAAAATTGCCCCCATCGCCCATAATTCCCATGACGACCGCGCATCGCTCTCGGCCCACGATTTCTTCATTGACGGTCCTCTGCAGGTCTCGGATGTCTGGCTTCCGGCTTCCTGGAGCAGCGGAACAACCAAGAGCGCATCGGATTGGAAAACCATCGTGACCTTCACACTGGGGCAGGGCTCCGGAAATTATCTCTGGAGCAGATCATCCAACTGTTACTCCGCCAGCGCATCCGATTTCAGCGCCACGTATGACGCTACGAATTATCCCTACTACTGCGGCCTTCATGCAATGAATGTGACCAATTCGACCTCCACAACGCCGAGCTACTTATGGCATTTGATGCCGACATCGTCGCAGGCGCCCTATCTGGGCCAGGCCTGGAGCAAGATGCAGACCGGACGTATTAAAGTCGGCGGCGAGGAACGATGGGTCGGATTTGTCGGCGGCGGTTACAGCGCCGCAACATGTTCCGGCAGTTGTAATACCCCGGCTACAGGCAGCGCAGGAAAGGGTTTCTATGTCGTTGATTTGCGAAACGGCAATATCATCTGGAGCTATACGCGCGCCAATAACGCCAATATGATTTATTCTTTCCCGGCCTCTCCGTTGCCTCTGGATCTGGATAATGACCAGTTTATCGATACCGTATATCTCGGAGATCTGGGCGGAAATATGTGGCGGTTCCGGCTTTGCGCCAAAGATGCAAGTTGTTCCGAATGCGGAAGGGAAGATTATACCTCTTCGCCCTGCACCTCCTGCACAACCTCCGACTGGACGGGAAGCCTTATGTTTACGTCGACCAATGCCGAAAGAGGGGCAAACATGGCAACGCCAAGCAATGCCCATAAACAGATCTTTACGATGGCGCAGGCAACCTACGACGACAACCACAATCTGTGGATATTCTTCGGAACCGGCGAAAACAATGATCCGACTTATAAACCGACGGAAGCCAATCCGGATACCAGCGAAACAAAAAACAGGCTCTACGCTGTTAAGGAGGACCCCAATTTTACCGCTACGTATTCATCCTCACAGCTGGAAAACATCACGTCTTCCCGTTATACCGATTCCAGCGAAAAGCACGGCTGGTACATTAATCTTTCCACCAATCCTCTGACGCGTTCGGATAGCACAGTCATTTCCAATCCCATCGGAGAAAAGATGATCTCGGATCCGGCAATTTTCGGCGGAATGGTATATTACGCCACCTATGTGCCCGATCAAGAGGAAGACAGCGCCTGCGGCAGATCCGGCGATGCGTTTCTCTATAAACTCAACTACAAAACCGGTGCGGGAGGAGACGCAAATCCCGACGACCCAAGTGATATCGGCACCAGAACCAGTTATATGGGACATGGCATCGGTTCCTCCATCCTGATTTCCTATGCTCCTCAATACAAGGATGCGGATATTTATGCCACAGCCAGCGGCGGTGCCGGCACAGGAGCGCTGACCCAGACAATGGGGAAAGCGGCAAAGAATTCCAGTATGACCAATGTCCTTTATTGGCGGGACCGGCGTTTGCAGTAAAGATCCATATGACGTAACACAGGACAGAGATATCACATAAAAATAACTGACATGGCGGCAAATTCGGAATCATTACCGGATTTGCCGCCATCACGTTACAGATTTTTTTAAAATGAATAAATGCCGACGGATGAGGCGCTAAAAGACCGGCAAAACCGATGACAGCACACTCATTCCCGATGATAAGGATATTACATTTTAATCATTTATTAAATCATTAAGAAAAATATGGTTGGGCTTGCGATGACAGGCGGCACGTGATAATGAAAGCTGCTTGTCATTTTTTTACAGGTTGCAAAAATTATGAAAAATAAAATCATCAACATTATAGAAAACGCTCTGAATCATGCTCGGCAGAAAGGAGAGCTTCCCGATGTCCATCTGCCTTATCCGGAAGTCGAACCGCCCGCCAACCGCGAGCACGGCGATTATGCCGCCAATGCCGCCATGATTCTGGCGTCGCAGATGAAGCAGAATCCGCGGAAAATCGCGCAGACGATTCTGGAAAACATCGTCGATGATGATCAGATCATCGATAAGGCCCAGATTGCCGGCCCCGGTTTTATTAATTTCTTTCTTAAGGAAAACGTCTGGCACCGGGCCATGAAGGTCATTGAAGAACAAAACGATCGCTACGGACGCCTGGATTCGGGCCAGGGGAAAAAAGTTCAGGTGGAATTTGTCAGTGCCAATCCCACGGGACCGCTGCATATCGGGCATGCTCGCGGCGCGGTGGTCGGCGATGTCATCGCCAGTTTGTTACATGCAGCCGGTTATGGCGTTTCCCGCGAATATTACATTAACGATGCCGGGAATCAGATGAATAATCTGGGCAGATCGGTGCTGCTGCGCTACCGGGAGATTTGCGGATACCCCATTGAATTTCCTGAAAACTGTTATCAGGGCGACTATATCAAAGAGATTGCCCGGGATATTCTTCGTCAGGAAGGGGAAAAATATCTTGAGTCCGAAGAGTCGGTCGCCATTCCCTATTTTACCGCCGTGGCAGGAAAAACCATTCTTGACGAAATCAAGGTCGATTTAAAGGATTTCGGCGTTGTTTTTGATGAATATTTCAGTGAAAAGGAATTGTATAAAGATGACGGCGTAAATCAATTGCTCAATGATTTGCGCCGGAAAGGCTTTATTTATTCCGAAGGTGAAACGCTCTGGTTTAAATCAACAGCCTTCGGCGACGAAAAGGACCGGGTCGTGATCCGCCAAAACGGAGATCCGACGTATTTTGCTGCGGACATCGCGTATCATCATCATAAATTTTCGCGCGGCTTTGATATGCTGATTGATGTCTGGGGCGCCGATCACCACGGCTACATGCCGAGGCTCTGGGCGGGCATTCAGGCCTTGGGATACGATAAGCTATCCCTGAAAATCATTCTGGTGCAACTGGTAAATCTTTTGCGGGCCGGAGAACCGGTGGCCATGTCCACCCGCTCCGGAGAATTTGTAACGTTGCGCGAAGTCCTCGATGAAGTCGGCAGGGATGCCGCCCGTTATAATTTTTTGATGCGTCGTTCAGACAGCCATCTGGATTTTGATCTGGAACTGGCCAAGAAGCAGTCCAATGAAAATCCTGTTTATTACGTTCAGTACTCTCACGCCC
>JAGPFC010000035.1 GCA_018056685.1 Smithella sp.
ACGGCTGCCAGATCGCTTTCGGTAATGGCGGTCTTGGCAAATGACATGGGAACCATCAAAAACATAGCTAATACTGCAAACAATAAAACTTTCTTCATCTTCTCTCCTCCCAAAGATTTTTTGTTGCGCTGACGAAAAAACCGTTTACCCTGCTTAAACGGGCTTTAAAGCTGACTTCTTCCGTTTAAGCCCGTACACCGGTTTGTTCTTCAGCATGGTTCATTACTTCTGTTTCTACTCCCAATCCAACGAAATCACTTACTGCTTTTTTTCATAAAACCGCGGCGCTGCCGCCGACGGATAATTTATCACCAAACGCCTCCATCACCCGGTCTGTGCAGGTTATTATCAGTATGGTAGTTAGGAATTTTGACAAAAGTCCCCTCCACGTTACCGAGAGCAGGGGTGTTTCCTGTATGCGTTTCGTAATTATACTTGTTGGCAAAAACAAACGTAAAAACGTCGTTGTTGAAATTCACCACTCTCGTTCCTGATGCCGTTTGCCTTAAAGCAATGCCATTGTTCGTTCCGGTGCCGCCTTGGACGAACAACCCGTTAACTTTTACCAGGGTTTGTGTAACATTGCCTGTAGTGTTCAGGCTGCCCACTTCAATATAATTGAGCTTCCGGGTAGCATTATTTCCAAAATTGTCAAAACCGAAATCCATAATAAGACCATCCAGGATGAGTGGCGCGCCTGTGCCGCTGGAACTGCGGTCTCCCATCCAGAAATTCAGGAAATCGATATCCCAGCCCCATTCATTAGTTCCCGCTCCCCCCTGATAACCGTAACGATACCCCATCTTCTGGCTCTCGACAAAACCGTGCGCCTGAACTTCCATATCCAGACTGATCCGAATCACATTCTGGCTGCCGGTACTGTAGCGATGGTACACCGGCCATTGGTAACTGGTGTATTCTGTACCACTCACCCAATCCTGGGACGAAGAAATAAAAGTGGGTGACGACCAGAATTCATCCGTACTGGCAAAATGCTCTATTTTAAAAAAAGCCTGAGCGTCAATATCGGCCAGCTCGGAGTCACTCATTTTAGAAGGTTTGGGGCTGATTTTCGTCGGCGCAAAACTCACGGAAGACGACAGGGCAATAAATAAAACAGCTGTAAACAACGAGGTTAATATTTTCCCGTAAAAGAAAAACCTCCCCCCTGTCTGATTACAGTGAATTTGCATCCCCAAAAGGACTCCTTAAATATAATAATGAACCATCTAAATTTTGGTGAATAGTTTTTAACGTGTAGTACTCTATATACAGCCCAAAAACAAATGTCAAGCCTAAAATTCATGACTGTTTGCCGAATGTTTTAACCCCGCAATCAATAGTTCCTTCAAGACGGACAAATTATATACCGTCGGATTCAATATTGTTTTTGCGCAATGGCGAAAAAATTTTTCTCAAAATAAATTTTCAAAAAAAACGCACTCACGGCGAGGAAATTTCAGGCAGGCTTTTTATGCTTGAAATCTGCCCGACACATTGAAATCCTGTTTCTGTTTTCCGGATAAGCCACGAAGTTTTCATCAAGGGTGCTGACCCGCTCCTGGCGGAAGATCATCTCGAGAAAGGCGAAGAATTTCCGCCGGAACTCGCTCCAGCTTTTCACCTGCAGAGTGTGATGCAGGAGAAACATCGGCCGGCAATGATACATCAGGTAGGCCTTCTTCGTGATGTGATCAATCTCTTCATTGGTCAGGGAAGTCCAGGGGCGTGGAAGGGGTTTGTCTTCCACATGGCCGAGGATGTATTCCCGCCAGTAATCAAAACCGGTTTCCCCGATCATCTGCCGCCAGTAAGGCGTGAGCGGCTTGGCGGTCAGTTTGGAAAACTGCACATAATCCAGCTTCAGCGATTTGGCAAACTTGATGGTTTGCCGGAAGGTTTCCCGCGTTTCCCCCGGTGAACCGACAAGAAAAAAACCAAGCGCCCTGATCCCAAAGCCTCTGGTCATTTCTATCGTGTCGCGAATCCGTTGCAGGCTGATGCCCTTGTTCAGCCGGTCAAGAATTTCCTGCACACCTGACTCAATGCCGAAATAGATGCGCGAACAACCGGCCGACTTCATCTTGCCGAGCAGCGCTTCATCAACATAATCGATACGGGCGCGGCACGCCCACGTCAAATCCAGATGGCTTTTGATCATCCCGTCGCAGATGGCTTCAATCCGCCGGCGGTCAACGCAAAAATCATAATCAAAGAAGTCGATTTCGCGAATATTGTGCCGGGTGTAGCACTCCTGCACTTCACGGATCACCGTCTCGGGACTCCGCGGGTTGTAGGCCGTATGACCGGCTTCACAGAAAAGGCAGCCGTTCGGACAGCCTTTGCTGGTTACCATGACGGTGAAATTCTTTCTTTCCGTTGTAAATTCCGCGTACAGATCATTCGGCAGAAGATGCCGGGCCGGATTCGGATAGTCATTGAAATTCGGTTCCCTCTCATAAGGGGTCATCCGGACCTGGCCGTTTTCCTTGTAAATCAGACCGGGCACGTCGTGGAAACGGCGCTGCCCCGCCAGTTCCTCCAAAAGACGCGGCAGGGTGTCATACGCGCTGTTGAAACAGCCGAAATCAGGCCCGTCAACGGAAACAGATTCCTGCGGATAAACCCTCAGGTTGTATCCGCCGATAATCACCGGCACCTTGAGATTTTTCTTCAGATAGTTCACCCATTCCAGCGTTTCCCGAAACATGTAGGTCGTCATCATGAAGCCGAGGATGTCCGGTTTCCACGCTTTCAGACGGTCCAGCACATCCTCTTTGGTCAAACGCAGCGTGCGGGCATCGATCAGCAGGGCGTCGTGCCCGGCTTTCTCAGCGATGGCGCACACCCACGCCAGCGAAAGTGGAGGGAAAAGCCCGAAGTACCGCTGAACAATTTTCAGGTTTTCCTCATGCAGCTTATATTTGAATGGATTAAAAACGCATGCAATTCTCATTTTATTTCTTCACGTATCCGACAGATAACACGTTACACACAAATCAACAATCTATTCATAACATTTTTGTCAATGAAAAAAGATATCTTTCACGTGTGCAGACTGTGCATCCCTGTACCACACAGGAAATAATTTTATAAGACGTGAAAAATCGTCAAGTTTTCACCTGTCTATGGTGTTTGTTCCCGCTTTTTTGCCACTGAACAGATTGTCCAGAAATGGCTTGATAAAGAATAATCCCAACAAAACGGGAAGAACGCTGTCCACAAAAGTGATTAAAAGCCCGCCGGCCAGTAATTTATCCGGGGTCGCGTAATCCGCAAAGAGAAACAGAACCGTTGCTTCCCTGACGCCCAGTCCCCAGTAAGTCACAGGCAAATAAGCAGCCAGGATGGTCGCGGACCCCCAGAGCAATAGCGCGTCAAACGAAATGTCTATCTGGAGCGATTTTAATACGGTGAAAATGATGAGCAATTTAGAGCCTTCGATGCCCAGCGAATGAAAAAAAATATTCTTCATCGTCGCGGGATCATATATTTCCATGAAAGACGCCAGATCTTCAGGCAGCCGGAAATGTTTTTTTAAAAATCCGGCCACGGACGGCGGCATACGCCGGAAACTTAAAAGAATCAGTACTAAAAAAAACAGCATGAACGTCAGGGCAAAGATAATGCTTTGATGCCGGTTGCTGAAATAGAAGATACCGCCGGCCGAGAAAAAAAGCAGGAGCACGATCAAACTGAAAACATTGCCGAATAAAACGGAAAAGAAGCCTCTGGGATAGGAAAGATTGTGCATTTTCTTCATATAAGCCACGATGGCCAGTTCCCCGGTTTTAAAGGGCAGGACACCCTTGACGGCATTGCATCCCATCCTGAGCATCACGGCTTCGCCCCAGGAGAGGCGTCCGCCCACAAGCCTGATCATATTCTGATATCTCGCCAGGGAGAAGAACACGTGAGCGAGAAGTGAAAAAAGAATGCCCAAGCTCAGGTATCCGATATTCGTATTCTTCAGCAGGGCAAGGACGTCTGCGGGATGGATCCTGGAAAAAATAAAGGCCAGAATGACAAGGGTCGCCGCCCAGGTTAAGATAACCCTGAATAGGGTCCTGATAATGGATATCGCTTGCAAATTGAACTTTTGTGGATTTTGAAGGTTCATGTGATGAAAGTCCTGTCCGCATCATCTGCGGGACGTGATGAAAGAATGGAACACATATTGTTCGGTCATCGCCTCCTGAAATAGGAGGCAACCATCAGAAACCCCTTGAAAGCGATTTTCGCTTCACGCCGGGGCGACCTGAAAATCTTTTTCAGCCGCTGCCAAACATAGCGCGGCCGGAAATAAAAACGATGATACGCTTCCTCGACCAGAGCGAGCATGGTTTCCTTCGGGATACCGATATCAAACAGCGGGGACCCCTGGATGATATAGTCTTCCCAGTTGATCTGCGCCTCCCTGTCCTTTTCGATTGCTTTTTCAAAAAGCGCGGTTCCGGGATACGCTTTGACGATATAAAAAGTTGCGATGTCCGGCGAGAGCTTGCGCGCGAAAGCAATGGTATCCCGTATATCCTCGACCGTTTCGCCCGGTATCCCAAGCAGGAAACTTCCCCCGCTTTCTAATCCGACCTCCTTTGTGTGTTGAATGGCCGCCTCCGCCTGTTCCAGTGTCGTTTTCTTGTTGATCAGCTGCAATCCTTTCCGCGTGCCTGTTTCGATTCCGTACGTAATCTGATGGCAGCCGGCTTTCTTCATCAGCGCGAGAAGCTCCCTGTCCACCTTATCGACCCGGCTCTGGCAGTTCCAGTGCAGCTTCAATTTTTTACAGATGATCAGGTTGCAGATATCCGTGATGTGTTTCCGGTCGACGGTCAGACAATCGTCGAAAAACCGGAAATCCCGGATACCGTACCGCTGAACACATTCCTCCATTTCCCGGACGACGTTCTCCGGAGATCTTGCCGTAAAGCGGGGATGCACAAGATGGACGGAACAGTAGGAACACCGAAACGGACAGCCAATACTGCTGAAAATACCGGTGTTGGGCAGGGTTATGTACTTCTGAGGATGCGGGGCGTAGGCATCGATTTTTAATTTGTGACGCGCCGGAAAAGGCAGATCATCCAGAGACAGATACTGATCGCGAGGATTGACCGTGATCGTGCCGTTGTTTCTGTACGCCAGTCCGTTGATGCCGCGAACATCCTGATGCCCCTTGATGGATTGAATCAGCCGCGTCAGCGGCACCTCTCCCTGTCCGTGGATCAGATAATCAAAGTGTTCGCACTCAGCAAGCGTCCTTTGCGGCAGGGCTGTGGCGTGAATGCCGCCGACAATGGTCGTGACACCGGGAAGGATTGACTTGCAGCAACCGGCCAGCGTATCAGCACCCGGGATATCCACCGTGAACGATGATATGCCGACAAACCGGGGACACAGCGTTTTGAGGGCTTCTTCCAGTTCCAGTAACGGATGTTCGCTAATGTTCAGGTCCAGTATTTCGACCGAAATACCGGCCTTTTCCATATAGGCGGCCAGATAGGCAATCCCCAGGGGCATCTCGCGTCCCAGATAGGGAACATTTGCGTCCTGCTGATGAGGAGGTTGCATTAAAAGGATATCGATATTATTTCGCACGTTATGGATTATATTGTAAATTGTTATAAAAATGAATTGTTGTTTGCCGTAACATAGGAAACCCGATTTCTTATGTCAAGGGAATTCTGGATGGAATTCTGGATGGATCAACTTTTCTTTCATTTTGATTCCTGGTGATTTACCCGATAATGTTCCTTTGCCTGTAAATCGATCCACGAGTGCTTCTGATAAATTAAAATAGGATTAGACGTGTAACGGTAAATGTAACTTTTTATTCAACACCTTCTAATCCCGTCGCCAGATATTGGATGCGCCCGCCACAGGCAGAACAGCCCCGTTATTATCTTGTATTGAATTTCATAGACAGCATCTTCAACAAAGCGATGAAAGCATACCGTGGAAGTGAAAAAAATCTCGGATGCCGCAGAACATTTCTCATGATTCTTTGAGGACTGATGTAAAAACGCCTGTAGGCACTTTGAAAGAGTCTTTCCAATTCGTTGTCCGACATGGCCGAAATATTGATAGAACTGACAAAATAACTGTTATCGAACAATTCGATGTCGCTATTCCTGTCCTTCAGGATATTCTGTGCCATGTCTGCCAGTTCTGTACCCGCGAATGGCTTTGGATTAAAGAAATAGGCCCGATGGAGAGGCGAACGAATGGCAAAATCAATCGTTGCCGAGGCCTCTTCAAGGGTTTCGGTGGGAAATCCAATCATGAAGAAGCCTGTTGTGTAGATTCCGTTGTTGACAGCCTCGGTGATTGTCCGTGATGCTTTCTCAACATTCAGATTCTTGTGAATTAATTTTTGCACTCGTGAACTGGATGTTTCTATCGCAAAACACATGGAAACCGCGCCTGCCTGTTTTAAAAGAGTGATGTCTTCCGGCTCAAGCATATCCGCTCGAACGCCGTTGGGAAAATAAAGTTTCACGTCACCGAGTCGATTTTTGATCCCATGAAGGATTTTCAGCATTCTTTCACGGTCCAGATTGAAACAGTCGTCAACGATCTCGAAATCTTTGAAGCCATGTTTGAAACGCAGCTCTTCCAGTTCACCCAGAACAGATTTCACAGAGCGCTTCCTGAATTTTTTTCCCATGGTGTGGTGGCAGTATGCACATCGATAAGGACAGCCGCGGGATGTAACCACTGTCATATAAGGCCTGAAACCAACACAGTCCATGGAATGCATGCTTGCATAAAGATTATGATCCAGAAGGTCCCAGGCGGGCAGGGGCATCGTGTTCAGTTCATCTTCGGAAAGATAAAGGGTCGGATTTATCTTTGCTTCACCGTTGAGCAGGGACGCTGTTCCGGGTATGGTTTCTGTCGGCAAGCCTTTATCAAGGGCATTGATCAATTCAGGGAAAACCTTTTCTCCTTCCCCGAGAACCACAAAATCGGCTCCATATGATCTGAGTGCTTTTTCAGGATTTGCCGTCGGCCATGGTCCGCCGAAAGTCACAGGAACATCGGGAAGTATGGTGCGTACTACCTTCATGATTTTTTCGGTTTGTTTAAGTTCAGTAATAATGATACTTACGCCGATAAAATCGGGTTTCCAGTTTTCCAGTGTACGCTTCAGTATATGAAGGTCTTGATGGTCGATAGCACAATCGTGGATCCTCGGTTCATGACCGGCTTTCCTCAACGTGGCGCCAATGTATATGAGTCCCAGTGGCTGCGTGATGCCGGTATATTCGATGTTCAGCAACCTCGGTTTAATCAATAGCACTTTGGACATCTAAACAATCCTTGTGCGTTTTTTAACGAACGTCAACTTCATCGTTTTTCAAATACCTTAAAAAAGAAACGATCATGCATGTTAAAATATATCAGGAAAAAACTTTTTAAAAAGAAATAATTCTATATTGAAATTAAAGAATAGTTTCTTCAAACGCCAACGGGCAATGGGACGGTAACCATTGGCCAGACAGATTAAAAGCTTACTTTCAGAAAAATCGGATACTTTATTGTCATCGAGCAGGCTGGTTAAAAATAATGACTGAAAGAATGCCGGATCCTTGAGATGATCAACAAAGATATCCGAGTGTTTTCTTTCATATCCGACCCTTCCCCATTCTTCCAGCTTTTCAGGACCAGGGAAAATATCTTTATACCGCTCATACAGAGGGGTCCCCGGATATGGTGTGTATTTGTAAAATGGGCTGTTGCGGACATTCCTGTTGATTTTCTGCAATCTCAAAATAAATCTTATCGACTCGCGGAGATCTTGGAGGGTCTCTCCGGGAAAGTTGATAATATAACTGCACCAGATCAGAATATTTGTCTTGCTCAACCTCCTCATAACTTGTTCAATATCTGTCGCATTTCCTTTTTTATTGATGAGCGTTCTTATTTTCCCGGATGCCGATTCCACGCCGACGGTCAATCTTGTAAGTCCGAAATTTTCAAGCACTTTAAAATCATCTTCGGTATATTCTTTGAGCGCAACAATGTCACTGCCTTGGACAGCCCATGAAAGTCCGATACGGCTCAGACCTTCTCCAAGATTCATGATGTATTCCTTGCCAAGGGCGAAAATATTGTCGTCGATAAAATATATGCCTTCGAAAAAAAAATTTTCACGTAAATTTTTTATTTCACCGATGATTTTCTCAACGGGATTGGCACGAAATTTCCCTTTGTTGAAAACAAGATTGTAACAATAGGCACATTGACGGGGACAGCCCCTCGTGGCCTGATAATAGATGTACTTTTTTCCATTATAATATTGGACATAATGATTTAAATCTATCAGTTCGTAGGAAATCGCCGGCATCATTTGCAGATTGACGAAATCTCTCTCACCGCCGAAACTGATACCCTCCTCTTTTTTTAGCCAAACACCTTTGATCGGCGGCAGATTTTGTCCGTGTACCGCCAGCATATCTGAAAATTCCGGCAGGGTCAGTTCGCCTTCGCCTTGGATAACATAATCTATGTAGGGATTTTCCAGTGTTTGTTTCGGCAATAAAGAAGGATGAATGCCTCCCCAGACGACAGGAATAGATGAATTTTCTTTAATATACTTGCTTATTTCCAGCGCAAACGTAATCATCTTTCCGGTATAAACCGAGAGTCCGACGTAAAGAGGTTTTTCCTGTAATAAAAAACGAAGGCGGTCGTAAAAATGTCTGTCAGAAGAAAAAAGCCGCTGATCCAGTACATTTATTTCATAGGTATTTTTTAAAAACGAGACCGCGGCAAGAATGCCCAGCGGCGGTGCAGGCCTGTTGCGCTGGGCATCCATATAACCGACTCTCGGATGGATAAAAAGTATTTTACGCACAAGCAGATCCACCTTTTTTGTTCACAGGTTTTAATTTAGCATAACAACAGCCATCGCATAATGGAAAGATTCCCTGCTTCTTTAATCGTTTCCGGAATTGGGTATTTTCAGGAGAACAAAGAATCCGGGATAATGATTGTTTTCTGATGTCACCAATCTTTACGGATAAGCAGGGATAAACCTCACCAATCACACTGATGACTAAACCACACCATGGTTCACGACATCTCGCATATCTTTGCTGAATTTCAAATTGATTGAAATAATTGATGAGGTCATCAGCATGTTTTAACCGGGGATATACTCGAATTTTCGTTTTGGCATGCTTTCCCATCAACAACAACTCTTCGTAGATCATTCGCGTATCGTCGGGGAATTGAAAATGGTCTTCCGGTTCAGGAGGGCAATCAAGAACTTCCAGCCCGTGGAGACAATCACTGAATTGAAAATCGTTTTTTTTAGGCAACGAAACAGTGAAGGTGTCTGCACAACACTGGATGGCCTGTTTATAAAGAAGGGGAAGTTGCCGAACGTTTTCTGGAAAGACGGTAACTTTCCAATCTACTGCCGGAAGACTAGTTCTTAATTTTTTTTTATAAAACGTCAATCGGTCCAGTTTATCCATCAGAAGCGGATAATTACCCTTTCCTTTTATTTTTTCATAGTATGGTTGATCGCCATCAACGGCGATGCCTATGTTAAGCAATTTGTTCTGAATTATTCCACAAATGACAGCATCATTTAACAATAATCCGTTTGTCAGAAGCGTTGTTTTCTTTTTGAGTTGATGGATGCCTTTTACGATTTCCAGAAAATCTTCCCGGCAAAGAGGTTCGCCTCCGCATAACGCAATCACCCCATAGCGTGGTAGCTTTTTGACAATCCCGAGTATTTCATTACAAGAAAGTTCGGGTCTGTTCTGGGACATGCTTGTCTTTTGACAACAATACACACAGGCCAAATTGCATTTGTTCGTAATATTAAATAAGTAGCGGAATGGTTTAAACAATCTTTGGGTTCCCGGTATATAGTAAGGGAAACGAGGCCATACGTTGCAAAGCAATTCATATGTGCTTGCTAAACTGAATAACTGACTCATAGTAATTAGTTTTATGGCCGATATGTGATGATATCGGCCAAGACATTAAAAAAATAAATTTTGAATACTTTTTTTTGTGACGAACCATATACAGAATGCTCCTGTATGTCAAAGGAATAGATAATCGTCCAGCAAAAAATGCATAACATATGGGCATGACTGATTAATAAAATCATAACAGTGGTGCTGTATATTGCCAATGAATGAGGGAGGTTCACAGATTAATGAGCCCCGTTCATCTTCGTTTTAGAAAAAAAGATTTTTTCAGGAACGGTTGCTCATCTTGTACTTCTCCTTGATGAATGTCTAATGTATAAGCCACAGGATAAATTTGGGCATCCACCGAACGCAAACCGGAGCCTCAATTGACCATCTCATGAGCCGCCCCGACTTGTAACTCCAACAAACAAAAATCAGTGTTATCAGGCTTAAAATGCTTACCATGAGACCGATAAAAAAACTTCGGGAGATATATCGTAATGTCACTTTGTAGGTCCCTGTTTCATCTAAATGCAGGGCGATTAAACCGTCCTTGTCAAAAATTCTCCCTCTGTCTGTATACCAATCCCTGTGATAGTTCTGATTAATGATGAGCATGTCCGGCGTTTTCAAGTTGACTTGAACAATAATAGAATTGGGGCGAAAAACCGGTGCCGCTTTATTCTGCATATCAGTAAAATAGGCCTCCCCTTGATATTCGGGATTGGGGATGAAGGTACCGTCCTCATCCACGAAGTATTGAGGTACTGCTTTTTCGTCTAGCTTCATGGCGGCCATCCAGTCAATGGTACCGATACCGCGGACGGTATTTGTATAGGCGATGGAATGGAGTGGCTCTGTCCGAAGGCGCGCAACAGGTCTGGTGTCCGTGCTCTGTATATTGTAAAATTCATTTTGCTTTATGAGAAGTTCCACCGGAATATCATAAGTGTATGTATTTTCCTGTATTTCATATACTTTGGGATATAAAAACCATACGCTTAAAAAGATTAACGCAATGGCCGATAGAGGTTCCTGCCATTTTCGACGCATTTTGGCCAACAACCAGAAAAATTGTCCAGCAACAATGACCAGGGAAAAGACGATCTGAAAAGCAAAATATTTAAGCGGATTGGTAATGACGTTAAAGACGGGCAGGTTCGAAAGCATCTTTAACAAATCCAACGGTACATTATGGGCGAGAGTCAGCCATGCAAACAAGAACAATACAATGCCCCACGGCAATGCCTTCACAGGAAACATAATAAAAGAGACCAGAGCAATCAGAACAGGGATCACGCCGATTGTCAAAAGATGAAGACTTTCATAGCCTATTAATTTCTGCCATAACTGCACTGGCGTCACTACGTGCTGAGGCACATACGAATTGGACATATACCAAAGAAAGGGTGTTCTCAAACCGCCCTGCGTTTCGATAAGTTCCAGAGCGGGAAGAATCCGCAGCATGCCGATCAAGAAGGTTACCGTGAGAGCGCAAACAAAAATCTTAAGAGGCCTGACGTTGATTTTGTTTAAATCTTTTGTTCCGAAGATATTCAGGAAAGGAATGACCTCCAAAAAACATAAAATGCCTATATAAAGAAAAGCCATTAGTGCGTTGAGTTTGCCGTCTGAAAGCATTATGTAGAAAATGAAAGGCAAAGCTAAAAGCGCAGCCTTTCGTCCACGACAAACTAATCCGATCAATAACAAACATAAAGGAATAAAGGCACCATAGACTTCATTTGTGTTTCCGTCATACACTCTTAAAGGAATAAACAAGCTCAGACCGATAACGAGTCCGCAAAAAAGCGCCCCCCATCTGGTGTATCCTAGAATATACCTTGTCAATAAATAGGTACTGATCCCTCCGATTAACAATGACATCAAAACGATTATTTTAAGACCCATAATGGATCCAAAAACAAGGGTGATTAATGTCAGCGGATTTAACGTCGGGTCTTCCGGATTACCAAGAGTCGGGTAGCCGCCGCCGACCCAGAAAGATCGCAGGGGAAAGGTATGATATTCGAAAACGGCTTTTCTTACCGATTCGTGCATACTGGCGTAATAAAGAAAATCTGCATTGAGGTTAACTTTATTACCCGACAAAAGAGGTGAGATCGACGGCAGGGATATCAAAACAGCAATCAGAATGATTGCAACAATGTCTATTCTTTCTTTTAGAAATTTTGTTAAAAGAATGCACGTGTTTCTGAGTTGTGTTATATATGGATTCATCGTATTAAAAAATATAGGGAAAAGGTGTTAGCCTGTCAATTACAAATTCAGTGCTTGGGTTGTGGGAGAGGCATATGTGACGTGCGGCATTTTATCGCCCCTCATAAAAAAGGCTGAACTGCAGTCTCATCTATGATAGAGAAGTTGACAACTGATGATGACAAAGAATATCAATCTCCAAAACAGGATTTTACTCATATACCTGGCTTTAGTAGCTATTACCCTCGCTGTCTTTCTACAGGTCAGTCAACATGATTTCATCTGTTTAGATGATCCCGTTTATGTTACAAGCAATAATGACATCCAGTCCGGAATAACACCAAAAGGCGTCCTATGGGCTTTCTATACAGACCATGCCAAACTATGGCACCCCCTGACATGGATTTCCCTGATGCTCGATCATCAGCTTTATGGATTGAACACCGGCGGTTATCATGTCACCAACCTGATTCTTCATATTCTGAGCACATTATTGCTCTTTGAGCTTCTGAAACGCATGACAGGAGCCGTCTGGAGAAGCGCTTTTGTCGCGGCGCTGTTTGCCATCCATCCGTTACATGTGGAAACAGTTTCCTGGGTCACCAAACGCAAGGATGTTCTGAGCGGATTTTTCTGGATGCTGACTTTATTTCTGTACGTCTATTACACGGAAAAACCTGCAATCCAAAGATACCTGCTCGTTCTCTTATGCTATGCCTGTGCCGTCATGAGCAAACCGATGGTGGTCACGCTGCCGGTGATTATGATTCTGCTCGATTACTGGCCATTGTCGCGGTTGCGCATCGGTATTAAAAATAAAAAGGGGAGTCTCATACTTTGGCAGTTGAAGGAAAAAACACCTTTTTTCATATTATCCATGGTATCGGTTTTCTCGGTTTTTTACATTCACCGAGTTCGCGGTAATCCGCTGGAAGTTGGTCCCCCTTTTGCTTCCCGTCTGGCTAATGCCTTTTTTTCTTTTATGGCTTACCTCCATAAGACATTCTGGCCTCGTGATCTGTCTTTTTTCTACCCCTTTTCCGATCAGATTCCCCTCTGGCAGGTTTTGGGTTCCGCAGGGATGATCGTTGTTATTAGTTTTGCGATCCTGATGGCAATGAAACGACTGCCCTTTCTCTTTGTCGGATGGGCGTGGTACGCCATAACCATCGCCCCGGTGATCGGCATCATATTCAACAGCGACCGAACCATGTCCGACAACTACACGTACCTGCCATCCATAGGGATTTTCATCTTGACAGCATGGAGCGTTCCGCTTTTATTTCCCCGCCAAGGCTGGCGTCAAAAAATTCTAGCAACGGCAGGAATGCTTTTGATTGCCGTCTTGGCACTGATGGCGTGGAAACAATGCGGTTACTGGAAAGACAATGCCACCATATCCCGTCATTCTTTGGAGATAGAGAAGAACAATTATATGGCGCATAACGTTCTCGGTTCCGCCCTGCTCACGGAAGGAAAGCCAGAGGAAGCGATTAGCCAGTATAACGAATCGATTCGTCTGAAACCTGGTTATGCTCATACCTATGTAGGCAGAGGACGCGTTTATGAAAAGCTCGGCCAGTATCAGCGCGCTCTGAACGATTTCAATCATGCAATCAGCCTGGCCCCTTATTCCAGCGATGCCTTCAACAGCAGGGGACTGGTTTATGTAAAGCTTGGCCGGCATCAGCAGGCTCTCCACGACTTCAATCAGGCCATCAGCCTGAATCCCTCTGAATCCGACGCTTACCTCAACAGAGCAATGGTTTATGAAAAACTCGGTCAGTACCAAAAGTCTATTCATGACTACAATCGCATCAATCCCGGTGATGCCGATGCCTTCAACAATCGGGGAACAGTATTCTATAAACTCGGCCGGTATCAGCAGGCCATCAACGATTATAGCCACGCCATCCGTCTACAGCCGGAACATGCCGATGGTTACAACAATCGAGGATTGGCTTATGGCAGGACCGGCCGGTATCAGCAGGCCATCGATGATTTTAACAAAGCCATCCATCTGAAACCCAATTTTGCTGATGCCTATAACAACAGAGGCTATGCTCATTTCTTGCAGGGCAACAAAAACATGGGGTGTTTTGATGCTCAGAAAGCCTGTTCTCTGGGAATGTGTAAATTATTCAAATTTGCCAAAGAACAAGGGCACTGCAATAAAATGTAAATGTCGGAAAATAATTTGGATCAACTGCAGGAAATAAATTTATTTTTTAACTAAACAAAGTTATATGCCAAGCAAGATAAATATCAGCACTCTGGGAATGAAATTTTTTTTCTCTATTGTCTTAGTTTTGATCACACTTGCTATTTATTGGCAGGTGAATCAATTTGATTTCTTTCTCGTTGATGACAGCCTTTATGTTACACAGAACAACCATATCCAGTCAGGAATAACCCTGAAGGGCATTCGCTGGGCATTCAGCACCATCCATGCGGAATATTACATTCCCCTGACATGGTTGTCCTTTATGGTTGATTATCAGATCTACGGCCTTCATGCCGGCGGGTACCATTTGACAAACCTGATTCTGCATCTCATGAGCGCGTTGCTGCTGTTCTGGCTTTTCAATCGCATGACCGGTGCTGTCTGGCGTAGCGCTTTTGTCGCGTTTCTTTTCGCGCTTCATCCGCTGCACGTGGAACCGGTTGCGTGGATTACTTGCCGCAATACTCTTTTGAGCGCTTTTTTCTGTATCCTGACCTTGTGTCTTTATGTTTATTACACAGAAAAACCTGCTGCCCGGCGATATCTGCCCGTTCTTTTTTGTTTTGCCTGTGCGTTGATGAGCAAGCCAGTATTTATGACACTGCCGGTGGTAATGATGCTCCTGGATTACTGGCCGCTGGGTCGTTTTGACTTGAAGAAAGAAAGCTTTATTTTCTGGCAGATGAAAGAAAAAATTCCTTTCTTCGTTTTGTCCGCAATCTTTACGGTCATCACAATTGTTTTACGTCTCAACAGACCCCATACTTCCTTTCCGCTGGAGGATCGTCTGTCCAATGCTCTTGTTTCTTTTGTCACGTATCTGGAAAAAACATTATGGCCACATGATTTGGCTTTTTTCTATCCTTTTCCATCGCATTTTCCGGAATGGCAGGTCATCGGAGCCGCTTTTTTGATAATTTTCATCAGCTCCTTTGTGATGGTCATGATGAAACGTCTGCCGCATCTTTTTGTCGGATGGTTCTGGTTTCTAATCATTGTTTTTCCTGTTCTGGGAATTATCCAGGACAACGACCAGGCCATGGCCGACCGCTTCCATTACCTGCCCTCCATCGGCATCGGCATGATGATGGCATGGGGCCTTCCGGTTTTATTTTTCCACCCCACCACCCGGAAGAATATTTTACTGCCGGCGGGAATTGTCGCGATTGTCATGATGACCCTATTCACATGGCATCAATGCACTTACTGGACAAACGATATTGAACTTTTCAAGCGCACTTTGAATGTAACAAACAATAATTATGTGATGCATAATTTAATGGGTGTTGCTTTAGAAAAGGACGGTAAAACGAAGGAGGCTTTGCAACATTTCAACGACGCTATCCGCCTGAAGCCCGATTATATGCTTGCTTTAATTAACAGAGGCACCGCTTACTATAAACTCGGATCCTATCAGCAGGCCATTGATGACTACAATCAGGTCATCCGATTGAAGCCGGATTATGCCGATGCCTACAACAACCGGGGCCTTGCCTATGGAAAACTCGGCCAGTATCAGCAGGCCATCGCTGACTTCAATGAAGCGATTAGACTGAAACCGAACTATGCGGGCGCTTTCAACAACCGGGGTTTGGCTTACCTGTTGCAGGGGCAAAAAGAGCTTGGCTGTCGTGAGGCAAAAAAAGCGTGTGAGCTGGGAATGTGTAAACTTTTGGAATTCACTTACAATAAAGGATACTGCCATTGATGTTACGGCACACTGAAATTTATTTTTGCTGACAACTTTCCTTAATTTGATGAATGCTGAATTCAGCATCAGACAAAACAATAACTTGACATAGAAATGATAACTTTTTAGATAGTAAAGGGAAAATTGTCAGTATTAAAAAAAATGAACCTGATTTGATTCAATAATCTGAGTTAAGGATAAAAGACCATGGTCAGAAAAATATGCATATTCATCATCCTTTTATTTCTGGTTTCGTGTGCGCAAATTGTGCGGGCCCCTGTAAAATATGATTATCGGAATTATGAAAAGATGTATGCTGCCGCCATCGCCCAGGGAACCCGGATGTCCTATACCATTGACGAACAGAACAAGGAATACGGCATCGTGAAAATGAGCCGGAAAGCCGGACACAGCACCTATAAAATCAAAGTGGATTTCGGTGCGGACAGCTTCACGATTGAAGGCGGCATCGATACCGATTTATTTAATCCATCCATAGGCAAAGATGTTCAGGCGATCGAGGACGCCATTGAGGAAGCCGCAAGGTAATCTTTGTTCATGGTCTGTAACAACAGAAGAGATATCCTATGAGTAACGCATTGATTGGCCCGATGCGGCCTAATTTTCTCATTTTAACCCCGGCCTGTGTTCTTTTGGGAATCGCGACAGCTTTCTGGTCGGGCGCTACTCTCAATCCATTATACATCGTATTGATATTAACGGGTGCTTTGATGGCACACATCAGCGTCAACGCGCTCAACGAATATCACGATTTCAAAAGCGGGCTGGATCTGGTCACAGAAGCAACACCTTTTTCGGGCGGCACCAAGACACTGCCCAATAATCCCACAAAAGCTCATCTGGCTTTGATGAGCGGAATTGTCACGATTGTTCTGGTGGCCTGTATTGGTATTTACTTTTTGATGGAGCGCGGCCTCTGGATATTACCGGTCGGCATCCTCGGGCTCGTGATCATTTATACCTACACACCTTTCATTACGCGCAGTCCGTTTCTTTGCCTGATTGCCCCCGGCCTGGGATTCGGACCTTTGATGGTCATGGGTACCGATTTTATTTTGACCGGACATTATTCCTGGACGGCAGCCGTTGCTTCGCTGGTCCCTTTTTTTCTGGTCAACGATTTGTTGCTTCTCAATCAATTTCCGGATGTTGAGCCGGACAGGCAATTCGGCCGTGATCATCTGCTGATAAGAATCGGGCGGCCGGCTGGTGCCAGAGTGTATGTTCTCTTTTTGATTTTGAATTATGCGGTGATCATTTTCGGTTGCTTTTTTGAGGTGCTCCCTCAGGGCGCCCTGCTCGGACTTTTGACGCTGGTTCTGGCTGTCCCTGTCATGCGCGGCGTTGTGCGTCATGCTGATGATATACCGAACCTTATTCCTTTCATGGTCAAGAATGTCATCATCAATATCACCACGCCGGTGCTGGTTGCTCTGGGATTATTTCTCAATCATTGAGCGCATTTATTTTTTATTAAAGAAACTAATTTTTCGGAATCCTCCAGGGAATGAGCATCGGTACCCGCGAACTGTATTCCCTATATTGGCTGCCAAACTCGCGATGCAGATCCCTGTCCTCCAGAAATGTCCCGATAACAATCCACATGCTCCACAGAATATTGAAAAGCAGCCTGTCCAGAGTTAGCACCGGACACACCCAGATTAAAATTATCAAAAACAGATACAGCGGATGACGCGACCAGCGATAAGGACCCTTTGCAACAATCTGCTGTGGTTTCCCTGGTCTGTTGCTGATGTGATCCATCAGAGGCTTAACGCCCAAGGCATCAAATGAACCAAGAGCCTGTGCACCCCAGAAAAATCCAAACAGACACAGGAGAAACAAAGCGCGCAAAACCCAGTAAATCATTCCGTCGGCATGCGCGATGAAAACCGTTGATTGCTGCCAAAATATCAGCACCAGCAACAAGGCAATGGCCGACGTAATTCCGTAGAAGGCGCCATGAAAAATTTCCGGCATGAATTTTTCAAGCCACTTTTTGAATCCTTTACGAACCATAATGCTGTGTTGCAGAAAAAAGATGATTGATAAAAAAGCATCGAACCATAATGCCTTCGAGGTATTAAGATCAAGATCAACGATCGCATATGAACCCATAAAAAGAAAAACCAAAAGCATAAAGCCCGATAAAAGACCCAGTATGTAAAGAAGCCAGATGAGCATAATGGTTTTGGTATGGTTTTTGATGTAATCAGAATGTAAAGTTTTAGTCAGCACACTCATGTAATGTTCCTTGTTTCTTTGAACCATATTTTTTGATTATTTCATTTTTTCATTTTCCGGCAAAGATTTTAGATAGATCCTCCATCCCGGACACCAGGTAAGATGCCATTTCCATATTTTGCTGATCAGGGAATCCGGTTTTTTATCATAACGTGATTTCATGCTGCAGCTGGCACATTTACTTCCTGTCATGAAGAATCCCTCGCTGATCCTTTGCCCTTTTCCTGATGAACGCCAATATAATAAACCAGACGCCTGTCAGGACGAACACAGCCGGCCAAAACATTATCATGAAGTCAGCAGGAAACCAATTTGCTCTTTTGCCAAGCAGGAACAGTCCCAGTAAGATAAAAATTAATCCGCAGAAAATGCGGCTGTTTTTTCCTCCACACATCTCATAGCAGTGAAATCTTTTACCCATTGCACCGCTGGAATTATGATTTTCCGTCATTTCTCTACTCCTTGTTTTTTGTTAGAGTTTCCCCGTGTAAGAGCCACGGGGAAACTATTTCCTGAATGTTTTGGTTATTATTTGGTTTTAATCCGTTTTTTTACAACATTGTTCCATTTTCGTCCGGCATGCCTCGAAATCAAATTTTACATCTTTTGCGGCGCAGAACTGTTTCATCATTTGTTCACAGCTTTTGAAATCAAACTTTTCTGCATTTTCTTCCGATCCCTGATTAAAACATTTGGACATGAAAGCATCACAACATCCAAAACCCTTATTACCTGTTTCTTCTTTGACTGACATAAAATATTCTCCTCATATTATATTTTGATATATCTATATTTCGATATATTTCGAAATATAGCATGAATTATTCTTTTGTCAAGGATATTTTACAAATAAATTATAAAATATTTATAACTCCTTAAATTATAAACACTGACGATTTATCGAATTTAAATCAGGAAATGGTCTATTCAACAGAACTATTGCGGAGAACCGGTTTTTCAGATTTTGATGACATCCTTTAGATATTCAACCATCGACCTGATGGTTTCATCTTCAGGCTTTCAAAGTATTGTCTGCCCCCGCCTCTCGCATTTGACGAGACCGGCATGACGCAGCTCTTTGATATGATGCGAAATCGTGGAAAGAGAAATATTAATATTGCTGGCAACGTTACATACGGAAGGCTGGTTATCATGACTTTGCCTCGCCTTTGCCTGACAAAGCCGGATATTTTCAAAAACCGCCAGACGGGATTCATTGGATAATGCCTTAAAAGCGGCGGCCAGACGCGCCATATCTTTGCAGCAGTTCTTTTTGTTTGATCTTTCCGCCATAGAAATTGACCTATCATTTAATTTAGATGTTCATACACTTATATAAATATATATATTTATCTATTTTGTCAACCATAATATTCATTTGAAAATATTGTTCTGTTCCGAATCATTTTATTTTCATTGACTTGCAGGTCGTTTGTGTTTAAAGTCCTTACCAGTAAATGCATTGATTCAACGTCTCAAACCATAAATAGTACGGTGAATGATTCATGCATCCCGACAATATCAAGAAATCAACCGTATTTAAAATCTTAATGTCCGGCATTGCCATCGGAATCATTGTTGCGGCGATTGCCGTCGGCGCCTATCATCAATCCGGCGATGCCCGGTTTTGCGGATCCTGCCACAGCATGAAAGCCGTCCATCAGCAGTGGAAAACGTCCAATCATCACCAATATACCTGCACGGAATGTCATCTGCCGGATACACATATTATCGGCCAGGTTGCCTACAAAACACAGGCCGGCCTCAATGATTTGATCCATGAAACAGCGCGTGATTATCCCGTGGCTTTCGGCCTGTCCGATCACGCGCGTCAAATCGTCAACGGCAACTGCTTGCGATGTCACGCTTCAACAGTCGCCCCGACGCCGATGGCACAGGGCGGGGCCGACTGTATCAAATGTCACCGTTATCTGGTTCACGGCAGAGGAAAAGATCAAGGAGGAATGAAAATTGAAAAGTAAGAATTTTTTCTTATCCGCCCTCTTGGGGATCGCTTTGATTATTGCGTGCGTCATTCTGGTGCGCGTCTTTTTGCTGCAGCCATCGGACACAGTAAAACTGGCGTCAATTTCAGACACGGAATATGATCCGGCTGTATGGGGAAAATATTATCCCCTGGAATATCAGAGCTATTTGAAGAATAAAGAAATGGCGCCTTCACCCACCGGTTTTGGCGGATCTATCAAAGAACAGAAATCCGTCAAGGAACCGGAGATACTGGTCAACTTCAAAGGCATGGCGTTCAGCAAGGATTACACCGAAGATCGCGGCCATCCTTATTCCATGGATGATTTAAAAGAAACAAAACGCGTCACACCGGCGACGGTCGGCTCGTGCATGACCTGCAAGACGGCCAATTTGCGGGATATATACAAAGACATGGGCTGGGGTTATGCCAAAAAGCCGCTTGCCGAATTGATGCCGCTCATCAAACACCCCATTGTCTGCGCCAATTGCCATGATCCCAAAACGATGAAACTGCGCGTCAGTAATCCCGCGTTTATGGAAGCCATGCAAAAGCAGGGCGTTGATGTCACCAAAGCATCGCGCGAAGATATGCGCAGCTATGTCTGCGGCCAGTGCCACGCGGAATACTACTTTAAACCGGATGACAAGCGCGTGACGTTCCCGTGGAACAAAGGTTTGAAGCCACAGGATATGTACGCTTACTACCAAGAAATTCCTTTCGGATTCGACATGGACTGGCTGCATCTCGATTCGCAAGCCAAGATGCTCAAAGCGCAACACCCCGACTTTGAACTGTTCAGCGAAGGGGTTCACGGCAAGTCCGGCGTGTCCTGCGCGGATTGTCATATGCCCTACATGCGCGAAGGCGGACGTAAATACTCTTCTCATTGGGTAACCAGTCCGATGAAACATATTCAGGCATCCTGCCGCACCTGCCACACCCAGAAGGAAAAGTGGCTCTCGGAACGTGTCCGGGCAACCCAAAACAACGTATTCCAGTTGCAGCGGATAGCGGGACAGACCATCGCACGGGCGCATGACGTTATCGGAAAGGCGGGTGCGACACCGGACGTTAATCAGACCCAATTAAGTCAGGCACGGGAGTTGGTCCGCAACGCGCAGTGGTTTTGGGATTTTATTGCCGCGGAAAACTCCATGGGTTTTCACAATCCCGACCAGACGCTGAACACGCTGGGGCAGTCGATTGATCTGGCGCATCAGGCCATCGCCACGGCGAATCGAGCAGCGGGAAAACAGTACTGATCAGCAAACGTATTCTTAAGTTAATTGGACACTTTTCCTCTTTCCGCCAGTGCTTCCAGCGCTTCGCGATTGATTAAGCGGATGTGGGTGCCCGCTTCCTCGATAAGTTTTTTTGTTTTCATGTTACTCAGGGCGCGTGAAAGAGATTCCGGTCCCGTTCCCAGAAGGTTGGCGAGCTGCACTTTGGAGATATTCAGTTTAACTAAATCCTTGTTACCCTGATCCCGCGAAAGATAAAGCAGATAGGAAGCCAGGCGTCCCGGTATTTCCTTGAGGGACAGATTTTCCACCTGGATGGTAAATTCCCGCAAGCGCATGGAAAGCAGCGCCAGAAGATTCATAATGAGATTGGGTTTGCCGGTAATGAGCTCAATAAATTCTTTCCGGTCGAAAAATAAAAGATGCGTTTTGGAAAGCGCCCGGGCATTGGCGGGAAAAGACTTTCCTGAAAAAACCGGTACCGCGCCAAGGGTATCAC
>JAGPFC010000036.1 GCA_018056685.1 Smithella sp.
TGGCGTTCTTGCCGGAGAACGAGCCATACCGTCACATGGAAGAAGTTTCGTTCACCTACAAGAAGATCAAATGGACGTGGGAGCCAGACGGCATCGAAGCCGAAGATTCCTGGACCGTGCCGCGGTAACACAAACGTTTTGTTTATCCCCGTTCAGGCCCTTCCCGATTACATGCGGGATGGGTCTGAACGGGAAAGCTAAAAGGAATTAGCAAAAGATATGACAGGCGCGAAAGTTGAAGAACAGGTGTATCAGCTGAAAAAAGTGTGCGATGAGGCATATGACGCCAATCCCCACTCATGTAGTCATGCGGTGTGGCAGGTGATCAGACATTATAAACCGGTGCAGAACTGGAAGAATGCCAACGCTCTGATTGATGAGATCAGTACAAGCGACGAGTGGCAGGAAGTCAGCGTGGCCGAACTATCCGGTCTGGCCAACGACGGAGTTCTGGTCGTGGGCGGCAAGAAGGAACCCGGTCACGGACATGTCATTGTGGTTTATCCGGGGCCGGAGAAACCAAATGGCGGTTTTTACTTTAAAGATAGAGTTACATGCAATCTGGTTCTTGCGCAGCAACACGGCTACTATGCCCGAGCCATGTCAACATCTATGGGCAATTGGCCGGGTGCCAAAAGCAGGGGCGACAAAACGGTATATGATGCGTGGGGATCCAGAAAATTCTCTGCTGTTAAATTTTGGAAGTACAATGGAAAGCGGTAATGAAGAAGAAAAGTTCAGGAAAAACCGCATAAAGCACCTAAAAAAGGAGTATGGTCACATGGATCAAATTTATAAAAATAAATGGTTATCCTTGTTTGTTGCCGTTCTTGCTGTCTTCATTTTCATAGATTTGTCGAACGCGATGGCTGATAGTGATCCTTTCTATCCCGGCTTTATAAAACTCCAGGAAACGAATTGTATCGTTATGGATGATTTCGAGATCCGGAAACTTCCCCAAGATTGGTATAAGTATAAAGGTTTTGTTAAAAAATGCCCTTTAAAGAAAGATGCTACATCACAATCTGATTATGCCATTGTGTCCATCTGGGCCTATGATTATTTGCAGGCACGTGGTTCAATGGTGTGGGAGGACTTCCCTCTTCCTCTGATTGTTGATGCTCAATTTAACCCCGTGGGGGTCTTTCCTGAAATATATCCTATGGATTCTCCAACACATCTAATAGTTTACTACGGCAAATGGCAGGGCGACATTCCCGGGGAAATCCTGATTGATGTATCCAATCCGGCGGTATCCGGTGATTACTATTACGAGCCGCTGATCTGGGATAAAAAGACCGGGAAGTATGAAATGAAGGATAGACAAGACAAGTCGGGCCCAAGGCCGACCATGCACAGGGAGAAAAAATCAAAACAGTAAATTACTTTCAAAGAGTCTGCAGACCATTATCAGTGTGAGGAGGCGTTATGAATTCCATCAAGGGATCGGAGGCAAATTTAATATTTGAGATACAGGGCGGGCCTGACGTGGAAGTTGTTGATTTTGTCGCCCATGAGCGGATTTCCACACCATATTGCCTTGACGTTGCGCTGGCCAGTTCGTCGGAGATCCAGTTTGAAAGCGTCATTGAAAAAGAATCTGTCCTGACCGTCCGGGGAATGGATTCGGAGCGCTGCTTTCACGGCATCGTCAGAAAGTTTGAGTATAAAGGAAAGAGCGGGAAGACAAAGCACCTCTATTCAGCGGAAGTAGTCCCCTTTACCGAACTACTGTCTCTGGAGCAGGATTGCAGAATATTTCAGGACAAGCAGGTTCAGGAGATAGTTGAAGACATCTTCAAGGACAGCAAAATCCCCTCCGACCGCTATGAATTCCGTCTGTTCAACAAAGAACACAAGCGGCGTTTTTGCGTTCAGTATCGGGAGACGGATCTTGATTTTATAAGCCGTATTATACAAGAAGAAGGCATCTACTACTTCTACGAGCACAGCAAGGACAAACACGTCATGGTTTTTGCAGACGACCCGGTGTGCCATAAGCCCATCGCCGGCAATACAACCCTTGAGTTTAAACCCTCCAGCGGCTTGAATCCGGAAAGCGAAGTTATCAGCCTGATTGAGTTTTCCCGGCGTTTACGTCCCGGCACATACGTACAGACCAACTACAACTTCAAGATGCCCTCCGTGCCATTGCAGACACTGGATACACACAAAGACGAGACGATACAAAAATATGAAATTTATGATTACCCCGGCCAGTATGGCGAGGAAGACCGGGGCAGTAAATTAACCCGTGCTTTCATGGCAGCCAATACCGCCTCCCGCAATCAGGCCAAAGGCGTAAGCAACTGCCCTCGTTTGCTTCCCGGCCACACATTTGCGATAAACGGCCATGATTCAAGCGAATTCAACAAAGAATATCTTGTATTTGCAGTAAAGCACTCCGGCCAGCAGCCCCAGAGCCTGGAAGAACAAGCTGCAGGCGGCGCCAATTATGATAACCATTTTCTTGTCATTCCATCCAATGTTCCATACCGTCCGCTGAAGTCTATCCCCAAGCCTTACATCCACGGCATCCAGTCCGCCACCGTCGTCGGACCGGAAAACGAAGAAATCTACGTTGATGAATTCGGCCGGGTGAAAGTCCAGTTTCACTGGGACCGTCTGGGGAAGCGCGATGAAAACAGCTCCTGCTGGTTAAGATGCGCCCAGACCTGGGGTGGCGGCGGCTGGGGCGCCGTATTCATTCCGCGCATCGGCGACGAAGTACTGGTGAGCTTCATGGAAGGCGACCCGGACTGGCCGATCATCACCGGCAGCGTCTATAACGGCCGGCACATGCCTCTTTACGATCTTCCCGCCAACAAGACCAGAAGCACCATCAGAACCAGAAGCTACCCCAACTCCAACGGCTACAACGAACTGCGCTTTGAAGACATGGCCGGCCAGGAAGAAGTCTATCTCCAGGGCGAGAAGGACTGGAACATCCTCATCAAGAACGACAAGGGGCAGACCATCGGCCATGACGAGACCTTAAGCGTCGCCAACAACCGCACCAAAAGTGTCGGAGTGAACCAGAGCGAGAGCATCGGCATGAACAAGACCATCACCGTTGGTGCCAACCATAGCGAATCCATCGGATCCAACATGACGCTGACCGTGGGCGCCAACAAGTTCGATACCACCGCCATCAACGTAGCCGAGACCGTGGGCGCGGCCAAGGAACTGACCATCGGCGGCCTGTATCAGATATCCGTCGGCGGCGCGATGAACGAGACCGTTGCCGGGGCGAAAGCCGAAGAGGTCGGAGGCTACAAAGCCCTGGTGGTGGCCAACAACATGACCGAATACGTGAAGGCCGACCGTAAATCCACTGTGGACGGGAACCTCGATGAAAAAGTCGAGAAGAAACACTCCGCGCAGGCCAATGAATTTATTTTGGAGGCAAAAAATAAAATCACACTCAAGGTAGGCAGCTCGACCATTGTGATGGATGCAAACAGCATTACCATTGAGGCAAGCAAAATATTCCAGAATTAACAATCAGAGCGCAAGCCTCTTTTTTGTAAGACGCTATCGCGCCGTTCCTGTTTTTAAAAAGGGTGGTGGCAAAAACGGAGGCGGCCTGCAGCGCATCCCTTAAATTGGAGAGATGATGTGAAAAAAACAGCGGCGGCAAAAAACATCGACACCAGGTGGAGACACGACACCACGATACTTGTGGGCAGGATCGTCCGTCTTGATGACAACAGACAAATCCTCGTTGATTACCCCGGCAACACCCGTGGGCCTCTTGCCGCCAGACTCACGGTATCGGCCAAAAGGGAAATACTGACCGGTAGCAATCCGGCTGGTCGCGAGGTATTGCTGGCATTTATCGATAACGACCCGCAGCGACCGCTGATCGTCGATGCCGTATATTCGCTGCTTGACGATATTACGGATATTGAGGGAGACCGCGCCTCAGGACAGGCGGCAAGGCCCCGGGATGCTCTCATTGACGGTAAACGAGTGGTCTTCCGGGCCGATGAAGAAGTTGTCTTGGAATGCGGCAAGTCACGAATCACACTCACCAGGGCAGGCAAAGTGATCATTGAAGGCGAATATATCTCGAGTAATTCACGGGGCGCAAACAAAATCAAAGGCGGCTCCATTCAACTTAATTAGTATTATTCCGGAGGCCACAGACGGCATGTTTCACCTGAGGAACGATACACCTTTTCCGGCACAGATATACACCTGTCCGAATCTGCGCGGTCTGGACACACTGTATATCGTGGTGAAGCAGACCTACGACCTGATGCCGTCACCGGCGATAGCGGAAACCCAGCAGCCGATCATTGAAGTTGATCAATACTGGGATGAGCCCGGCCGCTCCAGCCTGAAATATGCCGGAGAAATCCATCTGGAAAAACCGGGGACCGATGTTGTGCTTATCGGGGAAGCCTGCTCCCCAAACGGCAGGCCGGTCACGGAAATGAACGTCGGCATCTCCGTTGCGGGACGTGAACATATTTTGAAGATTTTTGGAGACCGCCGATGGAAAAAGGGATTCTTGAGTTTCGGGATTGATCCTCCCCGACCGTTTACACGCATGCCGTTGCGTTACGAACGCGCCTTCGGGGGGATGCACATCATTGATGAGACATCAGCAAACATCCTTGCAGAAAAGAAAAACCCGGTAGGGAAAGGCTTTACCGGCAGACGCAGCGCCCGTGAAATAGACGGAATGGAACTACCCAACATCGAAGACCCGGCAGACCTCATAAAAAGCCCGACAGACACACCTGCGCCGGCCTGTTTCGGATATGTCGCACCCAACTGGGAGCCGAGAATAAATTACGTGGGTACCTACGATGAGACATGGCGAAAAACAATCATGCCGGGCATGCCCGAAGACTTTGACCCTCGCTTTTACCATATGGCTCATCCCGGATTGATCTTTTCGCCACATCTGAAAGGCGGCGAACCTGTGATACTTGTCAACCTCTCGGAACAGGGCAGACTGAACTTCACCATTCCCGAAGACGAGCCGAAAATCGAGGCGAACATCAACGGCCGATTTGAGACCGCCAAAGCCAACCTCGAGACGATACTATTGGAACCGATGGAAGAAAGAATGTGCCTGCTGTGGCGGGCCGCCTTACCCGGCGGGAAAAAGATACCCGGCGCCGAGGTAGAAGTGACAATATAAAGTCCATTATCCGGTGGGATTAACCCAGGGAGGAAAAAGAAAAAGAATACTGCCATGAAGCCGGGCAAGAAGCGCTTCCTGGTGAAGACATCAACACAAGGAGAGAGCCCCTCCCGTTCTTTACAAGAGAGCCACCTCTCCCTCGGATGCCAAAACAGGTAAGATATGGACAGCACGACAACACAAACAGACGAAGCGAAGGAGTTTGCAAGAGAACTCTGCTTCGAGCTTACCCGGGAAGCCGCCTCTCTGTGGCTGCAGAGGACCAGAGCCGTCTGTGCGCCGCACTATAATTTACAGAGCCTTCTGGAATTGGACGAACGCCTGGAGGCCCAAATCGATGCGCTGCGTGTTGCCGGAGAGCAGGGCCGGGAAGTCAGCATGGCCGGTCTTGAAGGCGGCCTGCCCGAATACTTTTTTGCACCGGCCGTTCTGGCCTTTGAAAGCGGTGATGAGACGCGCATCAGCCTTTTGCTGGAAAAAGCTGGAAAGACGCCCACTGCATCCGAGGCGATAATTGAAGCTTTGGGCTGGCTGACTTTAGAACAAGCCCTCCCGCACATCAAAAAACTCCTTGCGTCAGCCGACCCTGTTCATCAATACATCGGAATGGCTGCCAGTGCCTTTCACCGCTACGACCCGGGCGAATTTCTGGCAAACGCCTTTTACTACGACGACCTCAGACTGAGAGCGCGAAGCCTCAAAGCCGTAGGCGAACTGGGTGGCCGTGGCGACAAGCTCATACCCGTCCACCTGAAAAACCGGCAAAAAGTCCACGACCCTGCAAGCCGTTTTCAGGCCGCCTGGTCTTCCCTTCTGCTGGGCGATACCACCAGCCTGGAACACTTAAGGGCCATCATCCTCGATGAGACCAGCCCCTTTCGTGAAGAAGCCCTCCAGGTCTCGGCACGGAGGATGAACTTAAAAGAGGCACAGGCACTGCAGGGCGAACTGGCCAAAAAAGCCGACTCACAGCGACTGGCCGTCATTGGCGAGGGCATCATTGGAGATCCGGCGCTTATCCCGTGGCTGGTCAAACAGATGAAGATTCCCGCTTTGGCACGCATCGCAGCACAATCCTTCAGCTTCATAACCGGCCTCGACATCAGCGGGGAGCAACTGGAAGGAACCTGGCCGGAAGGCTTTGAAGCAGGACCCAATGACGACCCGACGGATGACAATGTCGAAACCGACCCGGACGAAAACCTGCCCTGGCCTGATCCGGAGAAAATCTATGCCTGGTGGGAGACAAACAAAGATAAATACCCCCGCGAAACACGCCTGCTTTTGGGGAAGCCCATCACCCCTGACCACCTGCAGCACATTTTGCAAACCGGCCGGCAAAGACAAAGAGCCGCCGCCGCCCTGGAGCTCGCCCTTCTCAAACCGGGCAAGCCAATCTTCAACACCGCCGCCCCCGCTAAAAGACAGATGGAAGCTCTTTTTGGGGAAAACAAAACCAGAAGCGATGTAAAACCAATTGTTCCCAACTACGGCACAAGGCCTCTTGCCATCACGGCGGCCAACTGTATCACCCCGGTGGGCTTAACCGCCGCACAAACCGCCGCCTCCGTCCGCGCGGGTATCATGCGCTTTGCCTTAAGCAACGATTATTCGGATGCAAGCGGCAAGCCGGTCACCGTGGCGAAGATACAGGGGGTAAGGGATGACGTAGCCAATGTCATCGAACGCATTCGGGATGTTGCTGTTGTTTGTCTTAAGGACCTCCTTGAAGAATGCTTTGGAAATAACAGACAACGCCCCAAAGTACATTTTTTATTGGGTGTTCCTTCCGAAAAGAGACCGGGGCCGGATTACGGGAAAAAAATTAGCGGCTCAATAAAGATCGCTATTGAAAAAATATCGTGGATTTCCTCTTCTCAAGTGATTACGCGCGGTAATGCTTCTCTATATCACACAATCAGCCAGGCAAGCCGCGCTATAGATAGTCAGCCCGATACCCTGTGTATTCTCGGCTGTGTTGATTCCCTGCATCGGGAATCCATCCTCGACTATTTTGAAGAACAGGGCCGCCTCAAATCGCCCGGTTACGGTCGTCAAAATGGACTGATCGCCTCGGAAGCTGCGGCCTTTCTCATGGTTGAAGACCTTGAACAGGCCAGACGGGCGGGCAGACCGATTCTTGCCCGTATTTCCACGCTGGGCCTTGCTGAAGAGCGGCAGCCTCGGTCATCAGAGCAGACAGGCAGCGGCAAGGGGCTGACGGAAGCCTGCCAAAGGGCAATGGAGCCGCTGAAAGAGGTTCCGATTTTCAATATTCTGGGGGATTTAAACGGAGAAGATACCAGAGCCGAGGAATGGGATACTGTCCAACTGCGCTGTTTCCCAAAGGACAGGGCAGCGCCTTTCCTTCGGGCGCCGGCTGAATCTTACGGCGACATTGGCGCGGCAAGCGGTGGCGTCCTGGCCTGTATCGCCGCCGAGGGATTTAAAAGAAACTGGCTTAACTCGCCGGCAATGATATTTTGCTCTGACGATTTCGGCCCCTGCGGCGCGGTTGTGCTGGAAAAAGCAACATAGAAGTCTCCCTTTTCTAAAGGGAGATTCAGAGGGATTTTAAACAAAGGGATTTATATTATGCTACCCTTTAATAAGAAGCTCAAACCGGCAGCTCGTAGTTTGCGAAGCAATATGACTGATGCTGAGCGGTTGGTCTGGTCGCGTATCAGGAAAAAACAAATCTCCGATGTGCAATTTTACCGTCAGAAAAACATCGGCAATTACATTGTTGATTTCTATTGTCCTCAAGGTCGGCTGGTTATTGAACTTGACGGTGGGCAGCATTATGAAAAAGAGGGAATGAAACGAGATCAGGAAAGAGATTCTTACCTGCAAGCATTGGGATTAACGGTAATGCGCTTTTCCGATATTGATGCTTTGAGAAACATAGACGGAGTTGTTGAAAGGATTTATGAACACTTGAAAAATCCACCCCAGCCCTCCTTTAGCAAAGGAGGGAACAAAACCTCCATTTCTCAAAGGGAGCTTCAGATGCAAGAATCAAGTCTCCCTTTTCTAAAGGGAGATTTAGAGGGATTTTAACAAAGAAAGGAACAAACAATATGGGAAGCAATGTTTATGTCAATGGACAGGGGTGGTCGCACAAGGGAAGCGGCGGTACTGCCATGAACACCGCCCCTGATGTCTGCTGGACACAGATAGGTCTTGCGGTTGTTCCGATACCGTATCCCAACGTCGCCAAATCAAGCGATCTCAAGGATGGATCGAAAACTGTGAAAGTGGAAGGCCAACCCGCCGCCATTGACGGTTGCAACTACAGCAAAAGCACTGGCGACGAAGCGGGGAATAGAAAGGGGATCATCTCCGCCACCAAAGGCGACAAGGCTGAATTTACCAACTACTCTTTTGACGTCAAATGCGAAGGCAAAGGCATCTGCCGTAATGGTGATCTAATGTCCATGAACAACTCAAACACCATCGGTAGAAACCGTGATTCCAGCGCCGAGCCGCCGCCCCCGAAAAATCCTCCCCCTCCTAAAGACACGATTCGCATCAAAGTGGTGGATCACTTGTCCTGGAGTGCTTATGAAAAAGAATCAAAGCGTTTCAAGATGGGCCATGAAGAGAACAAACCCCTTTCTGACTTCAGGTTCAAGATCAAACTTCCTGACGGCAGTGAAGTTGAAGCGACGACAGACGCTAACGGTATCATAGAACTTAAAGATCAGGACCCTCATGGAAGATATGAAATTACCCATATCCCGGATAGTGCAAAGCTCAACAACAACCACTATCTTTTTTCCCATGCGATCACACCTTTAAAGAAGCGCTGAAGGGAATCCAGATTTTAACGAAAGAGAGAAATGGCGATGATTAAGACAAAACAAATTCAAAAACCAGCCGTCAGTGCGGAGGATTTTAAAACGTCGTTGCAACCGCCGCAAGAAGAGAAGCAATTGACGGAAAAAAACGATCCTGGTGGCGAGACGGCAAATTCCAACAAGGATGACGTTGTCACGGGTGTAGAATATCTTGTTAGTGTTTATCGTCCAGTTATTGTTGTGGATTGTCACATGCACATTATGAGCGGCGGCTGTTCGCCCATGCCATTCCTCTGGAAGCAGCTTGCGGATAAATCCGTTGATGTTGTAGAAGCCATGCACCTTGCACGGGAAACAATAGAAGGCGCGGGGATGTTTGTCGGCACGGTAGCCGATCTTGTAACGATCAATCGGGATCAAGTCGAAGTGCCTGGCACCGGAGGCGCAGAAACAGAACACCGCAAGCATGCATTTGTGCAATCCGTTCCCACCGCGAAAAAAAACACATATGAGCTCGGTCAGTCATTTACCAGCGCTCGTCATTCTGATGTTTTGGGCTACATCCAGAAAGAGGAATTTTACAAGGAAGCTTTTTCGCGACAAGATGAAAACCTGCTGATTTTCCTTTTGTGTGTTGCCATGCCCATGGACATGGAATTTGCGCATATAGACGGTTATTACGGATTAAAAGTCTATAATGCCGTTTATAAGGATAATGGACAGAGCAAAGAGATAAAGCATTACTGGACGCCGCTGCATGGCCGGTTTTTCAAAAAGAAACGTGACGAAAAAACCTATTTCCATCGCGATAACCATCCGTTGAACGGCGCAAAAATGGATGAACTCAGCGAAAGCGCGTATAAGAACGTCAAACCGATTATCAAGCGCGAAGGCATACCGGGCGTCTATTATGATGACAAGGGACGCGATTACCGGATTACAGTAAAGGCCACTCCTTGCATCGTGCCGGACTCTGAAACAACCAGATATGAACAGTGGGAAAAACAGCTGCAATATACTGAACTGGCCATGATGGCCGACCCTTTGAAACTTTTGCCTCTGTTTCATTATGATCCAAGACGCTGGCAGATCGCGGATAATCCCAAGGGAAACACCAAACCATTTATAAATGTCGGTGAAAGCGGTCTCTATATGGGATTCAAGATGTATACCGCCCAGGGGTACCGCCCCTGGGACATGCGTCTGCCGATCATGAAAGAGTTTTACAAGCGTTGCTGTGTCGAATCAGTTCCAGTCTTAAACCATTGCACACCGGAAGGGGCGTACAACTTTGACCGGGAAGCCTATTATGAATTCCGCCATGAAAACGACCCTGAAGTCGATGCGCAAAAAGCGGCAAGTCAAGGCGACGCCGTGAAATATTTCAATGATCATTTCGTATCGCCCAATGCCTGGGAAGAAGTATTGAAGCAGGAAGTTGACGGCACACCCCTTAACACCCTGCGAATCTGTCTGGCGCATTTCGGCGGCGCGGTGGATATGTATGACAAGAAGACAAAAGTAAGAAAGCCGCTATCCGAAACCTGGTGTGGTCAGATCATCAATTTAATGAAAAATGATGCATATCCCAATGTATATGCGGACATCTCATCATCGTTTGCCAATGAAAAGTTCCGTCAGTATTTTAAGGATGTCGTTTATGCCGATCCGGCGTTTGAGACAACCATTCGTGAGCGGATTCTGTTTGGTTCAGACTGGTATATGACCCTGCTGGACAAAATTGAATACCTGGAGTATTGCAGAGTGGCTAAACAGTTTCTAGATGAATTCGACACTAGCCTCTGGCTTTACTTTACACAGGCAAACCCCTACCGGTTCTACCGTCTTGACGAAGACAGCCAGATTGGCAGGATCGCGAGAAATATTATCGCTAAGAGGCAGAACGAAAAAGATGTTAGAGAAGTGTTGGAACCTTTATTGCCCGATAAAATAGATGAAATCACTGCCCATGCCGCATACATCATGAACGCCAATAAGCCATTTGAAAAATATCAGGAGCGGGGCGGACGAAAATGAAATGCAAAGCGCATCTGAAAAAAAGACTGTGGCTGGGTCTGATTGCACTGGGGACTTTTTGCTCACTATCAACCACGACTGTATATGGGGGAGGAAACAGTATGATGGACTATTTATATGACTTCAAAGATTCAATAGCGCTGGAGCCGGAAATGTTCAAGATTGAAGCAGGCACGACCCTGTCGCTGTTTCCGGTTCCCATGGATAACGCCGTTGGCACAAATGATATTCGCAATGCCGTTTCGGTTCTTTCGTTTGCGAAGGGGAAGCTATCCGTTGATCATTCCTTCAGACGCTCCCTTCGGGATATTCAGGGAGGCGGAACGTATCTGCCCGTAGTCAGCAAGGACGTGATCGGTTTCGGCCAGACAAGAGCTTTTTATCTTTTCAACTTTAAAACCGGAAAAGCGGAAGAATACCGGATTGTGTTCTCGCTGGACGATACGATAGAAAAAATTGCCGTGGCCGACGCGGAAAAGCGGAGGTTTATTTTTGAAATCGAATCCCATCGGCACGGTTCGTCCGATCCTTGGGATATCACGAAGTCCTTAAGACTTATTGAACTAAATAAAAAAGAAGTCAACTTGGTCAAGCAGGTGAAAAAGGAGTCTGGCTCAATCTGGATTAAAGCGTATGAAAGAGTGTTTTTGTTGTATTTCGATGAAAAGGAAATCAAAGTATTTGACATGAATCTGGAACCGTCAGAGCATCCATTAGCGGATGCAATCGATCGAAAAAAAAGTATGCTTGATTTTACGAGGTTCCAGCCGCACCCACTTTTACCTTTTGTGATTCTTTATGGTGGAAAGGCCATGCCTGATACTCTTCTGATTTGGGAACAAAATAGGAACTTAAATCCACAACCCTTAATAGGAAATGCCAGGCAGTTTTCTTTCTCCCCTGATGGCAAGTGGGTTGTCTTTAAAAGGTACATGGGCAGAGACCATGAAAACACCTACCTCATGCCGGTATCCGATAAGTACCCGAACTACCTTGGCTCGCCGATTCTGTTATTTAATGGTTTTTTCAATGAGAAGAATTTTGCTTGGACCGATCATCCCGTAAGTTTTGTCGGCCACAATGGCAGAGCCCTCTACCGCTGGGAACTGACCAAAGAAGCCCAGAAGAAAATGATGGGCGATGACTACGATAAATACGAAACCTTCCATGACTGGATCGTCACGAAGGATTTGGAAAAACTCACCAAAGAAAAGAAACAGGGGCTGAAGTAAAAGAGAAGGCGAAAGACGAAAGGATGCTTCGACAGGTTCAGCATGAATGGTCAGTTAAGAGCTCACCACGAACGTCCAGTAAGATCTCAGCTTGAACGTCTAGTAAAAGCTCGGCATGAACAGCCAACAAAACACCGTTCGTCCTGAGCTTGTCGAATGGGAAGAGCGGTGTTTGTCGAAGCCTGCCCTGAGCCCGTCGAAGGGGGCGGCGGAGGTGGAGAGTAAAAGCCGATAGCTAATAGCTAATATCTCGTAGTTCGTAGTCCAAGGAAGCCTGCCGCTTGTATCCCTCTTGATAGGGTGCTTATCTTTACAGATAAACTTCAAAATAAAGATCAGGCTGTTCAGAAAGGTTCAGATGCAAGGCGCGCGAAGAACCGGTAGGCGAGGCGTATATCGCCATACGTCGAACCGGACGGTTTGCCTGCGTAACGCCGCAGATGAGCCTTTATCAACAACCTGTGATGACCATGGACATGGAATACGCGCATTTGGACGGTTACTACGGCATCAAGATTTACAACGGTATTTACCGTCAGGACGATGTTCGCAAAGAAGATCCTGTTCATTACTGGTATCCCTATCACGGCTTGCGGCGGGAACTCTTCGGCGGGAAAGGGAATGACTTTGTGAGGATTCACCAAGATCCTTGGCATCCCGTAAAAACCACCGTGACACTTGAAGAACCGGGCAAAGACTTCAAGCCGTTGAAAAAAGAGATCAAGAAAGACAGCGGCGCTGTCATGACTTACACCACTGGTTTTAGCCCTCAAATGATTAAAATTGAATTTACCCCGCGTCTGCTGCATCATGAAGAGACCAAAAAATACGAACCCTGGCACCGCCAGGTGAAAGAAACGGAACTGACCGTTTTGACCAATCCATTAAAAGTGATCCCCCTTTACCATTACGACCCGCGTCGTTGGGAGGAAGTACAAAGAGACCGGGGGGGAAGCACGTATGGACTGGGACAAGACGAGAGCGGCGGCCAAATGGGCAATACCGAGCCGATGTCCAAAGTTCTCGGTGGCTTTTATGCGGGCTTCAAGATGTACACTGCGCAGGGCTACCGCCCATATGACATCAACCGTTTGCCGATTCTTTATGATTTTTACCGTCAATGCGTAAACTTCGATATTCCGATTATGAACCACTGCACACCGGAAGGAGCCTATACATATGACCGGTCCGAATACCTGAACTTTACACATCCGTACGACGGTTATGCCGACGAAGAGCAAAAGAAATGGAAGTATGATCCGGACATCGACACGAAACAGAAACACGTGTATGATCCCGTATCTTATTTTAACGATCATTTTGTATCTCCTAAAGCCTGGGTAAAAGTTTTGGAGGAGTGGCCTCGTCTTCGTTTATGCCTGGCGCACTATGGTGGTGACACAGTCCTGGGCCGGAAGTGGGGCGAGGTGATATTGAAGATGATGGAGACAAAGCGTTATCCGAATTTATATTCGGACATTTCGTCGTCGTTTGGTAAAGCGAGTTTCCGCGAGCATTTCAAGAAAGCCATCCAGGCCCATCCGCATTTGAAGTCGCGGATTCTTTTTGGCACGGACTGGTACATGACCGTGATGGATAACGTGCAGTACATCCAATTCTGCAAAGCGGCGAAAGAATTTCTGGACAGTTTCGACACCGGCCTGTGGGTGCGCTTCACGCTCATCAATCCGATTAAATTCTACAAACTCGATCAACAGCAAAACATTGACCGGATTGTGAATAATATAGTGGAGGCGGGGAAAAGGATAATGAAGGCCGACAGAAAGAAATATAATTTGGGAGATTTCAAAATTGACAAAAACGATGAAGACGAAATCCGTCAGCAGGCCGCATATATCAAGCGAGCTTACGAAATACATAAAGTTTATTGGGAGACGCCGGAGAATGCGAGAAAATAAAATAAAAAAAATCAATATAATGAAAACGGCAGGCACGATCTTAATATTAGCCTGCTTTGTACTAACAGCCACGACCGCTTTTGGAGGAGGAAAGAAAAAGATGGAACCTTTGTATGATTTAGGCACAGCCCAAAAGCTGGAGCCGAATGTATTCAAGATGAACAATGAGATTTACTTCCTGTTTCCCGTGCTGTTTAACGGAACCCAGTATGCGGCAACCAACAGTTGGAATAATGCGATTAATATTCTAAAGTTCAGCGGAAACAGATTCAGTAGTGATGAATATTTTCGCAATGCTTATGACAGCGTTAATCTGGAACCTACGGTGATTCCACCGATTGAAGACGGTGTGTTTGGTTTCGGCCAGATACGAGGTTTTGCCATCTTTGATTTGAAGAAAAAGAAGTTCAAAGACTTTCGTATCTTGCCGTCTATTAATGATACCATATCAATGATTGCTATAGCCGATGCGAGGAAAAGGTATTTTATCGTTGACATTGAACGTTATCCAAACAAGCCCAAGGATGCCTGGGATACGACAACCGTTCTGCGCCTGACAGATCTCAGTGACGACGCCCCAAGGGTGCTCAAAGAAATGGAGCTTGTAAGTAAAGATTATACATGGGAATTAGTTGATAATAAATTATTTGTATATAGCAGTAAAGAATTGAAAGTATTCACACCACAGTTTGAGCAGTCCAACCATCCCTTGGCGGATGTTTATAAGAAATATCAGAACAAAATAAATTTTCTAAATATAGCCATACATCCGACGCTACCTCTTGCATTAATTACAGACGAAGAGAAGCCCGGGTACATTTTAACCTGGGGTGATCGCAAAAACGCAAACCTCCAACAAATTGCCGCAAGAGGTTCCTTATTCAACTTTTCCCCTGATGGTAAATGGGGCGTCTTTAAGGGCAAGCACTCCGGTCAAGTGCGCACCTACCTCATGCCCATATCCGAGAAATACCCATACTATGTCGGCACGCCGATGCAGATATTTGAGTATGCGTTCAGAAAATTTGCAAGCACCTGGACCACCAATCCCATAAGCTTCATTGGCGTCCGCTCTGGCGGAGAGCTTTACCGCTGGGAACTGACCAAAGAAGCCCAGAAAGAAATGATGGGCGATGACTACGACAAATACGAAACCTTCCATGACTGGATCGTCACGAAGGATTTGGAAAAACTCACGAAAGAAAAGAAACAGGGGCTGAAGTAAAAGAGAAGGCTAAAGGCTAAAGGATGCTTCGACAGGCTCACCACGAACGGGTATTAAAAGCTCGGCATGAACAGCCAGCAAAACACCGCTCGCCCTGAGCTTGTCGAAGGGGAAGAGTGGTGTTTGTCGAAGCCTGCCCTGAGCCCGTCGAAGGGCGGCGGAGGTGCCCCGATTCATCGGGGCGGAGGTGGAGAATAAAAGCCGATAGCTCATGGCTCGTAGTCCGTAGTCCGTAGTCCAAGGAAGTCTGCCGCTTGTGTCCCTCTTGAGCGGGTGCCTACCTTTACAGATAAACTTCAAAAAAAAATCAGGCTGTTCAGAAAGGTTCAGATGCAAGGCTCGCGAAGAACCGGCCGGCGAGGCGTATATCGCCATACGTCGAACCGGACGGTTTGCCCGTGCAACGCCGCAGATGAGCCTTTATCAACAGCCTGTGATGACCATGGACATGGAATACGCGCATTTAGACGGCTATTACGGATTAAAAATCTACAATGCAGTTTATCAGGATGAAAAGATCATTCATTACTGGACGCCGCTGCATGGCCGGTTTTTTAAGGGAAAGCGCGACGGCAATACCTATTACCACAATGAGGACCATCCCCTGGCCAGTGCCAATATCGATGCGTTAAGTAAAAGCGCTTTTAAAAACATCAAGCCTATGATTAAAGAGCATGGTCTGCCGGGCCTTTATTTTACGGATGCTGTTGATGACGACGGCAATACAAAAATGAGTCAAGGCATCCCAATGAGTGTCAAGGCCACCCCCTGCATCGTGCCGAATTCCGAGACGAAAAGATACGAGCAATGGGAGAAGCAGTTGCAATACACGGAACTGGCCGTACTGGCCGACCCCTTGAAGCTATTGCCCCTTTTTCATTACGACCCGCGTCGCTGGCAGGCCTACGGGCTGGGTGGGAATACCCAACCGTTTAAATATGTTCATTTCGGAGCTGATGAAGCCATTTACCTGGGCTTTAAGATGTACACCGCTCAGGGTTTTCGCCCGGCGGATTTTCAGCGCCTGCCCATCTTGAAGGATTTCTACCGGCGCTGCGTTGTGGGAAACATTCCCATCATCAACCACTGCACACCCCAGGGCGCACCGACGTTCGACAAGAAGCAATACCTGAAATTTCACCATCCTATGGATAACGATCATGATATTAAGATCAAACAGGACAAAAGCCGGGCCATTATCGGGCTTAAGCCAGGCGTCTATTCCAATCCGAACGAATATTTTGAAAAAGAGTTTATCTCCCCCGAGGCCTGGAATAAGGTTCTCGAATCGAAAGTCGGCAATACCCGGTTTGATACCCTTCGGATCTGTCTGGCTCATTTCGGTGGGGGGACGCATCTGGGGCTTAAGTGGTGCGACCAGATAATCAGGTTGATGAAAGACTTTGACAATGTATATGCTGACCTGTCGTCATCTCTGACCAATGATGCCTTCAAGGATCATTTCAAGCGTGTTGTATGTACGGACCCTGAATTTAAAACAAGAATCCGTCATCGGATTTTGTTCGGTTCGGACTGGTATCTGACGCTTCTGGATGGTAAGGATTATCTGACCTACGTCACCGAAGCCAAGACCTTTCTGGATGAGATTCACTGGAGCCTGTGGACACGGTTTACCATGTTGAATCAGTATGAGTTTTTCCTTCTTCACGAACGGATTGAACTTATCGCGCGCAGCATGATCAGAAGAAGGCAGAAAATGGCCGAAAAAGGCATTGTGGACGAGGAGCTGCGAAAAGGATTGAGAAAACTGGAAAAAGAACAAATCGAAACTATCCATAAAGAAGCCGGTCACATCCGTGTTGCTTACCGGCCGTTGAAGACGATTGAGAATTCGCAGCGAAAGAAGAAACCGGGAGACGGGAAATGAAATCTGCTAAATCGGGACACAGGCGATGTCTGAATGTCATAGTGTTATTCATCGCCGTGCTTTTTATGATTGCAAGTCCAACCTATGGAGGGAGTAAAAAGAAGATGGAATCCTTATATGATTTTAAGAATGTTCAGACCATAGCACCGGTGATTTACAAACATTTATTATCCGGCGGTGGAAGCGTTCCCTTGTTTTCCGTACCGTTTGACAATGCTGTGGGAACGAACAATGTCATCAACGGGATCACTGTGCTATCCTTTCCGGAGGGTAAGCTGTGTAAAAAGAACTACTTCAGATGGCAGGTGGAGGACATGCGTGGATCGGGCAAGTATCTGCCGTTGATTTCGGAACATGAAGTGGGATTTGCTCATGACCGTGTATTTTATCATTGCAATTTCAAGACAAAGAAGTGCCGCGAGCACGATGTTGTTTTTTCGCTGGACGAGACGATAGAAAACCTGGCCGTATCTGATGCACGGAAGAAATGGTTTATTTTTGAGGTGAAGTCCTACAACAGTCACTCCGAAGATCACCGTGACAGCACGTATAACCTGCTACTGGTTGATCTGTCTGGCAAGGAACCTAAGCTGATCAAGGAACGCGATATCGGCAGGGGTTCCATCTGGACGGCGGCGTTTGACCGGGTGTTTTTATGGCATTTCAACCGGAAAGTATTGGAGGTGTTTGACCTTAATCTGGAACCTGCCGAGCATCCGCTGGGGGATGTGATCAAAAAGAATAAAGACAAACTGGATTTCAACCGAATTTGTCCACATCCATCTCTTCCCCTTTCACTGTTTTCCGGTGGTGAGTATGGCGCCATGTTCTTAATTTGGGGTACAGACAAGAAAAATACAGCGGCACGTTTATTCGGTGGGTCATACGATTTTATTTTTTCTCCCGATGCTAAGTGGGTAAGTTTTAGTAGAGAAGATTATAGAGCGCGTAAAATTGAAAGATACCTCATGCCCGTCTCCGAAAAGTATCCAAACTACCTGGGATCGCCGATCTTTCTGGTAGATGAGGCATTTCGTCCCCAATTCTGCACATGGACAAATAATCCCATCAGCCTGGTTTGCGCGCATTCCGACAGACTCTTCCGCTGGGAACTGACCAAAGAAGCTCAGAAGGAAATGATGGGCGACGACTACGATAAATACGAAACCTTCCACGACTGGATCGTTGCCAAAGATTTGGAAAAACTCACGAAAGAAAAGAAACAGGGGCTGAAGTAAGAGCTAAGGATAAAGGACGCTTCGACCAGCTCAGCGACCGGAGGCTAAAGGATGCTTCGACAGGCTCAGCATGAACGACCAGTAAAAGCTCAGCATCAATGGTCAGTGAAGAGCTCACCACGAACGTCCAGCAAAAGCTCAGCATGAACGGTCAATAAAGCGCGCAGCTTAACCTTCGTGTCCTCCGCGGGCGCTTCGTCCGGCGCATGCCGTTGTGGTGCAGGACGGCTGTCATTCGCTGGTGAATGCCGGATGTCACGAAGTGGCGGAGGTGGATGGGGTTAAGCGAGCACTTGACCATGGTCTGTTTATGCAAAAGCACTTCACATGCCGTTTCAAATACTACTGGGCTCTATGTAGAAGGGAGTTGTCTATGAAAATATTTCATAATATTGTTGTCATCGCTTCTTTTGTGCTTTCTATTCCCTTAACGGTAATAGGAATATACACGGCATTCACGTGTATGGCACGAACAACAGGTGCTTATAGTGTGGGAGCAATTGCAGCGGCCGCTGGGGCGTTTATCGGTGTTTTGATTATAATCGCGGGCAGCGTATTCTTATTTCTTTCTTTCTATAGCATTGCACACCCATTGAGAGCAGGAGTTGTATGGGTTGCAATTGTCATTGGAATTACACTCTTTATTATTAAGGGTGCGCAGCCGGATATCTCTATCTACTTGGGGCTACTCATCTTTTTATTATGCGGCTCCTGCCTCATCGCCACAGGAATATTTATGCATTAATGTAGCAGAAAGCCCGTTGCGCCACTGAGCGCACCCCCGTCATGAATCATTGCACGCCCCAGGGCGCTCCGACCTTTGACCGTGATCAATACATAAAATTTACACATCCAATGGATTTGCCGGAATTCAGGATAAAGAAACTCGATGCGGTCGGCGATGCCTTGAAGTATTTCAATGACAACTTTGTTTCACCGAAAGCCTGGAAGCCGGTATTGGAAGAATATCCCACCCTCAGGCTTTGCCTGGCGCATTTTGGCGGCGGGACAAAACAGGGACTTGAGTGGTTTGACGATATCATTAACTTGATGAAAACATATGATAACGTATATGCGGATATTTCTTCGTCGATGGCCGATCCGAAGTATAAGGAAAAATTCAAGGCGCACTTCAAAGACTGGCATGGAAAAGAGATCAGGAATCCAAAAAGCAAAGTCCGCGAGCGTATTTTGTTTGGAACCGATTGGTACATGACGCTGCTCGACGGCGTGGACTATCTGGAATATTTTGCTGAAACCAAGAGCTTTCTGGATGAATTTGACAACGATTTGTGGTTTCAAATGACACAGGTAAATCCCTACGACTTCTATCGCCTTGACGAACAAATCGAACGAATCGCCGGGAATATTGTGGAAAAGAGGAAGAAGGAAATCTCGATTAAAATCAAAAAAGGAAAAGAAGAGATTGAGAAGGTGTTACCGAAGCTCCAGCAATTCCAGATTGATGGTATCCTTGATGAAGCCGCCTACATCAGAGCTGCCAATCAGTACTATGTCAAATACAAGGAGACGCCATGAAAGCAAGAAATTGGATGAGCGTCCTGTCTGAAAAGAGATGGTTTGTCTTTCTGACGTTGACCATCATAATTCTATTATCAACCACGACCGTTTACGGAGGGAGAAAGAATACGATGGAATATTTATATGATAATTTTGGAAAAACGGAAGCTTTGAAACTAATACCGAAGATTTATAAAATAGACACCCGTTCCAGCATTTCCTTGTTTCCGGTGCCGTTTGACAATGCCGTGGGAACGAATGATTTAAGAAACGCCATTACAGTGATCTCGTTTCCCGAAGGAAAACTGGACATGGAGAATTACTTTAGAAGCCTGTTTGGCGATGTCCGGGGCGGCGGGACGTTTCTGCCGGTGATTCCGCCGGACAGTATCGGCTTCGGCCAGACAAGACGTTTCCTGATGTATAACTTCAAGACCGGCGGACATAAAAAATTCCGTATTGTACCTTCCATAGATGAAACCATTTTCAATATTGCCATAGCGGATGCCAAAGCGAAAAAGTTTATCTTCGAGATCAAGGAATTTGACAGAAGCTCGGAAGATCATCGTGACAATACCTATTTTCTCTACCTGATGGATTTAAGCGGTGATGAAGTCAAAGTACTCAAGAAAGTAAATATTGGCCAGGGATCGATCTGGGCCGTGTCTGAAAGCAAAGTATTTGTGTGGTACTTCAATAAAAAGATCATGGATGTCTATGATATGAATCTGGAACAGGCCCAGCATCCGATTGGCGAGGTAATAAAAAAACATAAGGATAAAATTGATTTTAATCAATTGGCGCCTCATCTGACGTTGCCTTTTGCCATTGTTGCCGGGGGCGAGTTTGGATCGATGTTCATTAACTGGAGTGATAGCAGAAGTCAAAAAGCATGCCTTTTGCTAAGTGGAGCGACCCAATTTTCCTTTTCCCCCGATGGCAAGTGGGTAACTTTCAAACAATATATCAGCCTTCGCGAAGAGCGAACCTACCTCATGCCCGTATCCGCGAAATACCCCCACTACCTGGGCTCGCCGATATTGCTGGTGAAAAAATATTTTGATCCGCCTCGTTTTGCATGGACAAACAATCCTGTCAGTTTTGTCGGATCGCGACTGGAAGAACTCTACCGCTGGGAGTTAACCAAAGAAGCGCAGAAGGAAATGATGGGCGATGATTTCGACAAATACGAAACCTTCCATGACTGGATCGTTGCCAAAGATTTGGAAAAACTCACGAAAGAAAAGAAACAGGGGCTGAAGTAAAAGAGAAGGCAAAAGGCTAAAGGCCAAAGGACGCTTCGACAGGCTCAGCATGAATGGTCAGTTAAGAGCTCACCACGAACGTCCAGTAAAAGCTCAGCACGAACGTCTAGTAAAAGCTCGTCCTGAGCTTGTCAAAGCCTGTCCTGAGCCTGTCGAAGGGCCCGTCCTGAGCTTGTTGAAGGGGATGAGCGGTATTTGTCGAAGGGCCCGCCCTGAGCTTGTCGAAGGGTAGCTCACAGCTTTGTAAAAGGATGTATTACAAATAAAAGGAAAGGAGGGATGGAGGAGGAAAATAATAACAAACCAGGCGGGGAGGAACACTTTGCGGCAAAGGGA
>JAGPFC010000015.1 GCA_018056685.1 Smithella sp.
TATATGTTCCCCACACACGTGGGGATGAACCGCTTGCATTTCTTCAACTGTCATTTTTGCCCCCATGTTCCCCACACACGTGGGGATGAACCGCCGGAAGAAATAACGCCTGTTTGGATGGCGCAAATGTTCCCCACACACGTGGGGATGAACCGACGGCGGCGGGAATTGGACGCCTTCGATTGTTATGTTCCCCACACACGTGGGGATGAACCGCTGGAACGCGTTGTCGATTTTCTAAAGGAACATGTTCCCCACACACGTGGGGATGAACCGTTGTAAGAGATTTGCTTTTTGTATCTGTTCGGATGTTCCCCACACACGTGGGGATGAACCGTCTCTGTCGTGCAATTTTCTACACCTTGTGAAATGTTCCCCACACACGTGGGGATGAACCGCAAACCTTATTTATGCCCTGCAGGGTTCAAAAATGTTCCCCACACACGTGGGGATGAACCGCGGAGTCAATCATCAATTGGCGCATGGCTCGCATGTTCCCCACACACGTGGGGATGAACCGAATTTTGCCGTGTTCATCCAAATACTTTTTAAATGTTCCCCACACACGTGGGGATGAACCGTCTACGCAGCAACAGGAACAACCATTTATTCGATGTTCCCCACACACGTGGGGATGAACCGGCAATTTTAGACGGTTTTCTTTGTTTTGTTTTATGTTCCCCACACACGTGGGGATGAACCGGCAAAACGGCATCGGCACAGAAAGACAAGGAAATGTTCCCCACACACGTGGGGATGAACCGTAAAATGCTTTAGATGTAGGAATAAATCTGTAATGTTCCCCACACACGTGGGGATGAACCGAAAGGATTGCCCGGCTATCTGGCGATTGTTGGATGTTCCCCACACACGTGGGGATGAACAGAGCGTTCCGACCAAAAGGGTGATTACCAAACCATGTTCCCCACACACGTGGGGATGATGGCCTATGGTCGCAATACTTTGCGCAAAGACAAATAATTGGGCTGCTTATAAAAATCTAAACAAAATGTTTTTACCAGTAAATTATTGACAGTCGCCTTTGACTTTAGACAATTCCAGAAGTTTACAATCCCCCAGCGAGCAGGCTTCCTGAAAATCACGACACCCCGATTCTCTTTCATTCTTTAACATATAGACGATCCCCCGGTTATTGTATGAATCGGCGTGGCCCGGTTTCAGGCGAATGGATTCATTATAGTCCTCAATTGCCCGATTATATTTTTCTATCTCTACATAAGCCGCGCCTCGATTATGATAGGCATCGGCATAATCTTTCTTCAAACTGATGGCCTTGTTGAAGTATTCGATGGCCATTAGGTGTTGGCCCTGTTTGAAATATTCACTGCCTTTTTTATTGAAGTATTTACCATCCATTTGCCGTAATTCCGTGTCGCGGCATTCTTTATTGTTTTGGAATTTTCTTAAATATGAGCAGTTCCCCAAATCACAGGCTTTTTTGAAATCAGCGCATCCCAGTTCTTTGTTCCCCTGGTTGAAATGGATCATTCCGAGAGAAAGATAGGCATCGGTATAGTTGTCTTGGAGGCGAACGGCTTCGTTCAAATCATCAAGGCCGCGCTGATATTGCCCCAGCCGTATTCCATACGTAATGCCTCTGTTGTGATAGGCTTTCGCATAATCCGGTTTGATGGAAATGGCCTGATCATAATCTTTAAGAGCCTGTTGGTACTGTCCCAGAGACGCATAGGCATTGCCCCGGTTGTTGAAAGCTTCCAGATAAAAGGGATAAACTTCAATGGCCTTGTTAAAGTCCTGAATCGCTTTTTGATACTGAACGAGTTGTAAATGCGTGTTGCCTCTGTTGTTATAAGCATAAGCATAATCCGGCTTTATCCGTATGGCTTCGTTGTAGTTTTCGAGCGCCTGCTGATGTCTGCCTGTTTCACTGTAATAAAGGCCTCTCTGATTAAAAGCCAACCAGTTATTTTTCGTTACTTTTAAAGCATGATTCCATAGATCGAGGCTGTTGTGCCAATATCCGCATTGCCGCCAGGATAAAATCGTCAGGATGGCGAGGAAAAGCAATCCGGCGGGCAGGAATATCTTCTTTCCGGTTTCTTCGCGAGGGAAGAAAGAAGGAACGCCCCAGGCCAGCATGATAAAAATGCCGACAGAGGGCAGATACATGTAATTATCGGACATCGATCTCAGGGCGGATCGGAATATGTCCAGAACCGGTATAATCGTCATCACATACCAGAGCCATCCGACCAATAAAAACGGGAAACGTTTCCGGACCATGATCACGAGAATGCTGATCATCAGAATCAACATGACGGAAGCCAGTATCTGCCCCGCGGGCAGTTGATCGGCAAAAGGATAAAAAGCAGCCAGATCGACAGGCCAGAATGTCTTCTCCAGATACGTCATAAATGAAACAGCGGCATTTTTCAGCCGGGAATCAAGGGGATACTGGGCAATCTTAATATGCTTATTGTACTGGGCAAAAATTGTGATCATGATGAAAATGAAGGATAAAATAAAGAACGGCGCTTTCTCTCTGAACTGCCATGATAAATCGTTTTTTTGCTTCTGATCAAACCGTTTCAGCGGCCAGTAATCCAACAGCATCATGATGACAGGCAGGGTGACGGCCATGGGCTTGCTCATCAGAGCGCACACAAGGAAAAACAGAACAGGCAGGTATCTTTTGATTACCGGTTTCTCGGCGTAATAGACATAAAAGCACAAAGTCAGCATCCAGAAAAAGGCGCTTAAGACGTCCTTGCGCTTGGTTATCCAGACCACTGTCTCGACGTGCAGCGGATGGATAGCGAACAAGGCCGCGACAAAAGCGCTCTGCCAGAAAGCTCCCGTCATACGGTTTAAAAGCCAGAAGAGCAGTAAGGTGCTCAGAATATGCAGGAGAAGATTGGTGACATGGTAACCACCTGCGTTGAATCCGTAAAGCTGATAATCAAGCATCAGCGAAACCCACGTTAACGGATGCCAGAATTCAGCATACGTTGTGCTGAAGGCCCAGCGCAAAGAATTCAGGGTTAATCCGGACTGGATCTGTTGATTATCCGTGACATAAACCGGATCGTCAAACGTTACAAAACCGAATTGATGCACCTGCCAGAAAACGGCGAGGATCAGAACGGTTAAAGAAAGATAGATAACGATCTTTTTTGAAGAACGAGTGCTGTTTGTCTGATTGAACATAGGATTTCAGGCGTCACGAACATTCCCGGATTGCTTCTGAAAAGCCCGGGATGGCGTTGATAATGGTTTGATCATCAACGCAGTAGGCAATACGGAAATACCCCGGACAGCCGAAACCGCTTCCCGGTACAGCCAGGATGTTTTTCTTGAGCAGGATTTTGATGAATTCCACATCATCGGGTAGAGGACTTTTCACAAAAAGATAGAAAGCACCCTGCGGTTTGGCGAATGTATATCCCGCCTTCGACAGCCCGGCACACAACAAATCACGCTTCTTTTGATACACTTTCACATCGACCGCCGCATCCTGCAGTTTAAGTACAATTCTCTGCATCAGGGCGGGTGCGTGCACAAAACCCAGAATTCTGGTGCACAAAATCAGGGCGCTGATTAACTCTTTCGCGTCATCCAGTTTCGGATTGACGGCGATGTACCCTATCCTTTCGCCCGGCAGGGAAAGTGTCTTGGAATACGAATAGGCAACAATGCTGTTGGCGTAGGCTTTTAACACGCCGGGCACCTTGATATGGTCATAAACAATCTCATTGTATGGTTCATCAGAGACAAGATAAATGGTTTTATTGAGCTCCCTGCCCTTTTTCTTTAAAAGAACGGCCAGGTCCTTTATATTTTTTGGACTATAAACCCTGCCGGTCGGATTATTGGGCGAATTGATAATGATCGCTTTCGTTTTTTTATTGATAGCCTTCCCAATGGCATCAACGTCGAGCGAAAAATCTTCTTTCGTGTTGACGAATTTTACAACGCCGCCGAAATTTTCCACATAGAAAGGATATTCAACAAAAAAAGGCTTGAGGACGATCACTTCATCTTTCGGGTCCAGCAGGGATTTAAAAATAACGTTTAGCGCTCCGGCCGCCCCGCAGGACATGACGATATGGTCGGCTGTCAACTTGAGACCGTAGGTTTTGTTGATCTTTTCTGAAATGGCCTGCCTGGTCTCGGCAAAACCGGCGTTGGGAGCGTAGCCGTGTTTCAGGGGAATATGTTTGGCGGCAAGATTTCTCAATTCTTTTTTGAATTCTTGCGGCGGTTCCACATTCGGATTGCCCAGACTGAAATCATACACGTTATCCGCCCCGTATTTTTTTTTCATCAGGGCGCCTTCTTCAAACATTTTCCTGATCATCGATGAATGGGACATCGACGCCTTGAGTTTTTTAGCAATAGCCATTTTTTATCGTTCCCGTTTTTGTTATTTTTTCTTTTTGATAATCACGAACAATCCCAGCAAAACTAAAATTCCCGGCAACAAGAACTGAGAATATTTAGCAAGATCAAATCCGTACATTTCATTGATAAAAAACGCCACACCGGCGAGGGTAATAATCCAACCGCCGAGGTCTCTGAATTTCTGAATCAATGTGCAAATGCCGACCACAATCAGCAATACCGGCCAGGTCTGACCAAAAGCATATGGCGTTGTTTTACTCAGGTAAATCAAAACTCCCAGCGTAATCAAAATCGCTCCACCCGTAAACATTCCCTGTTTTTTATCGCTCATAAAAAATCTCCTTCTATGAATTTATTGATAAAGTTTTACCGTATAACTTCTATTTATCCTTGAGAAAGGGTTTAAACAAATCAATCGGGATCGGGAAAACCGTTGTCGAATTATTTTCCGATGCAATCTGATTCAAGGTCTGCAAATAGCGCAACTGCAGCGACATCGGTTGTGTTTCCATGACCTGTGCGGCTTCAATCAGTTTCTGCGCGGCCTGGAATTCACCTTCGGCATTGATGACCTTGGCTCTTCTTTCTCTTTCCGCTTCAGCCTGCTTGGCCATTGACCGTTTCATCTCTTCCGGCAGGTCAATGTGCTTGACTTCGACCAGCGATACCTTAATGCCCCATGGCTCGGTGCTGCGATCCAGAATTTCCTGCAGATGCATGTTAATTTTCTCACGCTCGGAAAGGATTTCATCAAGTTCCATCTGACCGCAAACGCTTCTCAATGTGGTCTGGGCAAGCTGCGACGTTGCAAAAAGATAATTTTCCACATTGGTCACCGCGGAATTGGCATCCATGACACGGAAATAAACAACCGCGCTGACCTTGATGGACACGTTATCTTTGGTGATAACATCCTGAGGAGGAACATCCATGGTAATCGTCCGCATATCGATTTTGACGATCCGGTCAATGCCGGGAATGATAATAATCAGACCTGGCCCCTTGACATCGCGGATACGGCCGAGACGGAAAATAACCGCCCTTTCGTATTCATTTAATATTTTGATTGCGGATGCCAGAAACATGATAACCAGTACCAGAACGACCATCAGCGGCATTGACAATGTACCAAAATACATACTAATTCCTCCTTTTCTTAAATTTTTCTTTATATTTATTTTTTGATTTCTTCGACCAGTAATTTCAGCCCGTCCACTCTGAGTACCTTTACTTTGGCGCCTTTGGGCACGGGCTTATCGCTTCTTGCTTTCCAGTATTCCCCCATTACAAATACTTCGCCTTCAAGGTCGATCTCCCTGACCACGTCGGCTTCAGCACCGATCATCGCTTCCGCGCCGGAGAAATGCTTGCGCAATTGGGCTTTCACCGCCAGCCAGACCACCACGATAAAGAAACCGGAGGCAACCAGTACGGCCGGAATCAAAACCTGAAAAGAAAGACGCAAAGCCGGTTCCGGCGTGTCGAACAATAACAGTGAACCTAAAACCAAGGACACCACCCCCCCGACGGTCAGCATACCGTGACTCATAACCTTAATCTCCGCGATAAATAAAATCACGCCGAATAGGATCAGCAAAATTCCCGTGTAGCTTACGGGCAGCGTGGACAGACCGAAAAACGCAAGCAACAGCGATATGCCGCCGATGACGCCGGGCAGAATGGCTCCGGGCGTGGACAGTTCAAAATACAATCCCGCCAGCCCCACCAGTAGAAGAATATAAGAAATGTTGGGATCGGAAATTGCCGCAAGAATACCCTGACGTGTCCCCATTTTTTTAGTGTTGATGACGGCGTTTTGGGTATTGATCTTCTTTTTACCGCTGACCAGATTCACTTCCTTCTGATCAATGGCGGCTAGAAGTTTTTCAATATCGGGGGCAACAAAATCGATAACCCTTAATTTAAGCGCTTCTTCAGCCGTGATGGATTCGCTCTTGCGCACGGCTTTTTCCACCCATTCTTCTGAACGCCCCCTGGTTTTGGCAATGCTGCGGGCGTAAGCGGCGGCATCATTTTCCAGCTTTTCAGACATGGTTTTATCCTTGTCGCCGGTTGTCCCACCCAGACCGATGGAAACCGGGTGAGCAGCGCCGATATTGGTGCCCGGCGCCATCGCGGCAATATGCGCGGCTTCGGTAATAATGACGCCGGCGGAAGCAGCCCGCGCGCCGGAAGGATAAACGAAAACAATCACCGGCAGGGGAGCGTTCAGAATGCTTTTGGCAATGTCACGCATGGCGGTATCCATTCCACCGGGTGTGTCCAGCAATATCATCAAACCTTCAGCATTATCCTTTTTGGCGTCATCGATGCTCTTGGCAATGTATTTAGCTGTCGGCGATGTAATGACACCATCAACGGTGATTACATTGAAAACAGGATTTTTTTCCTGCGCGCCCGCCAGAACAGAAGCGAAGAAGAGAACGGCAATCAATGCGAATTTAATTTTTCCCAACATGGGTTCACCTCTTGTTTATTATTAAAAGCGCTAGAGATTTGCTTCCTTCATAATCATCTGGATGTCTTCCCATACCTGTTTTTTAGCCGAAGGATTTCTTAGCAGATATGCCGGATGATAGGTCGGCATGAGTTTTATTCCTTCGTATAAATGAAAACGACCGCGCAGGGCGGATATCGGAATTTCTGTTTTTAAAAGTGTCTTGGCGGCAAAAGTCCCCAGCGCGCAAATGATTTCCGGAGCGATAAGCTGCAGTTGTTTTTTCAGGAAAGGTTCGCATCGGCTGATTTCATCCGGCTGAGGATTGCGGTTTCCGGGCGGACGGCATTTGAGAATATTGCAGATGTAAACATCTTTTCTCTGCATTTTCATTCCCTTGACGATGATATCCGTCAAAAGCTGTCCGGCACGTCCCACGAAAGGCAACCCCTGCTCGTCTTCATCAGCGCCGGGCGCCTCTCCGACAAATACAATTCTTGCTTCGGGATTTCCGACGCCGAAAACAAGGTTTTTTCTGGTTTTTCCCAGAGGACAGAGCTGACAATCACCCATCTCCTGACGAATGATTTGCAGCATTTGCTCTTTGTTCTTTCCGGCAGATTTAACTCGGGAAACATCTGTTTTAGGCGCAGTCGCTTTTTGCGGTTTGCTCCAATCGATCCCCACGGATAAACTGTCTCTGTGGATCACTTGCCCTTTGAGCGCTTTCACAGCGTTGAGCAATTCCGTCTGTATGTCCTCCGTCGCCAAATCCAGGATCTCCCTTTATTTCTTTCGATTGCCTTTTTTCATGATTTTTTTAACGCGATCCAGAATCGCGTCGGCTGCTTCCATCTTTGTCATTTTTCCTAATGCTTCCGTTTTGCCATCGCGGTCGATGATGGTAATCACGTTGGTGTCGGTCCGGAAACCGGCACCCTCTTCCCGCAGATTATTGGCAACAATTAAATCCATCTTTTTCTTTCGTAGTTTTTCTGTGGCGTTTACCAGCAGATTCTGTGTTTCCATGGCAAAGCCGACCAGGATGCGATTGCCTTTGTGTTTACCGACCTCCGCAATGATGTCGGGATTATTTTTCAGTTCCAGGGAAATATTCTTTTTATCTTTCTTGATTTTCTCAGCGGCTGTTGTGCTGGGACAATAATCGGCGACCGCCGCCGCTTTAATGATGACGGTTGCGTTGACGTAATGATCCATCACCGCCTGATACATTTCCTTCGCTGTGCGAACCTTGATGATTTCTGCCGCAGGGGGGGGCGGAAGATGGGTCGGGCCGCTGACTAACGTAACGTCCGCTCCCCGTCTTTGCGCCGCGGTCGCCAGCGCGTAGCCCATTTTACCGGACGACAGATTGGTGATAAAACGCACAGGGTCCAGCGGTTCTTCAGTAGGCCCGGCGGTGATCAGAATCTTCGAACCTTTTAAATCTTTCGGCGTCAGCAGATTGGTTATTGCCTCGACAATGTCCTCAATATCCGGCAGGCGTCCCTTGCCCTTTGTTTTGCAGGCCAGTTCGCCCTCGGCGCTTTCCATGAAAACATAACCCAGATTTTTCAGTTTGCTGATATTTTCCTGCACCACCGGATTAGCCAGCATTTTATCATTCATGGCCGGACAGATCAGTGTGGGCTTATCCTGAGCCATGATCGTCGTCGAGAGAAGATCATCGCCGATACCGCAAGCGATTTTTCCGATGATGTTTGCCGTCGCCGGCGCGATAACAAAAGCGTCTGCAAATTCCGCCAGTTCAATGTGTGCCATATCGAATTTATCCGCCGGAACAAACATATCCGTATAAACCCGATTTTGTGAGAGCGTCTGCATAGTCAAAGGCGTGATGAATTCCTGCGCATTTTTGGTCATAATAACCTTTACCTGCGCTCCTGTTTTAATCAGCGCGCGGACCAGCTCCGCTGCTTTATAAGCCGCAATGCCTCCCGTAATACCAAGAACTATCTTTTTGTTCGCAAGCATTTTTTTGTTTTCCATTAATGATTCGGATCGATATCTGTAAAAAAAACAATTTTTTCCCAGCAACTTTTGATGAAATATAACAGCGCTTTTTTACAATATCAAGGTATAATTATGCTCCATTCTTGAAATGTGATCATTCTTGCTCAGGAGAATTCACTTGCAAAACCTTCTGAAAATTATTATAAGCCGCGCATTTGGATACACCTCACCTATTTAGGAGATAATGATGAAAAGATTCCCTTTATACATAGAAGTGATCATCGGCGTTTTGGTGCTGGCTGTTGCCGGGTGGTTTCTCTTCGGCAGTTATCTGGAAATGAGCAAGCCTGTCATTAAATTTGATCAGGAAGTGAAAGCCATCGGCAGACAGAAGAATATCACTATTCATTTTGATGATTCGCAAAGTGGGCTGTCCCGACTGAGCGTGGAAATCATTCAGGATAATAAGGGTCAGATGCTCGTTGATAAAAAAATTCCCGCCAAAGGAATTTTTCAGGAAACGTTGCCGTTATCGATCAGCGCGGGTGAGTTAAAATTACATGACGGTCCGGCCACGCTGAAAGTCACGGCAGCCGATCACTCTGTTTTTGAGAATAAGACCGTCTTGTCGAATGAAATCAAAATTGACACGGTGCCGCCGCAGATATATCTGCTGAAAAACACCACGTATCTTAATCAGGGAGGAACAGGCTTTGTCGCGTACCAATCTTCCAAACCGCTTGCTTCCACAGGCGTTTACATCAACAATTATTTATCTCCGGCCCATTCTAAATTAATAAGCAACAAACCGTCCTATGTTACTTATTTTGCTTTGCCGATGGATGCGAGTCAGGCAGCGACCAGAATCGTTGTCTTTGCCCGCGATGAAGCCGGAAACGAAGCCAACACGGCAGTGCCCTGCGTGGTCAAGGAAAAGAAATTCCGCTCCGATAAAATGAGCCTGAGTGAGAATTTTTTGCAGCAGAAAATGCCGGAATTTCACCCCATGGTTCAGTCTCTCCAGGGCAAAACCCTTCTGGACGTATTTCTTTATGTGAATTCACAAATGCGTAAGGACAATTTTACGACCATCCAAAATATCTGCAAGAAATCCGCCTCGAAAGAACTCTGGGAAGGACCTTTTCTGCGCATGCAGAATGCCGCTCCCATGGCTCTTTTTGGCGACAAACGTTACTACGTTTTCGAAAATAAAACGATTTCCGAATCTGTTCACGAAGGCGTTGATCTGGCTTCCAACGCCCGCAGTCCCATCGAAGCCGCGAACAGCGGCATTGTGGTTTTTACCGGCGCCCTGGGAATATACGGCAATGCGGTTATTATCGATCACGGACTGGGGTTATTCAGTTTGTACGGGCACCTGTCTTCCATTGATACAACCGTCGGAAAAAATGTGGCAAAAGGTGAAAAAATCGGACTTTCCGGGATGTCCGGTCTCGCCGGTGGAGATCATTTGCATTTCGGCATCATGGTGAGCGGACAATTCGTCAATCCCCAGGAATGGTGGGATGCGCACTGGATTCAAGACAATATCAATTTATAGGATGGATCTGAAAACTTCAATTTACAGCGTCATCACATTAATTTTTATTGATATCGCGATGACTTAAATTGACGGTGTACTTTTTAGAATAGAAATAATCGCTTATCTTATTCGCCATGACCACGGAACGGTGTCTCCCCCCGGTACACCCGAACGCAATATTGAGCCTGACCTTCCCCTCCTTTTCGTAAAGAGGAATCAAGAAATTCATTAATTTTTTGATATTGTCCAGGAACTCTCTGCATTCCTTATTCTGCAAAACGTATTTTTTCACGCCGGCGTTGTATCCGTCATATCTTTTCAAGTGTTCAACAAAATAAGGGTTCGGCAGAAATCGAACATCGAATACCAGATCCGCCTCCACGGGCAGTCCATAGCGGTAGCCGAAAGAATTGACATTGATAACCATTCTTTTCTTTGTGGAAACAGGCAGAAAATGTCTTTGAACCGTATCCTTGAGTTGATGAACGTTGAGGTCTGTCGTATCCACGATCTTATCCGCCATTTTACGCAAGGACGATAATTTTTCTTTCTCCAGTTGAATGCCTTCCAGAACCAGCCCCCGTTCGGAAATGGGATGGACACGCCTTGTTTCGCTGAACCGGTGCAAAAGAGACTCTTCCGTCGATTCAAGAAAAAGAATTTCTATTTTAAATCCCTGCTTCTTAACAACGTCAAAAATCTTTTTGTATTTGTCCAGAAAACTTTTTTCTCTTAAATCCATCACCAGCGCCACACGCTTGATTTTCGGTGAAGAAGCAATGGTGATCGAAAGGAATTTGGGCAGCAAGATGACCGGAAGATTATCCACGCAAAAAAAGCCGATATCCTCCAGTGCTCTCAGAGCGGTACTTTTTCCAGAACCGGAAAGACCTGTAATGATGACAACCCTCAGATTTTTCATCTCATGATCAACCTCGATATCCATTGATCCCGATAAGAAGGCTTTTCTTATCAACGAAAAAAGAAAATGCCCGGCAGATGATTTCCTCCAGAACCTGTTATCTCTCAAGAATGAGTATACTATCTACCGCGCGCAAGAGTCGTGTCTAAAATTAAGTGACACTGGTATCGTCCTGTTCTATAATAATCTTATACAGGTCGTTTTGAGATCTGGTTTTTAAAAGTTTTTTGCGAAAGTCTGGCTCCTTGAGCATTTTAGAAATTTTTGCAAGTATTTTTAAATGCTGCCCCGCCGAATTTTCCGGAGCGAGCAAAAGGAAAAGCAGGTGGACAGGTTTTCCGTCAAGAGAATCATAGCTAATACCGTTGACGCTTCGTCCAAAGGCAATGACGATATCATTCAGAGTTGATATTTTACCGTGAGGAATCGCCACCCCTTCTCCTATTCCCGTCGAACCAAGGCTTTCCCTTTGCTTTAAAATCTCCAGAATAGATGTCTTGTCAAGGTTCAGTCCGCCGCGGATGATGGTATCGACCATCTCCAGTAACGCGTCTTCTTTGTTTTTTGCCGATAAATCAGCATTAATATGTTCTATTTTGAAAAACTGTTCCAACTGCATGCATACACCAAATTATTTTTTCAAACATTTTTCCGGTTTTCGTTCCAGACCCGATGGCTAATTTGTTTCAATCAATGTGAAATTTCCATCATCACGTCGATAAATCACGCTGACGTTTTCAGATGACATATCCCGGTAAATGATAAATCGATCGTCGGTTTCTTCGAGCTCCATGATGGCTTCATCAAAGGTCATTGGCTTCAATATGACCTTGCGGGTTTCCGTGATTTTGCTGTTAGATGTTTCATCCAACTCTTCTGCGGCAAGAGATTTTTCCGCACCACGCCTTATGCTCCTGGGTTTATGTTCACGTATTTTCTCTTTTTGTTTCTTCAGTTGTTTTTCAATTTTATCCACGCATCGGTCCAGAGCAATGCGCATGTCTTTATCTTCTTCCTTTGCGTTTATATTCCATCCGTTGGAACTTAAATTAATTTCCGTCGCGTTTCTGAATTTTTCCATGGAAACAACAATATGGGCTTCGGCAGGAGTGTCCAGATATTTTTTCAGTTTCTGCATCTTTTCTTCGGCGTACGCTTTTTGCCAGTTTTCACCTTCACCATTCCTAAAAGTCACCGAAATTTTCATAATCGTTCCTCCTTAAGTTAATTTATCTGCCTGACATCACTAATTTTTCTTCTTTCATTAAGCTGGCAACAAAGAGTTTCGTCCTATATTGGTGTAAAAAATAAAAGTCAACCAAAATTTTCGTCTTCCATGCCATTTTTGATGAAAGAAGCCTAAAAATATTTCTTTCGTCTCGACGATGGCAAAATGCCCATCATTTCCCTGTATTTGGCTACCGTGCGTCGAGCAATATTTATTCCCTTGGCCTGAAGAACATCCACAATTTCACAATCGCTGTACGGTTTCCGGTTTTTTTCACTGTTGATGATTTGCCTGATTTCTTCCTGAACGCTTTTGGCTGCGATGGGCCCATCAGAAGTTCTTTTGATGGAACTTCCGAAAAAATATTTCATTTCAAATATTCCCTGTGGCGTTTGCATATATTTGTTGTTGACCACCCGGCTGATGGTGGATTCGTGCATCTCGATGTCACTAGCGACATCCCGCAAGACCAGCGGTTTTAAATAATCAATGCCCCGGTCAAGGAAATCTTTCTGAAATTTGACGATGCTTTCAGCGACTTTATAGATCGTGTTCTGGCGCTGCTGGATGCTCTTTATCAACCACGTGGCCGACTGGACTTTATCCTTAATATACTTTTTACCGTTTTCCGCTTCATGGTGGCCGTGTCCTGAAAGCCCGGCCATAATCTCGCGATAAAAGTTACTGATCCGCAAACGGGGCAAACCATCATCATTAAGGATTAATTTATATTCGTCTCCCGTCTTCACGACATAAACATCCGGTACGATGGGCTGCGTTTTTTCTTCGGAATAAATACTGCCCGGCCTGGGATTCATTTTACTGATCAATAAAACAGCGATTTCCACTTCCTTCAGCGGAACTTTTAATTTGTGAGCGATGTGAGCATAGTTTTTCAGCTCCAGATCTTTGAGATATTCCCTGATGATAATTTCTATAATCTTGTTTTCCACGCCGAGGATCTTTGCCTGAATCAGAAGGCATTCCTGAAGATTGCGGGCGGCAATGCCGGGGGGATCGAATTCCTGCACCTTTTTGAGCACTTCTTCCACGAATGCTTCACTGACGTTTTCCAGCCCGGCAATTTCCTGAACCGTCGCGCATAAATAGCCGTTAGGATCGATGTTGCCTATGATCTGATTGCCGACCCTTTCTTCATCTTCCGAAAAAGAAGACAACATCATCTGCCACATCAAATGTTTGGCCAGCGATTGTCCCTCGGTGAGAATATTTTCCCATGACGTTTCTTCACTGTCGCTTCCGCCATACGTCACACCAACGGGACCGTAATCCTCAAGATAGTTGGCCCAGTCGAATTCTTCCGTCCCTGTTCCCTTTTCGACATTGATCTCTTCGGTGTGTTCGACCGCTTTTATATTTTCACGTTCGTCGGACAGGATATCTTTTTCAAAATCAATATTAACGGTATCCTCGCTGCCTTCATCGGCGGAGACTTCTTCCAGTAACGGATTTTCTTCCATCTCCTGATTAATGGCATCGACAAGTTCCTGCCGGGACAACTGCAACAGCTTGATCGCCTGCTGCAGTTGCGGAGTCATGATCAACTGCTGGGAAAGTTTTAAATTTTGTTTTAATTCGAAAGCCATATCCGTAATTACAAAGGTTAAGTTCTATAAGTTAAAGGAGTCGCCAAAATAAAATTTTCGCGCCAGTTCGCTTTGCGCAATGACATCCGGAGGTCCTTCAACAAGGATGGTCCCTTCATTCACAATATACGCCCGATTACAGCAGGACAGCGTTTCCCGGACGTTGTGATCGGAAATAATGATTCCAATGCCCTTGTTTTGCAGTTTCTCGATTATTTTTTGAATGTCCGCAACAGCCAGCGGATCAATACCGGCAAAAGGCTCGTCTAAAAGAATATACTTGGGTGACGTCACCAACGCCCGAGTAATTTCCACTCTTCTTCGCTCGCCACCGGAGAGTGAATACGCATTATGATTGGCCAGCGCCGTAAGATCAAGCTCGTTTAAAAGTTCCCGGAGGCGCTCCTTCCGCTCTTCTTCCCGCAAATCCAGTGTTTCAAGAATGGCCAGAATGTTTTCTTCCACAGTCAGTTTCCGAAATATTGACGGTTCCTGAGGCAAATAATTCAATCCCTTACGCGCCCGCAGATACATCGGACATCCGGTAATGTTTTCCCCGTCCAGAAAAATGTCTCCCGCGTCCGGTTTAACAAGTCCGACTATCATATAGAACGTGGTTGTCTTACCGGCACCATTGGGACCCAGCAGGCCGACAACTTCTCCGGGCGAAATATTTAAATCAATCCGGTTGACAACTTTTCGTTTGTTGTAAATTTTGATCAGCCCCCTGGCCGTTAAATCGCTCATAGCCTATAAACAGTAAAGGTCACTTTTTCTCCATCTTTTTTCTGCTCTGCGGGTAGATGACCGCTTTTACCTGATTTTGCGTATCGCTTTCCACCAGTCCTTTGTTTTCATTGATAAAGATGGTTACCCGGTCGCCCCTGATTGAATTACTCCCCTCATTCAATAACGCATTGCCCGTGATAACGATCTTGTTGCTTTCCTTGTAATAGATCGCCTGATCTCCCTGAGCGGTTCTTTCTTCCTGTGTGAAAGAAACATTGCCCTGAGCGTCTATTTTCTCCAGATTATCGTTCTGCTCGGTACTGATTCCACCTTTTTGATTTTCAGTTTTCAGTTTCCCCTTATAATATAAAAGCAATCGATCCGATTTCAATACATTCTTGCCCTGAGTAATTCTGGCGTTACCGGAAAAGATAATCAGTTTTTTATCATTAAACGCTTCCATCCTGTCGGATGTAATTTCCATCGGTTCATTGAATTGTTTTTTTAATATAGTCTGTTCCTCACACAAACCCCATCCGGATAGCGCCAAAAAGAAGAAAAGAAATATAGGGATCTTCTTAATCATCATGCCTATCTTCAACTAATCGTCGCCTTAACAGCAGACGGAATATTCATTTCACCTTTATCTACATGCAATCTTAGTCCTTTTCCGGTTACCTTGATATTTCGATTTTCCATGGTAATCGGAGCATCCGTGAAAATTTTTTTCTCGGCGTCTCTGTAGTTCAGATAATCCGTGTAAAATCTATAACCGTTATCAGACACCAGGGTAACATGACCTTTGATTTCAATAAACTTCTTATCTGTCGCGATGACGCCCTGATCAGCATTCATCACAAACACTTTCCCGTCAGATGTTGTTAATTTTATTTGAACGACTTCCAGAACGGCAAGATTCTGCTTTTTATCATAGGTGGCAGTCTCGGCTTGGACTTCCCATTTGGTCTTCGTTGCACCGACTTCCGTAAAAGCAAAACCCTTTATTTTCAGATCGACGCTATCCTGTAATGCCTTTGTGATGATTTTCTGTTTATGAAGCCCGCTCTGGATAATGAATCCGGCAATAATAACCGTCAAACATAGGATAAGTGAAGATAAAATGATGGTTTTTCTTTTCAATTTCATCGCGATCCGAATCGTCCCGCCGTTTGTATTTTTTTGATTTCATTATAGCACTCACAACGCCTTGTGTAAAGATATTAGGATAAGAAATGAATTGGAAAATCAAGAAAAATCCTGTCTTACATAAATTGATTTCATTAAAATTCATATCGGGTTGCAATGTCAACCCACTTCCCCTGAGCCTGCAAAATCATTTCACATACTTCCCTGACTGCTCCATGTCCGCCATTGTTTTTTGCCACATAATCGACTGATTTTTTTACTATGGCATCCGCATCGGCTACGGCCACAGAAAAACCGACTCTTTTTAAAACAGGTATGTCAACAATATCATCCCCGATAAATGCCGCTTCATCCGGAGATAATTGGTGTTTCTTCAGGATTTTCTCGAAGACGTCTTTCTTGTTAAAAACTTTTTGATAGACCTCCTTGATATCCAGATCCCTGGCACGATGCGCAACCACCTTGGATTGCCTTCCGGTCAGGATCGCCACCTGGATACCATATCGCTGCAATATTTTAATTCCATGTCCGTCACGCACGTTAAAATTCTTCAGTTCATGCCCCGCGTCATCCATGATAATCCTGCCGTCTGTCATGACGCCATCCACATCCATGATCAAAAATTTTATTTTTTTGAGTTTCGCTTGAATACTTTTTTTCATTTTGCGAGTTCCTTTCCTGCTTAATTCCGTTTGATTGGTTTCTTGACCCTGGGATTTTTGATCAGCAAATCAATTTTGTTCAGCGTATTCAGAAGTTCCTCCAGTGAATCCAGATACAAAGAGTTCGCGCCGTCGCACAAGGCTTTTTCCGGATCCCGATGCACTTCGAAAAAGATGCCGTCAACGCCGGCCGCAACAGCAGCGCGCGCCAGATATTTCACCATGTCCCTCTGACCTCCGGAAGATGTCCCCTGCCCTCCGGGCAGTTGGACCGAATGCGTCGCATCAAAAATGACCGGATAACCGGTTTCCCTGATAATGGGCAGGGCGCGCACATCAAAAACAAGATTATTATAACCGAATGACGCTCCCCTTTCCGTGATCATGATATTATCATTACCGGCTGACTTCGCTTTCTCAATCACATTGACCATATCCCAGGGGGCCAGAAATTGCCCTTTTTTGACATTGATGACACGGGCTTTTTTCGCGATCTCCGTAACAAAATCCGTCTGGCGACAGAGAAAGGCCGGGACCTGTACCACATCCAGGATTTGAGCGGCAGCGTCAATTTCCTCAAAACGATGCACATCAGAAAGAACGGGAATGTTTAACGCCCCTTTAATCTTTTCCAGAATGGCCAATCCCTTTTTGATGCCGGGGCCCCGGTACGATTTGATCGATGTCCTGTTCGCCTTGTCATAAGACGCCTTAAAGATAAAAGGGATTTTTAATTTTGCCGTGAGTTTTTTGAGATACAACGCGGTATCCATCGCCGTTTGCTCATTTTCCAGAACACAGGGGCCGGCAATCAGAATAAATTTTTTATCATCTCCCGCAACAAAATCACCTATTTTAATTTTTTTCATTCTTCTTCACTCCCCGTTCTTTGTTTATTCTTTTCCTGCAATATTTTGATATTCATTGCCGGAATTCTCCGGGCCGCCTTTGCCGATTCCGGATTGAGCGCGTAGGCTTTCTTGTAGGCATCCAGCGCTTGCTTATAAAGGCCTTTTTTCTCGTAGGCTTCGCCAAGATTATCATAGATATCCGCGTCGTCGCCATCGAATTTCAACGCCATCGCATAATTCTTAATGGCCTGGTCCAGATTCCCGGCTGCGGCATAGGCATAACCCAGATTGGCGAATGACCCTGCTTTTTTGGGTTCTAATTTAGCCAGTTTCTGATAATAAAGGACAGCTTTTTGATAATTTTTTTCCCTTAAATAGAGATCCGCCAGATTACCCAAAACTTCTTTTGACGCCGGCGATATTTTTTCATAAACATGAATCGCCTTTTTTGTCTGGCCCGTTTTTTCATACGTATCGGCCAGATTGAAACGCAGCGTCATGCTTTGATCACCGTATTGTATGGCCTTCTCGTAATTTTCAGCCGATAAAGAATATTTCTTCAATTCACCGTAAGCAAAACCAAGCCCCGCATAAACAGAGGGTTTCCGCGTTGTTTTGGCTTTGAGTTTTTCATAATATTTCACAGCCTGATCGTACTGTTTGTTTTTGAGGGACAGTTCGGCCATCCGCTCCAGCGCATCGGCATCGTTGGGATTAATTTTCAGGACGTTTTCATATTCTTTGGCGGCTTGAGCGTACATTTTCTTTTTTTCATAAACGGAAGCCATATTGAATCTTACCGTCGCGTCCTTTGGGCTCAATGCGGCAGACTTCTTCAGACTGTTGAGTTCTTCCTGATGTTTGCCGCTGCCGGCATAAGCAACGGCCAGATTTGCGTGAGCCACGGCGTTCTGCGGATCTTTTTTCAAGATTTCCTTATAGCATTTCATGGCTTCATCATATTGCTTAAGCTTTAAATAAATATCTCCCAGAGAAAAAAGGGCCTGTTCGGATTCCCGGGAATGCTCAACGATGTACCGATATTCTTTTACAGCAGCATCTGTCATATTCAATTTTCTGTAGGCTTCGCCCAGCTTGAATCTTGCCGGATAATTATCAGGTTCCCGTCGCAGGGCTTCCTGATAATTTTTAGCCGCTTGATTCCATAATCCTTTTGCTTCCAGAGACAGGGCAAGGCACAAATAAGCTTCTGCGTTTCCGGAATTTATCCGGATGATCTCCTGTGCCAGTTTAATGGAATCATCATATTCCTTTTTTTTGATATGAATTTTTGCCAGTTCCAGCATCGCCACCGTATCATCCGTTTTGATGTTTAACACTGCTTTGTACAACTTCATCGCGTCATCAATTCTGTTTTGCTTGGCGTAAACACCGGCAAGAATTTTTCGCGAGCCGACATCATCTGGATTAAGCGATACGGCTTTTTGCAGATAGGCAATCTGCTGCTGAACATTGGATGATTCTTTCGCAAACCGAAACCAGTCCTGAGGGGTGATGACAAGTTTAACGGGCACGCTGGCAATCATTTCTCCTTTGTAAGTCACGACTATTTTATAGTCTTTTGCGTTTTCCTGTTGAACACCGGCCCTCCCCTGATGCATGGACCGGTTCACAAAGTCAATGCCTTTAAACAGAACGCCCAGATCATTATCGTTCGTTCCAAAGCCTTCAAATTTTACAGAGGTGTAACGGTTCGACAAATCGTCGCTGACAATGGATTTGACCACAAATTCATCCCGGTAAGTCACTTCCAGGACATCTTCTTCCCCTAGGCGCATATCTTTGCCGTTTTTTTCCATCTCGAGATAATAAAAGCGCGGTTTTTCATTTAACACGTAATGCGAAAAAATATTTTTCAGCCGGGATGCCTGCAATGCAAGCGATGAAAAATAATTCTGACTGAGCAGAAATAAAAGGACAAACACGCCCACGATTAGAGCACAGGTCAGCAATACATTTTTTACTGTAAACTGTTGATTCTTTTTCTTATTTTCATTCTGGTGATTGTCAATCATGTCTGACCTATTCAATTTGGATTTTCGTTTTATTCACGCGCAGGCTTTACTCAGCTTCGCGGATGATATTTCTGATGAACTTCCTTTAATCGTTCACGAGTTACATGCGTGTATATCTGGGTGGTCGAAATATCCGAATGTCCAAGCATCACCTGAACGGTGCGTAAATCGGCTCCCCCTTCCAGAAGATGAGAAGCAAAAGAATGGCGAAAGGTGTGCGGATAAACCTTTTTTTGCAAACCGGCCTGCTTGGCGTAACCGACAACAATTTTCCAGAATCCCTGACGGGTGAATTTCCGCCCGAAACGGTTTAAAAATAAAATATCGGTTATTTTCTTCTGCATTAATCCCGGTCTGACCTCATCAATATAACGTTTTGTGCAATCGTATGCTATTTTGCCTATCGGAACAATTCTTTCTTTACTGCCCTTTCCCATGACAATCACAAAACCGACCTGCCAGTTAATACTGTTCATCGTTAAATTAATCAACTCGGAAACCCGGATTCCCGTCGCGTATAAAAGCTCCAGCATCGCCGTGTTGCGGATGGCTGACATGGACTGTGTTCCGGGCACAGCCAGGATGGTCTTCATCTCCTCTTTGCTGATGGTTTCCGGCAGTCTCATCCAGACCTTGGCCAGTTCAATATTGACCAGAGGATTTTCTTCAATGTATCTTTCTCTTAAAAGATACTTACAAAAACCTCTCAGAGCCGCCAACGATCGGTTCATGGAATTTGATGACAGGCCTTCATTTCTGATTTGTGTCAGGTAAGCAATGACAACCTCCGGCGTTACTTTATTAAAACCAGTGATTCCCTGATGTTGATCGAGAAAGGAAAGAAAACGTCGCAGATCACGGCCATAGGATTCAATCGTGTTCTGAGCCACTCCTCTTTCGACTAAAAGAAAGCTTAAATACTTTGTCACTATTTCAGTCATGGTGGTTTTTTAACGCAAATAAGCGCGCGAAGCAAAGATTTTTTATTGACTTATTTTAGAATATCGTAAAAATAAGAATACAAATATTCATTTTAATGACCGGTGAGTGAAATCGATGGGAAAAATTATTATTGCCTCCGACCATGGCGCGGTATCTTTGAAACGCGAAATTATTGATTTTTTAAAAACGAAAAAATTGGATGTAAAGGACATGGGGGTTCACAGCGAAGACGCGGTGGACTATCCGGATATCGCAGTGGCTGCCTGCGCTGAATTTAAAAAAGGCGGATATGATTTCGGCATACTGCTTTGCGGTACCGGCATCGGTATCTCCATCACGGCCAATAAGATTAAAGGCATCCGTTGCGCCCTGATTCACGACATCTTTACCGCTGAAATGGCCAAAGCGCACAATGATGCCAATTTTATCGCTTTCGGAGGCCGGGTCCAATATGGCGTTCCAGTCACGCAACTGATCGAAAAATTCATGGAAACAAAATTTGCCGGCGACAGGCATTTAAGACGAGTGCAGAAAATCATGGACGCAGAAAATCAGTGCTAATCTAATTTTCGGACAAGAGGAGTCCCGCATGGCTGAAGCTCTGGATAAAAAAAAGATTCGTAAAGTATTCCGTGATGTGCAGAAGCACCTCGCTATCGCCCAGTTAATCCGCCGTTTTTCCACCAATAAAGAAGATATCCGTAAAACCGCCCTGAAGCATGTGGAACTTTCTGACTGCCGCACCGTTCTGGAACTGGGTTGCGCTTTCGGCGCTTTCACGGAAGCTCTGAAAGGAAAGCTTCACTCGGAAGCGGAAATAACGGGCATTGATATTATTCCCGAGTACAAACCTTTTTTTTTGGACGCCTGCAATCGCGCCGGATATTCCGGCAATTTCATATCCTCCGGCATCGACAGAATAAAAAAATATCCAACCGGATCTTTCGACCTGGTTATTTGCAGTTACGCGCTGTATTTTTTCCCTGATATCATTCCTGAAATCGCCCGCGTTTTGAAAAAAGAAGGTTTTTTTATCACCATCACTCATTCCCACAAAGATATGCGGGAAATGGTCGGCATTGTGAAAAAGATTCTCCGGCAAAATGATTTGCTTCAGGAAAATCAATTACTGCCCATCGAGATTATCTTCGAACAATTCTCTGCCGAAAACGGCAACAGACTGCTTCATCCTTTTTTTGGTAAAATTTCGACAATAGATTTCCGGAATATGCTTGTCTTTCAGCCTCGGGAAATTGATCATTTTCTTGATTACTTTCAATTTAAAAAATCTTTTTTCCTGATGGGAACTCAAGCGCACAAGAAAACCATCATTGATCAACTGATGCAGGAACTGGAGAATACGGCCATGAAGAAGAATCTGGTCACTATGTGTAAGGATGATAAAATTTTCATCTGTTCCCGTCCTATCATTTCAGAGGATTAATTCATGAAAAAACAACACAAGTATTGTCTGTACTGCGGCGGGGAAACTGTCAAAAAATTTGAAGATAACGTCCGGAGGGATTTCTGCCCGGCCTGCCATTCCTATTTTTATATCAATCCGCTACCCGTTGTTTCTTCAATTCTCGAATCATCGCGCGAGGTCCTCCTCGTGAAACGGGACCGGGCACCGTCCAAAGGATTATGGTGTCTGCCGACCGGATTTGCGGAAACCGGCGAAAGTATCGAAGAAGCCGCCCTGCGGGAACTGGAAGAGGAAACCGGTATCAGAGGCAAAATTATAAAACTGCTGGACGTGGATTCTTACAAAAGCCGGTTTTATGGTGACTTGCTTTTTCTGACTTTCGTAGTGCAGCAAACCGGCGGGAAACTTTGCGCCGGCGACGATTGCTCACAGGCCCGTTTCTGGCCCGTAAACAAGTTGCCGCCCCTTGCCTTCCGGTCCAATAAACTTGCCCTGGAAACCTATATCAAGAGCAGGAAGGATTACTGGGCCATTTTCGATTCCATCGAGCACGCCGATAAAAAAACGCTTCCCGCCGCGGTTGCGAAGAACTCTCTGACACGCCGTTTAGTCAATGTCATCATTAAAAACAAGGAAAAAATTATCGAGCAATGGCTGGATGATGTTGTTACCAACCCCTCCACAAGCGAATACCACCATGTCGAAAGGTCTGTCCTGTATAATATCTGCGACAGGATTCTATCCCAGATCACCCTCTGGCTGGGCGATGTGCATGACGTCAACAAAATAAGAAATTTTTACACCAAGCTGGGCAGGGAAAGGAAAAAATCCGGCTTTAAACTCAGTGAGGCCCTGAGCGCTTTAAGCCTTATCCGCAAGCACATCTGGACCTTCGCACTTGCTCAGGATGTCCTGCAAAAAAATCTCGATCTCTTCATGACTTTTGAACTCCAGAGAAGAATGACCGTCTTTTTTGATCTGGCAACTTTTTATTTAACGCGCGGACATGAAGGTGTCTAAGTTTTACGTTCTATGTTCTACGTTCTATGTTCTAGTTTTAACAATTTTAAATAACCATGGCATTGGAGGGAAATTATGGAATTTAAGGACGTCATTAGACAAAGACGAGCTGTCAATTTTTTCGACCCCACCAAAGATGTAACCGACAAACAGCTTAAACAAATAATAGAAACCGCGGCGATGGCGCCTTCCGGTTTCAATCTGCAGCCCTGGAACGTTATCGTTTTACGCGACAAGGAGAAAAAAGAGAAATTGAGAAAAGTAGCTATGCATCAGCCTAAAATAACCGAAGCGCCGGTTGTTCTCATTGTTCTGGCGGATCGAGAAGGCTGGAAAAAAGGCAACGCCGGCTTCGAAAAAGATTTCGTCGAATCGGTCAGGGAAGGCAGCATGAAACAGGAGCAGTATGATTGGTTTTGCAAAGCAACCCATTCCCTTTACGGAGCTTCTCCGGAGCGTCAATTGGCCTTCGCCTGCAAGAATACCGGATTTTTTGCCATGTCACTGATGCTGGCCGCCAAAGACGCAGGTCTCGATTCCCATCCGATGGACGGATTCGATATTGACGGCGTGCGCAATGCGTTCAATATTCCAGAGCATTACTGGATTCCACTCCTAATCGCCGTCGGCCATTTTGACAAATCCAAAACACTTCTGCCACCAAAATGGAGAAAGAGTTACGATGAAATTAAGATTGAATTTCAATGACACTCCAATTTCTCGAAGGAGTGTATTGAAACCGCATGGTCGAATTATTGAATCGTCAATTCCATGCAATATTCATGAAATATCCCATTGCCATTTTCCCGAAATCCGGTTAAATAAGCACACTAAAAAATCCAGGAGAAGAATATGGCCGCAAAAATTAAAATTTACACGTTGAGTACGTGCAGTCACTGCAAAGCGACAAAAAAATTTTTGAATGATAATAACGTTACCTTTGATTTTGTTGATGTTGATTTGCTTCAGGGAGATGCCCGGCAGAAAATGCTGGAAGAAGTCATGCAGTACAATCCCGACCGTTCTTTCCCGACGATTCTCATCGGCGACAAGGTAATCATCGGATTTAAGGAAAACGCCATTAGGGAGGCTTTGGGTATCTGATGACTCCATCCGAACTTTACGACATGATGAAGAAAGTTCAGGAACCCAAAGGCTATTTTTTCAACAAAGACAAAGACTGGGTCCTGAGTATTCTGGCCGATCTTCTGGTCAACAAGGAACGCTACGGCTATATGTGCTGTCCCTGCCGACTGGCGGCGGGCAGTCGTGAAAAGGATGCTGATATTATCTGTCCCTGCCAGTACAGGGCGGAAGATGTAAAGGAATACGGTAGTTGTTACTGTAACTTATACGTTTCTGCCGAATGGAACGAAGGGAAAATCGAACATCAGTATGTTCCGGAAAGAAGGCCCAAGGAAAAGATCGGTTTCTAACCGGCTGTTTTCCTGTACTTTTTAAATTTTTCCGTATGCCTCTGTAAATACTTTTTTATCTTTTTACTTGATTTCTTTAAATAAATCATTATATTCAGTTCAAATTTCAAAATTAAGGAGTTTTCTTCATGATTAATATGTATAAATGCAAGAAAAAGAATACTCTGATCAGCGAAGTCTGTACCGATACAACCTGCGAGTGGCGTTTGAAAAATGAATCATTTCTAAACTGCACCTGGGTCGCCTGCAATTATGGCCCGTTTACCCTGGAAGAAGTCGGTGATATGATGGGTGTTACCCGTGAACGTATTCGTCAGATTGAAGCCAAAGCGCTGAAGAAACTCCAGCATAAAAAGAGACGGGATCAGCTTAAAGATTTTGCCGCGCCGGGCAATGACTGGGACAGTCTATAATTTATCGTTTATGGGATTTATCTTTAGAAAGCACTTCTTTCATCTGCTCTTTGCGTTCATCACGGGCAAAGAGTAGGGCGCAAATCGAAGATTCAATATCCATTGCAGCCATTTTATCCATCCGGGGAACGATCGAGCACAGATTCTTCAGTTCCTCCAGAGCTTTTGGAGAACGTTTGGAGAGGGTCTCCGCCATAGTTTCCGCAACTTCCATGAATTTCTCAGGCGACTCTACTTTGTTCACCAGTCCCAGTTTCACAGCTTCATGCGCTCCTATAGGCTCGCCCAGCATGACAATTTCTTTTGCTTTGGTGATGCCCACAATTTGACTGAGAGGATAAAAGAAAGGGTTGAATCCGAATTTCAATTCCGGATGACAGAATATGGCGCTTTCGGAAGCGACAACAAGATCACAAACAGTGACAAGATTAAAGCCGCCGCCCAATGCAATACCACCGACAGCCGCAATGACCGGTTTTTTGCAGGAATAAATCTTTTTCAGATACTTCATCATGGATTTGAGGAATTCATCGCTTTCCTCATCAGGCAGGCTGTTCATTTCCTTGATATCCATGCCGGCTGAAAAGACGTATTCCCCGCCGGTGAGAACAATAGCCCTGGCTTCCTGGTCGGCTTCCAGCTCAACAAAGACGCTATACAATTCCTGCCGCATTTCCCCGGAAATGGCGTTCATTTCATGAGGTCGGTTTAACCTAACGACCACATATCCTTTTTTCTTTTCAACAATTAACGTCTGATAATTCATTTTTTATTATCGACCATGATGCGCAGTTCTTTACCTGTTTTAAAAAATGGCACTTTTCTCTCCTGAAGTTTCACCTGAGCCCCGGATTTTGGATTACGTCCCATACGCGGTTTTCTTTCCCGGACTTCGAAACTGCCGAATCCCCTTAATTCGATGCGTTCACCGCGTTTGATGGCATCCACCATCGAATCAAAGATAATGTTGACAACACAGGTCATATCCTGAAGGGAATATGTCTTCAATTCTTCATGCAGTTTTTTTATTAAATCGTTTTTGGTCATAATATTTCTTTCCTGTTATCGGGCAGGATAATATAAATAATTTATTCCGCTTCTGCTCTCTATCTTTTCCTGCAGCGCATCGCTGAAACGGCTTGCCGCCCCTTCCAGAAAATAATCAACAAATGATGCCCGCTTTTTGGAAGGATAAACCAGATCATATTTGCCTTCTCTGCCCGCTAATTTACCCGCCAGTTTGGCGGCTGATGCCAGATCGCCCAGTTGATCAACCAGTCCCAGCTCCTTGGCCTTTCGTCCTGAAAATACGCGACCATCCGCAATTTCTATAACTTTTTCACGGGGGAGCTTCCTGTCTTTCACAATCACATCAACAAACTGATTGTAAATATCATCTACCAGTTCCTGAATAATGGCTTTTTCCTGCGACGTCATTTCTCTCAAGGGAGAACCGATATCCTTGTATTCGCCGCTTTTTACCACCGACGATTTCATTCCGATCTTTTTCAAGAGTTCCTCAAAATTGGCGAACTGCATGATGGCGGAAATACTGCCCGTAATGGTTCCGGGATTCGCGACTATTTTATCCCCGGCGCATGCGACCAGGAGACCGCCGGAAGCCGCGATTGAACCCATTGAAACAACGACTTTTTTCGTCTTTTTCAGTTCAGTGACCGCATCATAAATTTCCTGGGAAGCCGCTACACCGCCACCGGGAGAATCAACGCGAAGCACAACCGCCACGATTGAATCATCTCTGCCAAATTCATCCAGTTGCTCGCAAATTTCCAAAGAATCGGAAATCATTCCTTCAACAGTCACTACCCCGATTTTATCTCTTAAGGAAAGCTGCTGCCTTGTCCCAGATTCAAACCGGCTTTATAAAAAGACATGTACAGTACCGTGCCCAGAATCAAAAGGATTAATATTCCAAAAAACACGGGATGTTTTCTCATTCTTTACTCGCCTTTTTGCTGAGTTCCGATCTTGACGTCCGCCAGCGCCCGGCCTAGGTTCGAACCCACATTCTCCGTATTATTGATATACTGATTATGGCTGCTCGAGGGAGGAGGTGGCGCAGGTGCCTCCATTTCCTTAATGCTTAACCTTATCTTCTTGGATTTGGGATCGATGCTCTTGATCACAGCGGATACCGTATCTCCAATGGAATAGAGTTCTGAAGACGTCTTGACGCGTTTCTGGCTGATTTCAGAAATGTGCACAAGACCTTCAATGCCGTCCTCAATTTCCATGAAGATTCCAAAATCCGTAAAATTCGTTATTTTCCCGGTCACAACACTGCCCGGTGTATATTTGTGCGATAATTCGTCCCAGGGATTTTTTTCGATTTGTTTGATGCCCAGTGAAAATTTTTCATTTTCCACATCGATGTTTAAAACCACCGCTTCTACTTCCTGTCCCTTTTTGAAAAATTCCGACGGATGATTGACTCTGTGTTTCCAGGAAATATCGGATACGTGAATGAGTCCGTCAATATTTTCTTCGATCCCGACAAAAACACCAAAGTTAGTAATATTTCGAACAACACCTTTCACAACCGTTCCCACAGGATATTTTTCCTTGAGTTTTTCCCATGGATTCGGTTTCGTTTGTTTGATGCTTAGGGAAATGCGTTTGCTTTGTGAATTGACCTCCAGAACCATGATCTGGATGACATCCCCGACATTCAATACTTTGGACGGATGCTTGATTTCACGGGTCCAGTACATTTCCGATATGTGGACAAGACCTTCTACGCCAGGTTCCAATTCCACAAAGACACCATAATCGGTAATGTTGACCACCTTCCCTTCGACAACTGCACCGATCGGGTATTTTTCATTAATATTTTCCCAGGGATTATCGATTAATTGCTTGAGCCCCAGAGACACCCTTTCTTTCTCTGGATCAAAAGAAAGAACTTTTGTTTTAATCGTTTCACCTTTCTGGAACACATCAGAAGGTTTGACAATTCTTCCCCAGGAAATGTCGGTCACATGCAGCAGACCATCAATGCCGCCTAAATCAATAAAAACACCATAATCGGTAATATTTTTGATAACGCCCTCAACAATATTTCCTTCATGGATATTTTTCAGAATTTCCTGCTTTTCAGCCTCTCTTTCTAAAGCGACAATCGAACGACGTGACAGAACCACATTGTTGCGTTTACGATCATATTTCAGCACTTTAAAATCGAGAGTCTGACCGACAAATTTATCCAGATCCTTCACCGGACGAACATCAACCTGGGAACCGGGAAGAAAAGCCACAATGCCTATATCAACCGAAAGGCCTCCTTTCACTTTTTCCACGACCACCCCTTTGATCAGGGTATCATTTTCACAGGCATTTTTGATTTCGTCCCATACTTTGACTTTGGATGCCTTATCGCTGGATAACACCAGATTACCTTCCGAATCTCTCCGGTCAATAAAAACTTCTATTTCATCACCAACAGCAATATTAATATTGCCCTTGGCGTCTTTGAGTTCATCAATTGGAATAAAGCCTTCAGTCTTCCATCCGACGTCAACCATGACTCTGTCATCTTTCAGCAGAACAACTTTGCCTGTTGCGATATCCCCATACTGAAACTGATTGAGGCTCTGTTCGTATAATTCTTTGAAATTCATTTCTTCTTCTTTGACGGCCGTTGATTGATTTTTGGGTGACGATTGTTCATCAACCTCCTGCGGTTTTATTGAGTTTGCGTTGTTATTGTTAACCATTAAACCTATCCCCCTGTTTTTTATAAAAGCTTATATTTTTTGCGACTTAACACACTGAATGTTAAATAGCAACATAAAATCAAGAAGCCTTGCAACTCGCGTTTTTTATTATTTCTTTGAAATATTTGAAATAATTTTATCTACGACTCCTTCAATTGATAGATTGTCGGAATCGATCAGGATCGCGCCTTCCGGTGCTTTCAGGGGCGCTATAGCGCGCTGCGAATCCTGTTTGTCTCTTGCCTGCATATCTTTTTTAATGGATGCATACCCCGCGGCATCGTTTTTCAACAAAAGTTCTTTGTGCCTTCTTTTGGTTCTTTCGTCCAGGCTCGCATCAAGGTAAAATTTGTAGTCGGCTTTGGGGAAAACAACGGAGCCCATATCCCTGCCTTCGGCGACAAGTCCACCCCGAACACCTGCTTCCCGCTGCAGATCCAGTAACTTCTCACGTACAATGGGGAAAGTGGAAATTTTAGATGCGGTCAGCCCCACTTCTTCTGTTCTGATTTTTCTTTCCACATCTTCCCCGTCCACATAAACCTTCATCTGACCGTGGACATTTTTTAAGTAAACTTCAGTGTTTGCACATAAATTTTCTAAAGACGCCGGATCATCAATGCTGATACCGGTCTTTAATGCCTTATAAGCTAAGGCTCTGTAAAGCGCTCCTGTGTCCAGATAAATATAATTAAATTTTTTTGCCAATATTTTACTGATGGTACTCTTACCGGCTCCGGCGGGCCCATCAATGGTTATGATTGGTTTTTTCCCCATATCAGATTATTCCTGTTATAACTGTCGAAGACTGCAAATGAATCCTTGTCTAATCATAATAAAAAAAGTAATATAAGCGACAGTTCAATTCATTGTTGCGAAATATTTATGCGTAAATTCATGCAAAAGCAATATATTTATTCCGCCGTTTTTATCTTTCTTTTATTGTTGAATATCAGCCCCTGTTTTGCTGCATTCACCATTGATGATGAAAAAAAACTGGGACGAGAATTTTACGATAAAATGCAAGAACACAGGCTGATCCTCAAGAATAAAGTTCTCAAAGATTATATCACCAAAATTGGCACCCGTATTCTTGCCCAGTCAGAAAAAGCGCCTTTTAATTTTAATTTCTACGTTGTGAACAGTTCCGCCATCAATGCCTTTGCGACACCCGGCGGATACATTTACATTAACAAAGGGCTGCTGTCCGCCGCTGAAAACGAAGCTCAACTGGCCGGTGTCATCGCTCATGAAATCGGGCATGCCAATGCGCGTCACATCGCCAGTATTATTGAAAAGTCCCAAAAGTTGAACATGGCCGCGATCGCCGCAACGCTGGCTGGTATTTTTCTGGGCGGCGGAGGCGACACATCGGCCGCGATCGCCGCCTTTTCCCTCGCCGGTTCCAGCAGCATGACGTTGCGGTATATGCGGGAGCATGAAGAAGAAGCCGACCGTCTGGGGTTGGACTATCTCTTTCGCGCAGGTTATGACCCGGGCGCAATGATTGATTTTCTCAAAATCATCAAACAACATGAATTTATATCGAAAACCATGCCTTCCTATCTACTGACTCATCCCGGCACCGATAACCGGATTATCTATATGGATGCGCTGATTGCAACCCAATATCGTCAAACCGGCGCGAAAAATCTTATCGGTAACTTGATCAGAATTCAGACGGTTATTCCACTGGATTCTGCCGAACTGGACAAAAAAATCAAGGAACTGAAACGCTCTTTGCTAAACGGTCCTGACAACATTGATTTGCTTTATTATCTGGCCGTCATGGAAGATCAAGCGGGGCAGACAGATGCCGCGCTTCAACATTACCAAAAGGCATTGCAACTGTCTCCCGATGACGAAGATATCTTGAGAAATATCGGTTTGATTTATCTGAATAAGGGCAGAGTTGATCTGGCGCTGGAACACCTTTTGCGGATAAAAAATCCCCAGGATGAAACCGTGTTTGCCCTCGGCAAAGCCTATTTCGCAGCCGGCAACTATCCCAAAGCACTCGATCATTACCTGCGCCTGAAAGACAAAAACTTCGATGATTCGGACATTAACTACTTTCTGGCCATGACCAACGGCAAACTGAATAAACAGGGCGACTTCCATTATTATTTCGGCGTCTATTTCAAAAATTCCCGCAAAAAAGAAAGCGCTTTATTTCATTTTCAGGAAGCCGTAAAATATTTTCCGAAAGACTCGGAACGCAGACAGGCGATTGATCAGGCCATCAAAGAATTATCGAAAGATGACCCGCGCGGGCGCCTCCGGAAGAAGCCCTGAAAAGAATCTCTGGTGCGACTTGACTTTATGATGTCGTTTGCATATCTTAAAACCAAAAAGTACTGTTTAAGGAAATGAAACCATGCCTATATACGAATTCAGATGCAAAAAATGCAAAAAAGTTTTTGAGAACCTGATCTTGTCTCCGGCGGAAGAAAAAGGCCTTTCCTGCCCCGAGTGCGGGGGAAAACAAGCTGAGAAAGTCATGTCTGTCTCTGCCAGAAGAAAGTCTAAAGGTTCATCAAGTTCAGCCGGCTCATCGTGTTCGGCTACCTCCTGTCCGCCAGGATGTTCATGTCATTAAAGGATTTTGATCCCGGTCTGAAATAATTTTCTCATCCCTTCTTTTGTATTGCTAAAAAATACTTAATACATTATAAGGCTCAAAGTTTAATTTTTTATGAAAGGAGTCTCACAACGTGAACATTTTAATTTTTGGCCCCAACGGCAGCGGCAAAGGAACTCAAGGCGCAATCGTACAGAAGAAGTATGGCGTGCCCCATATTGAAACCGGAGTTATTTTCCGGCAGAATATTTCCAAGAAAACGCCTCTTGGAGAAAAAGCAAAAGCTTTTATCGACCGTGGCGAACTTGTTCCCGATGATATTACCATCCCGATGATTCTGGACCGTATCAAAGAAGATGATTGCAAAAAAGGATGGCTTCTGGACGGTTTTCCCAGAAACCTCGCCCAGGCTGAAGCACTGTGGGCGGCTCTGCAGAAAGAGAACATCAAACTGGATTATGTTATCGAAATAGAACTGGATCGCCAGATTGCCAAGAACCGCATCATGGGACGCAGGCTTTGCAAAACCGACAACAACCATCCCAACAATATTTTCATTGATGCGATCAAGCCCTCGGAAAAGGATGGCAAGATGGTTTGCCGCGTGTGCGGCTGCGAAGAGTTGTCCGCTCGCGCCGACGATCAGGATACGGCAGCCATTGATAAACGTCACGGCATTTATTATGACACCAAAACCGGCACACTGGCCGCGGTTAATTACTTCAAAGACAGAGTAAAAGTGATTTCCGTTGACGGCAGCGTTGGCGTGAAAGAAGTTACCGAAGATCTCATGAAAAAACTTTCCTAAACCGGTTGGAAAATAAATCAGTAAAAAGCCCCCCAGAACCTTTGGAGGGCTTTTTTTAAAGCAGCATTATGGAACACATCAGAAACTTCAGCATCATTGCCCATATTGATCACGGAAAGTCCACACTGGCCGACCGTCTGATTCAATTCACCGGCGTCTGCAATGAAAGAAATTTTCAGGATCAGATCCTGGATAATATGGACATTGAGCGGGAACGCGGTATTACCATCAAGAGCAATGCCATCTCCCTTCCCTATCGCGCTCATGACGGTAAGAATTACATTCTAAACCTGATTGACACGCCGGGGCACGTTGATTTTTCCTATGAAGTCTCACGCTCGCTGGCCTCCTGCGAAGGTGTCCTCTTACTGATTGATGCCGCCCAGGGTGTACAGGCACAGACACTGGCCAATCTGTATCTGGCACTGGAACATAATCTGGAAATCATCCCGATCATCAATAAAATTGACCTTCCGTCAGCCGATGTTGACCGGGTTCTGGAAGAAATTGATTCGGAACTGGGACTGGATCCCTTTACCCATATTAAATGTTCGGCCAAAGAAGGCATAGGTATCGAAGAAGTTCTGGAGGCCATCGTGCAGCGCATTCCCCCCCCCAAAGGGAATGCTGAAAATCCGTTGGCTGCGCTGATTTTCGATGCCAAGTATGATTCTTTTCGCGGCACGATCATTCACTGTCGCATTTTTGAAGGCACCATAAAAAGCGGCGATATCATCAAGTTCATGTCCAACGGTGCAACTTATAAAGTTGAAGAAGTGGGACATTTTCTGCTGAATCGGGCCAAACGCGATAAACTATCCGCCGGTGAAGTCGGGTACATCATCGCCGGAGTGAAGACCGTATCAGATGTGCGCACGGGTGACACCATCACGCTTCAGGACAGGCCCTGCTCCCAGCCCCTGCCCGGCTTCAAGGAAGTCAAACCCGTTGTTTTTGCCTCCATTTATCCGATCGCTTCCGACGACTACCAGGATCTGGCCGATTCGCTGGAAAAATATAAACTCAACGATGCTTCTTTTATTTATGAAAAGGATTCCTCCGCCGCGCTTGGTCAGGGCTTCCGTTGCGGCTTTTTAGGGCTGCTCCATCTGGACATTGTTCAGGAAAGACTGGAGCGGGAATTTGACCTCTCGATCATTCTTTCCGTTCCCAGCGTGCGTTACCGTTTCACGCTCAAAAATAAAGAAGTTATCTATGTGGATAATCCCGCACATTATCCTGATCCGACCGATATTGATAAAGGTGAAGAACCCTACATTCGCTCCGCTATGATGCTGCCGGAACGCTACCTCGGAGCGGTCATGAAGCTTTGCATGGAGAAGCGCGGCACCAATTCCAACATGAACTATACAGGTCCCGGACGCGTGGAATTGTCTTATGAAATGCCGCTGTCCGAAGTGATTTATGATTTTTACGACCGCTTTAAATCAGTTACGCAGGGCTATGGTTCTTTCGATTATGATATCATTGATTACCGGGAAAGCAATCTGGTGCTGATGGATATTCTGGTCAACGGTGAAAAGGTCGATGCCCTTTCGCAGATTGTTCATCGCGATCGGGCACGTGCCAGAGCGCTTCTGGCCTGCGAACGTCTTAAAGATGAGATACCACGCCAGATGTTTAAAATAGCTATTCAGGGCGCCATCGGCGGAGAAATTATCGCCCGCACCACCATCGGAGCCTTCCGTAAGGATGTTACAGCGAAATGTTATGGCGGTGACATTACACGAAAGAGAAAGCTTTTGGAAAAGCAAAAGGCCGGCAAAAAGCGCATGAAGATGATCGGCTCTGTCAGCATTCCGCAAAGCGCGTTTCTGGCAGTACTGAAATCCGACACGGATTAGCTATTCTATTCCCTAAGTATGGTGAAATAGAATTATGAAGATCGAAAAAGCCGGATTGTACATTCACTTTCCTTTTTGTTTGAGCAAATGCGGTTACTGCAGTTTCTACTCCATCAAATCCATTAGTCTCATCTCCGATTATGTCACGGCGCTGAAAAATGAAATCAGCTTTTACCGGAACAAATTCTCATCTTTCGACACGATTTATTTTGGAGGCGGAACTCCTTCACTGCTGACGCCTGAACAGCTTATTGAAATACTTATATCAATATATAAATATTTCCATATTGATGCCGGTGCCGAAATAACCTTGGAGGCCAACCCAGGCGATATATCATTGAAATATCTAATGAAATTGAGAAATATCGGCGTAAATCGCCTCAATATCGGCGTTCAGTCATTTAATGATAAAGTTTTAAATTTTCTCGGACGACGGCATTCCGTTAAAGAAGCCATTGCTTCGATCGAAGACGCAAGACAGACCGGATTCGATAATCTGGGAATAGATTTGATTTATGGAGTTCATGGAATGAGTTTCAAATCCTGGATTGATAATTTGCAACAAGCAGTCTTTTTCAGACCCGAACACATTTCCTGCTATCAGTTGTCACTCGGTGAAAAAACGCCTCTCTATTCGAAGTATTTCTTGAATAAATGGCATTTACCTTCTGAAAATACAGAACGAAAATTGTTTTTATCCACCTCCGATGAGTTGAAGCATGCCGGTTACATTCATTACGAAGTTTCCAATTTTGCGCGTGAGGATAAATTCAGATCCCGCCATAATCAGAAATACTGGCGGCATATTCCTTATTTGGGTCTCGGACCTTCGGCACATTCCTTTCTGAATAACAAACGATGGTGGAATAAAGCCGCAGTCAAAACATACCTGCAAGATATCGCCGTCGGAAAAATGCCCGTGGAAAATTCAGAAATACTCTCATCAGAGCAACTGCAAATGGAGTCTCTGTTCCTGGGGATGCGCACGAAAGACGGTATCAACATTAAAAACTACAAAAAGCGGTTTGGCGTTGATCTGTTATCAGTCAAAGGACCTATAATTCATGCACTCATAAAAGAAAAACTTGTTGAGTTCAGTAATGATTTTTTACGTCCGACCCTAAAGGGTATGGCTATTGCGGACAGCCTCGCCCTTATTTAAAATTAATCTTATTATTTATGTATCAGATATATGTATTTGATTTATAAAAACTATCTACAGACATTATTTATCTAATGATAACAGATGGAATTTTTTCCCCAAGAAGCATTTTTAAATTCTGGAATCTTTCGTCGGACCACGATTTTTCTTTGAGAAATTTATTGTCCAGGGTCTTTGTAGGCGCAAACTTTTGCAAAACATAATGATCTGCGCCGGAAATCAGGTCGGCAATTTTTTGGACATCAGCTTCATCCAGTTGCGAGTCAATAATTGTCGTGCGAAATTCGCAGGGAATTTTTGATCTTAAAATAAGATCAATGCTTTCTCTGATCAAATCGATGTTCACGTGCGCGTTGACGATTTCTTTATACTTCACGAAGGGCGCCTTTACATCCATGGCAATGTAATCCAGAAGGTTTTCGGTCAGCAGGTTTTTGATGACATGCGGGTGAGAGCCGTTGGTGTCCAATTTGACAGCGAATCCCATTCTCCTTATTTTTCTGATAAAGGCTGGCAGATTGGCTTGCATGGTCGGTTCTCCCCCGGTAATGGATACGGCGTCCAGTTTGCCTTTGCGCGTTTTCAGAAATTCCAGCACATCACTTTCCTTGACAGAGGTCCGAAACAGGCAAGGATCAACCAATTCCGGATTGTGACAGTACGGACATCTGAAATTACAGCCTTCCAAAAAGACAATGGCGCAAATCATCCCCGGATAATCAATCAGCGATATCCTTTGCAAGCCACCAATTTTCATTATTGCCTCTGATTTGAAAAATGCAAGAACCGCGCGTTAAAATGCTCTTCAAAATATCGGATGATTACGCGAATTTAAAAACCTGCCGGGAATCAAATTCTTCCTGCTTGCCCTTATTCCACTGCTTGACAGGTCTTAAATAGCCGACAACCCGGGAATAGACCTCGCAATCATCGGCGCAGGTCGGGCATTTTTCCTGTTCGCCTTTGATATAACCGTGTGATGGGCAGACGCTGAAAGTCGGCGTAAAGGTTATGTAAGGAAGATGATAATTGTTGCAGACCTTTTGAACCAGTTTCTTGACCGATTGAGGATCATCGATGCGCTCGCCGGCAAAGGTGTGAAATACGGTGCCGCCGGTATATTTTGTCTGAATTTCATCCTGCAAATCCAGTGCTTCAAAGATATCATCTGTATAATCGACCGGTAACTGGGTGGAATTCGTGTAATACGGTTCCGCGTTTTTCGATTTATTCTCGCTGGCCGTTATAATATCCGGAAATTTTTCCTTGTCAATTTTCGCCAGGCGGTAGGAGGTGCCTTCGGCCGGAGTCGATTCCAGATTATAATTATTGCCGGTTTCCTTCTGGAAACGAATGAGCGTGTTTCGCATGAAATCCAGAACCTGTTTGGTGAATTCCTGACCTTTTTCAGTCGCAATGTTTACGCCCAGCAGATTCAAACACGCTTCATTCATCCCGACCAGGCCAATGGTGGAGAAATGATTCTTCCAGTACTCATTGAATCGCTCCTTGACACCGCGCAGGTAATATTTTGTATAGGGATAAAGATTGCCGTCCGTGAATTTCTCCAGAACTTTTCTTTTGGTCTCGAGACTTTCCTTGGCCAGCTCCATCAGGCGTTCCAGCCGCTGGAAGAAATCTTTTTTGGATTTGGCCTGATACGCAATTCGCGGCATATTGATGGTGATCACGCCGATGGAACCCGTCAGCGGGTTGGAACCGAAAAGCCCGCCGCCTCTCATTTCCAGTTCGCGATTGTCGATACGCAGGCGGCAGCACATACTTCGGGCGTCTTCCGGATTCATATCGGAATTAACGAAGTTGGAAAAGTAAGGCACGCCGTATTTGGCGGTCATTTCCCACAAATCATTGATATTCTGATCATCCCAGTTGAAATCTTTGGTGATGTTATAAGTCGGAATCGGGAAGGTGAACACCCTTCCCTTGGCATCGCCTTCGGCCATCACCTGCAGGAAAGCTTTATTAAAAAGATTCATTTCTTCCTGAAATTCCTTATAGGTCTCCTTTTGCGGCTTGCCGCCGATGATGACATTCTGATCCGCGTAATACCTGGGCACGGTAACATCCAGCGTCACATTCGTAAACGGGGTCTGAAAACCGACTCTTGTCGGCACATTAATGTTGAAGATGAATTCCTGCAGTGCCTGTTTGATTTCCTTGATGGTTAATTTATCGTAACGGATAAAAGGAGCCAGCAGGGTATCAAAATTGGAAAAGGCCTGAGCTCCAGCGGCTTCGCCCTGCAAGGTATAGAAGAAATTAACCACCTGTCCCAGCGCGCTGCGCAGATGATTGGCCGGCTTGCTTTCCACCTTTCCGGACACGCCCTGAAATCCCTGCAGCAACAAATCATACAAATCCCAGCCGACACAGTAAACGGACAGCAAACTCAAGTCATGAATATGGAAATCGCCGTCCGTGTGCGCCTTGCGAATTTCCGGTGTATAGATTTCATTGAGCCAGTAAACCTTGCTGATTTCCGAAGAAATGTAATTATTCAAACCCTGCAGGGAATAATCCATATTGCTGTTTTCATTGATCTTCCAATCCAGTTTATTTAAATATTGATCGACGAGATCCACTTCCATTCTGTTGGCGATATCTCTCAAACGGGAATGCTGATCGCGGTAAATGATGTAGGCCTTAGCGGTCTTGCGGAACGTTGAATTCAGTAAGACTTCCTCAACGACATCCTGAATTTCCTCAACCGATAAAATTTTACTGTCAAAAAGTTTTTCGGCAAGATTTAAAACCTTGATGGTTAATTTACGCGCTTCTTTTATGTCAAATTCACCGGTGGCAATGCCTGCCTTAGCAATGGCATTGGTTATCTTTTCAGCGTTGAATTTAACCAGCCGACCGTCTCTTTTTCTGATTTTCAAATTCATAAAAATACTCCATTAATGCAAATAAATATTCAATAAATAAGTCCGAACAACGCTATATATTGGGGTGATATTGAATAATACCACTATATATAGTGATTTTCAAGGGAATTATAAAGAATTTTTCTCGAATTTATTTTGATTAAAACTCAAGTGGATAGGTATCTTTTCTATAAATTGGTTGAAAAATTATACTTTGTTATATTCTGAAAAAATCATGGTAAATATGGCGCGTCCCTGCGTGGAGGATCTCAGATCGGTAGAATAACCGAACAGGGCTTTGAGCGGAACTTTGGCTTTAATTTCACTGACTGTCCCTTTAGGATTCACCGATTGAATTTCGCCTTTCCGCGCATTGATATCACCGATGACTTCACCCATAAATTCACTGGGTGTAATAATGTCAACCATCATTATCGGCTCGAGCATCAACGGTTCCGCCTGACTGCATCCTTCTCTGAAAGCAGTGGAGGCCGCAATTTTATATCCCTGGGCTGATGATTCACCTTCCCTGTAGGAACCTCCCGTTATGGTCACTTCTACATCCATCACCGGATAACCGTTTAAAACACCGTTCATCGTCGCTTCTCTGATTCCTTGTTCAATGACTTCATAATATTCGGCGGGCAGGATGCTTTCATCCAGTTTATTGATGATTTCATTGCCGGAACCGCGCTTGCGCGGCATCAGGGATAGACAAACATGGCCAAAATGTTTCTTGTCTCCAAGAATCTTTTCGAAAATTCCTTCCGTTTCCGCTTTCTTCTGAATCGTTTCGCGATAAACGACCCGGGGTTTGCCCACATTCACATGGCAGTTGAATTCCCGCAGTAAACGATCCACAATAATTTCCAGGTGCAATTCACCCATACCTGAAATAATGGTCTGTGCTGTCTCTTCTTCATACTTCACTCTCAGTGTCGGATCTTCCTCGATCAACTTCTCCAGCGCCAGCGTCAGTTTTTCCTGATCAGCCGGCGTTTTCGCCTCAATGGCCTGACTGATCACCGGCTCGTAAAACTCGATCAGCTCCAGTAGAATGGGATTTTCTTCTTTGCAAAGGGTATCACCCGTCGTGGTGGCTTTCAAACCCAGCACGGCAACTATATCTCCCGCGGAAGCCGCGTCTATTCTTTCCCGCTTGTTGGCGTGCATGCGCAAAAGCCTGGCGATTTTTTCCCGTTTTTTCTTGATGGAATTATAAATCTCATCATTAACCTGAATTTTACCCGAATAGATCCGCAGATAAGTCAGTTTGCGTCCTTCATCAAGCATAATTTTGAAAGCCAGCGCCGCCAGCGGCTCTTTATCCGAGCTGTTTCTGATCTCTTCTTTTTTCGTGACAGGATTCATCCCCTTCACCGGTGGAATATCTTCCGGAGAAGGAAGGTAATTGATGACGGCATCCAGAATCGGTTGAATGCCTTTATTGCGCAGAGCCGCACCGCAGAGGACCGGAACTATTTTCAGAGATATGGTCGCTTTTCTCAGGGCCTGGTCTATTTCAGCAGCAGAAATGTCCTCGCCGCTGAGGTACTTGTCAGCCAGATCGTCATCAACCTCCGCAAGGGCTTCAACCATCTTTTCTCTGTTGGATTTAACCTGTTCCGCAAACTCATCGGGTATATCCTGCCGGGAAATTTCCATGCCGGACGTCGAATCATTCCAGACAATCATTTTTTCGTTGATCAGATCAATCACGCCATGAAAATTATCTTCGCTTCCCGCCGGAATCTGAATCGGCACGGGAATGGATGTGAAACGTGTCCGCATCATCGCGATCGTATTGAAATAATCAGCCCCGACCCGGTCCATTTTATTGATAAAGGCTATCTTGGGGACACCGTATTTATCGGCCTGATGCCAGACGGTTTCCGATTGCGGTTCGACACCGCCCACCGCGCAAAACACGACAACCGCGCCATCGAGAACCCGCAGGGAACGCTCCACTTCAATGGTGAAATCAACATGGCCGGGCGTGTCAATGATGTGAATATCATGATTACGCCACGCGCACGTGGTGACGGCTGACGTAATGGTGATGCCTCTTTCCTGCTCCTGCGGCATCCAGTCCATTACGGCTTCTCCGTCGTGTACTTCTCCCAGTTTGTAGGATTTACCCGTGTAATAAAGAATTCTTTCCGTGACTGTTGTTTTTCCCGCGTCGATATGCGCGACAATACCAATATTTCGAGTGCGGGATATTTTGGATTTTGATGCCATAAGGTATTGGTGGTCTTCTAGTTCTCCGGAACAATCAGTTCCCAATCAGGAGCAAAAGCTTTTCGAGTGGAGATATGACCTTTGATTGATGAAATTTCCCTGCCTTCCACTAAAATCTTGACCTTTTTGATAGCCGGTATGTTTTGTGTGATCGAATTGGTTAAAGAATAAACCGTTGCCATTTCTGAAGCGGAACTGCCCTCGTGGGATTTAATCAGATTCTTGCTGAAACTGACCGAAGCGATTCCATCATCTTCTATTTTCACATCTTTGACCGTCACGCCTTTCGGAAAGGTATTGACCAGATCGTTTTTTGACCCGGCAAGCAAAGCTTTCACAATTTCTTTGGCCTGTAGCGCCTGATCGGTTTCTTTGACCACAAAGCGTTTTTCAGATTTCAGAAACCGTTCCTGCGGATCGGAAAAATACATTTTCACAATCACTTTATCCTTCTTTTTCATGGCTTCCATATCATCCGTGGGAAATATGGCGCTGAACAAAATCACAAAGAAAACCACCAGCAAAACAATTCCACCGCCGACAATGAGTGACAGATAAAACATCTTGGTTGATTTTTTTATTTTCTTTTCTTTAATATTTTCGGACCGTATCTGTTTCTTGGTCGACATATACCTTCAACTCCTCTTGAAAAAACTTTGTCTATCTAGGGTATTTTCCATGAACTGTCAAGATTAATGAAACAAAGAGATACGCCTCATATTGTTTAGTATAAATTACCCCTGCATTCACAATTCAGGATCGATGTAAATGCAGGGGTATTCTCAAGGTTTCACATACCCTTTCGCTGCGCTCACTGTCCCCATGCGCTTGAACTACGGGGATAATTTCACTTACGCTTTAATGAGCCTGTGGATTCCGCATGGAATCCCAAAGCGAATTATCCCGCCACCTTCAGGTGGTCGGGACAAATTGCGCTAAGCTTGTTATCAGCTCGCTTTCACTATCCCGCTCAGCTTCGCTTCGGGGATCGTTCGACTAACGCTTCGAACTGCGCTAAGCTTGTTCTCAGCTCGCTTTCACTATCCCGCTCAGCTTCGCTTCGGGGATCGTTCGACTAACGCTTCGAACTGCGCTAAGCTTGTTCTCAGCGAGTCTCACTAGTAATTTTCTGCTAAGACTTCATAAAAAGCCTGCGGATGCTTGCAGGCGGGGCATTCTTTCGGTGCTTCTTCTCCTTCAAAAACATAACCGCAATTGATGCAGTGCCACTTGACGGAAGTTTTCTTTTTAAAAACCTCGCTCCCGGCAATATTGGCCGCAAGTTTGCGATATCTTTCTTCATGAAATTTTTCCACCTTCGCTATCTGTTCAAAAGAACGCGCCACGTCCGGGAAACCTTCTTCTTTGGCTACTTTGGCCGCGTCAGCATAAAGAACGGTCCATTCCATATTCTCACCCGCCGCTGCAGCCTCCAGGTTACTTTTGGTATCCCCTATGACACCCGCGGGATAGGATGCGGTAATTTCCACTTCTCCGCCTTCAAGATATTTGAAAAAAACTTTCGCGTGTTCCTTTTCATTTTCCGCTGTTTCCAGAAAAAATCTGGAAATCTGCTCATACCCTTCTTTTTTAGCGACACTGGCAAAAAAAGTATAACGGTTTCTCGCCTGCGCTTCTCCGGCAAAAGAAGCCAGTAAATTCTTTTCTGTCTTTGTTCCCTTGATTGATTGAGCCATTATTCATCTCCTTTCTGAAATTGATTTTAAGTATAATATGCACTTTTTTTGATTAATCAATGGTCATTTTACATTTTTGCCGATTGAAAAAGCCATGCCCAGATATTGCCCGACGCTGTGATACGCGCGATTTTCCGGCACGTAAATGACGGGACTAATTTTCATCATGTCGGGCAGACCGTCTTCTCCGAGCATTGCTTCCTCAACCTTCACACCCATGATTTCACCAACAAAATGAATATGAATGCCGATTTCGATTCGCTCTATTAATTGACATTCTACAATCTTTGATATAAGGAGCGTCAACTTTTTCGCTTTTTACAGCCGTAATTTTTGCTGCCGCAAATTTATCGGTATTTCTTCCGGAAACAATACCGCAATAATCAGCCCCCATCACCTGTTCGGCAGAAGGCACATTAATCGTAAAAGCCTTTCTTCTCATGATATTCTCATACGTATATCTTGATTTTCTCAGTGAAATGGCCACGGCCGGTGGTTGAGAACTGCATACACCGCCCCAGGCAACAGTGGCAGCATCAGATTTGCCTTGTTGATCATACGTTCCAATCAACCATACCGGAGCCGGATAAATCAGTGTTTTGGCATCAAAGGATTTTTTTATTATATACTCCTTAAACAATTAATAAAATTTCACTTTTGGCTGAAACTATATAAATGATTGGTAAGAGAATTTCAATTTATTAAAAAAAAATTTAATTTATGCTGAAATTTATAGTAGAATAAAACAAATTTAAATCAGGAGGATTGATTATGACTACGATTATGCCGGAAGCGGAACATGTGCAAAAAGCAATTAAATGGGTATCGATGAATTTGGAAGAAGGCAAAGAACCCTTGCATAAATTGGTGGAAAAGGCCGTATTCAAATTTGATTTATCACCTAAAGACACTGATTTCGTGACCAATTTTTTCCGCGAAAGCCAGTCTAAATAAACAGAAATATTCACGTACGATCATTCCATGAGAATAACAGAACGAAAATTCTGTTATTCTCATTAATCTATCTTGGACATTTCTTCATAAATCTTTACGTCAATTTCACTGAAAAACGTATCGTATTGATCTTTTTCCAGAAGGCGTCTCATTTCCCAACCGTCTTCTTTTTTCTTCTCCGTCGTCACGGTCAGGACAACTTCGCATTCTTTCCAATTAATTTGTCTGACCCTGGCGCTGGTTTTCGTCCTCCATTTACCGGATACGACGTAATCGGAAGTCACCTGATGATTTTGCTCATCTATGGTGACATGATCGCCTGCATGTCTTTCTTTGATGACCCTCGCCACCGCCCTCAAGACAAATTTTTCCTTCGCTTCATAAACACGGGTGTACTCGTCAGGCTTTGTAACAACAGGGCTGCCGAAGGGATAGGTGCAAGAAATGAGCAATAAACAGATAATAAAGATGAATGTGAAATTACTTTTTCTGCATATCATAAATTCAATCCCCAAAAATTTTTTATTTGCTGTTACCGTTAATCCACCAGTCACTCTTATCTTTAAACCACCACTGCGATGAGTCTGTTTTAATAATTCTCTCCGCCAGCATCTTCCCGTTGTCCGTAACCAGCCGCTGCAGGGCAAAACTGATCCATTCTTCCGAATATTTATTTCCCAGATCGCCGCATTCTTTCAATTGCAGAATCAGAGCGATTTGATCGGCATCCCGGACGATCAACGACTCTCTGGTTTGCTTTGCGTTAAATTCTTCAATCACCGATCCGATGTCATTGCCGAAAAAAAGTTCATCGGTTAATTCTTTCACGGCTTTTGTTTCATCAACCGTAACATATTTTTTGTTCACATAATTCATGTCACCGGTTCGCGCTTCCGGCAAATCGTGCAGGATGCACATTTTCAGCACTCTCAATTCATCCAGGGAATCATCCATTTTACAAAGTGTATACCCGACAAACGCCGTCCGTAAAATGTGTTCCGCCACAGACTCGCTGCCGCTGCCCAGAAACTGATAACCGCTGCGCGGTGTTCGGCTGAGCATGCCGACTTCAAATAAAAAATTGGCGATACTATCCATCTTATGCCTTCTTCAACACTTTAATTCGGTTCGCCATCATCTCCGACAGTTTGCTGATCTGTACCTGTAAGGACGCCACACTGTCCGGACGCAACGCATTGATTCTATCGAGTTGTTCTTTCCAGTGTTCCAGCAGGTCGATTTCATTTTCTCTGATTTTCTTTTCGAAACGTTCCTGATATTCCTTAATAAATGATTCGGACGAACTCATTTGCGCCATCAGAAATCTCCTTTTATATTTGATTTAATGACATTATATCATTGCGCGCTGATCTTTCAATAACGAATTATAAATCATAAATTGACACCATCCGTCAAATCATATAAACAGCAGCAAAATAATCTTCAGGTTGTTAACTTCAGATGTCCCATAAACCCCAAAAAGAAGATATTGCCGGCGGGCAAGCGATTATCGAAGGCGTCATGATGCGTCACGGCAACAAGATTGCCGCGGCGGTCCGGCGGCCGGACAAGCAGATCGTTTTCCAGGAACGTGAATACATTCCACTGACCAAAAGATACAAGGTTCTGGGATGGATGTTCATCCGGGGGACCATCACGTTGTTTGAGATGATGATTGTCGGCATCAAATGTCTGATGTTTTCCGCCGATGTGGCCCTGTCTGAAGAAGAAAAGAAACCCAAAGACTGGGAAATGTATCTCTCCTTCGTGATCAGTTTCTCCATCGCAATCTTTTTCTTTGTCATCATACCGGCTTTCTTTTTTACCAAAGTTAAATTTTACATCGATAATGTGATCTTATTGAACATTCTCGAAGGATGCGTCCGTCTCGGCATGTTTCTCTGTTTTCTGGCCGCGACGCTCCTGATGGACGATATGAAGCGTGTTTACATGTATCATGGCGCTGAGCATAAAACCGTTTTTGCCTGGGAAAACGGACAGGAACTTACCGTCGAGAATGTTAAAAACTTTTCCACCCGTCACCCGCGCTGCGGCACGAGTTTCATTCTTTTTGTCATGATTGTTTCCATTCTGGTTTTTTCACTGCTGGGACGTCCTGATTTCATCCACCGCGTTATCTATAAAATATTGCTGCTCCCGGTTGTGGCCGGCATATCTTATGAAGCCATCCGTTTTACCGGCAAGTATCATCACTCCAGACTCGTCCATCTGCTCAGTTGGCCGGGATTGATGCTGCAAAAAATTACCACGCGCGAACCTTCCGATGATCAGATTGAAGTGGCTATCGCCGCCATGAAGAAAGTCATCTGATAGCCGTCGGAAGATTTCCGGAATTTTTCCTTAGGAAATGGTTCTTATCATTTAAACTGCACATAAGTTGTTGACTTTTCCGGTTAATTGGTGTAATTAATTAAACATATTCAAGATTTTCAATATTTCAACCAGGGGGAAGTCATTCATGTTTAAGCGCCTTACAATGATTCTGATTATTCTTTGTGCTTCAATTGCCTTGGTTTATCAACCCTCCGCCGCAAAAGAAGACACCGCACAGCTCAAATTTCGTAAAACGGCTATTACCAGCAATAAGTTATATACCTACACGGTTAAGGAAGGAGATGTGATTTCTACCATCATCAGAAAAATTCCCGGCGTCAAAGAAAAAGATATAGCCAGAAATTATCAGTTGATCAAAGAACTGAATCCGGACGTCCCTGATCTCGAAAATCTGGAGCCAGGACAACTGCTTGTCATTCCCGGAAAGCCCGAAATCGCGGCAGAAGAAACGAAATTAGAGCGGACACCAGCTCCCGAAGCATCCACTCCGAAAATAACACCCCCGCCGCCTCCCAGGGCGCCGGTCAAACAGGTTGCGGAACCGGCAAAACCCAAACCTGTAAAAACTTATGTTGCCGCCACGCAGAATATTCCGACCCCAAAAAAGATTTATAAAATAAAAAGAGGCGATACTTTATACAAGATCATTCGCCGTGAACTGAAGGCCAGTGAAAGCGACATCCCGTTAAATGTCAAATTCATTAAATCCATTAATCCGCATATTAGAAATGTGAATAAAATTTATTCGGGAACAATTATTAAATTGCCCGGAAAAACTTTATTTGTCAAAACACCTGATGATCTGCAACCGGTAACGCGCGAGATGACATCCAGTTTGGAAAAATCGTATCAACCTGAAAAAATAATCGAAGTCAAAGAAAAGAAAGTTATGCCTCCGGAGGCACGTCTGGCGGTTCTAAAGCAGGTGATCAGCCAGATGAACGGCACCATCGCAACAAGCGGAAATTACTATCTTCCCATACCGAAAGCCGGTCAGGTCACGATTGACTGTGCTCAAATGCCTGTTGTTGAGTTCGATGATAATACGACCGTCTTTATAGACCTGGAAAATCGCGCCCATGCCAATCTGAGAAGGATGATTAGCGACAACTGGACAAACTACTTCCTGGTTAAAGTAGATAAAGCCGATGACGTCATTTCTATTTTAAGAAAAGTGATTAACAGTACCAAAAACTACAGTATGATGAAAAGCGAGAAACCTTTAATCCTCGGCGCTTTACCTCCGGTCCAAATGGTTGTTGACTGGATCATCGCTAAATCAAACAGCACGCAACCGATTCAGGCCATACGCTCGATTGATGAAAATAATCTTCTCCTGCCCAAATCGGTTAAGAATTATTACCAGAAGAATGGTTTGATTGTTCATGAAATATCGGAGGAATCAGGAATGGTCGGGAAACCGGAAGAGCTATACTCATTACCGCCAATTCCTGTTTTTCCCAGAACTTCCGCTCAAGATTTTGCTTATGCCCTCGTGACAACCTTAGGATTGAACGCTGAGAAAGACGTCGATATTCAACTCTTCGACACCGTAAAAGACGGTTTTAACCTATCCATTAAAGCAGATGTTTTGGTGAACAAGGGTGGCCGGAAATATGTTGTCTATTCACAAGCTCTTTCTCCGCAATTCATCAACGCGTTAAAACAGGCGGGGAACGAAACCATTTTTGTCAGCGACTCTGCATCGCCTAAAAATAATTTGGAAAGTATTTTGAACGGTCTTCAAATTCCTTTTGCTTTCGGCAACTACACCTTTTCAGGACAGGTCAAAAACCAGGCGCCCTACACTTTAAAATTCGATGGCACCAGAATTAATCAGGATTTGTATGTGGTTGATTTTGATATTGACCCGGAATTACGCGGTCTGCTCAAAGAAGTGTGGTCCGTCAATATAGCCAAATATTGATGACGGCTCATGGTTAAAGCAATTGCCCTCTTTTCGGGCGGATTAGACAGCATATTAGCCGCGGAATTGGTGCGCAGGCAGAACATTGAAGTTCTTTGCCTGACCTTTACCACTCCCTTCTTTAATGCCCAAAAAGCGCAAGGCGCTATCCAACAAATTAATCTTCACCTATGCATTCAGGATATAACAGCAGAGCATCTGGAGATGCTTAAATCACCCCGCTATGGTTACGGAAAGAATATGAATCCATGCATCGATTGCCACACATTGATGCTGAAAATTGCCGGGAAAAAAATGGAGGAAACGGGAAGCGATTTCATTCTTACCGGCGAAGTTCTTGGTCAGCGTCCCATGTCACAAAATAAACAGTCCCTTTATGTAGTCGCCAAAAACTCCGGTTACCAGGATTATATTTTACGACCTTTGAGTGCCAAATTGCTAGACCCTATCAAGGCGGAACGGGAAAGCCGGATCGATCGCTCCCGTTTGCTTTCGATTCAGGGACGAGGCCGTAAGGATCAGATAAAACTGGCTGCCGATTTCGGCATTCGTGATTACGCGCCTCCGGCAGGAGGCTGTCTTCTTACCGATCCGATATTTTCCCTGCGGCTGCGGGATTTATTTACCCACCATGAAGATCGTCATTATCGCGACTTTGAACTTCTCAAATTCGGGCGCCATTTCCGTCTGAATGAAAGCTGCAAAATCATTGTCGGCCGGAATAACGCGGACAACGAGGCCATAAAAAAACTGGTGACGGACGATGATCTAATTTTCAAAATGAAAAACTTCCCCGGTCCGCTTGTTATCGTGCCTTATGGAAATGAGAACGCTGCGCAAAATGCCGCCTCACTTTGCGTCCGGTACAGTGATGCACCTGATGATACAGAAGAAGATGTGATTTATCAGTATCAGAACTCATCCAAAACGATCAGGGCTAAAGCAGCTTCAAAAGAAGATTGCCAGCAATGGATTATTTAAACCGAGTTGATCGTTGTAAATTTTGGACAACTAGTCGGTCATTTGATGTTCCGGTCGCAGTAGATCGTCAATCGTTTTGACCGGATTGAAAACAATCAACGGTGCCTTCACGAAAACGGTGTTCCACTTCGCCATGGCTCCATTCCAGAGGCCAGGCACTTCCAGCGCGTTGATCATTCTCCCCTTTTCATGTTTCCGTGAAATCAAATAAGCGTTATGATCAACATAATCGGCCAGTTTAAACTTCTGTCCCCGGTAATCTTTCAGACAACAAATCATGTCCACCGGATTAAAAAATTGCGCTTTCTCCCATAGGGAGACCTGTTCCGGATTGTTTTGCTCAACATGAATCTTCTCGACAATCTGCAGGGATTGCGTCCCATCTTTTTCTTTTACCCAAAAAGGACCACCCCCGGGCTCTCCTTCATTTTTCACCATCGCGCAGACGCGCAAAGGTCTGTTTAATTTTGATACCAGATAATTTTTTTTATCCCGGTGCGATTGCCCGTCAAAATCGTGCGGAAAAACAATATTTAACTTCTCCGAACAGAAAGAAACGATTGATTCGATCTGCGAAGCGGTGATTTTCGATTTTTTTAATTGTTGAATGGCGGAAAATATTTCTTCCTGAAGACCAACAGCCAACCCGCCCATGATTTTCTTATAGGGAATGATTGCTTCCAAAAGCCTTGCCGGAGCAATGTTGTCAATGTTTTTCACAAAAATGAAATCTGCGTCTAATTGCTGTAAATTGTCAAGCAGGGTGCCGTGACCACCCGGACGGAAAACAAGATTTCCCCGGTTATCTCTAATGGGCAGATTATTTTCATCAACGGCAAGAATGTCCGTTGATGGTGACTGATCCGACAACGAGATTTTGTATTTTATCTGGTATAGATTTTCGTAGAAGGGCTGCGTCTCTTTTATTTTTTTAACGATATTTTTTTTATGTTCCGGAGAAACAGTGAAATGCAGATGACAGATGTTGTTTCTGGAGCGAACATAATGCGCGCCTTCCATCAGATGTTCTTCCAGCGCGGTACGCACATCCTCCTGTCCATACGAATGAAAATGAATGAGCGCCTTGGGCAGCCGGCCGTAATTCAATCCTTCCGGTGATAAAATATAATCCAGAATGTTTTTAATGTTTTTTTGTCTGACGTGTTGATAAATCCGCGCGTCTCTTTGAATGAAGCTGTAGAAGGGTTGTTTTTTCAAACTGCGGAGAAATAATTGATTGCGTTGTGCAGACCCGAATCCTTGATCATCCATTACGTTAAACCATTCGGCAAACATGCGGCTTGCGGCGCCGGAAGCAGGAATAAATTTCACAAACCGATATTCGACGGATTTTTTTTCATAAAGCGCAATCCATCTTTTTCTTTGCGCCGGAGAAACGGATATAATCCCGTCATGCAACACACACGGTCTGTTCAGGTGGATATAACGCGGACCTTTCCGGTAAAGGGCCAGTTGCCGTTCCAGATCACTTAATTTCAGGCCACGTTTTTCTATCTGCCGAATATCTTTTCGGGAAAAAATAAGACTGTTTTGATTTTTCAATCTATTTTTCATAAGTTTTCAATAACATCAACACCAGGCATTGACAAGAAGAATCGTGGTCCGGTCTTCCTTGTCGCAAAATCAATGACTGGGGCTTGTTAAGATTTGACAAAACTGTTTTACACGAGTAAACATACCAGAAAGAGGAAGATATGTTCAACAAGCTCCATCCATCCATAAGAATTCTTTTAATGGTTGCCATCATATTGTTGATGGCAATCGCCGCGGAAGCGCGTTCTGATAATCATCAATCCGAAATACAAGCCCTCCTTCAGGCATTGAAAATTAAGGAACCGCTTCATTTCTGCAATGAACCGGTTCCTCTCGATGAAGCGGACGTTCAAGAGAGACTGGAAAGAGAACTGCTTATCGCTTTGAACGACCGCGACAGCGTCATTCTCTGGCTTAAGCGTTCCTCACGTTATTTTCCCTATATCGAAAAAACATTCAAAGAGCATTCCCTTCCTGATGATCTGAAATATGTGGTCATTGCTGAAAGTTCTCTGAAACCCCTGGCAACCTCTTCCAAGGGAGCCGTGGGTTTCTGGCAATTTATTGAAAGCACCGGTGACCGCTACGGCATGAAGATAACCAGCAACATTGACGAACGCCGCAATCTCTTCTCCTCCACCGGCGCAGCGATAAAATACTTCCAGGATCTTTATGCCCATTTCGGTTCGTGGACACTGGCCGCAGCCGCCTACAATATGGGAGAGGACGGTCTGAAAACGGAAATGCTCATGCAGAAAGAAAACAATTATTACCGACTGTATCTGAATGAAGAAACGCAGAGATATCTTTTTCGAATTCTTGCCGCAAAAATGATCCTGTCCGATCCCGCGAAATACGGTTATTCCTTAAAGGAAGACGATCTTTACAAACCGCTGTTGTTTGATACGATCGAATTAACCATCAGTGATCCTGTACCGATTCATGTCGTTGCCAAAGCGGCCAATACCTATTTTAAGGTTATTAAAGACCTGAATCCTCATATCAAAAATTATTATCTAAACGCCGGCAAATATAATATTTTAATTCCCCAAGGCGCTTCCTCCGGATTTGTGGAACGATATGACGCTTTGCTTAAGCAATATCAGGAAGAGAAGGAGAAATCTGTTTATACGGTCAAAAATGGCGATTCTCTTTATGTCATTGCCAAACGCTTTAACGTTTCGATCAAAGCCATTATGCTCTGGAATGGTATCTCCAACGGTAAGAATATTTCTCCCGGAGATAAACTGCTCATTTTTTCAGAATCGGAAAAACCAGCGTCTGCAGACAAACAATAATCCTTTCCTTTTGCATAAAAGGCAGGCTTTGTTTGTCGTCTTCCTTCATTCACAATGACTTGACAAATATCGCGTTTGTGTTTTAATCATTCATCAGGTTATTTTTAACATGACAGGGAACCATTATCCTATGACCATCACCGAAAAGATTAGCAGACTAAAAAAAGAAAAAAATGCCGTTGTGCTGGCGCATAATTATCAACTGCCGGAAATTCAGGACATTGCTGATTTCGTTGGTGACTCACTGGGGCTGAGCCTGCAAGCCGCAAAAACAGATGCTTCCGTCATAGTCTTTTGCGGTGTTCATTTCATGGCGGAAACCGCCAAGATATTATCGCCGCAAAAAACAGTGCTGCTGCCAGAAAAGAACGCCGGTTGTCTGATGGCCGATATGATTGACGCCGAGGGCTTGAAAGCTCTTCAGTCCGCTCATCCCGATGCGGTGACCGTTTGCTATGTGAACTCTTCCGCCGCCGTCAAAGCACTTTGCGACTACTGCTGCACTTCCGCCAATGCCTTGAAGATGACCAGAAAAATTCTTGCCCAAAACCGGGATATTATTTTTGTTCCCGATCAAAATCTCGGGCGGTATGTTTCCGGGCAATTAAATCATGATTTCATCCTGTGGGAAGGTTGCTGCCCCATTCATGCCGACATTACGCCGGAAGACATCCAACAGACCAGAAAGCTTCATCCTCAGGCAAAAGTGATCGTTCATCCGGAATGCAAACCGGCCATCACCGCCCTGGCCGACATTGTCTCGTCCACGGAAGGCATGACCCGCTATGTCAAGAATTCTCCGGACAAAGAATTCATCATCGGTACGGAAATCGGCATCATTCACCGATTGCAAAAAGAAAATCCGGAAAAGAGTTTCTATCCCGCTTCAGATCAAGCCGTCTGCGCGGACATGAAAAAAATAAATCTGGAAAAAGTTCTGTGGTCGCTGGAAAACATGTCTTATGAAATAACGCTGTCAACGGAAATCGCCGACCGGGCCAGACTTTCCATAGACAGAATGCTGCAAACCCTATAATTTTGAGAAAGCGTTATCGATTGAATTTCCGGAGATAGAATTTCATGAAGAAAAAAATAATTTCGACAAAGGAAGTTCCCGTCGCCGGACCCTATTCGGCAGCCGTGGAAGCCAACGATCTGATTTTTATTTCCGGTCAACTGCCTGTCCATCCGGTTACCGGCGAGCTGATCACTGACATCAAAAAGGCCACAAGACAGATCCTGATCAACATCCAGACCCTTTTGAAGAAGACAGATCTGGACCTTCGCCATATTGTCAAAACAACGATCTTTTTAAAAGATATCCAAGATTTTCAGTCCGTCAATGAAATTTATGCTGAGTTCTTTCCGCAAGACCCTCCGGCCCGCTCAACCGTTGAAGTCAGCGTTTTACCGAAAGGTGCACTGATTGAAATAGAAGCTATCGCAGTAAGAAATTAAACCCGTTTTCATGATAATTTTATGTCTGTCAAAAACGAAACGCTAAAATGCACAAATGATTTCAACCGCTCTTCCAGCGATCTGTCTATTTTGTCGGAAGAAATCATCTCCAAGGCAGGCGTCGGTCTGTATATCGTCCAGAAAGGTAAATTTGTTTATATCAGCGATCTTTATCAACAGATGACCGGCTATACGGATCAAGACCTGCTGGGGAAAAACTCTCTCGATTATATTCATGCCGACGACAGGGAAAAAGTCAGGAAACTGGCGATTAAATTTTTAAAAAAGGAGATCTCCGAACCTTACGAATACAGATTCATCAGAAAAGACCACGAACTGAGATGGATTCTGGAAACGGTTACGCCTATCGTTTATCAAGGTGAACGGGCGACGCTGGGCAGCTTCATGGATATCAACGATCGCAAAATGACCGAGGTCGCGCTGAGTCTGAGTGAAGAAAAATACAGAACCATCATTGAAAATATCGAAGACGGTTATGTTGAACTGGATCTCAAAGGCAACTTTATTTTTTTCAATGACGCGATCAGCAAAATGCACGGTTATCGCAAGATTGAGCTTTTGAGGTTGAACTATCGCGATATCATGGATGAAGAGAATGCCAGAAAGATATACGAAAAATACAACAAGGTTTTCAAGACGGGTGTTCCGGAAAAAGATTACGAGTATGAAGTCATCACCAGAGACGGACAGAAAAGATACCTGGAGACATCCATATCCGTGATTAAAAATGCCGCGGGACGGAATATCGCTTTTCGCGGCATTGTTCGCGACAGAACCAAGCATAAACAAAACGAAGAAGCATTGAGGCGCAGCGAGGAAAAATACCGGAGCATCCTGGAAAACATTGACGAAGGATTTTTTGAAGTCGATCTCAAAGGCAACTTCACGTTCTTCAATAACTCCACCAGCGTACTGTTAGGTTATTCCCCGGAAGAAATGATGGGCATGAACTTCCATCAGTACACCGATAAAGATACAGCGCGGGAAGTTGTTAAAACGTTTAACAGAGTTTACCAGACCGGCGAATCCGCCAAAGAATTCAATTGGCAGATTATTCGCAAAGACGGATCAAAAAGATATATCGAAACATCGATTTCTTTAAAAAAAGACTCTGCCGGCAACCCCATCGGATTTCAAGGCCTGACGCACGATGTCACAGAGCGCATTCATGCCGAACTTCAGAAGATGGCTGCACAGGAAGCGCTGCGTGAAAGTGAGGAAAAATACAGAAGTATCCTGGAAAATATTCAGGAAGCCTATTTTGAAGTCGATCTGGCGGGTAATTTTACCTTTTTCAATGATTCTTTGTGCAGAATTACAGGATGTTCGAAAGAAGAATTGATAGGCGCGAATTACGCGCAGTTCTCGGACAAGGAAAATTCGAAAAAAGTTTTTACGACTTTTCACAAAGTTTACACAACTGATCAGCCCACTGAAGGATTCGACTGGTTGATTTTCAGAAAGGATGGCACAAAAAGATTCATAGAAGCTTCCGTATCCATGAAAAAAGATTCTTCGGGCAGTCCATCCGGTTTTAAAGGAGTGATACGGGACATCACCGAGCGCAAAAGGATCGAGCAGAAGTTGAATTATATGGCCACGCACGACGCTCTGACCGGTCTGCCCAATCGGATTATGTTCAGTCAATTGCTGAACCAGGCCATTCAAACGGCAAAACGGAATAATAAGAATCTCGCTGTTTTCTTTATTGATCTCGATCGGTTTAAAATTATCAATGATACGCTGGGGCATGACGCGGGAGATCAACTTCTTCAGGAAATTGCCAAAAGATTCAAAGACGTCCTCAGGTCATGTGATGTCGTAGGACGTCTGGGAGGAGACGAATTCGTCATTCTCATTGAAGATTTTAATCATTTCCGGCTGATGAAAAATGTGGCTCAAAAAATACTTTCGGCCGCGATGAAACCCGTCGTGATTAGCGGCGAGGAATGTCGCGTCACAGCGAGTATTGGCATCAGTGTTTATCCGAATGACGGGTTGGACGAGCAATCATTAATGAAAAATGCCGACATTGCCATGTATTATGCCAAGGAAGAAGGCAAGAACAATTACCAGTTTTACAGCAAAGATATTAAATCTCAGTCCAATGAGCGCATGTTAATTGAAACAAATTTAAGGCGCGCCCTGGAACGCAATGAACTGTATTTGGATTACCAGGCACGTCTGGATTTTAAAACCAACACCATCACCGGCGTGGAAGCTCTACTGCGGTGGAATAACGAATACCTCGGGGCCGTGACCCCGACACAGTTTATTCCGGTCGCCGAAGAAACAGGATTGATCATACCCATAGGAAGATGGGTGCTCAAGACCGTCTGTTTACAGAATGTCGCCTGGAAAAATCAGGGATTACCGCCGGTTTGCATGTCGGTGAACCTGTCCCTTCGCCAACTGATGGATGACGGCTTGCTGGGCGATATTAAAGATGCATTGGATGAATCCGGCATGGATCCCCACCTGCTGGAACTCGAGATTACCGAAAGCATGGTCATGCACAATCCTACGGCGCTGATTTCGCTCCTGTGTAAAATCAAGGATATGGGAGTAAAACTGGCGATTGATGACTTTGGCACCGGTTACTCATCACTGGCTCAAATCAAACGATTCCCGATCGATACCATCAAAGTGGACCGGTCATTTATTCGTAATCTGACCGTGAATTCCGAAGATAAGGCGATGACGGAAGCCATTATCACCATGGGCAAATCCCTGAGCCTGACCGTCGTCGCCGAAGGTGTGGAAACACTGGCTCAGAAAGAATTTCTGCAGGAACATGTGTGCGACGAAATGCAGGGTTTCTATTTCAGCAAACCTGTTCAGGCCGATGAATTTGCCAAATTGCTGCGCAAGCACAAATCTTCCTGACGATATATTTTTTCAATGCATTCCATTCATTGTGCAAGGAATCAACTTTATTTTTCCGGAGATGATAATTCATGATTCGACCATTTTTAAATTTTCTTTTGAACAAAAAACTGCGCCTGTCCTTGTTGATCATAAGCATCCCATTGGTGTTTTCCGCCTGCGCTTTTTTGCGTCCGCCCTCCCCTCCCCCGGCAAAGCCGGCCAAGATCGCGGTGGTGTTGGGCGGCGGTGGTTCCAAAGGGTTCGCGCATATTGGTGTCCTCAAGGTGCTCGAAGCGCAGAAAATTCCCATTCACATGATCGTGGGAACAAGCGCCGGCAGTATCGTCGGCAGTTTATACGCCTCGGGCAAAACCGCTTTTCAATTACAGGATATCGCGTTGCGGATGGATGAAGATAATGTCATTGATTATAACTGGACCATCTGGACCGGCGGTTTGATCAAGGGCGACAAACTGGAAGATTTCATCAATGCCCATGTCAGAAACGCTCCGATAGAAAAACTCAAAATTCCTTTTTACGCCGTTGCGACCAATATCGCGACCGGCGAAGAAATCGTTTTTGGAAGAGGCAATACGGGCATGGCCGTGCGCGCCAGTTGCTCTGTCCCGGCAATTTTTCATCCGCTGAAAATCGGATCCAACACGTACGTGGATGGCGGCGTGGTCAGTCCTGTGCCTGTTGATGTCGCCCGCCGCAACGGAGCGGATATCGTTATTGCGGTGGATATTTCCAAAAGAATTATCAAAACGGTTCCCGACGGAATGGTCGAGTCCTTGAAAAAATCTGTCGATATCATGTATGCGCGCATCGCGGAATATCAGATTAGAAACGCAGATATCGTCATTCGTCCTGATATGAAAAATATCGGCTCCACGGAGATGGAAAAATTCAACGAAGCGATTCTGGAAGGCGAAAAAGCGGCAACCCTGAAGATGCCCGAATTGAAGATAATTATTGAAAATTTAAAACGGGAAGGAAGGCTTTAATTTTCCCTTCTTCGACTATAAAAAGACATGATCACAATCGGCGGCAGAGCGCATAATCTGGATGAAGTGATAACCGTCAGCAAATTGGGAATGCCTTTTATCGAGGTTTCTCTGGATGATCCCGCTACAGTTTCCGTCTGGCTTCCCCAACTCATCGAAATAAAAAATAAACATTCTATGACGTTTCTCGCTCACTATCCTAACGAAGACAATCCTTTCGATTTGGCCATACTGCGGGATAAATTTCTTCCCCGCATTAAAGCATTAATGGACATCTCAGAAAAACTGGGAATCAACAAAACCACCATTCATTTCTGGATCGATAAGCGCTGGGCTCCGGCAGATTTAATCCGCGACAAGATTGCTATTCTTTCCCGAATCGTGGATTACGGCAATGATTACGGGATAACCGTTTGCCTGGAGAATCTCAGCGAACGTGCCGAGAGTTTTGCTCCGGCTTTTGAAGCCATCCCGGATTTGAGAATGACGCTGGATATCGGCCATGCCCAGCTTCTGAGCAGACAAAACACCTCCTTTCGTTTTATCGACGAGCATTTTTCCCGTATCGCGCACATTCACGCGCACGACAATCACGGCGGAAAAAGTGTCAGAGATGATCTGCATCTCGCCCTGGGGGAAGGCTCTGTGAATTACAAGGCCATTTTCAAGACGCTTGTTGACAAGGGTTTCGATTCAACCATTACGATGGAAGTTAAAATCAAAGACATGCTGAAAACCAGACAAACACTGGAAGCTTGTATTTTGCAAACATAGAATATTCAGCTCAATTCCTGAAAATCCCGGGAATAGAACTATCAACAGATTTACAGACCGGCATCTTGTCCGACGTGCCTTGTTTAATTCTTTTTCAGAATATATTTCTTGAACGTCCAGAGCACAAATAAAACCGTTACAACCATGATACCCAAAGCAGCCAGAGCCCATTTGGTGTTGGTTGCCAGTCCGGAAAGCGCCACGAGCAATGGCGTTGCCCGGTTCAGATCCGCCAGAAAATACAGATGCATCGTGTTTTCGAAAAAATCGCAGATCGCAGCCACAAAAGGTGTAAGAATAAACCCATTGAATTTGGGATTGACATTGTTGATTTTGAACGCTCTGGCGATGAGTAAACTTAAGAATATGCTGTACCAGACGGGGTGGAAATAATCGAAGTAGAAATGCCGGTAATACGCCGCTATTTCACCGGACGCTATCCACCCTGCGGCAATGGCCTTGAACTTTTCACTGCACATGGTAGTCTGCAAAGCAAAGGCATTCAGGGTGCCTAGTTGATGCAGGATCGAACCGATGATGATCTGTGATGTAAAATAAATGACGGCAAATAAAGCAATGAGGAAAATCGAATTGGATTTTTGGATAATCAGATTTTCGACTTTGTCTAACATATCCGTTCTCACTCCTGCTGAAATATGGCGCCGGAATTATTGATGGATAATATCAATTTACAGACTTAATGCGACGCATGGCATTCATTGTACGCCTGCAACATCCGGTTATACTCATTATACATAGATTGCATGACGTCCGCCTTCGCTTTCGCTTCTCCCGCGATCCGGTTATACCAGTGGCTTTTTTCGTTGTAGGCGTTAATTTTGACGTTTAGTTTCATAATTTTTTGGGCATTACCAGAGGTGTATTGCTGGTCTGTTTCGATAGCCTCTTTCTCCTCATTCAGTTCATTCTTCAAGCGGCTGAGCTGCTCCTGCAGGGAGGCTAATTCCGCTTTTTTCATTTCAATATCACGAAGCAGATTTTCCGGCGGTGCAACGCAATTTTTTTGCGCGACGGGCGGTGATTGCAGACCGAATATCTGCACGGTCACATACGTTTCCGTACCTTTCAAATTTCCTTTGGTAACCGCGGCACCGATTTCCTGAACCTCAGAGGATAAAATATTATTTCTGTGCCCGGGGCTTTGCATCCAGCCATCCACTATTTTCTGATTGGTATAATAATCACCGCTTCCGATATTCTCCGCGATGATTTTATACGGATAACCTACGCGTTGAGCAAGATCAGAAGCCTGCTCGCCGGCGGGTGAAACATGCGCAAAGTACTGTTTTTCCAGCATATCCCTGGCCCTTGATTCCGCGATCGAATTCAGGAGCTGATTTTCTGTCAGTGGAGGAAGTCCGTTATCCGCCCGCATTTGATTGGTGAGGAGAATCACGGCATCCCGCGTCAGGACTTCGCGGGAAACTGAAGGGTTGATTGTGTTGCTGCTATGAGGCATCTGCTGCGCCTGTCGAACCTGCTGCAAAGCAGACTCTCCGTTGTTCTTCATGGTTTGGAAGAAATCAAAAATCCTGTGTAGGTTGGTGATACTGACCACGAAGGCTATCACGGCAAGAGAAGCGATAACGATTCCATGTTTTTTCCAGAAATCAGATATCATGCGAAAAGTCCTGAACAAATGACCATTGAAACATGAAAGTTTATATATGACTGAAAAGTCGATTCATGGCGCGCTACTATGGTTTATACGACGTTGATGTCCTTTACATAGGGAATTTCCTGCACAAATTCAACTTCACGAGGAACTTTGTAACTGGACAGATAGGTTTTGCAATAACGGATGATTTCTTTCTCATCAGCGTTTTGACCTTCTTTCAGGACAATCTGCGCCTTCACGACTTCGCCGCGCATCACGTCTGTCTTGCCCGAAACATAGACTGTCCTGATGGCAGGATGCATGCTCAAAACCGTCTCCACCTCGCGCGGATACACATTAAAGCCACTGCTGATAATCATCCTCTTTTTCAGACCGGTGAGAAAAATATATCCGTCCTCATCCATGCGGCCCAAATCACCCGTGTGCAGCCACCCGTTTTGAATCACCGCGGCCGTGGCTGCTTCATTCTTATAGTATCCCTGCATGACATTATCGCCCCGAACGACCAGTTCTCCGATGGTATTGCGCGGTAACTCTTCGCCATGCTCACCGACAATTTTAATCTCCACGCCGGCGATCGGAATACCTATCGAACCGATTTTCGGAGCAGGATCCAGCATATTAAAAGAACAAACGGGAGATGCTTCCGTTAAGCCGTAACCTTCAATCGCTTCAACCCCGAATTTCTCTTTGAAAAGTGGCAGAAACTCAGGCGGAATGGGCGCGCCGCCGGTGATACAGACTTGCAGAGAACTGACATCGAATTTTGAAGCCTTTTCATAAAAGATCATTCCTATAAAAAGTCGCGGAACGGCGGCAATATAGGAAATTTTTTCTCTTTCAATAGCGCTGAAAAGACTGTCCATCGTTAAACGATCCATCATTACCATGGAACAGCCGGCTCGAACGGCCAGCAGCATATTTACGCTGGCGCCAAAAGTGTGAAACAGCGGGATCAGCGCCAGCACGACATTATCCGGCGTTCTCTTTAAAGTGGATTGAATCACTTCCGCCTGCGAGCATAGATTTTTATGCGTCAGAACGGCACCGAGCGGTTTGCCCGTCAACCCCGCCGTGTAAACGATCACGGCCGGATCTTCAGGAACGATCTCTGGTGGAATTTCCGGAAAATCTTTTATATCCCTCTGTTCAACAAGCTCCTGATTCTGATTAAGCGCATCAATTGCTATCACCTGCCGGCAGGATAATAGTTGATCTCTGGCTTCATCATATTTCTTAACCTGAGATGTCTGCGTAATTAAAAGTTTTGCGTCTGAATTGTTCAGCAGATAGGTCAACTCATAAGGCGTTGATGAGGTATTCAGAGGAACGACAACCGCGCCGGTTTTAAGCACTCCAAAGTAACTGTACACAAACTCGGGAATATTGGGGAGCATCACCGCCACTTTATCGTCCTTGCCGATACCGGAGTTTTTCAGCAACCCGGCAACAGCATGGACGGCCTGATGCAACTGCCTGTAGGTAATGTATCGTTTATCTGAAATTAAGGCCGTGCGATCAGCGTATTTTTTAACGGTGTTATCCAGTATTTGATTCAGATTAATGATCCTGTTAACCTCCCTTGGATTTGCCGGTCACTTAACATAACAATCATTTTTTTTTCAAGTAAATACTTAGACCGCTTCATCCACACCGGCAGAGATCATTTGACTCACTGCATCCTTTCAGCCCCGGGATCATTGAATCAGCTTTTTCAGATTCCCATGTTCGTCAGATAGTTGCAGAAGGCGTTGATGACTCCCACCAGCCTGGGATGAGAGACTTCAAAACCCTGAATCGATGACGTCAGACCTTGAATGGACAAATCAAACAAATCGGAACTCTTTTCACTGCGTGTGGCTTCATGGGCAGACAACTCGGCAAATCTGGCAATGCTTTCAGCATGTTCCTGGTGTGTCTGCGAAAGATCGGTAATTTCCGTCCTCAATGATTTCAGAATCGTCAACAATTCCGTCCTGTCACTTTCTTTCACTGTTGCGTTCTTCTTGAGTTTTTCTTCCATTTTATCAAGACGTTCTTGAATCATATCTGATAACCTTTCTGATGGCGTTCATGATTGAAAAATTCCACCCACTTCCTTTATTTTTAAAATAATCCTTTGGATGCCCTTGTGTCAATATCACTACCACAAAATCAGAAACTTGAAAATAAGGATTAAAAAATCATGGATTAATTTACATAGTCGTCGCACATATCGATAACTATTGAACTTTTTACAATGCTAAAATTTATTTTTCCATCCCTTGACATCTTCTATATGTTGTGTTTAATAAACATACCTCATACAATATATAGTGCTTAATAAATTCAATCATTTATATTTTAAGGAATCATACTTTATGGAAAATAAAACTTTTACACCCATCATCCCGGAATTAACGCAAAACGCCACCACCGTTCTGGAACGACGTTATCTCAGGCGTGATAAAACGGGAAAACTTCTGGAAACTCCCGCGGAAATGTTTCGACGCGTGGCGGAAACCATCGCCGCCGCTGATAAAAAGTTTAATAAAAAGGCCGATACCCATAAAATGGCCGAAGCATTTTACGCCATGATGGCCACTTTGGAATTTCTTCCCAATTCACCGACATTAATGAATGCCGGGCGTGAACTGGGACAGTTATCCGCCTGCTTTGTGTTGCCCGTGGGCGATTCCATGGAAGAAATATTTGACGCGGTAAAATACACCGCATTAATTCACAAATCCGGAGGCGGCACGGGTTTTTCTTTTTCCCGCCTACGTCCCGCCAACGATGTTGTTTTAACCACCACAGGCATTTCCAGCGGTCCTATTTCTTTCATGCGGGTTTTTGATATCGCCACGGAAACCATTAAACAGGGCGGTACCCGGCGTGGCGCCAACATGGGCATTCTGCGGGTTGATCATCCGGATATTATGGATTTCATCATGTGTAAGGCTGACAAAAAACAACTGAACAACTTCAACATCTCCGTCGGTCTGACCGAAGCGTTTATGCAAGCCGTTGAAAAGGACGAAAATTATGATTTGATCAACCCCCGCGATAAACAGGTTGCCGGACATCTCAACGCGCGCAAAGTTTTCAACCGGATCATCAACCAGGCCTGGGAAAACGGCGAGCCGGGCATTGTCTTTCTTGACAGACTCAACCGGGATAATCCGACACCGGAGGCTGGTGAAATAGAATCGACAAACCCCTGCGGCGAGCAGCCACTCCTTCCTTATGAGTCCTGCAATCTGGGATCCATTAACCTCTCCAAGATGGTCAAAGGTGGAAAAATTGACTGGACGAGACTGAAGGAAATTGTTCACCTCGCGGTCCATTTTCTGGATAATGTAGTTGAAGTCAACAAATACCCGCTTCCCCAGATCGCCCAGATGACCATGGCCAACCGTAAAATCGGGCTCGGTGTGATGGGCTGGGCGGACATGCTGATTAAACTGGGCATACCGTACAACACCGACGAAGCAATTGAACTGGCCGAAAAAGTGATGAAGTTTATCAATGACCAGGGACACATCGCTTCACAGGAACTGGCCAAAAAACGCGGTCCCTTCCCCAATTTCAAAGGTTCCATCTATGATAAAAAAGGGCAGCCGCCACTGCGCAATGCCACGGTAACCACCATTGCTCCCACCGGAACTATCTCGATCATTGCCAATTCTTCTTCCGGTGTCGAACCGCTCTTTGCCGTTTCTTACGTGCGCCAAGTGATGGATAATGATATTCTGGTGGAAGTCCATCCCTACTTTGAATCCATCGCCAAGGACCGGGGATTTTATTCGCCGGAGCTCATGCAGCGGATTGCCGAGAACGGAACCCTGCACGACATGGAAGAAATTCCTGAAGATATCCGCAATTATTTTGTCACCGCGCATGAAATATCACCGGAAGTTCATATTAAAATGCAGGCGGCTTTTCAGAAATATACAGACAACGCCGTAAGCAAAACCGTTAATTTTAAAAAGGAAGCAACCGTCCAGGATGTCGCCCGGGTTTATGAGCTCGCCTATAAACTGGACTGCAAAGGGGTCACGATTTATCGTGACGGTTCCAGAGATCAGCAGGTCTTAACCAAAGGGAAAAAAGATGAGGTAAACCTCCATGAAGAGGCCGAACGTGAGAAACAGATTACAAAACGCGAACGTCCGAAAATCCTGAAAGGCTGGACTTATCAGATGCAGACCGGTTGCGGACCGCTTTATGTGACGATTAACGAGGATGACAAAGGTTTGTTTGAACTGTTCACCACCATGGGAAAATCCGGCGGATGCGCGGCATCTCAGAGCGAAGCCATCGGACGCATGGTATCTTTGGCCTGGCGCAGTGGATTGCAGTCCCGGCAGGTGATCAAACAACTTCAGGGCATCTCCTGTCATTCCCATTCCGGTTTCGGAGAGAACAAGATTCTATCCTGTGCGGATGCCGTGGCCAAGGCCATTCAATCTCACAATGAAGCAAACGGCGGCAAGGTACAGCACCATAAAATTGTTTTCCGCAAGGGCGCCTGTCCGGATTGCGGTGGAATTGTTGAACACGAAGGGGGTTGCGCGGTTTGCCGCATGTGCGGCTACAGTGAATGCGCTTAATGACACCCAAATTTCAGAAACGAATACCCTAAATACCCTGAAGGGCGCTATAGGACGAGCGGGGTAATTGTGGGTCTCATTCCCCTCCCTTGGACTATTTTTCAGCACGCTGTGGTGAAAAGCAATTGTGCCTGTCTATAATTTTTGACTCGCATCCTTGATGATTTTCTTCTTTCTGCAAAACAACATTCTTGTCATGCTGGCCCATCATGTTGTGACAAGTCGTTGTATCCGATATGATGCTGGTCAGCTTCGTTGGATATGACTTTTAATAAAAGCTGCGATTTCTTCTGTCGCTGTTTTGGCTTCAGGCAGCCTTACGACAGAATGGAAAACGTGAAAAAGGTCTTCCCATTCCTTCAGCACGCAAGGTACATTTGCCTTTTTTAGCGCTTCGGCCATGCGTCGCGAATCGCTGAGCAGCATTTCACTGGTACCCACGTGAATCAGCACCGGGGGGAGACCTTTCAAATCCGCAAATAAGGGAGAAATGAGAGGCGAGCGCAAATCGGCGTTACCGGCGTAAAGTTGCGCCATATAACTGATGTTGGACGCGGTGAACATCGGATCAACATCGGCTTTTGTTGAAATAGTTTCTCCGGTCATGGTCAGATCGACCCATGGAGAAATGACAAAAGCGGCCGCGGGAAGAGGTTCGCCGTTTTCTTTGAGAGCAACCATGGTCGCGAAGGTCAGGCCGCCTCCGGCTGAATCACCGCCGATGACAATGGATTGCGCCGGCACACCCTGTTGAAGTAACCAGCGATATGAGGCAACCGCGTCCTGAACCGCGGCGGGATGAGGATTTTCCGGGGCCAGACGATAATCAACTGACAAAACTCTTACCTGACTCATTTCACTTAAGACGCCGGTAATGCCTTTGTGCGTCTGTGACGAGCCCATGGAGTAAGCGCCGCCATGCAGATAAAAAATAGTTTCCGGACCCTGAACACCAGCCGTTTTAATCCACATTGCATGCGGACCCCCGGCATGAACCTTCTCGACTGTGCATCCCTCCGGAGGTGGCGAAAACAGCATCAAATCAGCCATTCCCTGACGGCACAGTTCTATCGGGATTTCATGAATGTTGGGTATCTTCATTCTGGCCATTGCGGCCATCACATTTTTCGCTTCCCGGCTGATCATATCCTTCCCTTTCAGACTGTTATTCATTCATTCGTTTAATATTTATCAAATTCCCTTGGCTGTAAGGTATTGCACCGCTTTTTCAAGACCGTCAAGCGTCAGTTCGAACATCGGGAAGACCTGTCCGATGGCTTGCACGGTCCGGCTGTAATACCATTCGTTAGACGACATGGGATTTAACCATACGCTGTGACGGAAAGTATTCGCCATAAATCTCAGACGTTCAATACTGGTGCCGCTTGGTTTGGCGTCGATGTAGATAGCGCCGTTGGGATGCATCAGTTCGTAAGGCGCCATATTCGCGTCTCCGACAAATATAACACGGGTTTCCGGATCCCAGCGGATAAATTCGTCAACTTCCTGCGGCTTGTAATATCGTTGCGGATCAGCCCACACCCGGCTGTAGATGGTGTTGTGAAAAAAGAAAATCTTCAAATCCTTGAACTGCGAACTGGCGTAATGAAAAAGTGTTTGAACGACTTCAATGTAGGGTTCCATGGACCATCCGCCGTTATCAATCAACAGCATCACCTTCAAACGATCCGTGAGGCGCCGGTCAAATATTATTTCAATTTCTCCGGCGTTTCGCATGGTTTCGTAGATGGTCTTGTCAATATTCACAACATCTTTCGGACCCGTCGGCGCCATCCGCCTCAGTCGTTTCATCGCTTCTCCCATTTGAATCTGGGTGAGAGGCCCCTCCTGCGAGTAATCCCGGTAACGCCGATCCAGAGCAACCTTAATGGCTGAATGGTTTCTGGATTCCCCGCCGACTCGCATGCCTCCGGGATGAACACCGGAATGCCCCGTGGGTGATGTTCCTCCGGTTCCGATCCATTTATTGCCGCCGTGATGAGCTTCGGTCTGTTCCTTGAGGCGTTCCAGAAAATACTGTATCAACTCATCGGGCGTCATTTTTTTCAATTTATTGACGTCAACGCCCAAAGCATCAGCCAGACTCTGTGGATCCTGCAACCACTCTTCCAGCAATGTGCGGGCGACTTCCGTTAATTCTATCGTTGTCGGGTCTGCCAGAGAAGCGTTTTTAAAATGATGGGCAAAGATCTGATCGTAAATATCGAAATAACGTTCACTCTTCACCAATACCGTGCGGGCAACGGTGTAAAAATCATCAAGGGAATGAACAAGACCATGATGCATGGCCTTTTGCAGACGCAGGAAAGAAGTCGGAGTGACAGGAATACCGCGATCACGCAACGTATAAAAGAATTGCACAAACATACTCTAAGCCTTAACCACGCGATTTGACACCCTGCAGGTACGCTTGTTGAAGATCTGCGCTTTTCTTAAAGAGTACTCCGAGGAAAGGCACCCGGCCTTGAGAAAGCGCCTTGGGCTTGAAATCCGGATCGCTTTTCAAAGCGCGGATCCAGTTGATTAATTCACGCGTGGCCGGTTTTTTCTCAATTCCGCGTAATTCCCGCAAGCGATAAAAAGAGCTGATGCAGATTTTCATCAGTTCTTCGTCGAGTTTGGGAAAATGTACTTCCACGATCAGACGCATCATATCCGGGTCGGGAAAGGCGATATGGTGGAAATTACAGCGTCCGAGGAACGGATCGGAAAGATCCTTTTTCGCGTTGGACGTAATGATAATGACCGGACGATTTTTAGCTTTGATGGTTTTATCGATTTCGATGATGTCAAACTGCATCTGGTCCAGAACATCCAGCATATCATCCTGGAAATCCGCGTCAGCCTTGTCAATCTCATCGATTAAAAGAACTGTTTTCCTGTCAGCGACAAAGGCCTGACCGATCTTGCCCATTTTAATATAAGCTTCGATATCGCTGACATTGCGTTTGGAATCGCCGAAACGGCTGTCATTGAGACGCGTCAGCGTATCGTATTGATATAGCGCCTCAATCAGCTTCATACTTGATTTTACGTTTAAAACAATCAACGGCATTTGGAGACTTTCCGCAATGGCGTGAGCCAGCATGGTTTTTCCTGTACCCGGTTCTCCTTTCAGCAAAAGGGGCATTTCCAAAGACATGGATACATTGACAATTTTGGCCAGTTCATCGTCCAGAACATATTTGGACGCGCCACTGAACCGGGGATTATTTTTTTCTGATGACATAATTCAAACTCCTGTTGGCCTTTTTTTGAGACGCAAAACGCACATCAAGGGCCGATTAGTAAATTTTCTACGTGTTTTGTTATCCGATTCTACCGGAAATTGCCAGACGTTTTTGGTTGTGAGGCTCAAATTTAAAAAACGAAGTCAATTTAAATATCCCGCTGGAGCAATCATCCCGATTGCTTCGAAATGTTTCGATTCAAACTGCAAGTCTGAACCAGCTTCAAAACCGGACAGTTTATGTGCTACAATACCGGACAAATCATTTGCTCCTTACATATCTCATATAAATTGTTGACAAACAAACCTATATTCAGTATTATTAACCGCACTATAAAAAGGATTATTAAAAATGCCACAAACCATTACAGCAAATGAATTAAAAACAAAAGGCGTATCCGTGCTCACCGATGAAACAGCAGACGGCATGGAAGTCATCATTACGGTTCGGGGGAAAAACAAGTTTGTTGTTCTACCTATGGAGAAATATAATTATTTACGGGAATGCGAACTGGAAGCGGCGCTTCTGGAATCAAAAAGAGATATTAAGGAAGGAAAGTTTGTTAAAGAGTCCGTGGAAAAGCACATCAAGAGACTAACGCGTGGCTGAAATATTATATACTGACAGTTATTTAAAACGAGCAAAAAAATTTATTAAAAAGCATCCCGATTTAGTATCACAATATGGGAAAACGTTAAAGTTGCTGGAAATCAATCCCTACCATCCGTCACTAAGATTACACAAGCTTCGCGGAAAATTGTCTGAACTGTATGCGGTCTCCATAAATATTTCTTATCGAGTTACCATTATTTTCCTGATTGAAGATGATAGGATAATACCCGTCGATATCGGCAGTCACGATGAGGTTTATTGACGTAAGACTATTCAGAAGTGAAACAGCGCTTGAAATTCAATTATTCCGGTTCAAGTCCTCCCGCTGGTTCAATCGTCCTTCGATTGAACCAGTTGTTCCTTTAACTACAACCAAACCGCCGGGTTCAATCTGCATGCTTGAACCAGCCTATGAGAAATCATTTTGATTGCTCCGAAACATGTCGGTTCTGGCTGCAAGCCTGAACCAGACCCTAGTATTTCAGTATTTTAAAGAAGGCCTTTTGTTAAACCACGGCTGTGCTTTTTCCAGTTGCGATGCGAGCCTGAATAACGTGGCTTCGTCGCCGAATGGAGCGATGAACTGGACGCCGCAGGGCATGCCGTTTTCATCCCATTGCAGGGGGATGTTCACTGCCGGTTGTCCGGTAAAATTAGCCAATTGGGTGAAGGGTGTTTTGGCAAGCGTCTGGATGGCAATCTGATTGACCATTCCGGAAGCTTTGGCCAGTGAACCCAATCCTAAAAAACTGATGATTTCCATAGCTGCCTTTTCATACGATTTCGGCAAAAGCTCCCCTATGTTTGCTGCCGGATAAGCCACCGTCGGGGTAAGATATAAATCATATTTCAGATGGAATTGTCCCATGACCCGTGCGGCAATGTCCCATTCCCGCATGGCCTCCACAAACTCGGCCGCGCTGTAACAATGACCAAGCTTGCCGAAAAACCAGGTGGTGATTTCAAAATCTTTCCTGCCGACTTTTTTTCCCAGGACATTTTCAGCTAATTTGATATCCGCGGCATTTTCTCCGAAATACAGGATAAAATAGGTATGAGCCAGCTTGACACCGTCAATATCGGGGCTGGCTTCTTCGACCTTATGCCCCAAGTCTTGCAGTAACCGGGCCGTTTTCAGAACAGCATTTTTACAGTACTCATGAGTTCCCGTACCCAGGGGAGATTCGGTATTGAAGGCGATTTTCAGGGAACCGGGGTCCTGCTTTATTTCTTCACGGTATGGTTTTTCCGGAGATTTTATGACATAAGGCGCACCGGCATCAGCTCCGGCAATCGCATCCAGAATGGCGGCGCTGTCGCGGACCGAACGTGTCAGGACGTTTTCCACGGTGGCCCCCTGCCACAGTTTCCCGAATTTAGGACCTGTCGGTGTGCGGCCTCGTGTCGGCTTTAAACCAACCAGTCCGCAATAGGAAGCCGGAATGCGAATAGATCCGCCTCCGTCTCCCCCCGAAGCCAACGGCACAATTCCCGCAGCCACGGCCGCAGCCGACCCCCCGCTCGACCCGCCACACGTTTTTTCAATGTTCCAGGGATTGCGCGTCGGACCGAACAATTCCGGCTCCGTGATGCCCATCAAACCGAATTCCGGCGTATTGGTTTTTCCCAAAGTCACCAAACCGGCTGCCTTGAAGCGTTTCACCAGTTCACTGTCGAAGTCGGGAACATAATCCCGATAAGCACGACAGCCCCAGGTTAATTTCACCCCGGCGTAGGCACCGATTAAATCCTTCAGAAGAAAAGGAACACCCGCGAACGGGGCGTCAGACAAAGATTTCCGGGCAACTTCTCTGCCGATGTCAAACATTGGAGTCACGACCGCGTTGATGACCGGATTTATCTTTTCGATCCTTTTAATCGCTTCTTCACAAAGCTCAAAAGGAGAAACCTTTTTCTCACGGATAAGCTCTGCCAATCCCAGACCGTCATATTGATCATATTCAGCAAAACCAGCCATATTATCTGCCTCCTTTGATTTTCATATCATAAAATCGAAGATCGTGGATATGTTAAAAAACCGCTGAGGCTGGAGCAATCTTGCAGATGGCTCCTAATATTTCGGTTCAGGCTGAAAGCCCAAACCAGTTCACAATCTGCCTCCTGACGCTGCATTACACAACATAGATATACTGATTTGCATTTTTAATTTTCAGCCGGATAACCGGTGATGTCTTTTATTTCCTTGAACAGAGGCTTCAGTTGTCGGTACATTTTCAGATAAACTCTTTTATAAAGATTGTCATAAAGACTGTGATTTTCTTTTATCGGCTCAAATATTCGTCCTGTTCTTGTCATCGCTTTAACCGCAGACGGGAAATCGGAATAAATTTTCAGACCGACTGCCGCGTCAATGGCCGCGCCCAGTGCCGAAGTCTCGAAAGTATGCGGACGTTCTGCCGCCATTCCAAATACATCCGCCGTAATCTGCATGGCCGCGTCGCTTTGCGATCCGCCACCGGAAACCTTGAGTCTTGTCACAGGTACTTTTGTTTTTCGTTGTGTCAATTCTCCCCCTTCCCGCAAACCATAGACCAATCCTTCCAGTAAGGCCCGATAAAGATAGGCCCGGCTGTGTACGTCGCCGAAACCGATAACCGATCCCTTCGCGAAAGAATCAACTTCTCGGCCCGGTGTCCAGTAGGGCTGAAGCATCAGCCCTTTCGAACCGGCCGGCACATCCTTAATCAACGAATCAAAAAATTTTTCCGGAGGCTCATCCGTTTTCTCAGCCAGCATGCACTCCTGCAGGCCGAATTCCTCCTTGAACCAGCTGACCATCCAGAATCCCCGGAAGATCGAAACCTCGGTGTAATAGGTATCCGGAACGGACGCGGGAAACGGCGGAATCATCGGATGCAGTTCAACATATTTTGGAGTGGGCACATCGAAGGTGGCGATGGTCCCGAAACTGAGACACCCTGTTTCCGGCGTAAGACAGCCGGATCCGAGGATTTCGCAGCCCTTGTCTGATCCGGCCGCAAACACCGGCAAGCCCTCCGGTATGCCGGTTTCGGCAGATGCTTTTTCTGTAATCTTGCCCAATATTTCAGAAGGTTTGACCAGAGCGGGCAGTTTCTCTTTTTCCACCTTGAAGATCCACCATTTAAAATCAAACTTTCCAGCCCACTGATAGGTTTTATTATCAAACGGCAAATAGCCGACATTATTCCCGGTCGAATCAATAAACTCGCCTGTGAGCCGATAAGTGAAAAATCCGGACAGCACCAGATATTTATGTGTTTTTTCCCAGATGTCCGGCTGCTGCTGGCAGATCCAGTTGGCCTCGCATTCCTGAATAACGTTCTCCAGCGTATCCAACAGCTTGACCGTTTTCAGAACCGGACGAAGCGCCGCCGGCAGTATCTTTCTGGAATCCGCTTTTCTCTGGTCGAGCCAGATGATCGCCGGCCGCAGTGCCTTGCCGTCCTTGTCCACATTAATCATCGTGGCCCGCTGAGTCGTCAGCGTGACGCCTTTTAGATTTTTTTTAAGAGCAGACTGTTCCCGCAGCAGTTGATTTGTTGTTTTACAGAACACGTCCCAGTAGTAATCAGGCTGCTGCTCCGCCCAACCGGGATGTTCGGAAAAATAGGGCTGAATGGGAGTTTTCACGATATGCAGTATGTTTCCCTCTATATCGACAAGAGCAGCTCTTATGGATTGCGTACCGGCATCTATGGAAAGGATTAATTCATCCGCTTTCTTTTTTTGCTCTGACATATGCACCTCGCTATATTGAATATCTTTTAAGGTTTAAAAAATTGTCCCCTAATGTTCCATTATATCAAAGGAACAATATTGGCCCGCGAACCCTTGAGCTTGGCCATGATCAATGGCGCCACGGATTGAATGATGCCTACTCCCGCCAGACTTATCTGATTGACCTTCATTTGTTTACACAGGCCATAGACAGTCAGGGCCAGGTTATTGCAACCGGGACTCATTGTAACATTTTTTTTACCCAACCGTGTTTGCAGCATAACACCATAATCCTGGATAGCACAACTTCCGGCAATATGCACCCGGCCGGTAATCTTATCGATATCCTTTTTATCGATACCCTTACCCATTAAAATCGTAAAACCTCCCTTGCCCTCATGGTCACGATAGAGCATCTCGACAACGGTTTCCGTATTGCACCTGCAACCTTCCTTACAACATCGCTCCTGGCCACGAAGGAAAGTAATATCAGGGGGGTAATCATCCAGTAATTCGCAGGTAAGTTTTTTCCGCCGGGTATCAAAAAGTTCTTTATGGACTATGTCAATCTTTTCGATGTCACTCTGACCGATACCCGTGGCAGCGGAGAGTTCCAAATGTTTAACATCTTTCAATGTAAACCCCATCATGGCCGCGCCAACGACATCCACAGCCAGAGGATCAGGACCGCCAATCAGCACATCCATGGGCACCACACACCTGGAAGCATTAAAGGTCGACGGATAGTGACCGTGGGTTGTGGCAATAAGACCGTCTATCAGGGCGAAATCAGGACGCAGTACCCGGTAAATGTCGGCAAATTTCTGATGAAGGCGATAATTGTGATCAGCAATGCGGCTGTTCTGATGAACAAGTCCAAACTGATTTTTAATAGATAATGTAACCTGCGACATGGAGTGGGTTTTCAGTTTCGGCAAAGAAAGATAAAAGTTTTCAGCACCCTGTTCGATGAGCCGTTCGAATACAAAATGCGATATATCTATAAATTCCTCAATCCCTTCTAAAAATATGGGAATGGGAGGTGTTTCATCAAGATAAACTGGAATTGCACCGGTCTCCCTGCAGACGTTCAGATACCCGATGGCCTTAAATACCAGGCGTGTAAAATTCGCCTGGGTGCAATTTTCGATGACATATATCTTGCGGGCGCCGCATTTCTTAAAATAAATGATGGTCTGGCGCAGAACCTCCGGATCGGTATAGACATAAGGTTCCAGACCGACAGCATTGACTTTGATGTAAACATCCCGGCTGGAACGAAGAAATTTCCCGCCGCCTCCGAAATGATCAAATATTTTACATATGGCGTCAGCAACGCCCGGCTTTGTATCAGAGACAACAACTTCAACCTTGCTTTTTTCTTTGGAATCCTCCATGTCCATGCCCTCCGCCTTATCACGATCCAAAACGCGAGATCATGGTCAGCATCGCCACCTGAATTTAATCCAACCCCAGCTGACCGCCCGGATTCATAATGTTATTCGGATCGAAATGTTTTTTCAGCGCCCGTAAAACGTCCATTTGTTCCTTTCCAAGATGCTGTTCCATCCAGGGCCCGATCATACGACCGACGCCGTGATGATGACTCAGCGAACCGCCGTATTTTTGAATATTGTCAATGATTCCGCGCTGGAATTTCCGGAATTCTTCAGGATCGTTCATTTTCGCGATGAAAATAAAATAAAGATTGGTCCCCTGCGGGTAAAAATGAGACGCGTGCGTCATACACATGGTCCGCGGGCGACTTTTAATATATGAACGGACACCTTCATGCAAACGATGAAGATTTTCCCAGGTCACGGCAGCTTCCAGAGTATCGATTAGAATACCATAATCACCCAGATCCTCACGCATATACGGTTCTGTATAGCGGGTACGTTCCCATTTTTTTGCCGCGTAACCGGTAAGCGACATCGCGCCGTGTTTTTTCGCGATCGCCTTGATCTTGCGCGCCACGAGTTTCGCATAATCCCGATCGCCCTCGACATTGCCCAGGCTCAGGCAACGCTGCATGGATTTAAAACCTTTTATCGTAAGAAACTTGTCCACGATGTCCGGCATGCCATAAAGTTTCAATCCTCTGTCCGTCTCCTCCGGATCGGAAATCCGATAAATAGCGGGCCTGCCGAATTCCGATTGCATGATTTCACGGCTGGCATTCACCGCGGCCTCCCACGTCGGATACATAAAACTGAAACGTTGACGATTCTCCGGCATGTAGCGGAAGATTTTCATGGTGACCTCCACCAGAATGCCAAACACCCCTTCGGAACCTTTCATGATGTCGTTTATTTTGGGCCCTGTTGCGGTCGCCGGATAATCCAGTGTTTTAAACGTACCGACAGGTGTTACATATTCCTGACTGAAGACAATATCGTACGCATCGCCGTAATAGGTCGAGGCCTGTCCGGACCCCAGTGTCACAACCCAGCCGCCCACCGTTGAATATTCAAAGGACTGCGGAAAATGACCGCAGGTGTAACGATGTTTCGTTTTAAAGAGTTCAGGCGCCCGATTCAGAGCTTCTTCATACGCCGGACCAAACATCCCCGGTTGCACCCGCGCTGTCTGGTTGAGTTCATTGACGTCCAGTAGTTTATTCATGTGCGTGCTGACCACCAGAGAAATGCCGCCCCTGGTCGGACGACAGCCAAAATTCACGGAAGAACCCGCACTGAATACCGTGATGGGGATGCGCTCCTGATGGCAATACTGCACCAGCCTTTGCACATCATGTTTATCGCGAGGATGAACCACAATATCCGCCACTTCATGAATGATGCCACTGCGCAGCTCCAGCATTTCTTCCGTGGTCTTTCCTGAAGCGTATTTAACACGACTGTAGTCATCGAGCGCAACATTTTCACCACCCACGATGTTCCGGATATTGTCAATCTGCTGTGGCTTGAGCGCCGGAGAACGGTTTAACGAAACCTTTTCCAGCCCTTCCCTGCCCTTTGCAGCAAAATCCTTGTCGCTCAAATGGAAATCCTGCTTGATCATTTTGTACCAGGCATCACTGGGATGCTTGAAATGATTGGGATCGCCATATTTAAAAACAGACCGGTAGCTTTCCGCGGCCGGAGCCTTCTCCGTCCAATCCGGCCGGAAGTTCTTGGAATCCATCAGCATGCCCTCCTTCTTATCTTTTTACTTTTTATTTCAGTCCGGCAATTTCAGAACATTGAGTGTATCCGCTATTTCCTGTTCCACTCTTGCATTGTCCCAGCCTAATTCTCTGGCGGCCACTTGCGCGACTTTGCGTAATACATCTTTGCCGGGGTTGCCCAGGGTACCAATGCCGGTCCGACGCATGACGATATCG
>JAGPFC010000002.1 GCA_018056685.1 Smithella sp.
GGTTTGCCGGTAATGAGCTCAATAAATTCTTTCCGGTCGAAAAATAAAAGATGCGTTTTGGAAAGCGCCCGGGCATTGGCGGGAAAAGACTTTCCTGAAAAAACCGGTACCGCGCCAAGGGTATCACCCTCTTTTATAATGTGCAGAATCTGTTCTTTGCCGTCGGGAGAAAGTTTGTAAACACTGACACTGCCCGCGGCGACCAGATAAAAACCATTCCCCTCATCGCCATCATAAAAAATCACGTCGCCTTTATTGTAATTTTTATCGACTGCAATTTTTTCGATTTCTGTGATATGCTCCCCGGGCAATCCACCGAAAAGCTGACTTCTGCTCAGAATATCACGTGTTTTTTTCATTGTTTACGTCCTTGGGATAAAAAATATATCGTTTTCTTAACATAAGTCAAGGATACTTAAAATCATTTTAACTATACTCACCAACAAAACAACAAATAAACTTTTACAGGAGGCTCATATGTTTTGTTATCAATGTCAGGAAACGGTTAAAAACCAGGGATGCACGATCAAAGGTTTTTGCGGTAAACCCGAAGTGACAGCCAATCTCCAGGATTTGCTGATTTACGTCTGCAAGGGCATTTCGGTTTATGCCGAAAAACTCGATGCCGTGGACAAGACCGTCGGGCGTTTTGTCTGTGAGTCGCTTTTTGTTACCGTCACCAACGTAGCGTGGGATGACGAGATCATTATTAAGAAGATTGAGGAAGCGCTGAAGGTACGGGACGATGTGAAGGCTAAAACCTCCTCGCTGGTCTCTGGGAATTTGCCGGACTGCGCCGTTTGGACGCCCAAGAACAAGGAGGACATTCTGGCCAAAGCCGCAGCGGACGAGGTGCGCATCAACGCCTCTTCAAACGACGACATTCGATCGCTCAGATCGCTTCTGGTTTTCGGCGTCAAGGGAATCTGCGCGTATGCCGATCATGCCGCCGCTCTCGGTTATGAAAGCGACGATGTTTACCGGTTTGTCTTTAAGGCGCTGGCATCCACCACGCGGGATCTTTCGGCGGACGAGCTTGTCGCATTGGTTTTGAAGGCAGGTGAAACGGCGGTCAACACCATGGCGCTTCTGGATAAAGCCAACACCGAAACGTACGGTCATCCGGAAATCACTCACGTTAATATCGGCGTGCGCAACAATCCAGGCATTTTGATTTCCGGCCACGATCTGAGGGATTTGGAAGACCTGATGAAGCAGACGGAAGGCACCGGTGTTGATGTCTATACGCACGGCGAGATGCTGCCGGGCCATTACTATCCGGCCTTCAAAAAATACAGCCATTTTGCGGGTAACTACGGTTCATCGTGGTGGCATCAAAACGAGGATTTCGAAACCTTCAACGGTCCGATTATTCTGACGACGAACTGTCTGGTTCCAGTAAAGAAGGAAAACACCTATCTGGGACGGCTTTTCACGACGGGAAATGTCAGTTATCCGGGCGCCAAACATATTGCGGACAGACCCGCGGGCGGCGCGAAAGATTTTTCAACGGTGATCGCTTTGGCCAAGACCTGCCCGCCACCCAAGGAGCTCGAAACCGGGCACATTGTCGGCGGGTTTGCCCACAACCAAGTTCTGGCACTGGCGGACAAGGTGGTGGACGCGGTGAAATCCGGCGCGATCAAGCGCTTTGTCGTGATGGCGGGCTGCGATGGACGCCACAAGACGCGAAGCTATTTTACGGAGGTGGCCCAAGCTCTGCCCAAGGACGCCGTGATTCTGACGGCCGGGTGCGCCAAGTACCGATACAACAAACTGCCTCTGGGCGACATCGGCGGCATTCCCCGCGTGCTGGATGCCGGCCAGTGCAATGATTCGTATTCGCTGGCGCTGATCGCGCTCAAGCTCAAGGACGTCTTCGGCCTCAAAGACATCAATGAGTTGCCGATTTCCTTTGACATCGCCTGGTACGAACAAAAAGCCGTGGCCGTTTTGCTGGCGCTTTTGTATCTGGGCGTCAAGGGCATGCGCTTGGGTCCGACGCTGCCGGGATTTTTAACGCCCAACATCGCGAAGGTTCTGGTGGAAAAATTCGACATCAAGCCTATCGGCGACGTTCAAACCGATGTTGCAGCAATGATGAAAGGACAATAAGACTTTTTTGTCATTCCGGGCTTGACCCGGAATCCAGATATTATCCCCGTCTGAGCGGTGAAGCAATTCCATTGATACTGGATTCCCGCCTCCGCGGGAATGACTAGGGAAGGTGATGTTATGGAAAAAATATTACGCAAGATTATCGAAATAGATGAAGCGCTGTGCAACGGCTGTGGAAACTGCGTGACGGGCTGCGCGGAGGGCGCCCTGCAAATCATCGACGGTAAGGCCAAAGTTGTTTCGGAAACTTTTTGCGACGGCTTGGGCGCCTGCATCGGCGAATGTCCTATGGACGCGTTGCGCATCGTCGAGCGTGAAGCACCTCCTTTTAATGAAGAAGCAGTCAAACAGCATCTGGCAAAAAAGGAAAAAGAACCGGAGACAATGCCCTGTGGATGTCCATCGGCTCACATTCAGATTTTTGACAAACCTTCCGCTTGCGCAGAGGCCAATAAGCCGAAACACTTCGACAATGTGGAACAGGAATCCGCCCTCACCCACTGGCCGATTCAGATCAAACTCATACCGGCTTCTGCCCCCTTCCTGAAAGGCGCCGACCTGCTGGTTCTCGCGGACTGCACGGCCGTCGCCTTTCCGTCCCTCCATCGCGATCTGATGAAAGGAAAGGTGGTGATGATGGGCTGCCCGAAGTTTGACGATGTTCAGGAGTATGTACAAAAATTTGCCGACATCTTTAATACCGCCGGCATTAAAAGTGTTACGGTGGCCGTCATGGAGGTACCCTGCTGTTCGGGAATGCCCGTGATTGTCAAAAAAGGAATGGAAGCGGCAGGTATGAATGTCCCGATGACGGAAATTGTTCTGAGCTTAAGGGGAAAGATACTGAAGTCTTCATAAAAGACAATGGAGCATGAAATAAAAACCGTTGAACTGATGATCGATCTTTACTGCCGTGATCATCACGGCAGTAAAGATCGCCTGTGTGATGACTGTAATGAATTGTTGAATTACGTCAGGCGACGCCTTGAAAAATGTCCGTTCAAAAACAATAAGCCCCCGTGCTCAAAATGCCCTGTTCATTGCTATAAACCGGCCCTGCGGGAGAAAATCAAAGCGGTGATGCGATATTCCGGCCCCCGCATGATTTACCGCCATCCCATTCTGACAGGGAAACATTACTTGCAGAAGAAAGCATTTAAAAGCCGGCCTTAATCGGTTGTCGCTCCGCTGCCGCGTTTTCGAGAGAGAAAAATTCTTCAGGCTTGAAGGAAAAAGCGGATGCTATTATGTTTGTTGGAAATACGGATGCTGCAATATTAAATTCCCTGACGGACGCGTTGTAATACCTTCGTGCCTGTTCGATATTATCTTCTATATCTTTCATTTCCAGCATAATCTCTTTAAAATTTTTGTTGGCCTTGAGTTCCGGATAAGCTTCAGCCACGGCAAAAAAACTTTTCAGATTTTGCGTCAGCAAATTATCCGCTTTCGCCTTTTCGACCGGGGTTTGGGCATTCATCGCTGCTGTGCGCAATCGCGCTATCTTTGCAAACGTTTCACTTTCATGAGCCGCATATCCCTTAACCACCTCGACAAGGTTTGGCAAAAGGTCATATCTTTTCTTCAAATGCACATCAATATCCGACCACGTATTACGCACCGCATAGCGCAAACGAACGAGCTTGTTGTAAATATAAATCAGGAAAAGCAGAAATATTACTACACCTATTATCCCTGCAGTCATCTTGATGGTCATACGCGTCTCCTTATTTATTTTCTTTTTTTGGGAGTGGCCATTCGCCTTTCTTTTTTCTTTGGGCGGCATCTTCCGGAGCCACACCACCGGCCTTCCAGTCTTTCGCTTCCGGATAATAAAATCCGCTGGCCTTCCATTGCGCAGCTTCCTGTGCTGTAAATCCATATTTTATCCAATACTCTGCTTCATGGGGCCAGAAGCCATTGCTGTTCCATTGACCGGCATCTTCCGGATTGAATCCATGGCCGATCCAGATCGATGCATGCGGCGGTTTGAATCCGGCATTGCGCCATCGAACTGCCATACGCGTATCGATATGCTCTCTTTTCCATTCGTCTATTTCATACCCATGCATCCCGGTGGCCATCCAGGCTTTGTCTTCATAGTAGTCCTTCACCACAAAACCAAGATAAGGAATGGCAAACGAAACGGCAAAGCACAAAACGATGATGAACCGCGCCAGCGACGGGGGGATAGCTGAAGATTTATACGCAGCACCCGAAGTGGATAATTCTGTCATGGATTTCCGTCTCCACGTTTTGCCTGTGCGGCCGTTGCCGGGCTCATGCCCTTTTCTTTCCACTGTACCGCTTCCCGCGCTTCGAAGCCGTGCTTGCGCCACGCTATCGCATCGCCAAGGCTGAAGCCAAGTTGCATCCATTCACCGGCCAGGGATGGCGTGAAGGCATATCTTCTCCATTCCACGGCTTCGGACAGCTTCGCTCCTGCGGCTCGCCATTCCTGGGCCTCGCCCGGTCCGATATCCATCAGCATCCAGGGTCTTGCCTCATCAGGGCTGAAACGTTCAACGCGCCATTTCTTGGCCTGATCAATAGATTTGAAACCGTTGTTCCACCACTCTCGAGTCTGCTCGGGAGCGAATCCATAGCTCTCCCAGTGTCTGATGAAAGCCTTTTCCCCCAGAAATACCACAAAGTATGGCATCAGGAACGACAGAATCAGACAAAAAAACAGGATTCTTCTTGCTGAACTTGTCTTGATGGCCTTAAACGCAAACATTAATTTTCTTTTCCTATAATGATTTTTTCACCATTTTTTTTAAATCGCCAAGTTTGAGACCTTTCCCTGTTCCATGATACCATTTTACATCACCTTTGCGTATCATTACATTATCAACATCGAGACCGGCGGCAATCGCATAAGGGAAATGTTTCTGCAAATACGAAGGCACAAAACCCATCGCGCCGATGTCGGCAAAGCTCAGGGTTAAATAATCAACATAACTTTGCACCCGCGCACGAAGCTTTGCGTAATCTTCTGTGACCGAACGTAAAAGCCGTTTGAAAACGAAAATCAAAATGCCATAAGCCGTTATGAGAAAGCCGGTGTAAATAGGAACAAAGATTTTAGCTTTCCCGAAATCATATTCACGGTAATCAACAACAGCCAGGGAAAACGCGATGGCTGCAACGGCAAAAATAATCCCCGGCCAAAGATAACGTATGTTGGACACGCTGTGCCGATGATGTTCATTTTTCAGGATGGTTTTCAGCGACCTAGCGGAAACGGATAAAACTTCACACTTGTTTTTGCGTGTTAATGATATTTCCGTTTGTATTCCCGCCCATAAATTCGCGTAAAAATGCTTTGCTATAGGAGACAACTTGACAGAATCATCATCTGTTTTTATGATTCTGCATGATTCTGATGATCCGGATATCTCAATGAGTCCCGATTCAGCAAGATAAATGAGCTCGGCCGCCACGCCCGGATAATCCACTTTTCCCCGTGTATGAATTGTTCTGAGCATGGCGGGATCCATATTGTCCGGAGGAGAAAATTCATTAATGGCGGGGCTCTTACTTCCGGGATCCCGTCCCACGCTGAACCAGACAATAAAATAATACAAAAACAATAATATAAATGCCGTAAGAAAAATGACGAGACTGGTGATCATTCTGCCCGTTTCTCGGTCCAGTTTGATCAACTTTTGTATCCGGCTCTCAACAACATATCCTTTGATAAAACCGACATTGATCGAAAAGCTCATGCCGGCTTTGACCGGAGTGGTCAGGGCAAAATGAACAATATCCCCTGTCTCTGTTTCTTCTACACTGCAAGCATAATTATTTCTCCCGTCAAAGCCGCCATTACCGCCCGTGAAAATCACATGCGCGCCAGGCGGTAATCTGACAGTGGCCGTGGCATTTCTGATATATCTGCCTTTTGGATTCTTCTCGATCACGTCGAAACAAAGTTCGTCGTGATGCGGTTCGAATAAAACTCTGCTGTCGGTTGAATAGACTATTTTGATTAAATGCTCTCCCTCCGTAAGCGGTTTGTCTTTGCTGCCAAAATGTAAAACATTATCGGCAATGAAGAAATCTCCCTTTTTGCCGTTTATTTCTACCGACCTGATGTTGAATACCGTTCCCGAATACTGCTTTGTCGAGTATCCACCGGAGCGAGAAGATAATAACCGGGCCTGCTTCGGTAAAGATTTGTAATATCCGTTTTCGTAGAAGCCGCCCGGACGGTCAATAATCGCTGCTGTTTCCACTACCTCAAGAGAACCATCCTTGTTTAAAGTAATCTCCAGATCCAGCGTTGTTATTTCGTCCGGTTTATCAAGGTCAGAATCATACCTCTGCAATTCGGCAGCGACAGGACTCAATCCCGCATTTTTGTATCGGACAGCGTCATTGACAGTGAAACCAAAATCTCTCCATCGCACGGCTTCAAAAAATGAGAAGCCCGCCGTTTTCCACTGTTTTGCATCCTCCAGCTTGAATCGATATTTGCCGGAAGCCTGCATCTCCTGCGCGGTAAAACCGGCATCCCGCCACTGGATTGCCGCTTCCAATTCATACAAATTTCTACCGTAGGGAGATTCCTTGGTGAAGAAAAACGTACTTTCCCTTGGACCATAGTGCCATGCCATCATTGCCTGGACATCAAATCCCGCGTTCCGCCATTCCTTTATTTCTTCAGGATAAATCCCGTTTGACCAATACTCGGCCGCTTCTTCCGCCGTTAATCCCACAGAGAAATACTCTCTGGCGCGCAATCCGGAACGGATGCCGTTTGCCATCCACTTTTCGGCTTCCTCCGCACTAAATCCGTTTTGTAAAAAATCTCCTGCTGTATAAACATTGGCTATTTTGCGCCAACGGCCTGCGGCTGCGGCGGTGAATCCTTCATCACGCCACTGTGCTGCCCAGCCGGCAAAGATGATTCCTTCTTTAATCCATTGTTGGGATTCCTCGGCGCTGAAGCCGTAGTAGTTCCATTCAGAAATATCCGACGGCGGAACGCCTTTCAGATTATCATCGATTTCCGCGTGTAAGACGCAAGAGAACAGCGATATGAACATGATTACCAAAACAAACCTGATCATGCCGCTGCTGGAAAGAAATAATGGGCTTACCTTTCCCTGATCTTTAATCATCTGAGAACGCCGGCCAACCACACTCATAATGATGCGGCTCCTTATTACGACGCATTCTGAACTGTTTATTTTAAATACTTTTACCATATGTTCAGACATTTGTTGAAGAGTTTTTCGTGGCCAAAATATCGTTGACACTCCCGTGAATATTACCTATATTCTTCCCCGCTGAGACGACATTTTTTAACATTTTGAAAAAGGACATTTTATGAACATTATTGTTTCCGGTTCGATGGCGTACGACAGGATTATGGATTTTCCCGGACATTTCTCCGATCATATCCTGCCTGATAAAATCCACGTTCTCAATGTTTGCTTTCAGGTCAACGGCATGAAAGAAAAATACGGCGGCACGGCGGGCAACATCGCCTACGCGCTCAAACTGATGGGCGAAAATCCTTTCATCTGCGCCACCATCGGTCATGATTATCAGCGATATTTCAAATGGCTCGCTAAAAACGGAATCTCCACGGAGGGCATTAAAATCATCGCTGATGAATTCACCGCCAGCGCATACATCACCACCGATAAAGCCGATAATCAGATTACCGGTTTCAATCCCGGTGCCATGAAGTATCAGTCCACACTGGACTTTGATCAATTCAATCCCAAGAATACTCTCGTGATCGTCTCACCCGGCAATTTCGAAGATATGGTCATTTATCCGGCCGCCTGTAAAGACAGAGGAATCGATTACATCCTTGATCCCGGACAATCTCTGCCCATGTGGAATAAGAAAGACCTGATCGAAGCGATCGAAGGATGCCGCATATTAATCGTGAACGACTACGAATTAAGTCTGATTATCAGCAAGACCGGTCTGGATAAAAAAAATTTATTGAAAATGACCGGAACGATTATCACGACCCTGGGGGAACTGGGCTCACAGATTTCGACGCGGGAGCGAGAAGTTTCCGTTCCCGCTTTCAAAGTAAAAAAAGTCGTTGATCCGACGGGTGCCGGAGACTCTTATCGCGGTGGTTTGTTGAGCGGGCTGATGCACGGTAAAGACATCGAACAATGCGCCTGGATGGGCAGCGTCTGCTCTTCTTTTTCCGTGGAAAGTTACGGAACACAGGAATACAGTTTTACACAAGAAGAATTCGACGAACGGTTGAACAGCAGAAATTAAGATATCTTTAGGTTGAACTGCTGCCGGAAATTTTTCGGTAATCGGCAATATTTTTTCGATGATTGAATAAGATAAGCACAAAAGACGCCATCGCGCCTGTGATGACGACCGCTTGCCAGCCCAGAGCGATAATCTGCCCGCAAGCCAGTGTAAAAATCATAAAAAAAGAGGCGATAAACGGTACTCTTTTGATTCCATAGTAAACGATCAACCAGATAACCGCCGCTGCAATGGCTGCCCATGGTGCAAACAACAGGGTAAATCCCAAATAGTTGGCCACGCCTTTTCCGCCGCGAAAACCGTGAAAGCAGGGGTAGCTGTTTCCCAGTACAAGAAAAAAGCCGGCCCAGGGCAGTAAAGTTTTTTCCAGAAAAAAAATGGCTAACAGCGCGACCGCTAATGCCCTGCCGATATCCAGCAGAAAAACAACGGCTGCCCATACCATTCCCGCTTGACGGTAAACATTGGTGGTGCCCGCGTTGCCGCTGAAACTTAGACGGGGATCTCCTCTGCCGGTCAGTTTAAAAAAAATGATGGCAAAATTAACCGATCCGGCAAGATAAGCAAAAAGATAAATTGAAATTGTTTTCTCCATTTCTCTTTACCTTTGGCCCTTAACCCTTGTCCTTGATCCATTCCGGCGCGCTCATCCGCCCTGCGGTGACATCCATCATTTTAATACCGCGGATAAATTCACAAATGATGTCCTCTTGATAAATCCATGCATCAACAATGAATGATTTGGTCGAAATACCTGCCGGCACGATTCGTCCCAGATATTCCTCCCCCTGTTTCGTTTTCTGATAGATTATTCTTTTTTCAAATCCCACAGGAAAGGTCACCACTCCGGCAAAACGCTGCCCCCAGACACAGGCCATGTGCATCGCGGCATCCAGAGGAAAAGGGGAGCCCAGTAAAGTTTCATCAGTCTCACAATGTCCTCCGGAAATATAAGCCAGAGCGCCTTCACGGGAAACGGAAAGATCACCCGTGATGTTTTGATAGGCTGCCCCAAAAGGGACCAGGTCACGATAAACGGCAGAGGACGGAAGACTGATGCAGTCACCCTTGAGCCTGCGCAAGACGGGAAACGGAGGCGGGTGAAATTCAGGCAAACCGGTATTCGTAAAAACGACACGCGCGTGCTCCAATTCCCGGCTGATCTGTCCTGTCTTTGATTTCAACAATGACCAAAGCGAAACGCTGACATCCGCATCGTCCGATGATTCAATTTTGATGATGACCGGCTGATTTTTAACATCCGGCGCAATCGGCAGAAACCGGTGAAAGACAGCGTTTTGCTGATAAGTTACCTGTCTCAGCGGATAATGAGCCTGCAACGCCCGGGCCAGCACAATCAAAGATTCCACCGCGGGCAGAATGGTTTTGCCTTCCAGATGATGATCCCGCAGATAGGGACAGATCTCTATGTCCAGGGAATATTTTTTTTGCTGATTTAAGCCGGGAAAGCTTTCCATAATTGAACCGTTTTAGGATCCACGGCAACGGGAACACCGGACAGATTCAAGGCGCAATGTTTTGTATAACCGGTGCAGATGATGTGCCCTTTCTCCGCGTGCGTGATGAGATAGTCAAACTGCAAACGCACCCGCTCCAGATTCACCGGCCGCGTATGAATATACATGACATCATCATAATACAGTGGTTGATAAAAACTGACCCTCATATCGAAAATCGGATAGACATAGCCGCTGTCTTCGATTTCCTTGTAGGGGTATGCCAGATCCCGCATCAGCGATGTACGGCCAAATTCGAAATAACGCAGATAATTGGAATGATAAACAACCTGAGATCGATCGGTATCAATATACAAAACTCTGTACATCGAGCGATGCCAGACCAGACCGGAGGTCCGGTCGCGCACATAGCGTTCATCATGATTGTACATTTCCGGTTGAAAAGGTTTGGGTCTCATGCCTACACTCCTCTGAAAATAACGCAGCAATTTGTTCCGCCGAAACCGAAAGCGTTGGAAAGAGCGATTTCATATTTCTGCCGGCGGACTTCATTGGGGACCACATCGATATCCGAAAATTCCGGATCGGGAATATGGTTAATTGTTGGCAGAATTAAACCCTTCCTCAATCCTTCAATGGTCAGAGCCGCCTCAATCGCCGCGGTCGCACCCAGGGTGTGTCCCAGTTGCGATTTGTTGGACGACACGGGAATCTTCTCTATTTTTTTGCCGAACACCTCTCGCAGACATTTTATTTCCGTGCTGTCACCCTTCGGGGTGGACGTGCCGTGGGCATTGATGTACTGAATATCTTCTGGCTCCAGTTCCGCATCTTCAATCGTTTCCCGGAGGGCGCGGATAATGGTCGGCATATTGGGACTGGTATAATGATGGGCATCCGATGACCAGCCGATGCCCAGAACCTCCGCTTTGGGTTTCAATCCATAAGCTTTCACGGCTTCGTCAGCGGCCAGAACGACAACGCCGGCTCCCTCCGAAAGGACAAAGCCTTTCCGGTCGGCGCTGAACGGACGTGATGCCTGTAAAGGATTTTCATAAGCGCGATCCTTCGGATTCACCTTGATGGTGGCGTTCATATTGGCAAAACCGTGAATCAACTCCGGCAGAATGGGCGTGTCGGCTCCGCCGGCCAGCACAAAATCGCAGTCGCCGTCGCGGATCATTCTTGCACCGATGCCGATCGCGTGATTTCCTGACGCGCAGGCACCCTGCGGCGAAAAAATCGGCCCCGTAAATTTCAGCAGCATGCCCGCCTTCCCTGAAGGAAGATTCGCGCATAAATTGGGCAGCAGATACGGACTGACCCGGAGCGGACCGCGATGTTCCAGATCATGAACCGCCACCCGAAAGGCATCCGCGCCATTCAGCGCCGAACCGATCAGGCAGGCCATGCGCGGGGCCATGTGCGCATCAACAGTAATACCGGCATTTTGGAGCGCCTCTTTACAGACCGCCATCGTCAGAATAACAAACGCGGCGTTCCAGTTATAGACTTCTTTGGCATCTGTAAAATCAAGCTCCAGCGGATACCAGTCCGGTATTTCTCCGACAACGTCGCAGGCGGACTCCACCTTGCAGCGTGTCACCTTGCGGAAACCGGCTTCTCCTTTTACCGCCCTCTTCCACGTTTTTTCAAACGTGCTGCCCAGCGGCGTGGCCGTACCGTAACCCACCACAAAGACTTTTCTGTTTTTCGGAGCTTTCATATTATCAAAACTTTCTCTATGCGATTCTGCGCAAGATGATGCAGGAATTACATCCGCCAAAACCGAACGCATTTTTCAAAACGAATTCCTGTTGCAACCTCCGGGCGCCTTCAGCAACACAATCAATGTCTATTTCCTGGTCAGGGATGTAATTGATCGTCGGCAGCAGGGTATCTTTCATCATGCCCTGCATTGTCAGAATTGCTTCGATAGCACTGGACGCACCCATTGCGTGTCCAAGCTGCGATTTGTTAGCCGACACCGGTGGCACTTTATTGCCAAAGACATTGCGCAGCGCGTCTGCTTCAACCTTGTCGCCTATTTTGGTCGAGGTTGCATGGGCATTCACCGCGTCAATATCGCCCGGTTTCAATCCCGCATTTTTAACGGTTTCTTCGATGCATCTTTGCACCGTGGCCAGATTCGGTGAAACAAAATGACTGGCATCCGATGTCATGGACCACCCGGCCATTTCTATATTTGATTTAAGTCCGTGAGCTTTCGCAAATTCATCTGTTGCCAGAATGACACAGCCAGCACCTTCCGAAACGACAAAGCCGCGCCGGTTGACGGAAAACGGTCGGCTGGTTTTTTCCGGCGGTTCTTCGGGTTGTCCCTCTTTCGGACGGTAGGCGCCGTTCATGGTGGCAAATCCCGCGACAATCGGTTCGACCAACGGAAAATCCACCGCCCCGCCGATAACGACATCGGCCATATTTCTCTGTAGCAGCATTTCACCGACGATCAGCGATGTGATGCCGGTTGCGCAGGCCGTAATCGTCGAACTGATCGGACCCGTCGCACCGGTAAGAATGGAAACTTTACCGCCAACCATATTGATGCAGGAATTGGGATTGGTAAAGGGATGTGGCATCTTGCCTTGAGCCACCATCAAACGATCCGCCTGCAGAACCGCGTCCAGACCGCCGACCGCCGAACTGAACGTAACGGCCACCCGCGGCGCTATATCCTTCGTTATCACAATGCCGCTGCGCTCCAGCGCACGATGCACAACCAGCAGCGCGTATTTGAAGATGGGGGATGTCCAGTGCGCCATTTCCCTGGGTTGCAAAAAAGGATAAGGATGCGCATCAATGTCCGCCACTTCACCGGCAACCCGCACCGGAAAATTCTCGCTCAGGGGAAACCGGGTCAGTCTGCCGATGCCGCAATCTCCGGCAACGGCTCTCTGCCATTGTGTTTCCAATTCAGAACCCAGAGACGAAACGGCATCGTAACCCAGTATCAGAGTTTTCTTTAAATCCATACTATTCCAAAAAGATGAAGAAAAATCATCCTGTCCCATTAAAAAAAACGAGGATGATTATGAGGATTATCTATATCAAAAATTTTCAGGGATTACCAAGGAATAAAGTGGTACAGTTTGGCAAACATTTCATAGACTTCAATCCAATTGTGCAGATCCTGAGTCGATTTCAGATGTTCGCGTTTGTTGACCATGACCCAGCTCATGTGTGCCGCGCCGTCCTTGCAGGTGGAACAGTCGCGGGTGGCTGACGTGCAGCAGCGGTGAACGGTTTTAAGATCGGATGCCCAGCGGGCGAAATGAATCAAACGACGGGGACGGTTTGCTCTGTTATCGAGTGCTTCTGTAACAGACGGACACTCGTTCCAACCGAAGCTGCGACCCATCATTTTTCCGGTGGTGATGATTTCATGATAGTACTTGCAGGAAATGACTGTCTGCGGATATTTATCCAGCATGTCGTCCATTTCAAAACGCAGATCTTTCAGTTCCGCGTCCTGCCAGGAAAAGCCGTCCACGCCTTCATCATTGGATAAAAGCTGCAAATGAACTTTCAAGCCGACATCGGCAATGCGTTTGATAACCGGTTCAATCTTTCCCACCTGTCGCGGCGTGATGGTATAAAGATAATAGGTGTAGGCATCACCTTCGTAATTTTTACTTGAGATGGCAAAGGTGTCGCGTCCGCGAAGAATCTTTTCATCTTCGCCGCTGCCCCACAGTGAAATCCCGACCATCATATCGGGAAACCTATCCCGGGGAACCTTGATCAGACCGTTGGTGGCACAGTACGTCGGCAGGCGTTTGTAGAAAGCTTCGACGCGATCCATGCAGAGCGTCGGCTCGCCGCCAATCAGAATGGCCAGATTCACGCCGCGTTCTTTTTCGCGGTCGATAAAATCTTCCCACTTTTTAATATCCATTTCTTCCGGCGCCGCCTGATGTTCTCCCGACGAAAAGAAAAAACAGCCCTTGCAGCGCAGGTTACAGCGGTTGGTCACATCGTAGATGGAACTGCGGATATTCAGATTGGAAATCCGTCTGTATCTTTCATGCCATTCTTTATCCAGCAGGGAACTGACTGTCTTCATTGATCATCGTCCGACTTTTGCTAATTTTTAACCGCTCCCGGCGGTTCTATAATTTCATTACAGAGATTGTCACCCTTCTCGTAACCCATCACCCAGACCGCCAGATACGTATCCACATAATCCAGCCATGACTTAAAAGCCGCCAGACTATTAACGTGACGATAAAGGCGCGCCGTCACCACCGCGGAACCGGCGGCGTAATGACGACAATCAACACAATCCGTGTCCGGCACACAGCAGGCGACCGATCTGTCCCAGTTCAAGTCCGTCCGGTACTGCCTGAATGATCTGCCCAGACCGATATCCTGCGAAGGATTCTGACGGGGATAGGGACAAGCGTAGGTATCGTGCAGCCCTTTTTCATGCGTATGCGCCACAGCATTGTAAACGGAAAAAAGAACATGGCGCGGATATTGATTCAAAAGATCGATCATGGTTTGTCTGGACCGCGAAAGAGATTCATGGTCATGACGCAGTTTTCCTTCATAACCCACCGGTGCAGAAAAAACGTTGAAAGTCAGTTTGCAGTTGTGTTCGACAAGTGCATCGGCAACTTCTTTAACCTCATCAATATTATCCCGCGTAAAGGTATAAACAAAAACCGCCCGCGGATCGTTTTCATAATTTTCTATCTGCTTTTTCAAAAGGTTTTTAGCCTTGCGGACACGCAGACTGGTTTCATCATTCCCCCAGACCGAAATGTGCAGTTTATAACCGACGGATTCCGGAATCTTCTTAAAACCGTTGGTGGCAATACTGCCCAGCGGCATTTCCTGATAACAGACATCAAGCAATTCCGGCACCAGCGAAGGCTCCGCTCCGGCCAGCACAACATACGTAATGCCGCGCGCCTTTTCCGCCCGCATCAATTCACGCCAGGCCTCCACATCGCCGACCTCTCTGGCGAACTGTTTTTCGCCTTCATAATAGTAACAGCCGTCACAGCGGATATTGCAGCGGTTGGACATGTCGTAAGTCGATTCACGTAGAAAAAAATATTTCCTGACCTTCTCCCAGCGCGCTTTGACTTCCGGATGGGCTAAGAGTTCTGAAAATTTCGGCTTGGCTGCTTCCTGATTTGCTCTATGATTAACCTGCATGGGTGTTTCAAATTCTAACAATTAATTCAATACCGGAAGTTTGTCTTTGATATATTCGGAAATGAGACGAATGGTTTTTAATTTCGGATAATCGTCTTCATCGATCGTCACCCTGTATTCATCCTGCAGAACCAGAGCGATGGTTGCCAGATCCATGCTGTCAATGCCCAGTTCATCCACCAGGTCCATATCCGGATCAAAAGTATCCACCGTTACCTCTTCCAGTTTTAACTCATCAATAATGATTTCGGACACGCGTTTTATAATGCCTTTGATATCTTGACTTACAGGCATCACTTCCCTCCTTGTATCTACTTATTTATTTATCATTTAATCTTTTGAGCGGCAATTATTCCGCTGCTTACCATGTTTTCCTTACAAAAAACTTTGAAAGAAAACAACACATTCTCGCCGGTGTTTTCAGCATTGATCATTACAGACAATTTATCGCCCGGCCGCACCGGCTGTGTGAATCGAACTCGTTTAAGTGCTTGTAAATGAAGTTTATTCCCTTTTTTCAGTTCCTCACGGGTAATGGCCTGCTTGACAAGATAAATCAAAGCGATTCCAGGAAGAATCGGCTCGCCCGGAAAATGTCCCGAAAACCAGGGAGAGTCAGACGGCACTTCCGCTAAGGCTTCAATATGATTACTATTAGTTGCTTTTGCCTCTGTTAATAAGCTCCATTGACTTTTCAATCGCATACCTCATGGGCTGCCATTTTTGTTCAATCTGCACCCAAAAAGTGGAAATTCATATCATTGTTTGATTTTTGAATCAAATACTTTAATGAGTCCCAAATTTCAGAAGCGTAGTGAGACTTGCTAAAATCGAGCGAAGCGAAGATTGAAGCATTAGTCGAACTATCCCGCAAAGCGGTGAAAGCGCACTGAAATTTGTTGGACGAATTATCCCCGTAGCGGAGCGAAGTGGGATTTGAGCCTTGATTTTTACTCTGAAGAGCACTGCGCCGAAACGTAGTGAAAGGAAAATCTTAGAGCGAATTATCCCCGTAGAGGAGCGAAGGTGGATTTGAGTTCCAAAATCTCAGAAGCAAAGCGCTCTGAAAGTTGCTGGACGAACTATCCTCAATGGTGATATGCATTAATTGTTTCTGTATTCAAATTATTTCATAGAAAATATACTTCAGGATGAGGAGAAGCATGTTTGTAAAAGCACGCGATGTTTCTATTGCCTCCCGCCTTTGGCTGGTCGCCCATGAAATGTGCCCGCCGTTTGCGAATCAAGTCATTCTGGAAGGTCGTGGAAGATTGAATGTGGAAGAATGGATCCGGGCGGTGAAACTGGCCTCAGATGCCAACCCGGGCAGCCGCCTCGTTCTCAGGGGGCATCTGGGTATGAGCCGCTGGGTGGACTCCGGGCAAACACCTCCGCTCAGGATGATTGATGCCGGAGATTGGGATGGATGCAGTTCAGAGGGGGCGCCTTTTCTTGAAAAATCCTTTTTCCCACGACGGGGCCCCATGGCGGAGGTGGTCCTTATCCAGGGTGATCCACTCCGGGTGGCATTTCGTTCCCATCATGCCGTCATGGATGGCCGCGGCACCGTCTTCTGGGCCGAAGAGATCTTTCGGGTGCTCAGGGGGGAAAGTCCTTTGGGCTCGGACACGGCTATCACGGAAAACGCGCTGCTGAATATATCAAAACAAAAACTGGGCACGCCCATTCAGCATAACTATATCGCACCTACGGGCAGAGCTATCGGAAACGAACCCGGGGTTATTTGGAAGCGGACTCGCATCAGCGGACGTTACCCCAGACTTCTGATTCAAATCATGTTGCTGACTGCCCGTGAAGCCTGGAAACACGGCAGCGGCCCTGTACGACTCGGCATCCCGGTTGATCTAAGGGCACGCCGGAAAGGGCTTCGTTCAACCGGGAATCTCACGAATGCGCTTTTTCTGGAAATCACCCCGGATACCACACTTGAGTCCTTGGATGCTGAATTGGCTTTCCGACTTCGAGAGCAGCGTGATGGACAGCTTACCTGGGAAGATAAGATCATTTCACATCTGCCCTTGTCTGTCCTGGATATGTTATTGAGTAAAGAAACACGCCGAAGCCACCGTTCGGGCAACTATAGATTTTCGGGCTTCGTCTCCAATATGGGACGTTTTTCTATGGAGGGATTTTCGGGTGGCGGCTTCCATGCCGACATGTATTGGGCGGTGCCGGTATGTATGGAGTCCGTTCCCTTTTCGCTGGTGCTCACTGGTGCGGGCGATTTCGTCGATATGATCCTGGCCATGCCGCGTGCATTAGCCAATCAGCAAGTTCTGGACGAAACCCTTGGGCGGATAGGCTCGGGTCTGGTTACGGAAACAAGATGAAAGAGGCTGTGAAAAAAAAGGTAATAAATCAACAAGGAAAGTGATAGGAGGTTATGATGCAGGAGCGAGTATATACACGAAGGCTTTCATTTAATGAACGCATGTTTCTTGTCTGTGATGAACTCTGCCCGCCGGTTGCCAATCAGCTTTTCCTCGAAGGAACAGGAAACTTTGACCTGGATCGCTGGCGCGAGGCCGTGGCCATTGCCTCAAGAGCCAATCCGGGCAGCCGCCTTGTATTAAAAGGTTTTTTGGGGGGTAGTCGTTGGGTGGATTCCGGCATTAAGCCCCGTGTCCGTCTTGTTGACGGTACGAAATGGGATGGTACCGGCCCGGATGGCGCACCGTTTCTTCTGGATCCATTGCCCTACCGAAAAGGCCCCACCTGTGAAGTGGTTCTGATGGAAGGTTCACCCCTCCGGGTCGTCTTCCGCACGCATCACGGGGTCATGGACGGTCGGGGTACTTTGGTCTGGGCTGAGGATATCTTTCGCGTCCTGCGCGGCGAGCCCGTTCTTGGCGCAGTATCTTCTGTCAATGATGTCGAAATGGCACGTAGCTATCAGAGTCAGTTTCGCCAGGCGTATCCTGTTGAACATCTGGCCCCCTCCGGCCGGGCTGTCGGGAATGAACCGGGAATGATTTGGAAACACCTCAAAATTGAAGGCAAGTTTCCCCGTGTTCTGGCCCGCACCATCATCTTGCTCGCTCATGAGGCATGGCGTCATCAAGAAGGAATCGTCCGTTTCGGGATTCCGGTGGATATGCGTCCTCATATGAGCGGTGAGCGATCAACCGCCAACCTTGCCTTTTGTATTTATGTCGAGGTGAAACCAACTTCAACGGTGGAAGATATCGCTCTGGATATCGCCACACAGACTAAAGAAGGCCGCGAAGCGATGCAGACCCGCGGGGATGATCTTTATCGTTATGTTCCGATCCGGTTCATGAGCTACAAGCTTCGGAAGATTGTTCAGGAACGTCACGCAAAAGGTCTTTACAGCCTCTCCGGATTGATTACCAATGTAGGACGCATTCCGTTGGAGCTCTTCCATGGCGGCGGCTTTACCTCAACGGCTTTTTGGGGCATTCCCCCGACGATCGAATATTATCCATTTTTCCTGGGATTGGCGGGTCATGGCAACTTCATGGAATTAATCATCACCATGCCCAAAGTCCTGGCGTCTGGTGGCCGGCTCGATGAACTATTCGAATGCTTAATACAAGGATTGAAAAAAGATGTTTAAGCAAAAAATGAATAAATATACACGCCCGCTCTGTCGCACGGAAAGGATCTATCTGGTTTATCATGATCTGTGTCCTCCTTTTGCGAACCAAATCGTGCTGGAAGGACGGGGAACCTTCGATGTGGAGAAATGGCGGCAAGCGGTTCAGAAAGCTTCCGCTGCGAATCCCGGTGCCCGGCTCGCCTTGAAGGGATGCTGGATAGGCAGTCATTGGGTGGACTCCGGGATAACGCCACGGGTGCGGGTTGTAAACGGTTTAGGATGGGACGGCATGGGCGGGCCTGAGGGATCTCCTTTTGAGCAAGGGCCCTTGAACCCTTATGATGGAACAGCGTGTGAGGTGGTTCTCATTGAGGGAGATCCGCTGCGCGTTGCCTTTCGTTCCCATCATGCCGTGATGGATGGGAGAGCCACCCTGTTCTGGGCCGAAGAGATTTTCCGGGCCCTGCGGGGTGAGCCCCTTCTGGGGTCTCGTTCCCGATTGACTGAGCTGAGCATGGCCAGAAGCTTTCAAAAAAAAGGTCGCATCCCGCCCGCGCATGATTTCATTGGGCCCACTGGAAGAGCACAGGGCACAGAAAGCGGGGTGATTTGGCGCCGCCTGCATCTGGAAGGCCGGTATCGTAATCTCGTCGCCCAGGTCGCCGTTATTCTCGCACAATCGGCATGGACCTATGAAGCCGGCAACGTGCGCTTTGGCGTTTCCGTCGATATGCGTCACCGGCAACCGGGGTTGCGTTCAACGGGAAATCTGACCAATCTGATTTATCTTAACATGCTTCCCGGCTTGACTGTTGATGATGTAGCCCGGGACATGACGCAACAACTGGAGGATAAAAACGATGGTATGCTCTACTGGGGCGACAGGCTCATCCGATATGTGCCGTTGAGAATGCTTCATGGTGCGGTTCAGCAAGAAATCATCGAAAAACATAAAACAGGCCGTTATCGAAATTCCGGAATCATTTCCAATCCCGGCCGATTGTCATTGGAGCGCCTGAGTTGTGATACCTTTGCCCTGCAGACCGGTTTTTTCATACCGCCCTGCCAGGAATCCCTGCCCATTTTTATAGCCATGTCTGGCACGGAGCAATGTGTGGAGATCATGATTTCCATGTCGCGAAAGCTGGCCTGCGGAGGAAGAATGGAGCTTCTCATCGAGCGCCTTCAAAAAGGACTTCAACCGTCTTGAAAAGTTGTCATGCCGGAATTTACGGCAAGCAGCGCATAAACTTTATTTCTGCCCCTTGCCGACGAGGGATTCGATGGCTTTGCGCTTGATGCCGTCGCTTTTCTCGATGGCGTCAACGAATTCAACCTTGATCGAGACCGAATCATCGAGGAGGCGGCGCAGGTCGGCCAACAATTCTTCGAGATGAGCGCTGTTATACTGACTTCCCTTGATGATTTTGATAACGATGAGATCGCTCCGCACCTGCGTCACCTTGAACTCCTCCAACAGGTGGAGGTACTTTTTGATGTACATGGTGAAGGTATTCAAAAGCTTCAGCGAGGAAACGAATTTGCCGCTCGGCAGGATAAAGCAATCGTCAGCCCTGCCCTCGAAAGCCTCGAGCAGCGGAAACCCGAGACCGCAGGGGCACTCGGCGGCGCTGTATCTTCCCACGTCACCGATGCGGTAGCGGATGAACGGCATGGCAGGGCTCCGGGTGGTCGTCAGCACCATCTCCCCCATTTCCCCGGGCTTGACCTCCTGCCCCTTGGAGTCGATGAATTCCACCCACACGTTGTCCGTGAAGATGTGGTAGTTGTGGCGCCGGCACTGGGAGGCAACCATCCACGTTTCTTCCGTGGAGTATTCATCGTAAACGGGACAGCCGAAGGTCTCGGAAATAAAGTTTCGCTGATCCTGCGTCGAGAGCTCCGAGTTGATCCCGATGAATTTTGGCCGAATAACTTTCAGATCTTCGGGCGTGGCGCGTCTGGCGACTTCATACACCAGCGATGCGTAGCCGATGATGAGGTCGGGCCGGGATTCCCTGAGCTGCGCGATCTGTTCCTCGACGGGAATAGTTGACTTGATGTGGGTGGTCTGGAAAAACGGTCCCAGACGGGGATAGTGCAGGTCGGTGTATTTGATATAGGTCATCCTGTGCCAGGGGCGGTATCCGATCATCGTGTACATGCGGACGCCCGTGGCGATGTAAAAAGCGAAAGTTTTTTTTGTGAAGATAAACGGCAATGAACGGCCCGTGGAACCGGTGGTAGCGGAATAGTGGCAAGCACCCACATTGACGCCACGCGCAACAATCGCCTGGGGAAAATTCTCACGGATTTCGTCCTTGGTGACGAAAGGCAGTCGCTTGATGTCGTCGGCGGTCCGGATAGTGTTGATGTCCACTCCGGCCTCATCGTATTTTCGGCGGTAGAAGGGAACATTTTCGTAAGCATTCCGGATGGAGCGGATCAAGCGTTTTTCGCTCAATCGCCTCTGAAGCCCGGCTGGGAGACAGGCGCTGATGTGAACATCGATGACTGATTGAAACAAATACAACAGAAATTTTGCGTTTTCCATCATAGTAAATATCTCCTAATCATCATTGTTGGATTTCTTTGTTCTTCCAAAAGACCGGAACAGCGCGACGGGCTTCCGGTTTCCCAATCGACGGCCAATATTTTCTTTCCAGTCGTCAAATAAATCGTAGGCGGCAGGAACGACAGCCAGGGTCAGGAAAAGAGAGGTGAGGAGCCCCCCGATCAGTGTGATTCCCATCGGGGCACGCATATCGGCGCCTTCCCCGATGCCCAGGGCTACGGGCAGCATGCCGAAAACCATCGCAAAGGTGGTCATCAGAATGGGACGCAGCCGGATAGGCCCTGCCTGCAGGATGGCCTCCCGCTTAGACAGGCCCCGCTCACGCAGCGTGTTGGTGAAGTCCACCAGAAGGATTGCATTCTTCTTGACCAGCCCCATGAGGAGCACCAGACCAATAAAGCTCACGATGCTCAATGATTTCCCGAAGATGAGCAGGGCCGTGAAGGCCCCGATGAATGACAGGGGCATGGACAGGAGAATCGTCACGGGGTGAAGGAGGCTTTCAAACTGCGACGCCAGAACCATGTAAGCCAGCAGGATGCCCAAGAGCAGAGCGAACATGAGGTAGCGGAACGATTTTCCCATTTCTTCGGCCTCTCCCGTGTAACCCGCGGTGTATCCGGGCGGCAGAATCCTTGCGGCGATGGCATCGAGTTCCTGCATGGCCTCGCCCAGCGGTTTGCCTTCGAGATTGGCGAATATCCAGATGGTGCGCTGCCGGTCCTTGCGCGAAATACTGCTCGGGCCGCCCCCCTCTTCGATCGTGACTATATTGCTCAGCTCAACAAGTTTTCCATCCACGGCCCGGACGTATAGCCTGCCGATGTCGGAAGGGCTCATTCTGTCTTTCGGATCCAGCCTCATTCTGACGTCGTATCGTCTTCCCTTGGCCGTATCCTTGAACTTCGTCACATCGACCTCACCGGACATGAGAAGATTTACCGCTTCAGTGACGGACGATACGCTGACGCCCATATTCGTCGCCTTGTCCCGGTCGATGTAAACACCCAACTCCGGTTTCCCTGCCTCAATGGATGTGTCGATGTCCACGATCCCCTTGACCCTGGAAAGTTCAGAGACGATTTGCCTGGCATATTTTCTAAGGTCATCAATGGAGCCTCCCCGGATGGAATACTGAATGGGGACATTCCGGATCCCGCCACCAAGAATGGCCACCTCTTCGATGGTGGTTTTCAGGCCGGGAATCGCGGCAAAAGCCTTCCGAAGTTCCGCCATAATTTCTTCCTGAGACTTGTCTCTCTCGGATCTCGGATTCAGGCTGGTCTGGATGAAGGCCTGATTAATCTGTGACATTCTCCCCTGGCCCGCGCCCTGTCCAAAGAAAACCGATTTAACCTCCGGTCTGGCCCGAACAATCTGCTCCGCCTGACTGAACAGCGCCCCGGCATATTCCACCGAATAATCGACGGGTGCTTCCATCCGGATCATGAACTGGCTCTGGTCTTCACCCGGTTTGAATTCCTTACCGATGAACCGCGTAATCCAGAGGCTGAAGATAAAGAGGATGAGGGCTCCGATGAGAACACCCCGGCGATGTTCGAGACTGAACGTCAGAATGGGACGGTAGGCTTCCTCGATCTTTTTGTATCCACGTTCCAGACGATTTCCCAATCTGACCATGATCCCGTTTGAATCTCCGCTGTCCGCAACCGCTTTCTCCCGGGGACGAAGGAGTATGGATGCCATCATGGGAGTAAGGGTGACCGATACGAGAAGAGAGACAAGGATGGAAAAAACGACCGTCAGGGAAAACTGCATGAAGAACCTCCCGATGATTCCCTTCATGAAAGCGACGGGTAGGAAGATGACCACGATGGCGAGGGTTGTCGCTATGACGGCGGGACCGATCTCGCCTGTGGCGAAGGATGCGGCCTCTTTCGGGGACATCCCTTCTTCGATGTGGCGATAGATGTTCTCGATGACGATGATGGCATCATCGATGAGGATGCCGACAGACAGCGTCAAAGCCAGCATCGTCAGATTATTGAAGGTGAAATCGAATATCCTCATGACCGCAAACGTGGAAATGATCGAAACAGGCAGGGCGACCGCGCTGATCAGGGTGGTGCGGAAATTTCTCAGGAAGACAAAGACCGCGAGGATGGCCAGGATGGATCCCAGAATCAGGTGCTCTTTCACCTGATCTATGGATTGCTTGATAAACACCGACTGGTCGAAGGCGATCCGGATGTCCATGCCCGGAGGCAGATTTTTCCTGATGCGTTCGATTTCCTCCTTCACCCTGTCCACAACCTGGACGGTATTGGTACCGGTCTGCTTCTGGATGCCGATGCCGACGGAAGAAACGCCGTTGAAGCGTGCATAAGAACGTTTTTCCTGCGTCCCGTCCTCAACCCTGCCGATATCTCTCAGTCTTACAGGAGCACCGGCATGAGAGGCGATAATGAGGTCATTGAAGGCGGAAACATCCTTCAGCGATCCCTTGACCTTGATGGAAAATTCCTTCGTTAAGCTCTCAATGCGTCCCCCAGGCATTTCGATGTTTTCTCTCTTCAAGGCGGCGGCAACATCACCCGGCGAGATCCCGTAGGCTACCAGTTTATCACTGTCGAGCCAGACCCGAATCTGCCGTTTTTGCATACCGGCCAGCGTGAGAGCGCCGACACCCTCGATTTTCTGCAACTGCTCCTTGAGACTTTCATCCACATAGGTCGATAGATCACGTTGAGACTTGTTCCCCGTCAGGGCCAACCACAGGACGGGTGTCGCATCGATGTTGACCTTCTGGATGACGGGCTCAATGATGTCATCGGGAAGCTGGGAACGGACGGCGGAAATCTGTTCCCGAACATCCTGGACGGCAAGGTCGATATCCCGTTCCAGTTCGAACTCCACGATGACACTGGATATACCGTCAATGCTCAGCGAGTTGATTGTTTTCACCCCGTTGATCGTACTGACCGCTTCCTCGATCTTGTCGGTTACATCGACATCCATGATCTCCGGGCTTGCTCCGGCCAAACCTGTCGTAATGTTGACAAGGGGGAATTCTACCTTGGGGAAGAGGTCAACGCCGATGGCCGGATAGCTGACGATGCCCAGAACAACAAGGGCGAGAATGAACATGGTGGCAAGAACGGGTCGCTTGATCGAGGTATCAGAAATCCACATGGTTATGTCATTATCCTTTCTTTAGATCCTTCTTTGAGATGTCCACTCTCTCACCCTCGGAGGCAGACTTATTTAGCATGAACGGGCAAAGGCAATGGAGGACCACAAATGCCCGTTCATTGAATGTCATCTTTCGCGTATAAAATTCCTTCATCGCACCGAACTCCCTGCCGGTTTTACGCTTGCTTCAGACATTTCCTTTTTCCCTCCTGAATCAGTGGCCGGTTCTGCAAGATTCATCGTAGCCCGCACGATGGAACTGACCAGCGCCGCGGTTGCTCCCAGTGTCTCGGCGGTGCGTGCCGAGCGGGGTATCTCCATATGAAGCGTACGGTCCATGCGCCGCGTGGAGATATACCCGATTTTTTTGTTACAACCCGCGCCAAAAAAGACCTTGTCAAGAGGCTCTATGCGCAGTTCCAGTTCAGGATAGGCCGGATAGACGGCTTTCGTGTGCGCGAGAGAAGCGGAAAAGCGCTCTTTCAACTGCCTGGCTTCTTCCCTGGTGATTCCCGTGGTGGCGATTTCGAGCCGATTCGGAAACGCGAGACTTGTGTGCCCGTGGATTTCGACATAAAGCCGCAGAGCCTTGTGATCAGAGCTCTTGCCGATCAGCCGGACATAGTGATTGTAGACGTGTCTCGCCCTTTCAGTGTGTCGTTCCCGTTCGCACAGGCGTCCCGCGCCTTCGGTCGGCCGGTTGACATTGATCCGCGATGCGCCGGAAGAAAAACCGCGGGCAATGACGTAGCCGGCACCAAGCAACGTTGCGACGTCTTTGGACAGGCCGTCCGTGCGAATGTCATAGGTGCCGTGCGGCGCCGCAACAATGATTCCCTGCTTCGTGGGCTGTATCTCAAAGTGGCCTAGGGCATGATCGAAACGTTCACCGGCGATGGCGGATTGAAAACTCCAGGCGACACAGAACATTACAAAAACCACGCGCATGATCGTAGCCCCTGTCCGCTCTCGTCCAGTAGCCCGTTCACAGCGGGTGGTAAGGGAATCAATATTTTTCCGGTGATCCTTTTTATTGCAGGATATGCATCTATGACCGACTTTCCGGAAGAGGGGATATGGTGCGGGTCCGCTGATCATTCTTCTTATATTTCCTGTTTGTTGGTATCGACTTCTCCCGCGGGAATACCCTTGATGTGTTTCGCGAAGGATAGGCCAATCAGGTAGCGCAACACCAAAATGGAGGTTGTATAGGTAAGTCCAAAAGCCATGATATCCATGTTTGTCCCGTAATCCTTGAACAGAATGAGCATCGCCGCCTGTGCCGTACCGAAGCCGCCCGGGGCAATGGGCAGGCTGATAACGAGAAGGATGATCGGGACATACGCAAGAAGAGCAATCAGCGGGATCTGCATGTTGAAGGCCCTGACGGCGACATAAAAAAAGGCGATAAAAAAAGCGTAGTAAACCATGCGCCAGAACAGGAGCATGCCATAGGTTCGCCAGGAGGCTTCGTGAAATACTTTAAGGAGGTTGAGGTTCCTGATTTTAAGCGCCAGACCGCGGGACGGCAGCTTTTTCAGGACGACAATGAGCAGGATATCCAGGATGGCAAAACCGATTAAGAAGATCAGCAAATTACGGAGCAGCGCCGATGTCGGAGAGAGGATGATCAGACCGATGATGGCCATGTAAACCAGAGCTTTCTGGGTAATGCCGTTGAAAAAGGCCATCAACCCCGTTGACCGCATCACCGGGATGCCGAAATGTTTTTTGAGATAGTAGATCAATACCCCCAGGCCGACACTGTAGTCGATTGTCATGATGAGATAGGTAACGCCGCGCAGCGTGAAGGCATTTTTCCAGGAGAGAGGGTAATGAAAATGTTTAAGGGTCGCGGCCAGATTCTGTGTGTCCAGAAGGAAGGTAGCCAGAATGAGAACAAGCACAGCGGGAACATAGATAGTCATGTCCGCGTTCATCAGGGCATTGAAACACTGACGAATGTCAATATACCAGAATAAATAAAAGAGGATCGCGCAGGATACCGCAATCGGCAGCAGCCTTTTCCAGATTTTGGAATTCATGAGGAAAGAGCGCGCCCTTTCCTCACGCGGAAGGTTCATCTCCTCCACGAAAGCCTGAGCGTTTGATATTTTGCCTGTGTTTTCCATTCAATCCCATCAATGAACTCATGCTCGGGAACATGTATAATAGCAACAGGGGGAACAGTCCCTCCGTTCCCCCTGTTTTGCCATCAGAATATCATATTAATACTCATACTCCCAGGAAAAGGTATCAGCGGTGTAGTTTTCATAAGCATAATAGGCACTATAATCAGCAAAATTCTTCAGGTTGGTTGCGTTGATTAGTGTCGGGTTGTCCTGGAGACAAGACAGGAAATACTCGGTATGATCTATGATGGTATCCTCTATCGGAAAGGTCCACTGTTGAACCTTGGCCAACTCGACCTTATTAATGTAGTTGTCGTACATACCCCAGATGGCATCTCCTGAATTGGACGAATAGATAAGGTTGTTGTAGGTCTCCCTCGCGCTTATGGCCTGATTGATGAGGCAAGAATCGTCATTATCATACCATCTTCCGTTGGTGTATGTATCCATTCGTGCCAGTTCCGATGTCCACTTGGCAGCGGGAAAGAACGGAACGAAAACACCAACCGAAGGTTCCCCAAGGTTGGCCCACATCGTAACCAGGCGCGGGTCACCGCCGGATGCTGCACCCCTTACGACAATGGCACTGCGGGTAGCGTTGCGGCTGATGCAGTAAGTTGTGCTGTAATTCGTCTCGCTTGAAAGATCTGGCTGGACCTGCTTCCCGATAACGTCCTTGCTCACTTCGCGCATGACAGTCTGGTAGCTGAGCCGTTTTTCGTTCACTAACTCGGTCAGAATGGCTTCAGCTCTGTACTTGCGATCCTGTCCCACATTCCAGGGAATGTAGTAATTATAGTTGGTCATAATGTGGAATCCGATAAAGTTGCTCTGGGCCGCTTTGAGCGTCCAGCCCCATTGATTGGTGACTTTGCCGGTATTGGCATCGTTCTTTCTGAATTGAATCAGGTTGAGTCCTGTGTTCAAATGACCGCTAAAGCATTCATAAAGGGCTGCCCCGCCTTTGGCGTCGATCACCACGAAGTTGGCGCTGATAATGGTGCCGAAGTGTGAATAAGGCCATTTTTTCAGAAGCGATTCAAACTCCGCCAGGGTTGTGCATGTCGCCAGAGCTTCCTCCATGAGGACCGTGTTGACGTTCAGCGGCTCCACCGTGATATTGTAGTCTTGGTAGACGGTCGTGCCGGCGATGGCAAATCCCGATTCATTGACGCCGCCGGAAGGAGTGACTGCCGAGCCGTTGTTCAGCAGCTTCATCCCGTCCTCAAAGCGGTAAACCATCAAATATCCGCCGGGACCGGCCTTTTTGGCGGGAAAGTAGGCAACCTGCTGGTTTGCGCTTGACGAATTGTCGAAGTTTTTCCAGATGAGCGGTTTACCATCAGTGGTCACCCTTCCGGAGACAACAGCCACGTCACAGGCCCATGTCTGCGTTGCGAGCATAATGGCCACAAGGCATATGAAAAGGCAGAAAATTTTTAAATAAACATTTTGTAAATACTTCATTCTATCCTCCTATTTGATCGTTGTTTTCAACGATAATTCGCATATTAAAATCGTAACGCATGGTGTCGGCTGAAAAATTTTCAACCGGGATCCGCTGTCTTCACGGAAAGCCTTTTCCCCGACAGGTCCGGAATCCGTCCGTCAAACGTGGACGGTACAAGCGGTTTATTGCTGCTGAACAGACCGACGCCCCGGCTGGAAAAGTATTCCATGCCGAAGCATTTAATCATCAGGATGAAGACAACCCATCGAACGATTTTCATCGGGATCATCAGCATAAAAGCAAAGGCATCGCCCCTGACCATATGCTCGAAATCCGGCGGCATGCTTGCCCGGACACCGGATGAAAACTGATACTTCGGGTCTTTGGGATCGAAACTGTTTGAACCGGGAAACATGTTTTTCATACAGAAAGGATAGCGTTTGTCCACGAGTTCGATTCCGTATTTCCGGCAATACTCCTCTTTGAGCGCGATCAATCGGGGCGACGGAGCGAAAGAGGAATCAAACAGTGTCCGCAACCATGATTTATTGAAATACCGGTTAACCACCGCGGGATTGGCCGAAATGGAGGTGAAGATGAAATATTTTTTATTTTTCATCGCGGCTGTTTTCGTAAGGTGCCATTCAACCGTCATGATGACCAGCTGGCGGGCAAGGTCCCTACCCCGGAATTTTTTAAGCACCATCGTTTCTTCATTATTATATACACAGTAGGGACCGCTGTTGAGGATGGAGACGGCATCAAAAGCAATGATCTGACCGTCCTTTTCCGCATAACTCAGAACATCACATTTACGCAGGTAGGTGGAAAAATCCTCCTGCGCTTTCCAGCATTCGTTTTCAACGGCTTCGCAACCTTTAATGATATTTCCGAGGCTGCTCCATTTAACTGTATTTAAATCAATCAGGTAATAATTAAATCCCTTATAACTCTGAATAAAGAAAATCCGGCTGTCTACCGGCAAGGGGCTGGTTGTGTCGTTCTGATGCGCTTTTTGTTCATCTTCCAACGAAACAAACATACTCTTCATAATGTAAATTCCTCCAAATAATGCAATGATACTAAAGAGTTTGAACGCCAACATATGAGAATAATCGGCGGACAAATTACACCGTCACATCCGATCCGTTATCCGGACGAATCTTCATGGACGAACCTGTTGCAGATTTTTACTGCTCTTGGGTTGAATGCCAGGTCTCTTCAGATAGGAGGCAACGTACCGTTTGATGATGAGAGCGAAACAACGTACCGCTGGGTATTATTGCATATCAACTTACTCATATATTCAATAAAGAAAATGCAAGCGATCTCTTTATGAATAACCTTAATAATTGTAAAGGTTGTGGTTTTCTACACCTTACTTGATGGTATATCTATTGTACCTTGGTACAATATTGCTAAAAAATTACAGTTTAAAAGAATTTTGTTCTGAACCAACTGTATAAAATAAAGCATAAAATTTCGTTATCGTAAATATTATAAAAAATTAGTTGTCATTTTGGTGATATCAGAAATCCGGTAAATTTTAAAAAAAACAAAATACACGTCATCCGCCAGCATGACAAAAAATCATAGATTGCCCCTGTTGTGCTAATGTGTTTCCATTTGCTTAAAGCATACTTTTAAGGATTAGGGCTTGCACGTAGCAGACGTGGGCTTGTGTGTCAAGCAGATTTTTAAATAATAGAAAAGAATATGTAAACAATAACCGATTCGGGTGTGATTCTTCTTTACGCACTTGAGTTGAAAGTGGTTAATGACTGAAAAATATTGTACTTTAACAAATCTGTCTCAATATTTTTTCAGCTTTAGATAAAACAAATCAAATAAGCGAAAACTGTTCAGGCTTATTCCATGACTTGTCTGCCGATTAAATCGGCAAGCGAAACGACTTTTAAGCCTTTATCATGAAGCCCCTGCAAAATGATTTCGATTTCAGATAATAAAACAGCCTGATCGTTACCGCTGCGCGGCGATACATCATGCAGCAAAATGATATCGTCGGCCTTGACTTTTTTTAATATTCTGGAACTTAAATTTCTGATGCGACGATTGCCGAAATCAACGGCACGGCAACTGAAAGTCACGCATAACATCCCCAGTTTATTCAGAACCGAAGGCAGCTTCGGACTGATGATGCCCACCGGTGGCCGGAAGGCTAAAGTCTTCACGCCCAGTTTCCGTAGAACTTCCTGAGTCCGGAATATTTCCTGATAAAGATAATGATAACTGCCCAGCATTAAAAATGGATTATGATGGTAAGAATGGTTGCCGATGGCGTGACTACGGGCGATTATTTCTTTGATAATTTCAGGATACTCCGCGGCATTGACACCCGAAACAAAAAAAGTTGCCTTGACTGAATATTTATCGAGCAAATTCAGTATTTGTCTTGTTGTCGGTTCGGCAGGACCATCGTCAAAAGTCAGGGCAACACAATTGTTGCCAGTGTTTCCGCGGCTGACGACAGACAGGTAGAAACTGCTTTGAGGAAAAAAGGCAGCGGCGACACAAAGAATAATATAGAAGAAAGCAATGACCGCCGCAATCAGTGGATTAAAAAAGAAAGAAAGGGCGGCAACGCCTATAAAAATTATCCCGGTCATTTGAGCCGGGCTGAAAGATGATACTTTGTTATTCATTGATGCCTAAATTGAAATATCTGAAGCAAGCAGCATGCTTGCTCCAGCCCAAAGAAAACCTCTATCTGAGGGGCTGTTCAAAAATGCTTAGATGCTAGGCGCGCAATAAATCGAACCGCGAGGCGTATATAGACATACGTCGAGCGGTGCGGTTTGCAGCGCAACGAAGCAGATGAGCGTTTTTCAACAGCCCCACTGCCTTTACTGAATCAGGTACTCCCACAGAGGCCCCGTAAATCCGCGACGATACAGTCTGGGCAGAATGCGTATCGCCTTGGCTTCACCTGCACCGATAATCCAGTTCAAACGGCCACTGGCATGCGTCTCCACCATCTTCATAATTTCTTCAACGGTAATCCCCGATGAGCGGTAAAATACGGGATGCAGGATATTGGCTTTGGCATCGATCTGGCCTTCCCGTAAAGCGATGTCATACAAGGCGGTATGCGGATAGATACGGATACCGCAGAAAAAGAAGAAAACGGCTTTTTCGAGTTGATCGATTCCTGTCAGAGTTGCATGCAGAGTTTCTTTGTTTTCACCGGGACCGCCGAGCAAAAAATAATGAGCGGTATGCAATCCGGCCTCACGCGCTTCCCGGTGAGCGACAAAAACATCCCGGGCAGAAAAAGGTTTACGCAAATTAGCGATAACAACATTCGATAAGGATTCGGTACCGAATTCCACATGCGTCAATCCGGCCTCGGCCAGACGCTTGAAGTAACCCGCCGGAGGAACGGTAGGAACAAAAAAACCTCCCCAAGGAACAGAAACGCCCTCTTCGATAAAAGCTTCCGCCACCTGAACGCTGTGCTCATAACTGGCGTTGAAAGCCGAATCCGTTATAAAAACATACTTGGCGCCGGCGTCCTGCAGTTCGCGGGCGCTGCGGGCGATTTCACGCGGCTCATAAAAGCGCATTCTGCCACCCTCAATGTGCGGATATGTGCAGTAACTGCAATGAAAGGGGCAACCCCGTTTGGTTTGCAGATTAAGCATTCCCCCATAGGCAAGATAAAAGCGATTGTGCGGGCCCGTCGGATCAAACCATCTGCGGATGGTTCCCTCAAAAGGTTCGTAAACGATTTCGGTTTTACCTCTCGTCAGGATACCGGGGAGGGTCTCAACATCTTCATTTTTCTCCAGCGCTTCCAGAAGCAGCGACAGTCTCTCACCTTCACCGACAATTCCATAGTCGGCATCCAATGCCTGCATGAACTCGACAGGAAAAATCGTAAAACCGCTGCCGCCCAGAATGATTCTGGCCCTGGAATTTTCTTTGATTTGACTCACCAGTTTCTGATATTCCGGAAGAAAGCTGCGGCAGTTCAACACATCGGTATTATCGATATTTCTGATGGATACCCCGGCAAAGTCTGGAGAAAATTCTCTGATCGTGGCGGTCAGATTTTCCGGATAGGAATAGTCATTCAGGTCAACAATTTTTGTCTGATAACGTGAATCCAGACAGCCGGCCACGTAATCCAGACCCAGCGGATAAACCGGATAAGGAATTCTGAGGGTATTGGCGGAAATCAGCAGTACTTTCGTCATAGGAACCGACATGCATCAATCATGAAATGACAATGTTTAGTGAAAATTAAATCAACCGTTCTTTTTTTGATGCTGTGCAATGTGCGTGGCCAAAGCGCGCACGGATGCAAAAACCTTGACACCCAGCTCTTTGTTGTCGATTTTAACGCCGTAATCCTTTTCAATCATCATGACCAGTTCCAGCACATCGATGGAATCAATTCCCAGATCACCGCCGACAAGCCGCTCATCATCCTTGATGTCTTCGGGTGTGACATCAATCAATCCCAGTGTATCAATAATTTTTACCTTGAGTTCACTTGTCAATTTTTCAATTTCACTCATTACTTACTCCTCATAGTCAATCTTTCAGTTCGGAGCGGAAGCGATTTTTTTCGCTTCATCACCGAGAATTTTTTCCAGAACCACCCTCACCAGCCACTGTCCCAGTGCTTTCGCATATTCGGGTCCGGTCAGATACAAACCCAGCATCGTAAAGAGCCAGGAAATGCCGTAAGCCAGAGGGATTCCGATAACACCAATGACCGGTTTTTTCAACCAGGCGGCCACGAACCCGACGATAAAAAAAGACGGGATGACCATCACGTAACTGAAAACCAGGAAAAAAATCCCCAAAATGACCGGTACGGTATGCTTTTCCTTTAAAACGCTTAAATCAACGCATGCATTGATGGCGTTTCGACAAAATTCTTTTCGGGCAAAATAACCAGCCGTTCTCTTTATGATGCTCAAGATATTTCCTGATCAATTACCGTTCCATTATGCCGCCGATTGAATGTTTTGAACGCAGCGGATAATCCTTATAGGCAATATCCTTAAAAACTCCCACGCGAGCCTGTCCGACCGTGTAAATCAATTCGTTATCCACATAAAGGCGGCCGTCGCCAATGACGATACTTGCACCGGATTCCTTCAACATCGAGTAACGCCGCACGTCAACTTCATAGCGAACATACTTGTTAAAAGGGCGAATCTGGCCGTTGAAAGCAACATCACCGCATCCCAGCGCCCGGCCTGTCCCCAGCGAACCTTTCCAGACACAGAAGAAACCCAGCAACTGCCAGATTCCGTCCACGCCAAGACATCCGGGTTGTACCGGATCATCTTTAAAGTGGCATTGAAAATACCAGGCGTCCGGTTGAATATCCAGTTCGGCGACGATTTTTCCCTGCCGGCCGTTGCTTTCAATGGATAAGATGCGATCCACCATGAGAAAAGGCGGCGCTGGAAATTTCGCGTCAAAATCCTGGGGCGGATCGTCCACCAGTTTGCCATGGGCGAAAGCAAGCACTTCTTCGAAATCAAAGTGATCTCTTGTTAAAAATTCCTGATATTTCATAATTATTTTTTCCTTTAATGAAATCGGGACAAGGTCAAAAACTCTGTCTGCTGTCGGAAAACAATAAAATATATCCGCAAATTTTGAAGTCCGGATTCCAATACTGATTGGCGTCAATTATCGGAAAAGCCCTGTTTTGTCAAAAAGAAAAAGTGTCGGCAGGCACAAAAAAACACAGGTCTTCTTGATATATTCCGGATTCTTAGGTGGCTCATTTCTGTTTGCGCTGAAAAGGGAATTAGGCTATACAAACACGCAATAAGTTGAAAGGAGAACATCCATGAACAGATCAGCGCTTCACAAAATCAGCTATGGCCTTTACATCATCACTTCCGGTCAGGATGGAAAATTCAATGGCCAGATTGCCAACTCCATGTTTCAGGTAACGTCGAATCCGGCAACAGTCGCCATCAGCATCAACAAGGAAAACTACACGCATGAATTAATCAAACTCAGCCGCAAATTTGTGGTTTCCATTCTTTCCGAAGAAGCGCCTATGACTTTCATCGGCCTTTTCGGCTTCAAGAGCGGTCGCGACGTTAATAAACTGCAGAATGTTAAAACAAAAACCGGCCAGACAAAGGTTCCCATCGTCCTCGACAACACAGTTTCCTATTTAGAAGTGGAAGTAGATAAAGAAATGGATTGCGGCACGCATACCATCTTTATCGGCAACATCATTGACTGCGACGTAGTCAGTGATGCTGTGCCCATGACTTACGCGTATTACCAAAAAGTCAAGGGGGGAAAATCGCCCAAAACAGCTCCGACTTACTCCAAAGAAGAACCCTCTGCCGCCGCAGCGCCTCAGGCCGCGGCCAGTTACGTTTGCAGTGTCTGCGGTTACGTGTATGATCCGGTCAAAGGCGATCCGGATAACGGCATTGCAGCCGGAACCCAATTCGAAAGCTTGCCGGATTCCTGGACCTGCCCCGTCTGCGGCGCGGATAAATCAAAATTTGAAAAAGAAAAATAGCTGCTTTTGTTAAGCTTTTTTTCCGTTCCATATATTGACCCATGAAGAAAAAAGAGCGACAAAAGAATCATCCGAAACTTCCAAACTCCGACAATCTGCTGAAGCAGGCTCAGGAAAAGTTACAGGAAAGCGAGGAGCGCTATAAGTCGCTTTTTGACCGTTCACTGGATCTCGTTTACCTCCATGATTTCCAGGGTCGTTTCCTGGATGCCAACGATGCCGCATTAAAACGCCTGGGTTATACCAAGGAAGAAATCCATTCTCTCAACTTTGCTTCGTTTTTAAGTGAAGATCAAATTCCTATTGCCATCAAGTCAACGGAAATTCTTCTGGCGGGCATTCAAAAAGGTTTAACCGAATACCGATTGAAACACAAAGACGGCAGCGATGTTTACGTGGAAACCCGGGGATCTATCGTGATGTCCAGGGGAAAGCCGGTGGCCATCCAGGCCATTGCCAGAGATATTACCGACCGCAAGAAGGCGGAAGAAGCACTGAGGCAAAGGGAAGAGGAACTCTCGATCAAATCCCGCAACCTCGAAGAAATGAACGCCGCGTTAAAAGTTCTCCTCAAGCAGCGGGAAGATGACCGTTATCAAATGGAAGAAAATGTGCTGACCAATGTCAAAACTTCCATTATTCCTTATCTGGAAAAACTGAAAAAAGGCGCCCTGAGCAAGCAGCAAAAGACTTATATCAAAATGATCGAAGATCAAATCAGCGAGATCATTGCCCCCTTCCTGCGCTCTTTATCCCGATCCTCTTTTGATCTGACGCCACAGGAACTCCGGGTGGCAGACATGGTGAAGAACGGCCATACAACCAAAGACATTGCTGACGTGCTCAAAATTTCAACAAAAACCGTTGACTATCATCGGGACAATCTTCGCAGAAAATTGGGCATCCGGAATCAAAAAACCAATCTGCGGTCTTTTCTTTTGAGATTTACATAATACCTGTTTTCTCCCCGTATTATCCCGTATTTTATTCAGTATTGTTTTGTAAAAAAAATTCATTATTATGAAGGTTCTTTCAAGAAAGTCCTTGCAGTAAAGCATTAAGTGTTTCAACCCGGTAAAATACCAGTAAAATAAAAAGGAGGTTATTATGGACAACAGGGAAATTGTAAAACAGATGATGGATTGGCACAAAAAATCGTTCGGGAGTTGTTTCTCAACCATGGTCAACCTGCAGAACCAGGCAGAAAAAATCATGACAACTTTTGTCGATCTCACGCCGGGCATCACCGATGAAGGCAAAAAGGTCATGGAACAGGTAAACAGCATGTACAAGAAAAACCGTGACGAATTCAAGAAAGCAGTCGATGAGGGATATGACAAGTTGGAAGACCTGTTCGACAACGATACCGTCGCGATGTTCCAGGAGCAAACTCAAAAAATGTTCGATCTTTTCGGTCAGAAAAACTGGATGCCGTTTGATTTCAAGAAGACGATGGAAGATTGGACAGCCGTGTATCAGAAGAGTTTCGATGAATTCAAGAAACAGGTTGATGAAAACATAAAAAGCATGGGGAACTTTTATTCCGCCGCGGACAAACAGCAGAAAAAAAGCAAAAAGTAGTTTTCAACCTTTTATCTTATATTCCGGACAACCTGCTATCATTTGAGAAAAAATTGGACACAAAAGGCAGAGGCAGTCACGTCTCTGCCTTTTCATATGAGATAAACGCTATGAAAGAAAAAAAGGGAAATAACCCGGATTATCAAATGACATCATCCGTGCGTGACGCCATCCTGGAAATAACCATGACGGGAGAAGTAAACAAGAGCGGCATTTATCAACTGGCGGCCGAAGGGGCTGCGATCATCATCGAAAAAGGATTAAAACATGTCCTGGTGGACATCCGCACCCTGAAGGGACGTTTAGGCATCATGGACACTTATTCCTTTGTGAGAACACCGGCCGAAAGGCCAAAAGTGAAATTTGCCCTTGTTGATCTCCCGGAAAATCAGGATTATCTTAACTTTCTGGAGACCACAGCCGTCAACGCCGGTCTGTCATTGAAATACTTTTTCGATATCGACACTGCGAGGGCCTGGCTCAAAAGTTCCAATCTCGGGTAGTTTCAGAAAAATATCCACCAGGTCGGAATCGAACATTTTCCCCCTGTTCTCCTCAAAAAATTGCCGCACCTGTTCCCGGCTCCAGGCTTTACGATAAGGCCGGTCTTCCGTCAGCGCGTCATAAACATCGGCAATGCAGATGATTCTCGCGATCAACGGGATGTCTTTCTCACTCAATCCCCGGGGATATCCTTTTCCGTCCCAGCGTTCGTGATGATGCACAATGCCGGTCAGAATCGATTCATAGGAAGGAATGGAAGCAATGATGTCCGCGCCGGTCTGTGGATGTTTTTTGATGACATCGAATTCCTCATCGGTCAGCCTGCCCGGTTTATCGAGAATCTGTTCCGGCACCGCAATCTTGCCGATATCATGCAGAATGGCGGAAATTGTCAGCGCGCGCATTTCATCCTCGTTGAAGTGAAGGCTGCGACCGATGGCCTCCGCAAATTTGGTCACCCGCTCACTGTGCCCGGCTGTCCACGGCGATTTGGCGTCAATGGCCCGCGTCAAAGCAATCAGGATGCCGATAAAAATATTTTCTCTTTCCTTTGTCGAGTCCAGAATCCGGGAAGCCATGATATTGAGCGCTTCCGCCAGCCGGCCGATTTCATCTTTCCGGCCGGTTGTAAAGCGACGTTCGTAATCTCCGGACGCAATGATTTCTGCCTCCCGGGAAAGCCGCTCAACGGGACGGGCCAATCGTGCGCTGAAGATTTGCCCCAGCAAACGCGAGACCAGCAAAAGAATCAGAAAGAAGAGAAGCGCCTTTGCTATGTTCATCCAGAAAGCAATGAGAAATCCCTGACGTTGGACATCAAAAGTAAAAATTTGCGTATAATCACTGCCCACGGGAGTGATGTTGATTTTCACATTGACGGTGCTGTTCATGCCATAAAATAAAGAAGCCGATTGAATAATTTTTTTTGTTTTGGTCTCCTCCAGTGCCACGGCAAGCGCCGCGCTGGTTATTGGCTCCGAATGGATTTCGCCCTTTTGATTCATATAGGTGTGTTGCCACGTCTTGCCATCATTAAAATAAAGAGAATATTTCATCGGGGGAAAAATGCCCTGAAAAGCCCTGGTCGCATTGGCGATATGCGTCATGCGCTCGTTGACCATTTTCAGCAGCTCTCCCTGATTTCTGCTGATGGATTCCCGGGATGCTGAATTAAGATATTGTTGCACGGAGTTGGTTGCCAGATGAATAAAGGCATTGGTCGAAGAAACAGCCAGATAAATATAAACGGCGTAGCCGATGGCCAGGCCGAAAATGGTAAAGGCCAGCGTCAGCCTTCGGGATAACGAAGGCCGCCAGAAAAAGAAGTAATCTTTTAAAGCCGATTTGAAGGAACTCGTTGTCATAGTTAAATTTCTTTTATTGCCTGATCGTAAAATCATTTATATTATCATAACATGAAAGTCTCGCTCAGAAAAACGCTTTCACGTACGGAACAAGTTTTTCTTTGACATACCCTTTTAAATCACCTATTGTTTGCGCAACAAGAAAAGGAACTTATTTACTTATGGAATATAAAAATGTCGATGATGTTCAATCCAAACTGACGGATGCCGGCTACATTCCCTCCCGGGAAATTGCCACGGTTGTTTTTCTGGCAGCGGCAACCCAGAAACCGGTTTTGGTTGAAGGACCGGCCGGTGTCGGCAAGACGGAACTGGCCAAGGCCATTGCCCGTTCTCTGGACCGGGAACTTATCCGGTTGCAATGCTATGAAGGACTGGATGAAGCCAAGGCGCTTTATGAATGGGAATACGCCAAGCAGCTTCTTTACACCCAGATGGTCAAGGACAGGCTCAACGACATCATTTCTTCCGCCGCAACGCTGACGCAGGCGGTTGATCAGATCGCCGCGCAGGAAGACGCCTTTTTCTCAGATCGTTTCATTCAGCACCGTCCGCTGCTGCAGGCCATCAGCTCTGAAAAACCTGTGGTGCTGCTGGTGGATGAAGTGGACAAATCGGATCCGGAATTCGAAGCATTCCTTCTGGAACTGTTAAGTGATTTCCAGGTCTCCATTCCCGAACTGGGTACCCGTAAGGCTGTTCAGATTCCCTTTGTTCTGCTGACATCCAACAATTACCGCGACATGAGCGACGCGCTGAAACGGCGCTGTGTTCACCTGTACATTGACTACCCGGCACGGGATACGGAAATTTCCATAGTGCGGCTGAAGATTCCGGGCATCGAAGAAAAACTCTGCGATGCTCTTGTGGATGCCATCCGCAAAATTCGCAAGCTGGATTTGAAAAAAAATCCGAGCATTTCGGAAACGATTGACTGGGCGCAATCGCTGATTGCTCTGCAAATCAACGAACTGACACCCCAAGTTGTTTCGGAAACGCTCAATATCATCTGCAAGTATCAGGTGGACATGGAAAAAGTCCGCAAGAATATCAATCGTGTTTTGCAATAATACAAAACATTAGAAAACTAGTATGGTTTCCCTCGATTTTTAATTGAACTGGATTCCCGCCTGCGCGGGAATAACAAAAAGATACAAATCCCATTCGCCTAACGGCTCAGGGATAATTCGCTTTGGGCTCCCAAGGGAGCCACAGGCTCATTATGGTCAAGTTGATTCAACAATTTGTTTCCTGCTGCCGCGCGGCGGGCATGCGGGTATCCACGTCGGAAGTGCTCGACAGCCTCAACCAGATGAAACTCATTGATCCGACCGATGAGCGGCAATTCCGCTCGTTGCTCCGTTCCAATTTTGCCAAAAGCATGCGCGACGTTCAGCATTTCGACCGTCTTTATCATCTTTTCTTTCACGAGATGCGCATCGAGACTGCCGATATCCGGCAGGCGGCTTCTTATTCCGATCAGATCAAACAGGCGGTAGAAACGCTGAAACGGATTCCTCACGATAATCCGATATTCGACGCGGTTGTCGATTTTTTGCAGGGAAATCCAATGGCACTGCTCAGGGAAATGCGACGGATTCAAACAGAGGAAGAACAGGCCATGCTGCGCTTCAATCTGGGACCGCTGAGCGACCGCGTCAATATCATGTTGCAGATCAACAGAGCCGCATCTGCCGCACAGGCACTGGTGGAAGATCATTACGCCAAAACCGATTCCGTTACCGCACGGGAGCTTGCCGATCATTTCGAAGAACGCGTCAATACCGCCCGCTCCATGCTCGTCTACGAACCCGATCAGTTGGGAACCGGCACCCGGAAAACAAAAACGGAAGAGCAACGAATGAGGGGGCTGGGAGAAAAATCATTTTCTTCATTTTCCCGCGAAGAAATCGAAGAAATGCGCGACACCATTGATAAACTGGTGCACAAATTGAAAAACATCGTCAGCCGCCGCTATGCCGTCCGCAACAGAGGCAGCATTGACGTTAAAAAAACTCTTCGCGCTTCAGCGAAATACAACGGTGTGCCTGTGGAAGTAAAATATCGTCATCGCGCCAAGCGGAAAAGCCGCATTGTCACCCTGTGCGACGTATCCGGTTCCGTCTGGGCGGCGGCACGCTTCATGCTGAATCTGCTTTATTCCCTGCAGGATTGTTTCGACAAGGTCAACAGTTTTGTCTTTATTGATCATCTTCACGAAGTGACGCCTATCTTTGAAGAAAATGAAATCAACGAGGCGATTCGTACGGTCCTGGCGAGTCCGGACATCAACTTTAACGCTTCCACCGATTACGGCGAAACCCTTCGCAATTTTAAAAGAGATTACATGGAACTTTTAACCAAAAAAACGACGCTGATTATTGTCGGCGACGGACGCACGAATTATATGAATCCCGAAGACGCGATTCTCGGGCAGATGCGCGAACGCTGCCGGCGCGTGATCTGGCTGAATCCCGAGCAGGAAAATCTCTGGGGCTCCGGCGACAGCGAAATCAGATCTTTCATGCCGCATTGCCACGAGGTGCGTCAGTGCCGCAACGTCAACCAATTATTTACATTCATCGAGGAGCTGGTTTTATAAATGACTACAACACCGGAACAATCTTTCAGTTGGATTTCCCGTTTTGCCATTGAGCATGTCATGCCCCGCACCGATTTACAGACCCTGCAGGACTTTCCACATGACCTTTGGAAAAAAATGGGCGAAGCGGGATTTTTTAAGATCGGAATCGCACCGCAATACGGCGGCAGCGGCGGCGGTCTGACGCAGTTGGCCGGAGCGGGAGAAGTTTTTGTCCGCAGCGGTTATAATATGGGACTGGCGCTTTCCTGGCTTTATCAGCAGATTATCGCCAATCGTGTCATTTCCATTTACGGCAATGAAAAACAGCGTCACCAGTACCTGCCGCTGATGGCAGAAGGAAAACTGATCGCATCCTTTGCCGTTTCCGAACCAAAGCACGGCGCGCGCCCCAAGTTGCTGACCTCCACAGCCATTTCCGAAGGCAGTCACTACATCCTTAACGGAGAGAAAACCTATCTGACCAACGCGCCGATTGCCGGCCTGTTCATCGTCATCGCGATAACCGGTGAAGCAGAACAGCAAAAGAAATTCAGCGCGTTTCTCGTGTCAGGCCAGGATGACGGGGCGACCATCAAACCGCGGTTGAAGTTCGATTTTCTCAAACCGGCCCTCCATGGCGGGATTAAATTAAATGACTGCCGCGTGCCGGCTTCGGCAATGCTCGGAGAAAAGGACACTGCTTACACGAATATCGTCATGCCCTTCAGCGATGCGGAAAACATCGTTCTGATGGGTGCGGCAGCCGGAGGAATGGGCGCGGAGCTGATGGATTTGATCATGGAAAGCGACCGGCGTAATATTCATAAAGACAAGGCGTTGCAAAGCGAAGTGGGCGCGCTGGATTCGCTGTTGGAAACGATGCGCGCCATCGTCCGCGAGGCAGCCAAAAAAATGGACGAGAACGATAACGCCGCCTTACCGCTGATTGTAACCTTCAAAGAACTGGCCGCCGGTTTTCAGACAAAAATAACTGCCGCCATCTCAAAATGGGAAATTAAAACCAGGGAACGTTACAATGTTTTGCAAACGGACATTAATGTCCTTGGCGCTCTGCAGGAAAAAACATTGCAGGCCAAACAGGCGAAACTGGGTGACGAACTTCTCCACGGTGCAAGGTAGATATCGTCAAAGTTTCTCTATCAGATGGTCGAGTTTACTGAATTTCATCAGGTTTTTTTCATAACAAAATATTTAATTTCCTTAAATGTTATGATATGGAAAACAAAATTTAAAATTATTTATTCATGGTAAAGGAGTGTTATGCGTAAAACGATTATTCTTATTTTTATGGCTTTGGCCCTGGTTTGTTCCTGTTCGGAAAAGGAAAAAACAACCGCCGGTAATATTGATCAAGGTAAAGTCTCCGCGAAAGGAGAAAAAAATGTTGATCCGATGAAGACGGGTGATCAGGACAAAGCATCACCGGTTCAGGATAAGCATATCAATCCGATGATGACCATCGAAAATCTGAGTAAGGCCATAAAAAAACAGCCGAAGAATGCCGTCATGTATAACAACAGAGGCAGCGCATACCACAGCCTCAAGCAGCACGATCTTGCCATCGAGGATTATAACAAGGCGATCAGTTTGAAAAAAGATTATGCCGATGCCTACAACAACAGAGGAGCCGCTTATTATTATCTCGGCAAGTATCAGCCGGCCATTGAAGACTTTAATAAAGCCATCAGTTTGAAACAGAACTTTGGTGATGCCTACGCCAACAGGGGCCTGACCTATTTAAATCAGGGCAACAAAGAACCGGGGTGCGCGGATGCGAAGAAAGCATGTGACCTGGGAAAATGCAAAATATATAAAGACGCCCAAAGCAAGAACGTGTGTCCCTGATTGATTGCGAGCTCTGCGGTCAAGTTTTTCTTTTGCATAACCTGACAAAACGCACTTGATCGAGGTTTGCATCAACATTTCTTTTGCCTGCAAGTCCTTCGGCATATTATACGCAAACAAAGATGAATGGTGAAAATAAACGCTATGTTGAAAGAGACAGCAAGGAATCATATCATTTACAGAGTGCTGAGAAAAAAGGATTATCCCGGGATACTGGAAATGATCGACAGCACATGGAATTTTGACAAATATACCGCTGACCGTTCAACCAAAACGCATATGCTGAAAGCGTACATGCGTGCGGTCATGATTGTACAAAACTATACGCAAGTAGCAGAGCTTGACGGGAAAGCCATTGGTTTACTTTTTGGTAAAATTCCCAAATTGAAGGGCTTTATGAAAAACTGGGTTCACATCCCGCCTGCGGTCTATCACACCTTGTGTCTGATTTTCGGAAAACAGCAAAGAAGAGTTTTGAAGGGATTTAAAGATCTACAGGCGGTATATGCCCGTTTGCGAAAGGAAACAAAAATGCGTTTTGATGGTGAGCTGGAGTTCTTCGTGGTCAATCATCAATACCAGGGGCTTGACGTGGGGAAACAACTACTGAATAATTATTTACAGTACTGTGAAAGACACGGTGTAAAGAATATCTATGTCTATACAGATGCTAACAGTAATTTCGGCTTTTATGATCATCACGGTTTTGTCCGGCGCGGATGCCTGCCCGCATCGTTTGAGCTTTACAGCGGCAAACTGGAATATGACAATTTCATATATACGCGGGAGATTCCCTGAGCGATGACAGAACGGGAATGCTCCATGTAGTCAAGTGCCTGAAAGAATATTCCCGGAAGGACTGTTTGCTTTTTTTAACTGAACATAAAGCACCGTTTGATACAAAACGGTGCTTTATTTTTCGCATAAAACAGGATTTTCCATAAGTAATTTCAAATGGTTCAAGGCGCATGCGCAGTAAAAACCGTCCTCAACGCGCTCGTCACAGGTAAAGCGCATGGTGACCGAATCCCGAAACTGAACCTGCCCGTCATCTCCCCGGTAAACATCGGGCTTGATTCTCCCGATGGTCATGAATATGGGAATATTTCCGTACTCGTACAGATGATGGTAGGCTGCATCCATGTCGAAGCTTCCGAGATTAACCACATAGATACTCGCAAACATGGAATCCTCCTCGATGTATTTTGCAGGCAGGAGTCCGAAGTAATCGAGCAGGTGAATGACCTTCACTCCGAGCGAAACCACCGAGCGGGGAAGGCGCAGGTAGAACGCAAGTTGTTTGTCAAGGCGGCTCTTTTCCTTCGACTTGCCCTTCCTGATCTCGACCAAAACTGAATCGACCAGTTCCGCAAAGGAGATCTTCGGGTCGAACCGCATTTTGATATCTACCACCGGGGAGTTTTCTTCAAAACTCTTCTTTGCTGAGAAGGCAATCCATATCCCCCTGCGTTGATATAACCGTTTTCCGGCAATGAAACGATTGATCTGCGGCCATTCATCCACAGTCCTGACTATGCACCATAGCAGGTAATGGAAAAGCGTGGCCTTGTTTGCTTTGTTCGAGTTGAAGGATTCGATGAACGGCAGCGTCCTGGTCAGATCTACTGTCAGCTCAAAATAGGTAGTGGCTTGATTTATAGTCGGCAATAGAAATGGAATGATCCGCCTGCATGCGGGAATATCCCTGATAAGTTCACCATCCGCTCTACCGATTAGGGGCATTTTTCTATTTCTCCTGTTACCCTGTTCATAACATTTTGATTTTTTTAATAAGATTTTTTTTGTTGAGTGAGGTATAAGAAACGTAGTTTTATGTCAAGAAAATCTTGGCTTTATCATATGGATGACAAATTATTGCGGACGCGAAAAAAGCACGCGACCCGGGAAAATGCAGCATAGATAAAGGCGCTCAAAGCAAGAACGTGTGTCGCTGAGAACAGGCTCTATTGCTGTTTTCGCTGAATCTTTATAATATTTTTTACTTCAATCCGACAGCATCTGCGAAGCTTTCGCCAAGAAGTTTTTTCTTAACGCCGGCATCGGTAAACATCCCCTCGATCCTGCGCTTGATAAAACCGTAATCATATTGATGATCAGCCGTATGAAAACCGAAAGGACCGTCCGTACCGAAGAAAAGTCTTTCCGGACCAAACATTTCCACCGCCTGGCGGGTTGCTTTTTCGCTGGTATAAGTCGTTTGAGAAAGATCCATATATACATTCTTCAAAGGCTTAATCTTTTTCCACGTATCCGAATAATAGGGAAAACCGGCATGAGCCAGTATCAGCTTCAGGTCCGGCACTTTTTTAAGCAGCGCTTCAAAATTGCCTTCTTCACCAAAACCCGCATGAATCAGGAGAGGCTTGCCGGTTTTGGCCAGCCTTTCGGCAACCGGAGCAAGTTCCACGGGTGCGAAGTGATGCCAGAACGTATGCGCCTTGACACCAATGAATCCTTTTATGTCTTTATATTTCTCAAATTCTTCAATCTGGTTTTTCCTGCCACGGGGGTTTACAAATATCCAGCCAAGAAACTTATCCGGATGCCTGCCGACGGCATCAAATACCTTTTCATTATCCGGATCAGTCGCCAGGGGATACGGTTTTCCCAGAATCTTGACATCGCCATGGTCGGTAAAATTGGAAACAAATGCTTTTCCGATATTTCTTGAAAAAGAATTCTCAAGTAAGAACTGTAAAATACCGATGAGAAAGCGGGACGGTTCATCAAATGGCCCGATAATGCTTCCCATGAGCGCAACCCTGTCAATACCGGCTTTCTGCATTTCGCTGATCAGACGCTCGACGGTAAAAACCCTTTCTTCCAGATGATAATGACAATCAATGATCATACTTTTTCTCCTTTACGTCCGTGAAGAGGATTTATTGATGATGATAATGACAATCAATGATCATACTTTTTCTCCTTTACGTCCGTGAAGAGGATTTATTGATTTGGTTTATTATACATCTCCTCAATCTGTTTTTGATATTTTTCGTTGACGACGCGGCGTTTGATCTTCATGGTAGGAGTAAGTTCACCGGTGGATACATCGAAGGCGCGATCCAGGATGGTGTAATATTTAATCTGTTCATAACGCGCCAGCGTCGCATTCACATGATCGACCTCCTTACTGATGAGCGCCTGAATATCCGGATGCTCGACAAGCTGGCTCTGCGAAGAACAGTTGATGCCCTTGTCTTTGGCAAAGCGCTTCAGGCTTTCAAAATCCGGAATGATGAAAGCGGTCAGATACTTGCGCCCGTCACCAATCAGACAGGCTTGATCAATATAAGGCCTTTCAATGAGCGCCACTTCAATCGGATGCGGAGCCACGTTCTTTCCGCCGGAGGTGACAAACAGCTCCTTCTTGCGATCGGTAATCTGCAGGAACCCTTCCCCGTCAACAACACCGATATCGCCGGTCATGAAGAATCCATCCGGCGTAAAAGCCTCGGCGGTATCTTTTTCGCGTTTCCAGTAGCCTTTGAACACCTGCGGCCCCTTGATGAGGATTTCCCCATCTTCGGCTATGCGCATCTCGGTATCGGGAACGGGACGACCGACAAATCCCGGTTTGACCCGCAACCGGTAAACGAGCGTGTTGTAGCAAAGCGAAAGCAGCAGCGACATAATGGGATTGGCATAGGGCGATTTCCCCTGCGACTGCCGGATCACCATCAAATACAACGTCAGCGCCATGATTTTATCGTAGAAAAATTTGAACAAACCTGTGGGCTTTTTCTCCATCATGATTTCCGGCGCATTCAGATTATTGATGGCAGTTGTTTCCGTCAAACCATACCCTTCTATCAACTGGATGCCCAGCGCCCGGTAGAAGGCACAGATATCCTTGGAAAGCTTACCGCCTCCGGAACAAGCCATGACCAGACGATCCATGGCCATTTCTTTTTTCAGACGATCAAAAACCAGACTGTTGGCTAGGCCGAACAACATCAACTGATGAGGCGGCATGCGCTTGCCGGATGCCATGCAATCCACATAAATTTTACCCTTCCCCATCGCCCAGTTATAGATCGCCCGATAAGGCTTCTTCGTGCGGGAGAGCGTAGACTGCACGATTTCGTAGGTCTTTTCATAGAAACGGGGAATGCTGTTGATGATATTCGGATGGACATCGCGCAGATCACGGGCAATGGTCTGATAACTTTCGGCGAAAACCAATTCTCCGCCCATTTTCAGTCCGGCGGTGTGATAATCGCTCATCCGGCCGTAAACGTGGCAAAGCGGCAAATGAACCAGCGCTTTCAGATGCAAATCTTTTTGAGCGGTCAGCGCCATGATTTCGGAACCGGAACACTGATGCATGGAATGAATCCAGTTGGATTGCGTGAGAATAACGCCCTTTTGCTTGCCGGTCGTGCCGGATGTGTAAATAATCGAGGCCGCATCTTCGGGAACAACACTTTTCACTCCCTGAAAGATGGTTTCCCTGCTAACTTTGGATTCGCCCAAGGCAAAAACTTCCGGAAACGTGTAAACGTCTGCCGGTTTTTGATCCGTTCCCTCCCATGGGCTCATCATGATGACCGGAATTTTTGTTTTGCCTGCTGTTACCTTGAGAACCAGTTTGGCCTTTTCCGGAGTGGATACAATCGCCATGCATGATTCACTGTCTTCCAGCATGTAATCCAGTTCTTCTTCCGAGACGGTGGGATACAGGGGAACACCGATGGCCTGGCAGGCCTGAACAGCCTGATCGGCGATGATCCAGCGCGGACGACTCTCGGAATAAATGACAACCTTGTCGCCTTTTTTGACCCCCAGCGTTATCAGGCCTCTGGCCAAAGCAACGGTCTCCTCACATGTCTGCTTCCAAGTGCGGGAATTGAATTTCTGGTCCAAGCGCCCCTCGGCATCAAAGCGACCGGTAAGGAAGACAAAACGATCTCCGTAACGCCGGGCCTGATTGTGGAACAAACCGCATAACGTGTCCATCCTGAATTCCATGAGAAAACCTCCTCGGATAATAATATTTTTTATCTTAAGTTTTTATTATACTTGAGCGGCTGATGCGGTTTTATCGCCGCCTGAAATTAAATCTTCACGACACGACTGTAATCGAGTTTTTCTATGCCTGCCAGCGCATTCACCAGGTGCTCGCGCAATTTTGTATCATACTGCATGGTGATGGCAATCTGCTCCATGATGGGGGAGCCGCCGCCGTGATAGGATCCGTAACACAGAAAGCCGGTATTGGATGAACAGGTGGCTTCCGCAAACAGCAGCCAGAACTTCAGCTGATCGGCTATCGGAATCTTGGGATTGCGCTTCAGATATTTTTCCAGAAGCGGCCTCAAGTCAGGATTGGCCAGGTCGGCTTCATAGGGGAAGGTGGATGGCAGACCGCCCGCTATGTTGCAGAGCATTTCCTGTTCATCAAAGACAGCTTCACCGGTGAGGCAACGGCCCACGTTGGCATAAATGGAATGAGGGATATAGCCGCCGGGTCCATATGGCATCTGACCGATGCCGGGCACGTAAATTTCCGGTTTACCCTTGGCGGAAGCTGTAAATCCGGCCGCATAACCCAGTTCGGTCACCATGATGATCTTGGAGAGGATTTCCCGGACATGATGGGCCTTCGATATCCCGTTCATTTTTGCCGCCATGGAAGCGAGCCCCAGCAGCATATCGCCGATGGCCGGCTTGCAGCCTGAATAACTGTGACGATGAAACAGAGCAAAAAGCATGGCCAAAGCGCCGCCATGCACATATTCACCGCAGAGGAAGACCCGCTCCCACGGAACAAACACATCATCGAAAATCACATAGGAATCGGTATATCCGATATCAGGATTCCCGGTTTTGAAATGGGTTCTCTTGTGCATTTTATGAATATGAACAACCTGTTTAACGCCATCGTAATCGGCCGGTACCGCAAATGATACAGCATATTGCTGTTCATCGGGCCCCAGAATTCTTGTGGGAACAACGATAATTTCATCGGCAATAGACGCTTCGGAAATATGCAGCTTGCATCCCCGGACGACGATACCGTCTTTCTTTTTTTCCACGACCCGCAGATACATGTCGGGATCGGTCTGCTCGGCAGGCCTCTTAAGACGTTCCCCCTTCATATCGGTCTGGGCGCAACTGCCGACCAGATCGTTGCGCTGAAAATTTTCCAGCCATTTGAGAAAATTCTTATGATATTCGGTGCTGCCGTTGTTCTGCTTGTCCGCTTCGAAACTCGCCGCATTGACGCCGTTGATGGCGTCCACTCCCATGCAGCGCTGGATGCACATTTTTCCTGTCCGGCATAACGTTCGCGTCATATCCTGTTTTTTGTGTAAATCCTCCGGACTCTGATGAACATGACAGAAACGGTTGATAGTTTCTCCGGTCAAATGCGATTGGGCGGTGCACAAGTCCGCAAATTCCGGAATATGCGGAGCCTCAAAAGTGAATCCCATGACATTTAAAGCGGGGAGTTGATCCTCATCATCCCGGTCAATCCTGCTGCCGTTATAATAAAGGTTTCTTTTCATCTTCCTCAGGCCTTCAATATATTGCTCTTTGGTTCTCATGGCATTCTCCCTTCATGTATCTTTAATATTTTTCAGCTTATAATTATTAGCAGTTAATTTATTTGAATATATTTTAATTGATACTAATATTATGTCAAGTATTTTTTATTGATAGTTATTTATATTTATATTATTACTATTCTCGTAAATAATAACTGATGAGAACACGAAGCACATTTTAAAAAGGGCGTGATGAATATGCTTGTTTTTTGATGTCATCTGATTTAGATAACAAATTCGTCATTACGAAAGGAGCATTATGGCCAGACACGATATCAAGATAGCGAGAAAGGATAACCTCATTGATTCCGCCTTGCAGGTATTTGCAGAAAAGGGTTACGCAGACGCCACGATGACCGATATCGCCAAAAAAGCGGGCGTTTCCACACCGGTTCTGTATGAATATTTCAAAACCAAAGAAGATTTGCTTTTTGCGATTCCTGAAAAATTTACAGAAGAACCGATACGCATAGCGGAATATGTGGCTCCCTATCTCAGAGGGCCCGAGGCAAAAATCAGAGGCATTGTTCAAGGGTATCTGACCGTCTATGACAGCAATCCGCTCTATGCTTCTCTGGTCATGCTGGAGCTGAAAACCAACAGAAATTTTTTAAAAACCAAGGCCTATGATATGGTCAGAAAAGCCTCCCATGGTCTTCTGGAAGCCATTCGGGAGGGCATAAACAATGGGACTTTCAAGGAAGACACTGATGCGTTTCTCATCCGCTCCATGATTTTGGGAACCATCGAGCATCTTTGTATTCGCAAACTGCTGCTGGGTGAGCCTAAAAACCTTCCGCAGTACACCGACCCTCTTGTGGACACCATCCTGAACAGCATCAGAAAGGAATCGAAACATTTTTCGATCAGCCTGAACATCAATGATCTGGAGGTACCGGTTCTCAAAACGGGAGATCACATGAATAAAAAGAATTCCTCCGAATCAAAAAGAAAAAAACGGTGATCTTTTTTCCGCGAATGCTTGACGGTCAATGGAAGGGCCGCAGCCGAAACAAAGACAAGCAAGCCGACACATCCATTTCAATAGGATATGCGGATGCGATTCAACTTTTTTAAGAATGATTGTCGAAAAAAGTTTTTTATGCATTTTGGAATTATCCAATGAGATGCCCTTTGTTGTTCTGGTAAATCTTCAGACGACGAAAAATTCAGCACGGATTATCCCGGTATTTTAGCCGACACACAAAACCTGTCAGACAAACACCGACTTTTGTAGGACAAAGACTCGCCCTGAATTCAGACTGAGGCCGATACCGCAACCCTTTTAAAAGGTATATGCAGTAATCGCTTTTCAGGGGGTCTATTGCATCAGCCATGTAATACGCCCCACTGTGCGGCCATTTTTCTGACAGGAACGAGGCCAAGCCTGGGGCTCCCCCTCCTGAAAAGTTAAAAAAGATCAGGTTCAAATGAGATCCATGAGGAAAGAAACGGCTGATATTTAAAAAATGCTTCTTTTCAGCGAAAGCGAAAGGCATAAAAAATAATTTAGATAAAGGAGAACAATATGGCTGAAGCAAAAGATCAGGAATTTTACAATAAGGTTTTTCCGGTTCCCGACAGGGTAAGAGAAAAATCCTATATCAAGAGCCGGGCGGAGTACGAAAAGCTTTACAAAGAGTCGATCACGGACCCCAATGCCTTCTGGGCCAAGATGGCCAATGAAAGATTGACCTGGTTTAAACCCTTTGATCCCAAAAAAGTGTCGGACTGGTCATTTGACGCAAAAGACGTTCATTCCAAATGGTTTGAAGGCGGCAAGATCAATGTCAGTTACAACTGCCTGGACCGTCATCTGGCCACCAAGAAAAATAAGGCCGCAATCATTTTCGAAGGCAACGATCCCAATGACTGGAAAGTTTACACCTATTACGACATGTATCGCGAAGTGAACAAGTTCGCCAATGTTCTGAAGGGTCTGGGCGTCAAAAAAGGCGACCGCGTTACCATCTTTCTGCCCATGATTGCCGAGCTGGCCATCGTCATGCTGGCCTGCGCCCGCATCGGCGCTATTCATGCCATCGTTTTCGGCGGATTCTCGTCGGAAGCCTTAAGAGACCGTATCAATAACTGCGGCGCGCAAGTCGTTATTACCTGTGACGGCACCTACCGTGGCGCCAAGGCTGTCCCTCAGAAAGGCACCTGCGACAAGGCTGTGGATCAGTGTCCCGGCGTGAAAACCGTGGTTGTTGTGAAACGCACCGGCACGGAAGTTACCATGAAAGAAGGCCGCGACGTCTGGTATGAAACCTTGATGGCCACAGCGGACAAGTACTGCAAACCGGAAGAAATGGACGCGGAAGATCCCCTGTTCATCCTATATACCTCCGGTTCGACCGGCCAACCCAAGGGTGTGGTTCATACCCAGGCCGGTTATCTGCTTTATGCGTCGATGACCCAGCAGTTGGCTTTTGATGTACGGGAAGAAGATACTTACTGGTGCACGGCCGATATCGGCTGGGTCACCGGTCACAGTTACATCGTTTACGGCCCGCTTTGCAACGGACACTCCAGTATTCTTTTCGAAGGCGTTCCCAACTATCCGGACTTCGGCCGGTTCTGGGCTGTCGTGGAAAAATACAATGTCAACAACTTCTACACCGCTCCGACGGCGATCCGCTCGATTGCCAAAGAAGGCGACAAGTGGGTTGATGCGCACGATATTTCCTCGCTGCGCGTTCTGGGTTCGGTCGGTGAGCCGCTCAACCCCGAAGCTTGGAAATGGTATTACGATAAGATCGGCGCCGGTCATTGCACGATTTCCGACACCTGGTGGCAGACGGAGACCGGCGGACACATGATCCTGCCTCTGCCTGGTGCCATTGATATCAAACCGGCCAAAGCCATGGTTCCGTTCTTCGGTGTTGTCCCGGCTTTGTTTGATGAAGAAGGAAAAGAGATCAAAGGACCCGGAACGGGAGCTCTTTGCATTAAAAATTCCTGGCCCGGCATCGCCCGCGGTCTGTGGGATGACAAGGAAGGCCGGTTTGTCGAGAATTACTTCTCGCAGTTCCCCGGCAATTATTTCTCCGGCGACGGCGCTGAACGAGATGCCGACGGCGATTACAAGATTACCGGCCGTGTCGATGACGTGATCAACGTATCCGGTCACCGGCTGGGCACCGCAGAAGTCGAGGCAGCTTTGACGTCTCATCCGGATGTTGCGGAAGCGGCGGTTGTCGGGTTCCCCCACGACATCAAGGGACAGGGCATCTTCGCCTATGTCACACTGAACAATAATGTGGCCAAGACGGACGATCTCAAAAAGGCCCTGGTCGCCCATGTCCGCAAAGTTGTCGGTCCGATTGCGTCACCCGACCAGATTCAATGGGCGGATGGTCTGCCCAAGACAAGATCCGGCAAGATTATGCGCCGCGTTTTGAGAAACGTTGCCGCGAAGAAGTTCGAAGATTTCGGCGATACATCAACCCTGGCCGATCCGGCGGTGGTCGATGATTTGGTAAACAATAGAAAGACACTTGGCTAACACATCCACTATGCGGAGAACATCTCAACTGTTCTCCGCATAGTATTCCCTTCCTTTCAAAATGCCGTTTCTCCTGAAAAGAGAAACGGCATTTTCTTACTGTTTTAAATACAGACTGCGTTAAAAAGGGCTAATTGATGAGTTTGTTATGGACGGCGTAAAGTGTCAGTTCGGCGTTTTTTTTCAGGCTCATCTTGGACATAATGCGTGTGCGGTAAGTGCTGATCGTCTTCACGCTCAGACAGAGTTCATCGGCAATATCGGAAACGGATTTTCCGGAAGCGAGCATGATCATCACCTGATGTTCGCGATTGGAAAGCCGTTCGTGAGGAAGCTTTTCGGCATTCACTTCCAGTTCGTCGGCCAGTTTTTCCGCCAGGGAAGCGGTGACGTATTTTCCGCCCTGTGCCACCTTGCGTATGGCCCCGATGAGTTCCTGCGGAGCGCTGGCTTTGGTAAGATAACCGGAGGCGCCGGCACGAAGGGCGCGCACCGCGTACTGTTCTTCCGGGTGCATGCTCAGAATCAATACGGCCAGCTTTGGACGCTGGTTTTTAATATCCTCCAGAATTTCCAGACCGCTGCGGCCGGGCATGGAAATATCCAGCAGGACCACGTCATATTCGTATTTAAGAACCTTCTCCAGCGTCTCCGCGCTGGTTTGCGCTTCATCTTTCACCAGCATATCCCGAACATCCGCCAGAATCTGCATGACGCCCTGCCGCACCACGGCATGGTCATCGGCGACTAATATGCGTATCATGCCTGCTTTCTCCTTTGTTCATGGGTATCAAGACTCTCACGTTGGTTCCGGAAGGTTTGGCGTTTTGGACATGAACCGTGCCGCCCCAGAGATGGGCGCGCTCACGCATGCCGATCATTCCGAAGGACAGGGGATTGTCAATTTGCCACTGATTGATGCCGATGCCATTGTCCGTCACATCCAGACAAAGTTCCGTTTCGGTTCCCGTAAGGTTCACCTTGCATTGCGTGGCTTTTGCATGCCTCACGATATTGGTAAGCGTTTCCTGAAAAATACGGAAAATGGTCGTCGCCAGTTCCTTGTCGATGGCCTGGTTACGGCAATGGATATGGACCTGGCAGCGAATGCCGGATCGCTTTTGAAAGTCCGTTGCCTGCCATTCAATGGCCGTCGGCAGCCCCAAATCATCGAGCAGACTGGGACGCAGTTCTGTCGTAATGTTGTGCACGCTTTCAATGGTCGAATCAACCAGCTTCGACATGCTTTGCGTTTTTTTTCGAATATCTTTACTATTGGCCGGAAGATGGTTTTCAAGCCAGGACATGTCCATCTGCAGGGCGGTAAGCGATTGTCCGAGTTCATCGTGAATCTTGCGCGCAACACGCGTGCTTTCTTCTTCGCGCACCGATTGAAGGTGAATGGACAAATTCCGCAATTCTTCGCGTGAACGCTCCAGATCATCCTGCGCTTTTTTCTCCGCTGTGATATCCTCATAAGTGACCACGATACGCTTTTCCCGGAGATTTTCTCCGATGCGTGAAGCCTTCATCCGGCAGCAAATTTCCTGTCCGTCCTTGCGCAGACAGGGAAACTCCGTTTCATACGTCCGCTGATGTTCGAGCGTCGAATAAAAGGCAGCAGCAATTTTATCAGATTCTTCCTCATTGCGATAAATCATGCGGATGCTCTTGCCGATCAGTTCTTCACGGTGCCAGCCGAAAATGACCTTGACGGCGTGGTTGGCAAAATTAATGCGCCGCTCGTGCAAGCCGACCACCGCTTGGGGGATTGCGTCGAGGATAGAGGATTCCAGCGCTTCCAGTTCTTCAAGCCGGCGGCTCGCTTCCTTGCGTTCGGTAATATCCATGGAATTACCCAGAATAGCCCGTTTGCCCTTGAATTTTATGGACATCACTGATTCCATGATCCATTTGATTCTTCCGTCTTTGGTAACGATACGAAATTCATAGGGAGAAAATCGTTGCTTCCTGAGCATCATCACCGCGTTTTTAGCCGCCTTGCGACGGTCCTCAGGCAGAACGAACGACGCAGGATTCATCTTGAGCATTTCTTCTTCGGTGTATCCGGTATAATCCCGAAAATGTGAGTTGATGAATTTAAAATGTCCGTCCTGCATAATATAAAAACCGATCTGAGAACTGTGCGCCAGAAGATTGTAAACATCACCCCCGAATGCCCTGAGAGGCGCAGGCATTTTTGTTCCGGCTGAGTCCAGCCGGCGATTTTTCATCGGCTTGGTCAATTCTTTTTTTGTTATTTTACCTGGAGACATCTGTCACTCCTTAAACAGATCATGATGGAATGTCATGAAGGTAGAGTAATACTGATTTAAAAAGAATAATCAAGATAATTATCCGGAGCCGCCTTGATCCATCTATTGCGGTCCTCTGGAAAATGCCTCCCGAAAACCACCGGAGCAGGAACAACAAAGGATGAAAACAACGATAAATTTTCTAACGGGACTAGCCTCCGATTTTTTTTTCCTGGTCCGCCCAGTACCTTGCCCGCAATTCACGCTTCAGGATCTTGCCGGTGCCGGTCTTCGGCAGTTCGCTCACAAAATCCACGGTACGCGGTAACTTGAACTTGGACAGCAGCGTAGCACAGTGATCAATGATCTCTTTTCCGGTAGCCTGCATGTTTGGCTTCAGGACGACCAGCGCCTTGACGGCTTCACCCCACTTGGGATCGGGTACACCGACCACGGCACATTCCATGACGGCGGGAAACTTATGGATGGCCATTTCAACTTCCGCGGAGGCAACGTTCTCACCGCCGCTGATGATCATGTCCTTGCCGCGATCGACGATCTGAACGAAGCCCTCCTGGTCGATATTGGCGATATCGCCGGTGTGCAGCCAGCCGTCGATGATGATTTTTGAGGTTTCCTCCGGATCATTCCAATACCCCTTCATCACATTGTTGCCGCGGACGATGATCTCTCCTACAGCCTCGCCGTTGGGCTCCACGTCCCTGCCGTCTTCATCAACCACCCGCAACTCGACGCCGAAGACAGGTTTGCCGGTCTTCGCCCGATAGACAAGCTGCTCTTCAAACGGCAGTTTCTTCATGTGGTCTTTCAGGGTTGACAGCGTCAGCATCGGACAGCTTTCCGTCATTCCATAAGCCTGGTAGCATTTGACGCCGAATTTTTCCTGCGCTTCTCGTAGGATGGTGATCGGCACCGGTGCTCCGCCGATAATCATCCGGTCCCACGCGGAGGTGTCATATTGGCCGGCTTTCGGATAATTCAGCAGCGTGGTGACCATTGCCGGCACCATGGCGCCGATCGTCACTTTTTCGTTCTGGATGGCCTCAAGCACCTGTTGAGCTCGGAACTCCCTGACCATCACGTGAGTCGCACCGGAGCCGGTAATACCATGGGGAGAACCCCAGCCATTCACGTGAAACAGCGGCACACTGTGCAGCTGCGTGTCGGCATCGGTCACACTCAGCATATGAATATAATTGATGGCATTCGCGTAAATATTGCGGTGCGTCATCATAACGCCCTTGGGTCTGGACGTCGTGCCGCTCGTATAGAACAATTCGGCGATATCGTTTTCATCCATCTGAGGCCGGAGGGGCCTTTCTGTCGAAGCCTCGTTTAAAAGAGCTTCATAGTCCGGCCAGTCGATGCCATCGGGACGATGGCCGTCGGTAAACAGCATAAAATGCGTGACCGTCTCCAGTTTGTCGACAACCGGAGCTACCAGATTCGCATACTCCCAGTCCACGCAGACCACTTTGGCGCCGGCATGGTTCAAGATGAAAGCGATTTCATCCGCGCTTAATCGGATGTTGATACAAAGGAGGATGGCGCCGATTTGAGGGATGCCGTAATAAGACTCGAGGATACGGTGCCCGTTGGGTCCGATATAGGCAACACGGTCGCCCTGCTTGACGCCTTCAGCAATAAGAGCATTGGAAAGCCGGTTTACTCTTTCATTAAACTGGTTGTAGGTAAATCGCTTTTCTCCATCGACGATACAGGTCTTGGGGCCGTATAGTTTAACGCCCCGATCCAGAAAGTGTGTAACCAGCATAGGTACTTGCATAATTTTTGTCTCCCGTATTTATAAATTACCGCTTTTCAGCCGGATACGCGTATCCGATTTTCCGGCCATAACGCCGGGACGTATTGCCGATGCCGGACGCCCCACACGCACCCATGAAAAACGGTTATCCAATACTACGCCATGGTAGTTTATGGTATCCGTCTCCGTCCGAATTCAAGGTAGGACAAATTCCGACACGACAGCCTTTTTCACTTCGGCATTTTTTAGACGTGTCAGGGGCTGGAATTGAGAAATGAACGTGCAGATAATTTGTTCATAGCTTCATCCGGTCCTGATGATGCATCACGATAACTTCAGTGCCATGGAAACCATGTTCTCGTCTTTGGCGTCTAATACAAAATTGCAGCGCCGGAAAATTCTCAACATGGAGTAATTTTGCTGAAGCGTTTCCGCGCGAATCGTTTTGTAACCTTCTTTTTTGGCCAGTTCGATGCATTGTTCGGACAACAGATGCCCCAGAGATTTATTTTGCCAGAAATCCGAAATGATCACGGCGTATTCAGCTTCGCCCTCACAGCGTTTGTTTTTGATTAAACGCGCGATACCGAGAAATTTATATTTATCGCCATCCTTCATCTCAGCGACAACGGCGATTTCCTCCTCCGGATCGAGATTGCAAAAACGCTGAGCCCGCTCCGGTGTGGCGGAAAAGGGCGATAAGAACCTGAGCCACAGAGACTTTTTCGAACAATTGTTCACGAAATCCGTCCATAGACCGATATCCCGGGGGGTGATCAGGCGGAGGCGCACGGGCCGGTCATCGACAGAAAGTGAATCTTTGGTAAGGTGACGGGCGATGGAATCGGCTATAGCGCTCTGGCGTCTCACACCGTAATGATACATTTTGCTGAGAACTTCCGCTGCCATCTCCGCCGTGGAATAAACGGGAATTCCGGCCTGCTCCATCCTGACCACATCATCGATCATAAATTCCTTGCAGGCCACGCAGCAGACAACGGGCTTTTCCTTATAATCCAGATTCTTCATAACATCCACGAAAGCGCTCAGCATCTCGCCCTGAATAATCACGATAAAGCTATACACGTCGTTGCTTTCCGCGCCGATTTCAATCAGATCTTTCACCTGCCGGGGAGTCATGGAGAATGAACAGTCCACAGGATTGCCGAACCGGGCATAATCGGGCAGAATGTTATCCAGACGTTTCTGAAAATACGGCTCCAGCGTGGACAGCCGCATTCCGGAGAGATAAAGCATATCCGTTGCGGCAACGCCCAGTGAACCGGTATAAGTGATAACCATAACGCCGTTGCCTTTCGGCACAGGCTGTTTGGAAAAAGCGCGGGTCAGAGCGAATAAATGTTCATTATCCCTGGCACGGATAATGCCGCTTTGCTTAAAGACCGCGCTGTTGATTTCGTCATTGCCGGCGAGCGAGGCGGTATGGGAAGATACGGCTTTTTTGCCTGCTTCCGTCCGTCCCGATTTTAAAACAATAACGGGTTTGCGAACAGCCGCACGGCTGGCCACGTCCACAAAGCGCTTGCCGCTGCTGATGTCTTCCATATACATGGCGATCACGGAAATATGATCATCTTCGCTCAAGCATTCCAGAATATCCGTTTCATTGATGTCCATCTTGTTGCCGATGGTTGCCACAATGCCGAAATCCAGAACATGGCTCAATCCTGTAAGAATGCCGGCGGCGTAAACTCCGGCCTGCGCAATCAGGCCGACATTACCCCTCTTCAAGTCGGAAAGCAGCCCGATGGACTGCACCATATTATGGTGGGTGTTGATGACGCCCGAACAATTAGGACCCAACACACGGCACCCGTGTTCTTGAATGATTTTTTTAATCCTTTCCTGAGCCTGTTTCCCGTCTTCGCCGGTTTCAGCAAATCCCGCAGTCTCTATCACCACATACCTGACCCCTTTCGCGCAGCAATCGACGATGGCTGCTTCGACGGCCTTAGCCGGAACGATAATCACGGCCATATCCACCGGCTCCTGGACATCCAGAATTGATTTGTAGGATTTGACACCCTTGATGGAATCTTTGCCGGGATTAACCGGGTAGAGCCTGCCGGGGAAATCATGGTTGATCAGATTCCAGAAGACATTATAGCCCAGTTTCCCTTTGGCGCCGGACGCGCCGATGACCGCGATGCTTTGCGGATAGAAGAAATCGTGCAGGCTCTCATGACCCGTCGGCGTGACATTTTCTCCGGGCGACGGTTCACGGACAAACATCCGGGCATCAACAGCAATATAACCATCGGGATATAAAAACAGCGGATTGAGATCAAGTTCTTGAATTTCGGGATTTTCAATGACCAACCGGGATATTTTTAAAAGCAGTTGACCCAGCGCTTCCCGATCAACAGCGGGCCCCCGGTATCCTTCCAAAATAGCTGCGCCCCGGATTTCCGCGATCATCTCCGCGGCATCCTTTTCCGTTATCGGCAAAATCCGGAAGGAAACGTCGCGCAGCACTTCCACAAACACACCGCCAAGCCCGAACATGATGAGCGGGCCAAAACCGGGGTCGCGCGTTACGCCGATGATGGCTTCAATGCCCGGTTTGGCCATATTTTGAATCGTGACGCCTTCGATATGCTGGTATTTGAAGGTTTCGATGATTTCACGGTATGCTCTTAGCACGTCTTCGTTAGAGTTCAAATTAAGCTTTACGCCGCCGGCATCCGTTTTGTGAATGACATCGGGTGAAACAATTTTCATAACGGCAGGAAACCCGATTTTTTCACTCAACGCCAACGCTTCGTCTTCAGAACGGGCGATTAAAAAACCGGTCGTCTTGATGCCGATGCCTTCCAGGATTTCTTTGGTTTCGTGCTCCATCAGGTAGCTGCGGTTATCCTTGACCGCCTGATGGATGATGTCGGTTAACTCATCCGGCACCAGTGCGACTCGCGGGGAGGACGATTCATCCAGGGTATCATTTGTTGCCTTTCTTGAATTCCGTGATTCTGAAACCGTCTGGTCCATGTTGCCCCCCTCGATTGAGATATCCGTGTCCTTTTTCGGGCCGCATCAGAACAATGCGGCAATTGAACACGATAACGGGGTAACACAGATCATTAAAAGAAAATATCGGTTGTATTCCTATTTATTTGTCGGAGCAATTCCGGACATTTGCCCATCTTTGTCTGACAAATCCATGGTGGCGATGAAATACACTGTGGAAGACTGCGCGGCTCAATAGCAGATTCCCCTGCGTTTAGCGTTTTCTAAATATTGACAATCTCCCCTTTCACAAGCTTTCAGAAAATCACGGCAGCCAAGCGATTTTTTACCCTGCAATAGATAAACCATCCCCCTGTTGTTATAGGCAGCCGTAAAATTCGGATTGAGATCAACGGCAAGATTAAAATCCTCTATAGAGCGCTGATGCTCACCAAGGCTGGCGTAGGCCAGAGCTCTGTTAAAGTAAACCATTGCCTTGTCGGGTGCTATCCGGACAGCATGGTCATAGTGATCAATAGCTTCCTTTATTTTTCCTTCTGCACGCAGCGCACGGCCGAGATTGTTATGGGCTTTGGCATTATTTTCTGTTGCCTGCAGCGCATGACTCCATAGCTTTATGCTGTTTTTCCAGTAACCGCATTGCTGCCAGGATAGCATGACGAATATGCCCAGAACACCGATTCCTGCTGGAAATAAAATTTTTTTTCGCATGTCTTGACGCGGGAATAAAAGCGGCATCCCCCAGACAAGCATCATGGCAATACCGATAAAGGGCACATAGGTAAAGCGATCGGCCATCGCGTAGTCTGCGGATTTCACCAGCCCTATTACAGGGATGAGAGTGCCCAGATACCAAAACCAACCCACAAATAAAAAAGACCATCTCTGACGGAAATAAATAACAGCAATCGTAATGATCATCAGCATAAGACAGGCGGCTAATATTTTCGGCATCGAAAAATAATGTTCGTAAGGGTAAAAAGAAGCCAGGTTAACCGGCCAGAACATCTTTCCCAGGTATGCAACATAAGACATAACAGCATTTTGAAAACGAACAGAAAAGGGCAGGTTTTCGAGTGAAACAATCATATGTCCCTTTTGCTGGGCCCAGAGCGTCAGAATACTGAAAATAATGGATAAGATAATGAAGGGTATCTTTTCGCCAAGAATTCCTTTCACTACAACAAAACTATTCCCGCGTGCCTGTATTGCTTTCTGCCAGCGTTGGAGCGGCCAGACATCCAGAAGCATCAGGACAAAAGGCAGGGTGACCATCGTTGGTTTGGACATCAGGGACAGCGCAAATAATATGAAGCAAAGAGCGTATCTGGAAAGCTTCAAACTTTCCGTATAAAGAGCGTAAGCGTACAGGCTGGCTATTCCAAAGAAAACACTTAAAACATCCTTTCGTTCCGCTATCCAGGCAACCGATTCCACTCTCAGGGGATGAAGTGCGAACAGAGCGGCGACAAAAGCGCTGCGCCAGAGGGTGCCGGTCATTCGGTTGAAAAGCAGGAAAACCAGCAACGCGCTCAGCACGTGAAGGATAAGGTTGGTCTGATGATAACCGCCGGCGTTCAGGCCATAAATCTGATAATCAAACATCAGAGAAAGCCATGTGACCGGATGCCAGAATTCAGCATAAAGGGTACTGAATGCCCAGCGCAACCCATCCAGGGTTATTCCCGACTGAATATAACTGTTTTCGGTAACATAAACTTCATCATCAAATTTGAGGAAGTCGAACTGATACGTCTGCCGGTAAACAGCGAGGGTGACAACAGCTAATACGATGCAAATAATGAATTTTTGTCTGCCCGGCCAGATATTTACTTTCTTCAGCACGGATAAGTTGAAGTTCTCCTCATGATTTTAAACATGCGTTTCCGTGAACACGCCTTCCAGTTCTGTCCCGCAATGTGAACACTTTTTACCCTGGAGATTCATGCTGCCCACGCGAAAACCGTAGCGTTCGATCAGCAGTTTGCCGCAGTGAAAACATCTTGTGTTCTCGCCGTCATCACCGGGCACATTACCGCTGTAGACATATTTCAAACCGGTTTCCCTGCCGATCTGCACGACCCGGTGCAGAGCATCAAGAGGTGTTACCGGTCTGTTACGCATTTTGTATTGCGGATGAAAGCGGCTGATATGCCAGGGCGTCTCCCGGCCCAGACCGGCAATAAATCGGGCGATGTCTTTCAGCTCTTCATCACTGTCATTCAATCCGGGAATCAGCAGCGTGGTAATCTCCACCCAGATTCCCTTTTTCTTCATGGTCTGCAAACTCTCCAGAACAGGATTGAGGCGGGCACCGCAGTATTTATTGTAAAACTCATCGCGAAAGGATTTCAAATCCACATTGGCAGCGGTCAGATATGGCGCTATCTTTTCAATCGTCTCGACCGTCATGAAGCCGTTGGTGACAAAAACATTTTGCAAACCGTTTTCAACAGCGATCGTTGCGGTATCCAAAGCCAGTTCAAAATAGACCGTCGGCTCGGTATAGGTATAGGCAATGGTTCTGGCTCTGCTTTGCTTCGCTTTGGTGACGATTTCACGCGGAAGGAAATCTTCACCGGCGATCATGCGTGTTGCTGCGGGCATTTGCGAAATATCGTGGTTCTGGCAGAAATCACACCGGAAATTGCAGCCCACCGTCGCAATGGAATACGATTGGGATGCGGGATAAACATGAAAGAACGGTTTTTTTTCAATAGGGTCAAGGTTTTCAGCAATCAGCGTCCCGTAAACCAGGGAATACAAAACGCCTTCCCTGTTTTCCCGGACACCACAGATACCGCTTCTGCCGGGATTAATCCTGCAACGGTGCGCACACAGATTGCAATGCACCTTCCCGCCATCAAGTTTTTCGTAAAGAAGAGCTTCTCTGATCATTGTTGTACCTGTTTGAGCATATCACGCACAACTTCCGGAGTCGGTTTGCGGGATCCGTTATTCAATTGAAATGTATTGACAATCGGACTCTGGACCGTGCGGATGGTGTATTTGACGGGAAAAGTCATTCCAACAAACGCGCCAAAAGGATTTTTTCTTAAAGGAAAAACTTCTTCAAGTTCCTCGAAGAAATCGTAAACAATCGCGGGAAAATAAATGACACTGCCCCATTTAATCATCGTCTCACCGGCAATATTTTCCACCATGCTTTTAATTTCAGGATAGCTGAAAAAACGCATGGGACGGGAAAGGGAAAAACCGAAATTTTCTTTTAAGCCCTGCCTTGTTCCAAAAAAAGAATAGTTGTTTAAAAAGCCGATGAATATCCGGCCGCGACAAACCCTGACGGCTTCTTCGATGACCTTGCGCGGATTATCGGCAACTTCGAGAAAATTAATAATGGTCACAATATCAAATTCATTATCAGAGAAGGGAATGTCCCCGGATTGGGCCAGAACAAATTCGGCATGATCGCCGTAGCGTTGCCGGGCGATTTCCAGTTTTGCTCTGGACGCATCAACCCCGGTTAGTGAACACCATTTTTCATTAAAGATTTGCAGATTATGGCCGGCGCCGCAACCGATATCCAGCAGCCTTTCCCGGGGCAGCGGCTTTACCAGCTCCAAAACGAGTTCTTTCTGTCTTGCAAAGATGTAATCCCGGCGAGGCATTCCGGAATGCCTGCCCGCCAATCGCGTTGATGGATGATCGGGAAACATTTAATCAGCTCCTGCTAAATTTTCACAATCCCATGATGACACATTTACGGGCGTTCGTCCCGTAGGCTGAAATCCGCAATGATTCTTTTAGCCCTCGAGGGTGTGATTATACATTATTTTTGCAGAAATGTACCGTTTCGAATATTTTTTTTAACCGCCGATTTCCGACATTATCCGTGTGCATTTTTTCAGGGTGTTGTCCGTGCAAACGACATCGTGCTTCCTGGGTTTTAATAATACGGCATCCCAGATGAGCTTTTCCAGTTCGGCGTCGCTGCAATTTTCCCTCAACGCTTCTTTTAAATCCACTTCCGATTCATTGAGCAGGCAGGCTCTGAGTTTTCCATCGGACGTCAGACGAAGACGATTGCAGGTTGAACAGAAATGATCGCTGACCGGATTGATAAAACCGATTTCTCCGCAACCGTTTTTTATCTTATAGATTCGGGCCGGACCGTCCGATTTATTTTTCTTGCCCTTTATCGGCTCCAATGTGTATCGCTGATTAATTTTTTCAATTAACTCCGACACTGGTATATAGTCTTCGCCATAATCCAGCTTTGTCTTGCCCATCGGCATCAGCTCGATAAAACGAACCTGGAAAGGTTTCTCCGCGGCCAGACGCGCGAAATCCAGAGCTTCGTTATCATTAAACCCTTTAATGAGAACGGTGTTGATTTTTATCGGGAAAAAACCGACTTCATCAGCACGGATGATGCCGCGCAAAACAGCATCCAGATTTCCACCGTTGGTAATTTTAAAATATTTATCTTTATCGAGGGAATCCAGGCTGATATTGATGCGACGGACACCGGCGTCAAAAATCTGCCCGGCAAATGCCTCCAAAAGAATGCCGTTGGTTGTGAGACTGATGTCTTTCAAGCCTTCTAGTTTTTTCAGAACGGAGAGAAATTCGACGCATCCCCGACGCACCAGAGGCTCTCCCCCCGTAACCCGCACCTTAATCAACCCCATTCTTACCGCCAGAGCAACCACGCGGATAATTTCCTCATAACGCAAAATATCCTCATGACCCTGCAGGGAAATACCTTCTTTGGGACGGCAATAGACGCAGTGCAAATTGCACCGGTCGGTAATGGAAACACGCAGGTAATTTATTTCTCTACTGTATTTATCCAGCATACCTTTCGAGGCCCTTCTTCATTGTGTCGTAAATAGCACAATTGAATGATTCGGGCTATTAAATGTTTCTTGACAGGCCAAATATTCTCTAATAAACAAAATTCCCGTATTGATCCTGCCCGTTGTTTGTGCAAATTACGTCAGGAATAGAAAAATAAGCCGGAGTTATCATGGAAAAAGTACCTATTACCAAAGCAGGTTTTGAAAAATTAAAAAAGGATCTGGACACGATTAAGAACGTCTCCATCCCTGAAAATGTTCGTGATATTGAAGTCGCGCGCGCTCACGGCGATATTTCTGAAAATGCCGAATACACCGCCGCAAAAGAAAGACAATCTTTTCTATACGGTAAAATGCAGGAACTGGAACATCAACTCGCGACGTCCAACATTATCAATTTAAAAGGATTGAATACCAGCAAGGTAGTCTTCGGCTGTTATGTAAGTCTGGCAGATAGCGACTGCGGTGAGAAAATAACATATCAACTGCTCGGTCCCTATGAATCGGATATTAATCAGAATAAGATTTCCGTGACCTCGCCCATCGGCAGAGCCCTGATCGGCAAAAAGGTCGGCAGTGAAATAAGCGTGAAAACACCGGGCGGCACACGTAACTTTGAAATTATTGATATCACCATCGAAGAATAACCATCATTTAGCGTTTCTCCCCGGTTGATATCATCGCCTGTGTGATTTCATCTTTGACGATTCCATCAGCAACAGCATAAAAATTTTTCAATGCGACTGTCGCCTCCCGGGTGCCGATGCGTCCCAGCGCCCAGGCAATCATGCACCGGACACGCTCATCAGAATTTTCTCCAAAGGCCCGAACAAGATCGGCAACATGATCAGGATGGCGGCTGTTGCCCATCGCGCGGGCCACATTCATCTTCCAGCGCCAGAGATCGTCAGCCGACATGTAAAACATGTGCGGCCAGATTTTCTGCAGAAAATAATTCTGATCCATGTGCAGCAGCCGGGAAAGTCGGAAATCGGCGGCTTTGTTGAGCACACGCGGATTCTGTTGCTTGTCTGTCGTCAGCCACGGAACATTACGGGGGCAGACATTCTGACAACGATCACACCCGTACACATTCAGTCCCATGGGTTCACGAAGCTCCGGCGGCGTCAGCCCTTCGCCGTAATAGGTTAAAAAAGAAATGCAGCGACGGGGATCGATCTTTCCATCTCCCTTGAGGGCGCGGGTGGGACATGCCGCCACACAGGCGTTGCGGCACCAGTCGGGACAACCGATGGCTATGGTGGGTTCATCCTCAGGGAATTCATGATCAATGACAAGAGCAATGGGAAAGACAAATGAACTTTGACCGGCGACACGTCGCGCATAAAAAAGACAATTTTTGCCGAATGTTCCCAAGCCGGCGCGGGCGGCGGATAAACGGTGCGGCAGGTTAAAAGGAACTTTGGAATCAATGCCATGGTCTCTTAAAAAATTCCGGAGAGCCTTGATTTTCAGCGCCAGACCGTCTTTGGTCACCCGGTCATCATCCAAATAACAGCGGCCGAAATGACGCTCCATGTGCGGGGGAAAAGATTTTTCGAAATAGGATTCCAGAACAACAATGATGGATTTCGCACCGGCCAGAATGTTTCTCGGATCCGTACCGGCAATCAACCCCAACCCGACGGCCTCCGCCCAGCCATAGGCCTCCTGACTCTTCGCCAGGTAATCTCTCTGCGATGCAAACGGTTCAACCGTCGTAAAACCGATATCGGCAAATTGAAGCCTTGTTGCTTCATCAATGATATCCTGTTTGGTAAGCATAATGTAACCTCGATTTATTTTTTGTTGTGTTGCAGATATTTGCTCCTGTTATTCATGAAATCCTTATAAACGACGAAATGGTCGGTTTCCTCGTACCGAATCCTTTGGATGGGAGATTTGTCAAAGGTATAGATTACCGCCCGCGGACAGGCCAGCAGCAGTGGTGAGTGCGTGGCAATAATGAATTGCGCATGATCGTCAGCGGTCATCTCCTCCAGAATTTGAAGCAGCTCGATCTGTGAGCGCGGTGACAGGGCGGTTTCCGGCTCATCCAGGAGATATAATCCTTTGACCCGGTAGCGACTCCGAAAAAATGACATCAGAGACTGTCCGTGTGACTGCGTGGTCAGAGATTGTCCCCCGAAGTAATTCAACTGGCCCCGATCAGCCACCGCCCATGCATCCAGGAGCTCGGCAAAGTACTGAAAAACTTTTGAACCGAAAAATGAACCCGGGACCGCGCCATCCGACCAGCGAATGGACAGGTACCGGAAAAACTTATCCTCATAAGGATTACAATCCGGTCTGCTTCTTTGTGTATCACGCCAGATATGAATATCGCAGGCGGCAGCCAGTGCTTCAAGCAGCGTTGATTTGCCGGTACCATTTTCGCCGACGAACAACGTCACCGGTACATCAAACGTTAATCGTTTCGTTTCGTGAAAGAGCGTAAGATTGAAAGGATAGCAATCTGTCACGGGATATTTTTTCGGATAAAAAGTGACGTCTTTCAAATGCATTGTTGATTCCGGATAAACATAATTTAGAATTTTATACATGAACTTTCATTCGTTTACAAGACGTTACCTTTTTGACCCTGGTGTCAAAAGACGCAAAATGATTTGACAATATCGATTAAAATTATAATAAAGACACATCCATGATTCCGTGTCAGGATTTGATTATCTTAAAAGGAGCACGTAGGATTTTCAGACATCAATCGGAAAAAATAATATTGCGATATTGGCTGATGGCCGTACCCGTCTTGCTTCTTTTGACCGCCTGCGCGGCAGAACAAAAACAGCTTCAAAAAATTGAAGTTCCCAAAGCCTGCTGCGAAGAAACGTTGCCGGTAATCACGAAAGCACCCGACGCCGGTTCCGATACCGCCGCAAAGATTGAAGAGCTGAAACAGGCACTGATCATGAACGGAGTCGCCGGAGAATGGCTTGACGCGCAAATCAAACACGAAAGTTTTCAGCTTTATTCGAACATCGATCAATACTTTCAGAAAGCAGCGGAAAAACAAATCGATCATGATAAAAAGTTCGATGCATCATGGTATTTCAACCGCCTGGGGGTCGATGCAAAGATAGAAAAAGGGAAAACTTTCCTTCAAGATCATCTGGACATTCTGAAAAAGGCTGAAGCAAAACACGGGATACACAAGGAGTTGATTGCCGCGATTATCGGCATTGAAACCAATTTCGCTGATTATCGCCAGCGCGGCAGTTTCTATGCGTTTAATGCTCTGGTTTCACAATATATCTTTACAAACCGGAAAAATTTTGCCGTTCGTGAAATCACGGCGCTTTATAAATTTTCCACGCAAACCGGTCGACCGACGCAGTATTTCACCGGTTCTTATGCCGGCGCAATCGGCTGGGGACAATTTATTCCCTCTTCGCTGCTGGCGTTTTTCATCGATTCCAACGGCATCAGTAGCGACATCGATCCGTTTTCCATAGAAGATACAATCTTCAGCGTGGAAAACTACCTGTATAGCAATAAACTGGACGGAAAAAACATTAACGATTACGACAGTAAATACAAAGCCGTCTTTGCCTACAATCACAGCGACGTTTACGTTCAGGCCGTCCTCTACATTTATGATGGATTAAGGAATTTGACCCCTGCCGGAAGCGTGCTCAAGAAATAACCGCTGGTGTATGTAGGGCGTTATATCCAGACTACGCTCAGGGCTTGAAATTGGCAAATTCTCTTTTGTCTTTACGATAGGACAGATAGCTGTGCAGAAGCCAGCCGATAATGAAGCCTGTCAGCAGAGAGAAAAAAAGCAGCACCGCGCGCGACATCGAAATCTCCCAAAACAGAAATTTCATCGTCACCACATCGATGTTTTGAGCCACAAAGATCAGGGCAAAAAATACCAGAATTGCAATCAGCCCCATTTTGAAATTCATTTTTTGATTCTCCTTTAACCATATGGATACGTATTATTCTATTTTGCGTCTTTGCGTAAATGATATTTGATCATTTTCAACTGCAATCCCTTGCGGCTGATGCCCATTTTTTTGGCGGCCTGAGTTACATTGCCGCCGGTTTCATCCAGGCATTGGACAATCATCTGCCTTTCCACATTCCCCACCTGGTCACGCAGATGCTCTTTAAAAGGCTTTTCAACATCATCGGCCGACACAGAAGCATTCTGGTTGACCGCTTCTTTAAGTTCAAGTGGAATTTCCTTTTCGGTAATCCGGTTATGTTTCGCCATTAATATCATGCGTTCGATAAGATTCTCCAGTTCCCGGATATTGCCCGGCCATTCATGGCGCAGAAGCATTTCCTGCACGCCACTTTCTATGCCAACGGACAGCCCCAGTTTCCTGTTAAACTTGTCCAGAAAATAACCGACCAGAGGAAGAATGTCTTCCTTTCTTTCCCGTAATGACGGAATGTTGATGGGGAAGATGTTGAGGCGATAATACAAATCTTCGCGAAAGTTCCCTGCCTTTACTTCACGGGCAAGGTTTCGGTTGGTGGCCGCGATAATGCGGACATCCACCTTGATTGTTCTTAATCCGCCAACCCGTTCAAATTCACGTTCCTGCAAAACACGCAGCAGTTTGACCTGCATCTCGCGCGGAATCTCTGCCACTTCATCTAGAAAAAGAGTCCCCTTGTGCGCCAGTTCAAATTTACCCGGTTTGGTCACCGCGGCTCCGGTGAAGGCGCCTTTCTCATAACCGAAGAGCTCACTCTCCATTAATGTTTCGGCAATCGCGGCGCAGTTGATTTTAATCAGGGGGCTGTCTCTGCGCGGAGAGTTGTAGTGAATGGCATCGGCTACCAGCTCCTTGCCTGTGCCTGTTTCACCGGTGATCATAACGGTTGTGGTTGTCGGCGCGACCCGTTTAATGGCGTCGAAGATTTCCATCGTTTTGGGACTTGTTCCAATCATGCCAATGCGCTCAATCTCTGACGGCGGAATGGATAATTCGTTTTCCTTCAAAGCTCTCGTTTTGACGGCTTTGGCGATGATGTTTTTCAAATCATCCAGATCAAAAGGTTTCGTTATGTAATCAAACGCGCCTTTTTTCAATGCCTCCACAGCCGTGGCGATGGTGCCGTGCGCAGTGATCATAATGACGGGAATTCCCGGATACTGCTCGGAGATACGGGTCAGCAGCGTCATCCCGTCGATATCAGGCATTTTTAAATCGGTGATGACGACGGCGATGCCTGCTGATTGCAGAATCTGTAAAGCTTCTCTTCCGTTGGCCGCTGAAGAAACTTCAAAGCCTTCCTTTTTCAGCATGGCAGATAAAACCAGCCGCATATTCAGTTCGTCATCAACAATTAAAATCTTTTTCATGCCTTGTGATTATTACGCTTTCGATTTTAAATCAAGCGGCAATGCCCTGCTTCCGGACTTTATTCGACCGTTTTAATCCTGATAAGAAATTCTGTGCCACTGGAAGGAGTTGATTCCACGCTGATGCTGCCGCCATGCTCCTTGATGATTTTCTGACAGATGGCCAGACCAAGGCCCGCGCCTCTCTCCTTGGTTGTAAAAAACGGTTTAAATATATTTTTGATATCACTTTTGCCGATGCCGGGGCCCGTATCACGGATGGAAAGCGTTACCATGCTTTCGGCGTCTGCTCCCGGACCGGATGTGCGAAACGTCAACGTTCCGCCTTGTGGCATGGATTCTATGGCGTTCAAAGCCATATTCAAAATAACCTGCATCAATTGCTGGTCATCCACTTCCACCGCGGGCAGATTTTTATCCAGTTCCCTGACAATGTTGATTTTTCCCAACCGCTGGTCAGCGGCAATCAGCGCAATGGCTTTTTGAATGATACCATTAATATTTTGGCGCTTCAGGTTCAGCCGATCGGGACGTGTATATTCAAGAAACCTGCTGACGACATTGTTCAGTCTATCGGTCCCTTCCACAATAACATTCAGGAGATTCCTCTGTTCCTCATTGGCCGCTTCCTCTTTCAGATATTGCGCCGCCCCTTTGATGGAACCCAGCGGATTGCGGATTTCATGAGCCAGAACAGGCGCCATTTCCGCCAGCATCAGATCTTTTTCCCGTTCCAGCTTTTCGTCAAACTCGTACAGCGACGTAAAAACATCCCGGCTTTCGGGATAGAAGTAATTGAATATTTTTCTCAAGATCATTCGCATCGGCGAAAGGGAAATGACGATCAGAAAAGAGGCGACCAGTAATCCCGAAAAAGGCGGGGTGCCGTTGAAATACCCGACTGCAAAATAGAGAATCACAGCGCCGGTAACAGTGCTGACCAAAATAACCAGGGAACGGGCAAAAAAATCATGCAGTTTCTGGAGCTGAGGGTAAGCGATAATCAGCAAAGTAAAGTAAAGCAGCAGCGATATGACCATCCCGCTGATCACCGGCAGATTCAATCCCCAAGCATTCAATAAATGAATATGGCTTACCATCAAGGCGACGGGACAGGCCGCCAAAAGATAACCGAGACGCCGTTTTTCCGTTCCGGCAGGCGATTTTGTGACATGCCACAGCAGCGCAATATAACATAAGACCAGGACAAACATGATGTAGCACACGATCACCGGATAAAAATACGTGGTTTGCGCCAGCGGCGTAAAAACGAAAAAAGCGCCGCAGGCACTGATCAGAACCAATACGAAAAATGTTCTTTGGGAAAGTAATGTCCGCTCTCTGGTCAGATAACGGAAAAACAAGAACGCCAGCGGCGCGATAGTCAGCAGTCCCAGGTATCGGATGATTGTCAGGAAACCAAAAGAAAAAATATTCCCCAGCGTCGTGGCCACCTGAGAAGTAAAAACGGCCGCGCACAATCCGGCGAATGACGCCTGCAATTTGTCCTTCTTGCCGGTCATCATCAACGAGACGGCAATGATAAAACTGGTTGCTGCTAGAATAAGATTATCCATAATAATTTTCAGAGGGTCGTTATCCCGCAAATGTCCTGACTGAAATTATATTCGCCAAAGCAATGAAACCTCTTCCGTCTTGAAAAAGCTATTTGCCGCCCGTCTTTCCCAGACCGGTCAGGGATATTCTAAACGAGAAACGGACATCGTCATCGGTCTCGGTCACATCGATGCCCAGGCTCCAGCATTGTTTGTGATAAATAACGCCCAGTGAATTTTCAATCCGTCGGGAATTCTCGAGATCGTACTTGGAAATAAACGTGGCATCGATATTTCTGCTGAGGACAGCCTTGAGACCGAAATGGATTTCTTCAAGAGAGTCCGCGGTGTTCCGGTAACTGACAGACATGGAATCGCCCCGCCAGTCTCGGAGACGCAAATCAAGATTATTTTGCTTCCAGCTGTCATAGAAATTGTATCTACTGCGTGCTTTCAAAGAAAAATATTTAGAAGGAGAGATATCCAGTTCAATTCCCAGATCAGAGAAGGGTTTTCTTTTGACATCATTTTCCTCCACGTCTCTGCCGGCTTCGTGGATATCGTACATCTGAAATAACTTCAGCCGCAGAAATTCCAGATAGCTGTGCGCGCCGTCCTTGTCTTTGAGACGGGCCGTCAGAGTATTGGTCAGGGCCCAGGCAAGGGCGCTTTGCTCATTCAGCGGGTGACTGGACAGCGGTGTGATCGGAAATACAAAAGGAGCAGAAACAGGCAGATAGTATCCGGGGACTTCATCTGTGGAAACGTTGGGAACATAAGCATAAATGAGCTCCGGTTTGATTTCGTGTCTGATCTTTTCCCAGCGATCTCCCTGGACATCAAAGACGCGGGAGAGCTGGCTGCTCAAAGATACGGATGCGTTATAAGTCATCCGGTCATCATTTTTATCCCGCGCGTCTCTTTGATGATCATCACGACTCCAGAGAGTTTCTTTCAAAGCAAACTGCGGCGTTAGTTTCAGATACCCGAATATATCAACAGGCCAGGAAAGGATCGGTGTCAAGTCCACAAAATGTCCCTGCTCTCCTTCCCCGCTGTATAAATAATCATAAACGCCGGTGAATTCATAAAATAAAGGTGTTCTGAATAACGGTTGCCTAACGCCTGACAAAACCATTTCCGGATATTTCTGGAAAGTATGTTCATTGTCGGCAGCGGCAAAATCCTCGGTGTAGTTGATTAATCCTGTCAGGTTGATGTTTGACCAGCCCTTGTAAACACGCGCGGTTGATTCCAGATAACGCAGAGACTTGTCACCCCTGAAGGACACATTCTGAAAAGGGTCGTCCGCGGAATCGGCATAATTTTCACGATAAAAATTGTGAGCGGAAAAATCTTTAAAATACCATTGATCGGATACTTTCTTCAGATCGGTTCTGACATAAAACCGGGAATCAAAATCTGTTTGATGAGTGAAATAATAAGACCAACGCCGGTGCGCTCCCTGCCAGTCCCGACGGGTTGCAGAATCTTTGATTTCAGTAACATCCATTGTATCTTCGATGTAATCGCCATAAAACAGCCCGACCGATTTTGTCCCCAGATAATATCTGAATTCCATGCCTTCCTTAAATCCTCTTTTTTCGATGTAACGCTGATAAAAAGTGGCGTCCATCTGCGGTGAAATCGCCCAGAAGAAAGGCAGTTCGATATCCATGCCATCCTTGTCCCTGGAATAAGCGAAATACGGAAGAAGCAATCCCGTCTGTCGTTTTGTTTTTGCGGGAAACGGAAGATACGGGGTGTAGAGCACGGGAAATCCTCTGGCGAGAAAGCGGGCGTCTTTCATCAACCCATAACCCTCAAGGGTCACCTTCATTTCACGGCCGGCAATCTGCCAGTCCGGCTTGTCGCCATCACAGGTTGTGGCACACGGTTGTAAAATAGAATAGGTATTCTCACCGGTCTTTTCGATTTTATCGCCGCGGACATAAAAATGATTTCTCGCATAAAAAGCGTCGGCCTGGTAAGCGGCGCCGGTTTTATCTTCAAAGTTGTAAATGATTTTTTCTCCGCGCACGGTGTCTTCTTCCATTTTCAGAAACGCGTTCCCCTGAGCGGTAGCCACATTGTTTTTATTATCCAGTTCCACATCATCTGCGGCCAGAGCCGCGCCGCTGTATATTATTTTTACCTTGCCTTTTGCGTGATAGACTTCGCGGACGCTGTCGTAATCCATCCTGTCGGCTTCAATCTGCACAGAATTATCCTGAACCGATGTTTGCGCAGAAGCAGCCTGGAGACCTGAAATCATCATGGTCAGAGCCAGAAAAAAGATTTTTAAATAAGCAGCGACTGCCGCAGAGTTTCTTTTTTCTTTTTCTGTTTTGCGTCGATGTCGCCTACTCACGCTATTTCTCTACCTTTGATGAGTAATTTTATCGTGATTTTTATTATCACAGACAGCAAGTTTAGGAAACGCCTGTTTTGTTTCTCCCGCCAGATAAAACGAACCGGCAGCGCAAATCAAATCGTTTTGACCTGCCAGCGCAAAGGCCTTTTCCAGGGCCTGAGTAACGTTTTCAGCAATGACCGGCGTGCAGCCGATTTTGACAAGGAAGGCGCTCATTTCATTCACGGGAGCTGCCCGTTCTGTTTTTAACGGTGTCAAAATGATGGTGTGAGCACAAGACGCTATCTTTTTCAGCATACTCGAAAAATCCTTATCCGCCAGAGCGCCGAAAATAAAAATCAAGCGGCGGCATGAGAAATCTTTTTTCAGAAAGCGGCACAAAGAATTGATTCCGGCCGGATTATGCGCGCCATCGAGAAGGAAAAGAGGCTTTTCATACAGCACCTCGAGACGCGCTTCCCAACGCGTATTGTTCAGCCCTCTGCGCATTGCCGTATCATGAATATCCAACCCTTTTTCTTCACAAATCTCTATCGTTGCCAGAGCCAGCGCGGCATTGCTCGCCTGATGCTCCCCCAGCAGCGGAATCTTCAAATTCTTTAAATGACGATGCAATCCATCGTACGTAAAGAAACCATCTTCTTGTTTTTTAATTTTTATATCTCGCCCCAGATCATAAAGCCTCGCCTGACGGCGCCGACAGACGTCCTGGAAGACGTTCAGCACTACCTTTTGTTTTGCCGCGGTCAGACAAATCCCTTTTCGTTTGATAATGCCCGCTTTCTCCCCAGCGATTGCTTCCAGCGTTCCGCCCAGATAGGCCGTGTGATCAAAATCAATATTGGTGATGACTGAAACCAGCGGTGTGCACACGTTGGTCGCATCCAGCCGGCCGCCCAGACCGACTTCCAGGACGGCAATGTCAACGTTCTTTTCGTGAAAATAAACAAATGCCACGGCAGTGAGAAATTCAAAGTACGTGACCGGCTTCTGAATCTTGTGTTTTACAAATTCAATCGTTTGGTAAAAATCCTTCCGTGAAATTTTTCTTCCGTTGATGACAACCCTCTCCCGCACATCCACGAGATGCGGCGACGTGTATAAGCCAACCCGGTAACCGGCACTGTGCAGGATGGACGCGATCATTGCCGCGGTAGAACCTTTGCCGTTGGTACCACCAATAATAATTGTTTTGTACGACTTTTGTGGATTGTTCAGCCTTGATAAAAGTTCAGTCACGGATTGGAGACCAAAACGCATTTTATGAATGTTCAAGCTTTCCAGATATCGGGCCGGGTTGATTTTTTTTGATTTCATTTCGATGTCATTGATATTTTATTGATTTCAATATTATTTTGACAGGCAGCAAACTAGCACACCTGATGAAGGCTGGCAATTAAATTGTAAAAATTTCGGAATGAAAGGACCGGACTTAAGTGTCTGATAACAGGCTCTGCCAGGTATGGCGTTCCAGAAAAGATCCGGGAACATTTTTTTCCATTTCTTCAAAGAGCGAGAAAGGAACGGCAAAGGTCATCAGATGAGGATCGTTCAACTGCTTGCGCACATAAACACGGGCGGAAAGATCGGTCAAGCCGACGACCGCGCGCGGCTTTGCGGATTTTGCTTCGCGATAGGGATAAATGCCAATCGTCTGGCAGCCGGCGGCATAAGGAATGATGACATTTTCATTATGGTCCCGTCCGTAATTGGCCAGGACGGTTAAAGCGGAAAGTTGATCAGGATTGACAAAAAAAATGACCGTCTGCGGTTTTTCCCCGGACAAATCAATGTCGGACAACGGACGGAAAACAACATATTTTACGGGAATGGCCATCATCGGCAGATTCGTGATAAATTTTTCCACAAGCTCAGGCGTTTGGATATAGCGTTCGCCATGCAGAAAATTATCGAAGCTTTCTTTGGTCATGAAAGGTTTTATCTTTTCGGCAATTTCGTTTCCACCCTGGCGTCTGGCATTTCCGGTGGAAAGAAAGTGACAGAAACCTTCTTCACCGCCGGGGAAATTCTTATACTGTTCACCAAAGCCTAAACCCACACCACCGCCGATACAACCGAAAGTGCTTTTATCGGCTGCCGCTGCTTTGCCCTTGGCCGCATGCACAGCCAGCCACATCACGCAGCCCCACTTGCCCTCAGAAAACTGCATGGCGTCCGCCGGTTTTTCATCAGACCACAAAAGCCCCACAGGCTGGTATTTTAATTGAATCGCTTGGGCAATTGTGCTTTCCATTTCTTTGTCCGGTGATCCTTTTTGTTACATTATAATAACGGTGTATCGATATTGTCCACTGAAATTTAGCATCACAAGCCGAATCGTTCATCGGTTAATTTATTTTTATTCCTGCATGGCTTTTCGGTATTCTGCAACGAGCGCTTTTTTAGCAACGCCCAAACGGATGATATCCCAGGGCAGCACTTCATCAAATGCCTTGGGACGGTAAACATAAAAATCCGGATTGATATTGACCTCTTTGAGCGCGCGCGACCAGTTGCCTTCCAGGCGGTGCACGACCAGTAGAATTTCTCCCACACGACGGTCACCCAGGGAAAGCAGCGCCTGAATATAATTCCATTTGGGAACATCGTGGATGACTTTGATCTGCTTGTCTTTGCGGAATGCGTTTTCAATCTTTTTCATTTTCTTCCCGGCCATGCTGACATCTTCCAGAGGGCACCACTGAAAAGGCGTTGATGGTTTGGGGATAAACTGATTGATGCTCAGGATAATTCTGCGGAACTTTTTCTTCCCCGCATATTTATTACGGATATGGTGCTGAATTTTTTTAGTCAGTTCAATGATGGCGTCTATATCCTGTTCTTCTTCTTTGGGAAGCCCGATCATAAAATAAAGCCTTAAATTAGAAACATCTTTTCCCGCGAGCAATTCCACGGCATTTAGGATATCGGCTTCTGATATGCCTTTGTGCAAAACATCGCGTAATCTCTGGCTGCCCGCTTCCGGTGCCAGCGCAACCGTTTCAATGCCGCCTTCCTTGATCAAATCGACCATTTTTTCATTGATCTGATCGATACGCAGGGACCCGAGACCGGCCTGAGCTTTTTGTCCGATAATATATTCGCAAACTGGAACCAACTCGGGATGATCGGATACGGCCGTTCCAATCAAACCGATCTTCTTCTTTCGTTGCAGACCCCGGTCAATGGATTTTAAAATCTCCGGGCGACTGCGAAAACGCACCGGATGATATACAAAACTGGCCGCGCAAAAGCGGCAACTTCTGGCACAGCCTCTGTTCACCTCCACCAGAAACATGTCTTCCATTTCGGTCTGAGGCCCACTGATCACTTCCTCGGTGCAAAAAGTATCGAGATCACGCACACGCTGTATGTTAATTTTTTCGGGCAGTCCCGCTTCCCGCGGTTTGACAGACTTGATTTTACTTTCTGCAGAATAATGGACTTCGTAGAGATCAGGGACATAAATATTGTCTAGATTTTTTTGCGCGAACCTCAAGAATTCCTGACGCGCCTGACCAAGACGGCGCGCTTCCTCAAATGCGCTGCAAAACTGCGGCAACACTTCCTCCGCTTCGCCCAGAATAAAGAGATCAAAGAAATCTGCCAGCGGCTCCGGATTCAGCGTGAGAGCGATGCCGCCACCGATCACCAGGGGATGTTTTTCGGAACGATCCTTCGCCAGCAGAGGGATACCGGCCATATCCATCATTTGGAAAATATGGGGATAATCGTTTTCAAAAGAAACGGAAAAAGCCAAAATATCAAATTCGTTGACGGGTTTTTGATTTTCCAGGCTGAAGATTCCTGCCGCTCCGGAAACGAATCTGGCCTCGTTCCCGGAAACGGGCAGGAATACCCTCTCACAAAGAAAGGAAGGTTGAACATTAAATATCTTGTAAATTGTTTGGAAACCCAGATTGGCCATGCCGGTCCGGTAATGATTGGGATAGGCAAGGCAAACCGTATTATATTCTCCCCAAATTTTTTTTACATGGCCGGTCTCTTTCTCCAGAACACCGGCATAAACTTTTTTCAGCTTCCAATCCATGGCTGTATGATGACCTATATGCTGTAAGTGCCCCTGTCACTTTTGAACCATGGAGCCAAACATGAACGCTTAACGCTGATCAGTCAGCCTGACGTCTTAAAAATGTCGGAATCTGTATATCCATATGTTCGTTTTCGTCCCCGAGGCCGACAACGGCCACTTCCCCGGTGTTCAATTTTCTTTCTCGACGGATAAAGGTTGGCGTGGACAGATCTTCCCTGGAACCAAGCCCGCGGAAACGCGTGACATTGCCGATGGATTCGTTTTTCTTTCGGGAAAAATCATCAAAACCGGTGGCAATAACGGTAATGCGGATTTCATCTTCCATATTCGGATCAATGACCGTGCCAAATATGATATTGGCGTCTTCATCGGCTTCTTCCTGAATCAGGGATGAAGCTTCGTTCACTTCATATAAGCTCATGTCCGAACCGCCGGTGATATTGAGCAGAATGCCGTGCGCGCCCTGAATGGTATTGTCTTCCAGAAGAGGCGAGGAAATGGCTCTCTGAGCCGCTTCCACAGCTCTGTTTTCACCGCTGGCCACACCGGTTCCCATAATGGCCATGCCCATGTTACTCATGACACTGCGGACATCAGCAAAGTCCAGATTAATCAGGCCCGGAACCAGAATGAGATCGGATATACCCTTGACCGCCTGATACAGGACATCATCCGCCTTCTTGAAGGCTTCCAGCAGGGACAGATTACGTCCGCCCAGGCTGAGAAGTCTCTGGTTGGGAACAACAATCAGCGTATCGACGGCATCCCGTAACTGGGCAATGCCTTCCTCCGCCTGAATGTTGCGTTTCTTCCCTTCAAACTGAAAAGGCTTGGTCACCACAGCAATCGTCAGAACGCTGCATTCCCGGGCAATCTCCGCGATCACCGGAGCCGCGCCTGTACCTGTGCCTCCGCCCATGCCCGCGGTAATGAAAATCATATCCGCGCCTTCCAGATAAGGCTTGATTTCCTCACGGGACTCCAGGGCGGACTGTTTGCCGATTTCCGGATCGGAACCGGCCCCCAGACCTTTGGTTATTTGCGTGCCGATTTGAATTTTGACCGGTGCGCTGGATACGCTAAGGGCCTGCGCATCCGTGTTCGCATTGATGAAGTCAACCCCCTGCAGGCAGTATGAAATCATCGTGTTGACGGCGTTTCCGCCTCCGCCGCCTACTCCGATCACCTTGATTTTTGCCAGATTTTCGTTACACACTTCAGTTAATTCAAACATGTTCTCTCCTTCCTTTCAAAAAAATTCTGAAAACATTTTCTTAACGGTTCTTTTAATATTTCCAAACATCCCTGTTGAAACACCGCTTAAAACATTCTGGTTGTGGCCATAAAGGATTAAGCCGACACCGATGGCATGCGCCGGTGAATTAGCGATGTCATTTAATCCGCCTACGCCGATTGGAATACCTTTACGCGCCTGCATGTCAAAAATCTTCTCCGCCAGCTCGCTGATGCCTTCCAGAAGCGATGTGCCGCCGGTTAAGACAACGCCGGCCGCCAATAAATCTTCAAAACCGAATTTCACCACCTCGTTATAAGCCAGGTTTAAGATTTCCTCCATTCTGGGTTCGACAATACGGCCCAGAATCTGACGTGAAACTTCACGGTCTTCCCGTCCGCCCAGACTGGGCACCCGGATGGTTTCATCTTTCGGGATCATGGCTGTCATGGCACAGCCGTGTTTAATTTTAATTTTTTCCGCCTCGGCCAACGGCGTGCGTAAACCCGTGGAGATGTCCGACGTGAGATAGTTTCCGCCAACGGGCAGGATTGCCGTATGCTTGATGCTTGATTCGGAAAAAATGGTAACGGATGTGTTGGCGCCGCCGATATCAACCAGCACAACCCCCAGCTCTTTTTCATCCTTGCTGAGCACGGCTTCGGCCGCCGCCAGCTGTTCCAGCACAATACCATCAATATCCAGACCGACGCGGTTGACGGATTTCTCAATGTCCTGAATGGAGGAAATCGCGCCGGTCACAATGTGCACCTTCGCCTCCAGCCTTACACCGGACATGCCGATGGGATCTTTGATTCCTTCCTGACCGTCAATTACATAACTCTGAGGAAGAACGTGCAGTATTTTTCGGCCGACGGGAATGGCGATCTGTTCGGATGCTTCAATCACTCGCTGGACGTCTTTTTCGTCAACTTCCCTGCCCTTGATGGCTACGATGCTTAAAGAATTCTGTCCCCTGATGTGGTTGCCGGAAATACCGACAAACACCGAATTGATCCGACAGCCGGACATATGTTCGGCTTCCTCCACGGCAGTCTTGATCGACTCCACCATACTGTCAATATTGACAACCGTGCCCTTGCGCATTTCTCTGTTTTGCGATGTTCCAATGCCGATGATGTCAACACTGTTTTCGGTAACATCGCCGACAATGGCGGTGGTTTTGGTTGTCCCGATATCGAGACCGACGATTACATTGCTTCTCTTGCCCATCCGTGTTCCCCTCTTTTAATTTTTACTGACCCATAAAATCAAATTTGATACTGTTTGTTTTTATCGTCCTGCGCCATTCTCTCCGGAATGTTTTTGCGCTTAATCGTCACTTTCGACTCATCGGATAAATCCACACACACATAACCGGTTTTCATCCCTCTGCTTTCCAGATCGGCCAGCACGTTTTTCAGTTTCTTCAGTTTGGCTTCAAAACCGTCCGTGCCGAGTTTTAAGTACAACCCCTTGTCAAAAATAAGCGCCACGCCAAAAACATCGTCAACATTAATTTCCGCAATGGTGCCCAGATAGGTATATTCTTCCGAACGGGAAACCGTCTGCAGGAAGGTCAGCGTGTACAAAATAAGGGGTGAGGCCGTCTTTTCTTCCTTCCGGACACCGGTAATGATGGGAAGATCAACCGCGTCGTTTTTCATCAATCTCTTAAAGACAAAACCTTTGGCATCCATCAGATAAAAATCATCAGACTGTTTTACCAGAGCCAGCGGGGTTCTTTCCTGCACTTCCAGAACAAGTTTGCCGGGCAATTCTCTGCCGACATAAACATGTTCCACCCATTGATTGGCGGAAACCCGGCGCGCCACGGCCTCCGTATTGACGGCTAGAATATTCTGCATTGGCTTGATGTTCGCCAACGCGAGAATATCCTTTTCGGTCAGTTCCTTTAATCCCCGCACGGATACTTCCTGAATCTGGAAATAGGGACTGCTGATGATCAAGCTGTACGTATAAATAAAAGCGATGGTCAGACCCGCCGCCACCGACAACAAAACTCCCGCGGCAAAAAAATCACCGGAAACATTGCTGAGACGGCGACGCATCCTGTTTTGCTTTTTTTCAATTTCCGACTTCTTGCGTATTATTTTTCTGAACATTATTTTTCTCCGATAATCACCACTTCCGTTTCCAGCGTTATACCCTTGTCCTGACGGGCTTTGGATTGAATCAGGTCAATAAGGCTCAGAATATCCGTTGCGGTGGCCCCACCCCGGTTAATGATAAAATTGGCATGCTTGGTCGATATCTGCGCTCCGCCTACTGTTGTCCCCTTGAGCCCCATTTCTTCAATGATTTTACCGGCCGGCACGCCCGGCAGATTCTTGAAAACGGATCCGGCACTGGGATACTCCAGCGGATGTTTTTCCTGACGCCACCGCATGATTTCGCTGATTCTGTCCCTGATCTTCGAGCGTTCGCCCTTTTCCAAATGAAATTGAGCGCTCAGAATGATGGTCGCGTCGGGAAAATCCGAATGCCGGTAACTGAAAGATATTTCGTCCCGGCGCATAGTTCTCTTGATAGATGATGCATCCAGTATGGTGACCTCCTGAATGACATCCTTCATTTCTTTGCCATAAGCCCCGGCATTCATCCAGACGGCGCCACCGACACTGCCGGGAATTCCGGCGCAAAATTCCAGGCCGGTCAGTTCCTGCGTCAAAGCGTGATGAACAACTTTAGACAGGGAGACACCTGCCATAGCCGAAACCCGATACCTGCTTTCGGATGTCTGTTCACAACGGATATCGTTCATCCCCGTCATCAGCAATATGGCTCCTCTGTATCCCCCGTCCCGCACAATGATGTTGGTTAAATTTCCCGCCGTAAAAAATTTTATATTCTTTTCTCTGAGCCTTTTGACAATCGCTATCAACTGATTTTCATTTTCTATCCATATGAGGGCGTCAGTGCTGCCTCCGACTTTCAGTGAGGTATGGGTGGACATTTTTTCATTGTACAATACCTTGCCGGCATCGATATTGCTGAGCGCCACTTTGATTTCATTTCCAACGGTCATTGCTTTGCTGTTTCCCTTGCCACCAATGCTTTGATGAATGCTTCACCTATTTTGTAAATGCTTCCGGCGCCAATGGTCGCCACTGTATCTTTTTCTTTGACGGTTTTAAGAAGGTATTCGACGGTTGCTTCCGCACCGGGAATATACTCCACATGCTGTTGTCCCGCTTTTCTGATCGCTTCGCCGAGCGCGGAGGAATTAATACCTTCAATCGGTTCCTCGCTGGCCGGATAGATATCGTTTAATATTAATATATCGACCGCGCTGAAGGCTCGGGTAAACTCGTGAAACAGCGCCTTTGTGCGGGTATACCGGTGCGGCTGAAAGACAACGATCAACCGGTCCTGCCAGATCTGACGCATGGCCGCCAGTGTCTCTCTTATTTCTGTCGGATGATGTCCATAATCATCAACCACGGTGATTTCTCCTACTCTTCCCTTGATTTCCAGACGGCGCTGCACACCGGAAAAGCTCTTCAGACCTTCTTTGATTGTTGCGATATCCAGATTCAGTTCCCTGGCCACGGCGATCGCCGCCAGCGAATTGTAAACGTTGAACAGCCCGGGAACGATCAGTTCAATTTGACCCAGTTTTTCACCTTTATAAACCAGGGTGTAGCAGGTTTTTCTTTTCGAAAATTTAATATCCACAGCACTGTAATCCGCAGGCGTCTCAATGCCATAGGTGATCATTCTGCGCTTTATTGAAGGAATGATTTCCCGCACGTGCACGTTATCGACGCAGACAACCGTGCAGCCGTAAAAAGGAACGATGTTGGCGAATTTGAGAAATGCATCCTTGATTTCAACGATGCCGGGATAATAATCCAGATGCTCGCGGTCGATATTGGTAATCACCGCGATGGTCGGCGATAATTTCAGGAAGGATCCGTCGCTTTCATCAGCTTCCGCCACAATAATTTCTCCATCCCCCAGACGGGCATTACTGCCGATACTGGCCAGTTTCCCGCCAATCACCATGGTCGGATCCAGATCGCCCTGCGCGAGGATGGTGGAAACCATGGATGTGGTCGTGGTTTTGCCGTGACTGCCGGAAACGGCAACAGAAAACTTCATCTTGAGCAGTTCCGCCAGCATTTCCGCACGTGGAATGACCGGAATCTTTTTCCGGTGTGCTTCCAACACTTCCGGATTGTTTTCTTTCACCGCCGTAGAGGTCACCACCACATCGGCATTGCCGATATTTTCCGGCGCGTGTCCGATCACGATCTTCGCGCCAATCTTTTGCAACCGCGCCGTGGTATCCGACGGCTGAACATCGGAACCGCTCACATTATAACCGAGGTTCACCAGAACCTCCGCAATCCCGCTCATGCCGATGCCACCGATACCGACAAAATGAATGTGTTTCACTTTACGCTGCATCAGGCTTTTTTCTTTATCTTTTTTCATTCATCCTTCTCTTTTCTAATGGTAACTTTTCTTTTCCGTCATCAAGCAAATGCAGGCATCAACAATGGTCGCGGCCGCATTAATTTTGCTGATTCGCAATGAATTTTCTTCCATGCGTTTCAATTTTCTTTCATCCCGCAGCAGATTTTCCACAACACCAAATAATCTGGCGCCGCTGAGTTCCCGTTCCTCAATGACCGCCGCCGCACCTTCCGCCTCCAGTGCCCGAGCGTTTTTCAATTGATGATCGTTGGCCGCCCAGGGATACGGTATCAGAACGGCCGCCTTGCCTGCCGCCGTGATCTCCGCCAGCGAGGTGGCGCCGGCACGGCAGATGATCAGGTCCGAATTTGCATAAGCCTGTGCCATTTCCATAATGAATGATTTGACGTCTGCCTGAATTCCGAATTGCCCGTAAGCTTTTTTAACTTCCTCCAGTTGCCGCTCGCCTGTCTGGTGTAAAATACGTATTTTATCTTTTATCCCGCTTAATTGCGGCAGCATTTCGATAACGCTTTTGTTGATCGCTTCCGCTCCCTGTGAACCGCCAAAAATCAACAGTTGCCGATACGTGCTTTCCGGTTTCTCTTTCAGCTTCCGGGAGGCAAAAGAAGCCCGAACCGGATTGCCGCTGAACACAACCTTTGCCTCCGGGAAAAAAGTTCTGGTTTGCTCATACGTCACGAAGATCTTATCGGCAAATTTCCCCAGAATCTTATTGGTAACGCCGGGAATGGCATTTTGTTCCGCAATCGCAGTCGGCAAACCCATCCAGTGAGCCATCAGCAACGCCGGCCCTGAAGCGTAACCGCCGACACCGATAACCATGTCCGGTCGAAACTGTTTTAAAATCCGTCTGGACTGACCCATGCTTTTGGGAATCTGATAAACGACTTTCACCAACGCTTTTATCCCCCGGCCCTTGACGCCTTCAATATCAATTTCCCTGAGTTCATAACCCAGTTGACCGAGCAGCCGGCTTTCAATGCCTCTTTTTGTCCCGATAAAAATAATCTGCGTCCGGTCATCTCTTTTCAAAAATTCTTCCGCAATCGCAATCCCGGGAAATAAATGTCCGCCCGTTCCTCCTCCCGCAATTACGATCCGCATTGTTTTCTCCATCAAATCAAACTCACCGAAATTACCCCTATGCTGTCTGGGTCGAAATATTCAGCAGAATACCGACCGCCGTCATACTCATAATAAAAGCCGTCCCGCCGTAACTTAAGAAAGGCAGAACCAGGCCTTTCAACGGAATCAGTCCCATTACACCGGCGATGTTGATGAATGCTTCCAGAGAAATCACCATCGTCAGACCGGCCGCCAGTAAAGTCCCGAAAAGATCGGGCGCTTTTAAAGCGATGACAAAACCGCGGAAGGCAAAAAGTGCAAACATGGCAATGACAATTGCTACACCGATAAAGCCGCTTTCCTCGGCAATAATGGAAAGAATGAAATCCGTATGCGGTTCGGGCAGATAAAATAACTTCTGCATGCCGTCGCCGATGCCCACGCCGAAGGCTCCGCCGGAACCGAAAGAAATCAGCGACTGGATGATCTGAAAACCGGTATTATCCGCGTCCTTCCAGGGATCCAGAAAGGCGGTTAAACGAGTCAATCTGTAACCCTTATATAAAATCAGTGCTATACCAATGGGAATGAAAGCACCAACCAGACACAGAAGATGATTCATCTGCGCTCCTGCTATGCACAACATCATCAGCAAAATGGTGGCGATAATCGCCGATGTTCCGAAATCCGGTTCGAGCAGGATCAGCAGAATGACAAAGGCTGTCACACCCAGAGGCACCAGTACGCCTTTGGTAAAGTTTGTGATTTGATACGCTTTGCGCGTCAGCAAATGAGCGAGGAAAATCACCATCGTGATCTTAACCATCTCAGTAACCTGGAAGGAAAATCCGCCTAAATTCAACCAGCGGGTGGCTCCCCCGCGCCTCATGCCCACGGAAGGAATAAACAGCATCGTCAATAACACAATGGACAACAGGATACCGGGATAGGCTAATTTTCTTAAGTATTCGTAGGGAAGTTTTGTCATGACAATCATGGAAATCATTCCAAGGAAAACGAACGCCAGTTGTTTCTTCAAAAAATACTGACTGTCCTTGAATTTCTCGAGGGCAATAATGGAACTGGACGAATAAATCATCGCCGTACCGACCACCACCAGAAGCAGTGTTACCAAAAGAAGAATAACGTCCGGCATCCTGTCCTCTTTCTTATACGCGGCTTCCATTTACAGATTCCTCACCACTTCCTTAAAATAATTTCCTCTTTCCTTATAATTGGTAAACTCATCAAAACTGGCGCAGCCGGGTGACAGCAGAACAATATCTCCGGCCTTCGCGTTTTGATAAGCACTCTCCACGGCTTCCTTTAGTGTTTCTTTTTTCACAAGCGGTTGATCTTCACTGATGAGCGAAGCAATGCGCTCACGCGCTTCGCCGAACAAAATCACGTGCTTTGTTTTTGTTTTCAACAACGGCCGTAAGGTTTCAAAATCACCGTCTTTGTCCCGACCGCCTAAAAGTAAAATAACCGGTTGCTCAAAAGTCTCTAGCGCCCGCAGCACCGAGCCGACATTCGTTCCCTTGGAATCATCGTAAAATTTGATTGATTTTTTCTCTCCCGCAAATTCGATGCGGTGCGGCAGTCCGCGGAACGCTTTGATCGACGCGATGATATTCTCACGGGAACAGCCGCAAAGACGCGCAGCCGTGATCGCTGCCATCACATTTTCCACATTATGGGCGCCCGGCAGATGAATCATGTCCAAAGGATAACTTTCTTCGGCCACCTGCGGAATGGTCAAAACAATTGTTTCGTTCCGGATAAAGATACCTTCCGGTAAAATATTTTTTGAACTGAATTTGCAGATCTGCGCGTTGATTGATTCTGATATCCCTTCCTGTTCCTGATCTTCAGCGTTCAGAATGGCAAAATCATTTTTAGTCTGACGGGCAAATACGCTGGCCTTCACCCGGCGGTATTCGTCAAACGAACCGTGATAGTTGATGTGGTCGCAGGTAATATTCAAAAGCACGGCAATGAACGGCTTGAATTGTTCGATCCACTGCAATTGGAAACTGCTGATTTCCGCCACAACAAAATCATCCTGTTGAGCTGTTTCCGCGTATTCGATTAAGGGATTGCCGATATTGCCGCCGACAAATACTTTCTTTCCGGACGTCCTGAAAATTTCTCCTAAAAGCGTGGTCGTTGTCGTTTTGCCATTGGTTCCGGTCACGGCAATGATCGGAACGCTGATCAACCGGTAGGCCAGTTCAATTTCACTGAACACGGTTATATTTTTTTTCAAAGCTTCGACCAGCAATGGATTGTTTGGAGGAATCCCCGGAGAAGGGACAACCATCGTGGCACCATTTAAAATACTGGCATCGTGATAGTCGCCGGTCTCCAGCCACTTTTCTTCGGCAATCTGTCTGTATGCATCGCCCCATTGATCCGGCGATTTTTCATCCGTCACGATGACCGTCGCGCCCTGCCTTCCCAGGAATCCGGCCGCGGCAATGCCGGTTTTACCCATGCCGATCACGACTATTTTTTTGCCTTTGAAATCCATTTCTTTTACCTTAACTTCAGCGTACTGATGGCCAGCAACGCCAGCAATATCGAAATGATCCAGAACCGGACAATCACTTTTGGTTCCGCCCAGCCCTTCAATTCAAAATGATGATGCAGGGGAGCCATCCGCAGAATCCGTTTCCCGCCGGTCATCTTAAAATAAGCCACCTGAGCAATGACTGAAAAGGTTTCCACCACAAAGATACCCCCCACGATGGCCAGCAGAATTTCCTGTTTCGTAATGACGGCCACTGTCCCCAGAGCTCCGCCCAACGAAAGCGAACCGACATCTCCCATGAACACTTCCGCCGGATAAGCATTGAACCAGAGAAAGCCCAGCCCGGCCCCGACCAGCGCTCCGCAAAAGACCGCCAGTTCACCCGCGCCGGGAATGTAGGGAACGCGCAAATACGATGCCACTTTGATATTGCCGGCAAAATAGGCGAACAGGATGTACGTGGCAAAACAGATCACGGCCGGGCCAATCGCCAGGCCATCCAGACCGTCTGTTAAATTGACGGCATTGGCCGCCCCCACGATAATAAAAGTGGAAAGAAGAATATAGCCCCAGCCGATATCAGGTAAAAGCGTTTTGAAAAAGGGAATCGTCACGTTCAGATTAAATTCCGGTTTCAAATAAAGAATCACGCTGACGAACAGGGCGATAATGATTTCCGCTATTAATCTTGTTTTGCCGGGAATCCCCCTGGAACTTTTGCCGGCGAGTTTGCTGTAATCATCAATGAATCCGATCAATCCGTATCCTGCCGTCACCAGCAAAACCAGCCAGACATAACTCATTGACAGATTGGCCCAGAGGAACGTGGAAATGACCACCGCAAAGATCATTAACATGCCGCCCATGGTCGGCGTTCCCTTCTTTACCAGATGGCTTTGCGGCCCGTCTTCCCGAATCTGCTGACCGATTTGCATTTGCTGCAATTTCTGAATCATCCATTTTCCGAAAATAAGGCAAATCAGCAGCGCCGTGATGGAAGCGAAAATAGTCCGAAACGTGATATAACGAAACACGTTAAAAAACGAAATCGTTGTGTGTAACGGATATAATAAATGATAAATCAATTTAAAGTCGCTCCCGGCTAATCTGTTATTCTACTATTTTCAACGATTTTATCCGAACCGAAATGATCACAAATTTGAGACACGATTTTCTCCATCTTCATTCCCCGTGAACCTTTAACCAGAATCCAGTCTCCCTTTTTCAAACGTTCTTTCAGATAACCAACACCGCTATCCTGCTCCAACAGAAAGAAAATATTATCCGGCGACAATCCGCCTTCCCTCGCTCCGGCAGCTGTTACCCCGGCAAAATCACCTTTCAGGAACAGAGCATGGACGCCGATCGTCGCCATCAGCATCCCTATCTTTCTATGCATTTCTTCAGACTGATCTCCCAATTCCAGCATGTCGCCCAGAAAAACGTAAGCATTATGGTTGGATTTCAAATCTTTCAGCGACATCAGGGCCTCCCGTACCGATGCGGGATTGGCATTATAGGAATCGTCAATCAGAAAAGCCCCGTTACGCAGCTTGATGATTTCCATGCGACCGCTGAACGGTCGGAACGAACCCAATCCTTCCGATATCGTCCGGATATCCACACCGGCGGCAAATGCCGTGGCCGCCGCCGCCATGGCGTTATGCACATGATGCAGACCGACAATCTTTATTTCGGTCTTCTGCGTCTGATCACCGATGATCAGATTAAAACGCATTCCCCTGGCCCCGTTTTTTTCGATATCCTTCACCGTCACATCAGCGTTGGGACTCATACTGAACGTTATTTTCTTTCCCTTCCATTGTTCTGCGGATTCCGTGATTAACGCATCGTCCAGATTAATCACTGCAGTTCCCGACGGTGACATGTTGAAAAATAAATCACTCTTCTCGTCTCTGACAACCGCCATGGAACCGAATCCCGCCAGATGCGCCGGGCCGATGTTGGTGATCAATCCAATGTCAGGGTTCGCTATCTGCGTCAGTCTTCTGATTTCTCCCCTGGTATTCGTACCCATTTCCAGAATCGCCAGCTCGTCTTCATCGGTAAGACGCAATATCGTCTGAGGCAATCCAATCAGATTGTTAAGATTGCCTTCTGTTTTTAAAGTTTTTTTCACCCCGTCCGTGACGGCTGCAATCATTTCTTTTGTCGTTGTCTTGCCGGAAGAACCGGTTAATCCGATAACCGGAATGGAAAACTTTTTTCTCCAGTAATGAGCCAGTTCTCCCAGGGAAAAAAGTGTATCCGCGACCTTGATGACCGCAACTTTTTTAGTCGCTTTGCCCCGAGGAACCTTTCCCTCATCTTGAATCAAGAGTCCCGAAACACCTTCTTTGATCGCCGTTTCGATAAAATCATGGCCGTCAAACTTTTCACCCTTGAGGGCAACAAAAAGATTTCCCTTTTGAATCAGGCGGGAATCGGTGGAGATGCCCTGAAAAATGGTTTCCACCGTTCCGGAAATGAAAGTTCCTGACGTTGCTTGCAATACTTCAGTTACTGAAAAAACAGGCGATTTCTTGATCATGAATTTATTGCAATCCGCTCCTTGATTCTAAAATCTTCCGGGCTACGACACGATCATCAAAAGCTATCTTTTCCGTTCCCAGAATCTGGTAATCCTCATGGCCCTTTCCCGCAATGAGAATGATGTCCTCTTTTTCAGCCGCGCCGATCGCCGCTTCAATCGCTTTTCGTCTGTCCGGAATGACGGCATATAATCTGCGATCGCCGTTAAATTTCAATGAGGCAGCTTCCACTTTTCTGACTTTATTCGGGTCAATCCCAGCTTCTATTTCAGCGATGATCGCCAGCGGGTCCTCCAAGCGGGGATTGTCGGACGTGACAATGGTCAGATCACTGTAGCTGACAGCCGCTTCTCCCATCAGCGGTCTCTTGCCTCTGTCTCGGTTTCCGCCACAACCGAAAACGGTAATAATTCTTTTTTTCCTGAGTTCATTCAGCGTTTGCAGCACCCGTCTTAATGCATCATCCGTATGCGCATAATCGACAAAAACATTGAACGGCTGCGAAGAAGCCACCGGCTCCAGCCGACCCGGAACATTGGATAATTTTTCAATGCCCTTTTGAATAACCGGAGCGGGAATTTGTAAAATAAAAGCCGCTCCCATGGCGGCTAAAATATTGTAGAGATTAAATTTACCGATGAGGGGCGATTTGATGAAGACGGTGTCTCCCGCCAGATGAATTTCCGCATGGATGCCTTTCAGTGACAATTCATAATTAACCGGCCTGACGTCCCGGTTACCTTCCATTCCGTAAGTGAGCGCCGGCAGCGATACCTCATTCAGAATCCTTTGTCCCCAGGAATCATCGGCATTGATCACCATCTTTTGCGGATGAACCTTCCTGCTTTGCGGCAGAATGTCGGAGAAAAATCTCTTCTTGGCCTGAAAATAATTTTCCATGGTCAGATGATAATCAAGATGGTCGCGCGTGAGATTGGTAAAGATACCCAGATCAAAATCACAGTCATCCACCCGCTTCAAATCCACCGCATGAGAGGACACCTCGGACACAACATGGGTAATGCCGTCATCAGCCATGTCGCGCATGATTTTCTGCATTTCATAAGATTCGGGCGTTGTGTTGGGCGCCGGACGGATTTTATCATGGTAACGATAGTTAACGGTTCCGAGAACGCCGCATGGGAAACCCGCTTCTTTCAGGATGGATTCCAGAAGATAAGAGATCGTTGTCTTTCCGTTAGTGCCCATGACCGCAATTAAAGTTAGATTCGCGGACGGATCGTTAAAATAATTCCTGGCGATAAGGCCGAGAGCGCGACGGCTGTCGGCTACTTTTATCGCCGTCACCGACGATGGAAACTGCCGATCCTGTTCATAAACAATAAACTTTGCGCCTCTTGATACCGCCTCATCAATAAAATCATGTCCGTCATTCATCAGGCCTTTGATGGCGACAAAAAGAGAATTTTCGACGCACTGATTTGCAGAAAAAAATACTCCGGAAACGTCTTCCGCAGTTTTTCCTGTATGATCGATGATGTCCAGTCCTTTCATTAACCGAGTCAGTTGCACGCTAACCTCAATTATTTAATTCAAAAACAACATTGCATAAACGTTCATTGCCCAGTGGCGTGTTCGCCGGCGGGTACTGGCGGACAGCCCAGCCGTTGCCTGATATTTTCAGTTCAATGGATTCGGCTTTTGCTTTTTTCATCGCTTCCCTGATGGTCAATCCGGTAAAATCAGGCATGGAGAGTTCATCACGGGCAACCATACTTTGCGGCCCGAGCGTTTCCTGCGCTGAAACCAGTTCCACTTTCTCCATCTTGTCTTTTTCAAAAACAGGTGTTTCCCGGATATCCGTCTTGAAGCAATTGAGTATCTGCTCTCCAATCTTTTTAAAGACCGGTGCCGATGCGACACCTCCCCATTTGTCTCTTTGAGGTTCATCAAGAATGACCAGTATCGCCACCTGCGGATTATCCGCAGGGAAAAACCCGATAAAAGCCGTGCGAACTTTTTCTGAGGAATACACCCCGCGGGCCGGATCAAATTTTTGAGATGTCCCCGTCTTACCGGCTACCGCAACGTTGTCCATTTTCGCGTTTTTACCCGTTCCGTCTTCAGCGCCAACCACATCGGTCAGCATAGCGGTAAGGCGTTTCGCTGTTCCGGGAGATATAACCTTACGCACCACAGTCGGTGTATAAAGTTTGATGAGATTATTATTCTGGTCAGCAATACCCCGGACAATATAGGGTTTCATCAGAACGCCTTCATTGGCGATAGCTGAAAAAGCTGTAATTAACTGAATCGCGGTGACCGAAACACCCTGCCCGAAGGCAATCATGGCGGTATCGACAGGCACCCAGTTCTTGACCGGTCTGACCAGTCCGGGTGACTCGCCGGGTAGTTCAATGCCGGTCTTTGATCCGAAGCCGAAATTTTGAATGTACCGGTGAAATTTTTCTTTCCCCATCTTTTGAGCGATCTTTGCTGAACCAATATTGCTCGAATATTTCAATATTTCTCTCACGGTTAACGTTCCATGACGTTTCCTTTGCGCTTCATGAATCACGCGGTTTGCCACCTTATAACTTCCATTCTCACAGAAAAATCTGTCTGATTCTCTGATAATTTTTTCTTCCATGGCCGCGGCAACCAGGAAAGGCTTAAAAGTTGATCCCGGATCATAATAATCAGCAATAGCATGATTACGCCACCTTTCCGGTTTGAGACCCGCCACGTTATTGGGATTAAATCCCATCTGGTTGGCCAGCGCCAGAATTTCTCCCGTCTTGGGATCCATCACGATGGCCAGTCCACCCTTTGCGCCCTTGTCCAGTACGGCCTCTTTCAGGTTGGTTTCCACCAGGTACTGAATTCTGTTGTCAATGGTTAAGACCAGATTTTCAGTATCATCCTCAAGAGTCTCATTTTTTTCGACCCGCAATAATAGTTTTTTACCCTTCGCATCTCTCGCCCAGGCCAGTTTGTCCGGTTTGCCTTTCAAAGATTCATCAAACTTTTTCTCCAGTCCCTCCAGACCATGGGCATCCAAACCGACAAATCCCAGCAAATGTGCGGCTAATTCCCCGTTGGGATAAAACCGTTTCGGTTCTTTCACCAGAAAGATTCCCTCGATATCCGCATTTTGCACTAATGCGGACTGTTCCGGAGAAATTCTTCTGGCCAGCCAGCAAAAACTTCTGGGGGCCGATAATTTCTTAAGAACATCTTCTCTGGCCAAACCCAGGATATCGGCTATCTGCCTTGCCGTTTTAGCCGGATCGATGATTTTGGAAGGATCCGCGCAGACGGAATCAGCCATGATGGATATGGCCAGCTTCTCGCCGTTGCGATCATAAATAATTCCTCTTTCCGCCTGTAACTGAAGCACCGTGGTGTGCTGCCGGTTCGCTAATTTTTTCAGCTTCTGACCGGATAAAACCTGTAACTGGAAAGCCCGGGAGATCAGCGCGACAAACAAAATGAAAAAAAACACGAAAATCATGATGATTCTGAATTTCAGTCTTTCTTTCGACGCCGTGCCCATGTTATTCCCCCGGTTGTTTCAAGACAATAACCTGAGAGTTATCAGGATAGGTCATCTGCAATTTACTGCTTACAATACTTTCAATCCTCTGCGGCGATTTCAGCATCGCGTATTCCAGCTTTAATTTTTTTTGTTCTTCCAGCATTTGCTGCTGCGCGCTCAGTTCCGCCGCGATATTATACTCCAGCTCCGTCATGCGAATGTGAGAACCCACATAGATCAAAGCCACCATCATCAGGACGATGGCGAAAACGATAAACGTCGGATACTTGATTCCCAGAGAAGCTTCCCCGGCTTCCTTGAGATGCGGCATCACTCTTGTTTCCACAGACTGAGCGGACTGCGTCATTTAAATTCTCCCGGCTACCCGTAATTTAGCGCTGCGCGCCCGCGGATTGGCGTTGATTTCTTCCGGCGAGGGCATCAAGGCTTTTTTCGTCAGATTTCTGAGTTTCGCTTCTCTCTGACAAACACAAACAGGAATATCCGGAGGACACACGCAGCCCCCTTCCAGGAAGCGGATTTCATTTTTCACGATGCGGTCTTCAAGCGAATGAAAAGAGATCACGCAAAGACGTCCTGCCGGCTTCAAAACATCGGCAGCAGCATGAATGGCGGGTTTGATATGATCAAGTTCATGGTTGACGGCAATTCTGATTGCCTGAAAAGTTCTGGTCGCCGGATGAATTTTCTGCCATTTGAACTTTCCGGGCATACAGGACGCTACGATGGACGCGAGTTCGGTTGTTGTTTGAATCGGCGTCTCTTGTCTTCTTCTTGATATTGCCCTGGCTATTCTTGCCGCCATTTTTTCTTCTCCGTAAAGCCTGATAATTTTTTCCAGTTCACTTTGCGTAAATGTGTTGACAATATCATAAGCGCTGGGTTTCAAACTGCGATCCATGCGCATATCAAGCGGCGCCTGCTGACTGAAACTGAAACCTCTTTCCGAAGCATTCAGTTGACGGGAAGAAACACCCAGATCCAGCAAAACACCGTCAACTTTTTTTATATTTAAATTTTTTAGTATATTGTCTAAATTAGCAAAGTTATCTTTTACTAAAATTTTACGCGAACCGAATTCCGCCAGTCTTTGTTCCGCAAACTGCAGGGCATCTTCATCACAATCAATGCCCACCAGAAAAGCGTCGGTTTCTTTCAGTATGGAGTAAGCATGACCGGCGCCACCGACTGTGCCGTCCACATAAACTCCCGTTTTACTGACTAAAAGCGCATCAATAACTTCTTTCAGCATTACCGGCTCGTGATAGAACTCGGTAATCATAGCTTTAAATTCCCAGATCAGCTATGAAGTCAGTGTATTTGTCGATTTCCCCGGCAATCTGTTTCTGTCCCGCTTCAAAACGATCTTTCGACCAGATTTCAATATTCTTCAACATGCCGATCAGAACAATATCTTTTTCCAGTTTGGCATATTCACGTAACGTCGGGGGAATAAGCACACGCCCCTGTCCGTCAATGCTGCAGTCAACCGCTCCGGACATAAAGAAACGCTGGAAAGCCCTTACTTCCTTGCGCAATTTGGACTGATGGGCCAGCTTCTCCTCAATAATCAGCCATTCATCGTAAGGGAACACCATGAGGTATTGTTCCCAAGTTGTAATGACCAACTTGTTCTCGTATTCTTCCGAGAATATTTCACGAAATTTGGAAGGAAAGATTATCCTTCCTTTTTCATCGATAGTGTGATGATATTGACCCCTGAAAACAGCCATCACCTTCCTCCACGATAAGCCACTTTACTCCACGAGGCAACTATAGATATGCGGGTTGGCTTTGTCAAGGAAAAATTTAATCTTTTTTGAAAAGAAAACGGCTTAAAATTACAGGGGAAAAAGGGAAAATAGAAAAGCCAATAATCCGGGGGAGAAAAATTAAAAAAACGAGGGGGACTTTAACACGAGGGCTTGCGCTTTTTAATCTTTTTGTTCTGATCCTTCATCTTCAACTTTTTGTAATGAATTCTCTTCAATCTGATGGGGCTGATTGTAATCAAGTTCTTGTGTTTGCTCATCTTTCTTGTTTATATACCGCTGAACGGCCAGGTTATGCTCAGCAAGAGAACTGGAAAAATAATGCGTTCCGTTTTGCTTGGAAACAAAATAAAGATAATCAACAGAAGCGGGATTCAATGTCGCCTTGATTGAATCCAAACCGGGATTGGCAATAGGTCCTGGCGGTAAGCCTTGGATTAAATAAGTATTATAGGGGGAACTTCTCCTGAGGTGACTGCGCAAAACCTTACCCTCAAACTTGTGCATATCATAAACAGCCGTTGGATCGCTCTGCAAACGCATCCCCTTCTTCAGTCTGTTTTTAAAAACGGCGGCAATGAGAGGCTTTTCAGAATTATCAGCAGATTCTTTGCCGATCATGGAAGCAAACGTGACCAGTTGATGAACATTCATCCCGATATCATTCGCCTTTTTAATCATTACCGGCGTTACATTCTGCCAGAATGTATCCACCATTTTTTGCATGATCGAACGCGTATTCATCGAACGATTAAAAAAATATGTTTCCGGAAAAAGATAGCCTTCTATTGAATCCGCCTGAATATGCAGGGAAGTCAGAAATTCCTTATCTCTGGCCAGTTGAAAAAAAATGTCTTTATTGATTAATTTATCCTTATCCAGAATTTCGGCGATATCCCGTAAGGACAAATCTTCAGGAATAGATACCCTGTATTGCTTGATTTCTCCACGAACAAGTTTATCTATCAAGGTCCATGGCGTGATCATCGTGTTGAATTCATATTCACCGGCGCGGATATGGCGCCCGGCTTTTTTGAAGGTTGCGAGGCTTAAAAAGAAAAGCCGATTCTTAATCAGTCCCGCTCTATTCAAAATTTCCACACTCTCCAGAAAACTGGAACCGGTGGGTATATTCACAACGACGGTCAGATTATTCCTGTCAATCGGGCTTACTGAGTAATTCAAAAAAAGAAGACAGAAACCCACCAGCACAGCGGATAGCACAAGAATGCCGCGGCGAATAATTTTATTAAAAGATAAATATTTCTTCAAAAAACGGGAAAAAACTGGAAATGTCAGGGTCCACCAATGCTTTTGCCGGTACTTACTTCCTGCTGATGTTTGTCCCTGACGTATTTTCTCTCGATCAGTATTTTTATCTTTTGATTGCATTTTTGGGGTGAATTCTCTTATTCACTTTTGGACAATCGAATCCAGGTAACTCTGGAGAATCAGGCTGGCGGCCAGTTTATCCACCATTTTTTTTCTTTTTTCCCAGCGAATGCCGGAGTTGATCAGAATTTCTTCAGCTTCTTTCGTCGAAAGAGTTTCCGGCCATTTCATCACGGGAAGAGCAAAGGTTTTCTCCATCAATAACGCAAAGCGATTGACCTTTTCACACTGGATACCTTCCGATCCATCCAGCCTGACCGGATAACCGACCACAATCTTTTCAACGTTGTAATCATGGATCATCCTGCGTAAAATCTCCCAGTCATGTTTTTTATTTTTCCGGATGATGGTGGACAGTCCTTGAGCGGTCATGCCCAATTCATCGCTGACAGCCACACCAATTCTCTTTTCGCCATAATCAAGACCAAGGATACGCAAGCCATGCCTCTTTTGCAGCGTTTTGTAACAATTTCACCTTCTATTTTCAAGAATTAATTTAACAGGGCTAACTTGCCCTAGGATTCCTTATTGCTGTCCAGACATTCGGCGGCTCTCTCGGGTTCAATCCTCACCGCCACATTCTCGTCACAGATGAATACTTCTATGGCCAAAGAGGAATGTTCCGCGTCGCTCTGCCGCTGGAACTCAAAAAGCTGGAGGCCATTTTCCGGCACAAGGTATTCAAGATGCTCCTGAAGAAGAGAAAGATCAGACGGCACTGGGGCTGTACTTCAAAATATCATCGCACCTTCATTTAATAAGGTATGAATTGTCGTCAACAATCGCCTTTCCCCTTCGAACAACATAGAGAAGATAAAACCATCGTCTATCTGGATAATGATTTACGTTTGGATATAAACGACAATATGATAAAGGAAGCTGATAGCATAATATTACGGCAGGGCGCTACCGTTTATTTTTAAAGCCATAATTCTCACAACAAAGCGTATATGAGTATTTCAAAAAAATTAATCTGGATATTCCCGATACTCCTGCTTGCAACGCTCTGGCAACTGGGTTCATGGGGCGTTACCGATACAAGCGAGGCGCGATACGCCGAAATCGCGAGAGAGATGATAAATTCTCACAATTGGCTCATGCCGAGTTTACTGGGTATTTACCATTTCGACAAGCCACCTTTTGTTTACTGGATTACCGCACTCGGAATGAACCTGTTCGGTGTCAATGCATTTGGAGCGCGTTTCTTCCTGACAATAGCCTATCTGCTCCAGATATTTCTGGTCTATAAAATCGTATTAGAATTATTCCAGAGCAGGCGGAAAGCGTTTTTTTCGGCGTTGATTTATACAGGAGTGCCCATTGTGCTTATTTCCATTAGAACATTAACGATCGATGCCTACCTGAACACTCTTGAACTGACCGCCGTCTTGTTTCTGATCATGTATTTCAGGCAAAGAAAACCGGGAATGCTCTATCTGTACTTTATTGCCCTGGGATTATGCATCTTTGCCAAAGGACCTGTCGGCATTATTATTCCCGTTCTGATGATTTATCCCATACGAAAAATATTGAATGTGCAGGGCTGCAAAAACGGTTTGCACATCGGATTGGGAATTGCACTGACCCTATTCATCGGAGGTTGGTGGTTTGTATTCCTCATGATACAATCAAATGACTTCTATCATTTTCTGATTAGGGAACAGTTGATCAAACGCATGACGGATGCCGGGGCATTCAAACGCGCCAGGCCTTTCTGGTATTATTTCGCCTTCCTGTCCGCTGCCCTGATGCCGACCATCTTTTTGCTTCCGCAAGCCATTCGCGATAGTATCAGGCAAAAAGCAACGGGGATGAACTGGCTGGCATGTTGGGGGCTGTTAATCCCGTTGCTATTTTTCTCTGCTATCAGTTCTAAGCTTCTTTTGTATGTTCTGCCATTGGCTCCGTATGCTGCAATAACATGTGGATGGTTTATCGATGAAGCCCCTGAACAGACGATCAAAAAATATTACCGCTTAACGGTCGGTTTTTACGCTATCTTACTTTTGGGATTCCTACTCTTGTTCATAGGCCTGATTCCCGTTTTTGCATACAAACCTTCCGTTTCGGCATGGATGATTTTGATTTTAGCACTCCTTTTTATTTTATTCTTCAAAACAAAAAGCCCAAAATCTGATTTGGTTGCGTTGTCACTATTGTTTCCCCTGTTTATCATTCCCATTTCCGCTGACTTTATGAGCAAATCGGAACTGTTCATAAACAGCACGGCACCAATTGCCCGCTTTTTAAAAGAAAATAGGCTGGATGAGAACCGAAAAATCATTATATGGAATTTTCTTTTATCGTCTCTCTCCTTTGAATTGAAGAAAGAGATTTACAGCGTCAAATGGCGACACTATTCCCTGCACAGACATACCGAATTCCAGGAAAATACCAACTGGAAAAAAAATCTAATTGATGTGGAAAATGCCGAAGAGGCACTTTATCTCAAATCTCTGATAAATTCTCCTTCTGTGTTGATCTCGAAAAAAGACGATATCCCCATACAATACCAGTATTTTTTGACATCATACCAACACACTAAAAGCGTTGGCAAATGGATGATTTATTATTAATAAAAAACAGTTTGTTTAATATTGGTTTAATATTGAAATTTGTAGGGGGCCAGGGGATGTGCTTCAAAATATTAATCCACCTTTATTCAATCAGGTATGAATTGGCCTCAACAATCGCCTTTTCCCTTTGGACAGCATAGGTAATCGCCGATTGTGTCTGTTTCAGCAGATGCGCCAAACGGCTTTGAGACGTTCCGAGCTTTTCCGTTGCCGAATATCCGATCATCGCCTTTATTGAGTCGCCTGTCTCTCTTAACGCTTTGATGTCGGTCCAGCCTCCGTGACTTTGCAATAAACCGCCACCGGTCAAATCAGGACGACGACCCCGCTCTATACCGCTTCGGACAAACCGGCTGTATTCACTCCTAGCGGTCGATAATTCATATACAAAAAGTCTGAGCATATTGCGTCTCCTGCCATTCCAGTTTCTTTTGCCCCATTATGGCACCGTGTCCACAATAGGGATAACCGGCCGGGCTTCCATATTTTGAAACTTATTTTCCTTTTTGATTCAGAACAAATATAATCTTGTGAAAAAATGAAGAGTTTGTTATTTTTCAGCGTCAAGATCAGGATAATGATATGAAACATTTCGTTCTCGGCACAGCCGGCCACGTTGATCACGGGAAAACTGCGCTTATTAAAGCGCTTACGGGGGTGGATACAGACCGCCTCAAAGAAGAAAAACAAAGAGGCATTACGATTGAGCTCGGTTTTGCATCGCTCATGCTTCCCTCCGGTCAGACACTCGGCATTGTGGATGTCCCCGGACATGAAAAATTCATTAAACACATGGTTTCCGGCGCTGCGGGCATTGATTTCGTTTTGATGATCATTGCCGCGGATGAAGGCATTATGCCGCAAACGAAGGAACATTTACAGATATGTTCAATGCTGGGAATATCCAGGGGCATCGTCGCGCTGACCAAAACCGATCTGGTCGAGCAAGACTGGCTGGACTTGGTCCGATCAGAAATTTTTGATTTTTTACAGGGAACATTTCTGGAAGATGCTCCAGTTGTTCCGGTATCGGCCTTAAAACAGGAGGGGCTGACCGAACTGATCAAGGCCATTGATGAGATGGCAAGGAAAATCGATCAGAAGGCTGATGACGGAATTTTTCGCCTGCCTGTGGATCGCGTCTTTACCATGAAAGGCTTCGGGACAGTTGTGACGGGAACACTGGTTTCCGATCACATTAAAATTGGTGAAGAAATTCAAATTCTTCCCGGAAATATCACCACCCGCATCAGAGGCATGCAGGTGCATAACCAGCCGGTGGAAGAGGCCTGGGCCGGTCAACGGACCGCCATCAACCTTCAGGGCGTTGAAAAATCAACCATCGAACGGGGCAATGTCCTTGTCCGGCCGAAAACGGTCTGGCCTTCTCAACGACTCGATGTGTTGGTTGAATTTCTCGCCGCCAATGCAAAAAATCTGAAGAACAGAACACTTGTCCGCCTGCATACCGGAACAAGCGAAATCATTGCCCGCCTGATCTTACTGGACAAGGACGAACTGGCGCCGGGACAAAAAGCCTTCGCTCAATTGATCCTGGCGGACATGGATGTCATTGTCGCCGGCGATCGCTTCGTTCTGCGCAGTTATTCTCCGGTAACGACGATCGGTGGCGGCCTGATTATTGATCCCCTTCCTGCCAAACATAAAAGGCACAACGAAAAAATTATTGCCGATATGAACATCTTGCTCAACGGTTCGCTGGCGGAAAAAATTTCTGTTATCATGGAACGAGCCGGTTTTAACGGCATCAATCTGCGCGGGATGAACTTCAGGCTCGGCATTCACGCGAAGAAAATCCGTGAAGCGCTGGAGGGGTTGTTTTCCGGCAGAAAAGCCATCCTGCTGGACAACGAAGACACAACCGTCATTTCGGTTGTCTGTTACAATCAACTGGAAGAGTTGATCTGTAAAAATCTGAGTGTTTATCATCAGAACAATCCTTTACAGGGCGGTATTTCCAAAGAACAGCTCAAAGAAACCCTCGGACGCGCGATATCGGTCAAGCTGTTCAATCTGGCGCTGCGCAATCTCTGCAAAAAAGAAACGATTGTCCTTGACAAGGATAATGTCCGGCTGACAGGACATCAGGTGCAACTGGAAGGAGAGCTGGATTCGCTGCGCAACGGCATTGCCCGGATTTATACTGACGCAGGCTTGACGCCGCCTTCTCTGAACGATGTGCTCAATGATTTTAAAGATCAAAAAGCACAAGCCCAAAGCATCATCAAACTGATGCTCAAAGATGGAGATTTAATCAAGATTAATGAAGACCTCTGTTTCGCAAGAGGCTCCCTGAATAAATTGCGTGATGATTACAAAGCGTTGCTGATGAAAGACGGCAAGGCGACCCCGGCCAGTTTTAAAGAGTTGACCGGCCTGTCCCGTAAATATATCATTCCGCTGATGGAATATTTTGACGTCAGCAAACTGACCGTCCGGGTGGGAGATCACCGCCTATTAAGAGAGAATCGATGAGTGATTTAAAAAAAATAATCAAAACGATAAAAATATCTTCCGGCGACGATACGGCCGTGACCCGCAATCTCACCAAAGTGATTCAGGAAGTGACCCTTGCCGTTCATGTTAACGGTAAACACTTGGCGAATATTGCGTGCGCCGGAATTCATCTGGAAGAACTCGCGGCAGGTTTTTTAAGATCGGAAAGGATCATTGCCCGCGGGAGCGACATCGAAGAAATCAAAATGAACAAAAAAAAGCCTCTTGTTGATGTTATCCTGAAGAAAAAAACAGACTGCTTACCGGCATCTGTAAAAAACATCGCGTCGAGCGGGGCACGCGGCAAATCAAACATGGACCTGCTTAAACCATTGAGCCCTGCCAAGGATTTTAAGATCAAAACCCGTGTGGCCCTCAAACTCATGGAAGAACTCCTGAACAATTCCGCAGTGCATAATCAGACAGGCGGCACCCATTGTTCAGCTCTGGCGATGGGAAAGAAAATCGTCGCCCTACGCGAAGATATCGGCCGTCACAACACGATAGATATGCTGGGAGGTTATGCCCTGTTGCAGAAAATCAATCTGCAACAGGCAATGATTTTAACAACGGGAAGAATCTCCTCCGAAATTGTTTATAAAGTCTGGAACATGGGCATACCGACCATTATTTCTCATTCCGCACCGACAGCCAATGCTGTGGCACTGTCAGACAAGGCCAATATTTTGTTGATCGGCTATGTGCGTCATGGTCGGATGAACATCTATTCTCACGAAAGGCGGGTCATCATTTGAAGACAAAAGAAATCTATCTCAAGGACATTAAACAGGGAGACCGGGTCGCTTCCACATTTTTAGCGGCCGAAAAGAATATGGCCTTTTCCATCAAAGGCGCTCCTTATTTGAATGTCCGCCTGAAGGATAAAACCGGTGAACTGGATGGTAAAATCTGGGACAATGCGATGGAATTTGATCAGCAGTTTAAAAAGGGTGATATCATTTACATTGAGGGTAAAGCCGCCAATTATAAAAATTCGATTCAGATTTCAATTGTCAAGGTTCAGAAAAGCGCCTGGGAAGATATAGACCCTTCCGACTATTTGCCCGCGGTTAAAGGCGACATTGATGTCATGTTCAACGACCTGCTCGCGTTTATTGAAAATATAGAAACCCAGCCGCTGCAAAAACTGTTGCATTCTTTTTTTCAGCATGAAAAGACGGCAGAGCTTTTTAAGAAAGCGCCCGCGGCCAAAGGGTTTCATCATATTTACCTGGGCGGGCTTCTGGAACATACCCTTTCGGTGGTGCGTTTACTGGAAAAAGTTGCCACTCACTATCCGGATCTCAAAAAAGATATGCTGATCACCGGGGGTATGCTTCATGATATAGGGAAAATATATGAGTTTTCATATGACACCATTATTGATTACAGTAATGAAGGTAGACTTATCGGTCATATTGTGCTAGGAGTACAGATGCTTGATAAAGAGATAGCCGCTATTGCTGACTTCCCCCCCCAAACAGCAATGGAATTACGCCATATTATTTTAAGTCATCATGGCGAATTCGAATTCGGCTCTCCCAAACGCCCGAAAACTTTAGAAGCTTTAGTTGTCCACTATATTGATGATCTGGATGCCAAATTTAATGCTTTTCAGACCTTCATGGCGGACTCGCACAACGGTGATTCCGGCTGGACAACGTATAATCGCTTTCTGGAACGTTTTCTTTACAAGGGCAAGTAGAAATCGGTTCAATCTTACAGGGTTTGAACTTGATTTTTTAAAGGCAAAGAGCGTATGAAAAGCGCACTGCCAACAAAAAACGTATGTAAAACTATTCATTAATTCATGATGGTTAATTAAAATTATCTAAAGGGGGGAATGTAGGTTTATGGCTTATAGAACAGATACTTTGTGCGGTATATTTCACAATCAGGCGCTTCGTTTTGGTGACCAGGTCGAACTGCTTCGTGCCAAGATTGATAAAAACGGCGACCCCAGCAGCGAATGGCACTCACGAACATGGAAGGAAACTCGCGATGAAGCCATGGGTTTTGCCAAGGGACTGCTGGTCCTGGGGTTGAAAAAAGGAGATCGAATCGTCATCTTTTCTGAAAGCAGACCACGTTGGATCATTGCTGATCAGGCCATTCAGGCCTGCGGCGCTATCGGCGTACCTCTTTATCCCACACTGACCGTTGAAGAACTGGGTTATATGACCTCGGACAGCGGATCGAAAATCGTCATCGCTTCCAATCAGGCTCGGGGAGAGATGGCCATCAAAGCAAAAGCACAGGGAGTTCCTATTGACAAGATTATTACCATGGGTTCCTGGCAAGGAACAAAACCGGAAGGTGTTTATACTTTCGATGAAGTGATTGCTATGGGCAAGGGGAAAATCAGTGATGAAGAGCTGGAGAAAAATATAAACGCGGTTACCCCCGATGATGTTGCTTCCATTATCTATACCTCAGGGACAACCGGCAAGCAGAAAGGCGCCGTTCTCACCCAGAAAAACTGGGTAGCCAACCTTCATCAGGCTTCCAATTCCACACTGGTTCGTTGTCAACGGGAACTCGGTCTTCATCTCACTTTCCTTGTTCATTTACCCATGTGTCACGTTTTCGGCCGGACAAGTGACTACCATGTGGGCGCCCTTCAACAGGGGGGCATTCTGGTTTTCGCGGAAAGTTTTGAAAAAATACCGAAAAACCTTCAGGAAATCAGACCCAATGTTGTCATTAGCATTCCCCGTTTGTGGGAAAAAATTTACGATACGACAAAATCGATCATATCCCGACAGAATCAAACAACACAGTCCATTTTTAACTGGGCCATGAAACTGGGCGAAAAATACTCCAACGCCATGGCCACCGCAACACGCATGAATCAAATCGACCTGCTTCAGTTCGCCGCAGCCAACATTCTGGTTTTCAATAAAATTAAAAAAACAGCCGGTCTGGACCGCGTTGTTCTCGGCATATCCGGCGGCGGTAAACTTTCCAAAGATGTTTGTGTGTTTATCCGTTCGCTGGGCATTCAATTGAGCGAAGGTTACGGCCTTACCGAAACATCGCCGGTGATCAATTTCAATGAACCGGAATTCAACACCGGTTTTGATATCAGCAAAGGCAGCTGGTTCCAAAAGAAGATGCTGGACTTGACCGTGGATCTCATGGTGACGAAACAGGCACAGGGTTTATCCCCCTATACCAGTCTTTTTCGATCGTTGTGTCTTTCCCTGGCCTACAATACCCTGGCTCACAAACTACAGATCAAACCGGGGACGGTAGGCAGACCGGCTCTCTGGACAGAAGAAAAAATCGCCGAGGACGGTGAAATACTCGTCAAGGGGCCTCAGGTATTCAAGGGATACTGGAATTTACCTGACGCAACCAAAGAAGCATTCACGGACGATGGATGGTTTAAGACGGGAGACATTGGCGAGTTCGACCGTGACGGATTTCTGCTCATTACCGACCGCAAGAAAGAACTGTTTGTCACGTCCGGCGGCAAGAATATCGCGCCTCATCCCATCGAACTGGCCATTATCGCCAAGCCCTTTATCGATCAGGCCTGTCTCATCGGTGATGCGAGAAAATACATTAGCGCCCTGATTGTTCCCGATTATCAGGAGCTGCGACGTTACTGCAAACACAATGGCATTCCGGAATGTTCCAACAAAGACCTCATCGCCCATGATAAGATAAAGGAATTGATTCAGAAACAGATCGACGAGGTCAACGAAACGCTGCCGCGTTACGAACAGATCAAATACTACAGGATCATGGAAACACCCTTCAGTGTTGAATCCGGCGAGCTGACGCCGACTTTGAAACTGAAACGCAGAATTGTTTTCGAAAAATACAAAGACGAAATCGAGAGTATGTACCAGGGTTAAAAAATTTCTGATCAGAACGATAAGAGGGATTGTTCGACGAACAATCCCTCTTATTTTATGCAGATTATGCTTTGATGTTCCTGTCTCTCACTTCCCTTTAAATGCCGGCGGTCTTTTTTCCATGAAGGCCATGAACGCCTCTTTGAGATCATCGGTTGTCAGCAGAAACATATTTTTCTGAATGGCCAGAGCCATGCCTTCGCTGACGCTGGTATAACGGCTGAAATTGAGAACTTCTTTCGTGCATTCGATGGCGAGGGGAGCATTCTCCGATATTTGCACGGCCATTTCACGGGCGGCTGCGTCCAGAGCGGACTGATCCGCGTAAACATGATTGATCAGTCCCATTTTTTCCGCCTGCCGGGCATTGTAAAAATTAACGGTGAAAGCAATTTCCCGGGCATATCCCTGGCCGACGATCAGAGGCAGCCTTTGAAGCGCGCCCATATCGGCACATAATCCGATCTTCGGCTCTTTCAGACAGAAACTTGCATCCTCGGTACAGAGACGGATATCACAAGCGGAAATCATATGCAGTCCGCCGCCGATGCACTGACCATGCACTGCAGCAATGACCGGCTTGGGGCATTCTTCAATCGCATTGCAGCAATCGAATAGCGGCTGGAATTTTTTAATCATATCAAACGGCCCTCTGGCCGTTCCGGTAAAACCTCCGGCGGCATCTTTCAAATCTAGGCCGGCACAGAAAATTCTGGCCTTGCTCTTCAGGATAACAGCCCTGACTTCATCCTTAGCCGCCAGCTCTTTAAAAACACCGGCAATCTCCGATGCAAATTCCAGACTCAGGGCATTGAGACTTTTTTCTCTGGTCATCGTTACGGTCGCGATATAATCTTTGATCTCCAGTTCAATATATTTGTAATTCATACATCACTCCTTATTATTTTTTGTATAACGAATTTTTGATAATGTACTGACGGACTTTGTCCATGGTAAGATATCGAATGGATTGACCCTCTTGAACCATCCGTCTCATTCGCGAGGAAGAAATATCCAGAAAACTTGTGTGGCGGAAATAAATAGTGTGTCCTGTCGGTCCCTGAAATCCATCGATTTTTTCATCGTAAGAAAATTTCTCGGCAAATTCTTTCGGCAGGATCGTGCCCAGCCTTAAATCATCATATCCCGGGCGGGTCATAACGGCGAAATGACATAACAACAACAGCCTCTCCCAGTCTTTCCAGGTTGTGATCGCCTGAAAAGCATCCTGGCCGACTATGAAATACAGTTCTAGATCATCCATATGGTTCTGGAGAATGTATTCCACCGTTTCCACAGAATAAGATTTACCGGCACGTAATTTTTCCACGTCGGAAAACAAAAAGTTAACATTGTCTTCAATGGCCAGACGAATCATCTGCTCACGATGATGGAAAGGAGTTATCTTTGCCTCCAGTTTGTGCGGTGGCTGTGATGACGGCACAAAAATAATACGGTTGAGATTGAAAATCTCCAGCATCTCTTCCGCGCCGCGTAAATGTCCGATGTGAATCGGATCAAAAGTACCGCCAAAAAGTCCCCACCTCATGTTCTCATCTGTCCGTTTCCGTAAATGATAAATTTTGTCGTTGTCAATTCCTCCAGGCCCATCGGACCGAACGCGTGCAGTTTGGTGGTGGAAATGCCGATTTCCGCTCCCAGCCCCAGCTCAAAACCGTCACTGAACCGCGTTGACGCATTGACCAGCACGGTTGAGGAATTGACTTCGTTTAAAAAACGCTGGGCATTGGCGTAATCACTCGTGATGATGGATTCGGTATGCAGAGATCCGTATTTTTCAATGTGCGCGATGGCCTCGTCCATGTCTTTCACAACCTTCACCGCGAGAATTAAATCCAGATACTCGGCATACCAGTCATCTTCCTGAGCCTTTTCAATCTTCTTCAAGATGGTTTTAGTTTTTGCGCAACCCCTGATGACCACGCCGGCTTTCTTTAATTTGTTGGCCGCCAGCGGCAGAAATTTGCCGGCAATGTCCTGGTGCACCAGCAACGTTTCCAGGGCATTGCACACACCCGGACGCTGAGCTTTGGCATTGAGACAGATATTGACGGCCATCGCCATGTCGGCGCTGGCATCCACAAAAACATGGCAGACACCTTTGTAATGCTTGATAACCGGTATTCTGGACTGGGCAACCACCGCGCGGATTAATTCTTCACCACCGCGGGGAATGATCAAGTCAATATATTCTTCCAGATGCAGCATTTCGTTCACCGCTTCACGGTCGGTCATCGGGATGACCTGTATCGCTTTTTCCGGCAAGGATGTCTCCTTGAGGACTTTCTGCAGGATGGAAGCAATGGCCAGATTGGATTGAATGGATTCGGAACCGCCCCGCAATATCACGACATTCCCGGATTTAAGACACAGCGCCGAAGCATCCACCGTGACATTGGGACGTGACTCGTAAATAATCCCGATGACGCCCAGGGGAATTCTCATTTTTCCCACGAGCAGCCCGTTAGGTCTGCGCCACATGGACGTTACCTTCCCGACGGGATCCGGCAGAGCGGCCACTTCCCTCAAGCCTTGGGCCATTTGATCAATCGTGGACGGTTTGAGTGTCAAACGATCCAGCATGGCGATGGAGATGCCTGTTTTTTTTGCTTTTACGACATCTTTGGCATTCGCCTCCAAAAGAAATTTGGAATTCTTCTCCAGTTCTTCCGCCATGCGCAAAAGAGCCTTGTTTTTTTCCGTCTCGGTCACTCGGGAGAGCTTTCGTGCCGCCAGTTGCGCATCGCGAGCTATCTGCTGCACAGAACTCTTGATATCCATAACGCCATCCTTCAAAAATAAACTTGCTTTTTCTCTTTCATTACTGGTAAAAGCTGCCCCGTTTAAAGAAGGACAGTCTTATATTCTTCATTCTAATAGAAGAAAAATTTGTGTAAATCTACAGGACAAAAGTTCACGTGTCAAGGCCTTTGCCCAAACATCAGATATGAGCCGAATACGCATTAAAGCCGGGAAAAAAATCTATCCAATCATCAAGGATGGTGGTTTTCATTTCGATTCCATCTCGACTTATTTCGGACCGGCGGTGGGACCCCGCTGGCTGATCGCCAGTGGATTCGATTTGACTCTGCTGCAGGAAGGTCTGCTGGGATGTCAAAAACCGGTGCAACTGGTTGGATCCTCCGCAGGCGCGTTTCGTTTCGCGGCATGGATTCAGCCGGAAGCGATTCCATCCTACCAGAGACTCATCGACGCGTATATCAGCGTTGAATACACCCGGCAGGATACGCCGGCATCAGTACTGGAAAAAATAACCGGCATTGTCAATGCTTATCTGGAAGACGATGCCCTTCCTTTTGCGCTGGCCAATAAGCAATACCGCCTCGTCGTCCTGACCGCTCGGGCGCGTGGTCTGGTCGCATCAGAAAATCACTGGCTGCAGAAAGCAGGGCTTTTAACATGTCTGATATTTAATTATTTCAGTCGCAACAACATTCACAAATTCGCGGAAAGGATCGTTTTTTACAATGCCTCCAAGCCGCCGGCATTTTGTTTAAAACACTCCTTCCGCGGCGATTACGTTCAGTTAAATGAAGTCAATTTTAAATATACCGTATTGGCTTCCGGCGCTATTCCTCTGGTCATTCATGGTGTACGTGACATTTATGGAGCTCCCCGCGGCGTCTATCGCGATGGAGGTCTGATTGACTATCACCTGACGCACCAGTATGCCGACAGAGAAGATGAAATCGTGCTTTTCTTTCATCACCAGGAAAGGATCATTCCCGGCTGGCTGGACAAGCAAATAAAAAATCGTGGTCCGGAACCGCATGTGTTAGACAATGTTTTAATGATTTTTCCTTCGCAGAGTTTTGTTGAAAGTCTTCCCGGTGGAAAGGTTCCCGACCGCACCGATTTAGTAACTTTGATTCATGATCAGGGAACAAGAATCAAAAACTGGCGCCGGGCGGTGGAATTATCCGCTCCGCTGGGTGACGATTTTCTGGAACTGGTGGAGAGTGGTAAGATTCGCGACGTCGTGGAAAAGCTATAAGATTTAAGTAATTAAGTTTTAAGATTTAAAAAAAATAACAGCGCGAGGCGCCTCAATCATACTGAATACTTAAACCTTAAAACTTTAAACTTTTTTAATATGATTGTTCAGGAACTTCTTAATATTTACAAAGATTGCATTCTTTGCCCTCGTCATTGCCATGTGGACCGAACGAAAGGCGAACGTGGCTATTGCCGTCTGCCGGACAAAATCGTGATGGATTGCGCGCTGGCTCATCGCGGCGAAGAACCGCCGCTTTCCGGCAGACATGGCGCCGGCACGATTTTCCTTTCGTCCTGCAATCTGGGTTGCATTTATTGTCAAAATTATCAGATTTCTCACAGCGTGACCGGTCAGGAACTTGATTCCCGCCAATTGGCCGATGTGATGCTCGATCTGCAAAAAAGGCAGTGTCACAACGTTGAACCGGTAACTCCCACATCGCAGACACCGATGATTATGGAAGCTCTGCATCTGGCGCGGACAGAAGGCTTGACCATACCCTTCGTTTATAATTGCGGCGGTTATGAAGATCCGGAAATCATCAAGTTGCTGGACGGCAGGGTGGAAATTTATCTGCCGGACTTTAAATACGGATTGGAGGAAGACAGCATGATGTTTTCTTCCGCCCCGGGATATCCCCGTTTTGCTCTTGATTCCATTAAGGAAATGGTGCGCCAGGTTGGCGACGATCTGGAATTGAAAAACGGCATAGCTCAAAAGGGGATCATTATCCGCCACCTCGTTTTACCCGGTAGAATAGAAAACTCGAAAGAAGTTTTAAGATTGATAAAAAAAGAAGTTTCCACAAATGTCTTCTTAAGTCTGATGGCTCAATACACGCCGACTCCCAACGTGCGTCATCACCCGATTTTGAAGCGCAGAATTACCCGCGATGAATACGACCAGGTCACGGACCACGCCCTCAAATTAGGCTTCGACAATATTTTCATACAGGCAGTCAACGATGATGAACTGACACCGGACTTTGACAAAGACAATCCCTTTGGTTTATAGAATGAATCCCATGCAAGATACCTTACGTGAAATCTATGACCGTTTTGCCGAAACGTACGAAAAAAATCGCGGCCTGTTCGATATGACGGAGGTGATCGATGATTTTTACAAGCTGCTTCCGGCTTCCCCGGGTCATCTTCTGGATTTGGGTTGCGGCGCCGGAGAACCTTTCCCGGCTTATTTCATCCAAAACGGCTGGCAGGTGACCGGCGTCGATTTTTCGGCCAGGATGCTGGAAATGGCGCATCGTTATCAGCCGAAAATGAAAACCATATTGGCCGATATCCGGGAGATTGAATTTCCCGAAAAACGTTTTGATGCCGTCACTTCTATTTACTGTCTGTTTCACATTGAACATGAAAAACATGAGGAGATTTTCCGGAAAATTTATCGCTGGCTGAAACCGGGCGGGATGGCTTTTTTTACTTATGCCACGAGGGAATATACCGGAGAGAATATTTTTAACGGTTACAAGGAATTTATGGGCGAGCGTTTATTTTACAGTCATACAACGCCTGAAAATCTAACCGCGACATTACAATCAACAGGCTTCCAGATCTCATCAGCGCAATATCGGGATATCGGCGGAGAAACGTTTCTCTGGCTCACCCTCGTCAAACCATGAAACATTAACCAGTCAGAAAACATTTAAACTTTGTCCCTGCCGGAAAAAGCCATGGAAGTCATTTTCCGGCAAGTTCTGCATGGATCATGCAAGCGGAAGTTTTCACAAATGTTTTTTCCCTTGATAATTCTCAAGCATACTGCTACTTTTACAGCACATTAAATTTCAGAGGACACGGGCAATGCCGGGCATTCAATCCATTTCAACAGAAGTTTTTCAAGACTGTGAAACCATTTTTGGCCCGGGAATCAGAGTATCCGCTGATTTTCTGAAATATCTGCAACCGGTCGGCATTAAAGCGGCTTATCGCAAGAGAGCGCTGGAAACACATCCGGACAGAGCGGTGGTCCTGGACACATTGGCGCGAGACTTAAACGCTGAATTCATCAATGTCCGGGAAGCTTATGAAAGACTGCTTTCGTTTGTGGAAACAAGAAGGCATTCAGGAACACCCTATTTCGACGGTTGGAGAACACAGCAAGCATATTCAAGCCAGAATTTTCAGAGTTCCGGGGAAAGATACTACAACCAGGGCCACTGGCATAAAAAACAAAAGAATTATGCCGACCATTTCTACAACGGCAGCATCCCGAAAGTAAATCTGATGCTGGGCCAGTTTTTATATTACTCCGGCCTTATTTCATGGCAAACGCTGATCGAGGCCATCTGCTGGCAGCGGCGCCAGCGTCCCCTGATCGGACAGATAGCCACCTCCTGGGGGCTGCTTTCTTATCAGGATGTTCTGCAAATATTAGCTGCTCGTGATTTTGATGAAAAATTCGGCGAATGCGCTTTTCGCACCGGTTATATTTCAATCTTCGAACTGTTTGCTCTGCTGGGAAAGCAGAAGAGGTTTCAGCGCCCCCTGGGCGAATATTTCATTAAACGGGGCATTCTTTCCTCAGCAGAAATAATTAAAATTATTGAAAAGCAGCTGGCTCACAATTTGTCGTCATCCAAATAACCTTTCACAAAACGACATTTTTCCATCACGTCTACATTAAATAAGTTCATAAACATTAATACAAGATACAATCCTTGACGGTTTGCATATCATGATACCAAATCTGCCAATTCTAAAAGAACACGACCAGAAGCCTTTCTTCTTGCCTCGGATTGCATTCTGATAATTAAAACCGTTTTTCCAATGTTTTTTTGCAATTTGATACACGTTATGTTTCATCCGTTTATCTTAAAAAATTATATTTCAAGGTTCGGTTTAACGATTGTAATCACCGGAACGTTCTGGTTGATAAGTCACTTCTTTAATGATGACCCGTAATACTCCACCACCTGGTTTCGGCCACTCAATTTCAGCGCCCTCGGATAGACCGAGCAGCGCGCTGCCGACAGGCGCAAGAATAGAAATGGTGCCGCCGCTGGCATCGTAATCTGTTGGATAAACAAGCGTCAGACAGAACTCTTGCGACGAAGATTCCGTCATGAATTTTACGGTGGAGTTCATGGTGACGACGTTTGGAGGCACATCTTTGGGATCTACCACTGTGGCTCTGTCCAACTCAGTTTCCAATTCTTCCTTGCCCGGAAAAGCATTTTTAGGTAAGGACGCAATGAGCTTCTCCAATCTTTGCGCATCAAGCGATGAGATAATAATATGAGGTTTCGTGTTCAATTTTTACTTCCCCAGGTTATAGATCAACTTCAACAGATCTTGATTGATATTTGTTCCCTCTCTGCAACCAAGCTCCCTTCGTATTTTGTCGACTAGGGCGACGGCTTCACGATGCATACAAAACTCTTTTATTTAATCTTATTCATTAACATTGTAATTTCATCTTCATTCTCACCGGCTTGACGAAACCATTGAATGGCCTCCGTGTCATCCTGGGGAACGCCTTCTCCACATCGATACATTTCGCCCAATTGATACATGGCCGCTATGTTTCCCCTTTCAGCCGCCTTGCGAAACCATTTCGCGGCCTTGGTATAATTTTGTTGGACACGCTTGCCATGAAGAAACATCAGGCCGAGATTATACAGAACATGATTATCTTCCTGCTCAAAAACCTTTCGAGTATCCGTAACAGATAATATTTTAAATTCCATTTGAACCTTGAAATTAAAAGTTCATTCCTTATTATTTCGTCACACGATCTGGATGATTTGTTATCGTCAACGTTGCTCCGCGTTTCGCCTCCGGTTCCGGAACACGGGGTTTAATCGTTGGCAATGAACTTTTCTTGCGTGACAACGTTGAAGACTCCGGATATGCATTGTGACGTCCTGACCGATAATCTGATTGTATGATGGTTAAGCGACTCATATTCATTTCCTTTCAGCAAATCACTCTTTTTGTTCAAGAATTTAACTGACAAAATTCTTATTGTAAATACTCGTATAATTCACTATAAATGCCTATATATAATAGGCAATATATTTAAATATAAAAAAGGTGATCATAATCATGGAACGAGATGACAACGTCAAAATTGCCCTGCAAGAGCGCATCAAAGAGCTGAATTGTTTATATGAGATGGCTCGACTGGCTGAACATTACCATGACTCCATGGAAGATTTTCTGAATGCTCTCGTTAATTTTCTTCCCCTGTCATGGCAACACGCGGAAGTCGCCTGCGCGCGAATTGTTTTTCAAGGCAAAACCATGCAAAGCAAGAATTTTGAATGGACCGAATGGCGACAGTCCACGCCAATCCGGATAGGCAACGAATATGTTGGCGATGTTACCATCATTTATATGGAAGAGAGACCGCCTGCGGATGAAGGGCCATTCCTGAATGAAGAAAGAACTTTATTGGAGGGTGTCTCTCAGCGCATCAGCGAAATTGCTGTTCGGGTCATTGCCCAACAGGAATTACAAGAAAACAACAAGTTGCTTTTGCTTGAAAGAAAGGCCCTTCAGGAAGCGAATGCGGCTTTGCGTGTGGTTCTTTCCAATATTGAAGATGATAAAAAACGTATTTATCAAAATATGCAGTTGAACATCGATAAGGTCGTCATGCCGATCATTCACACGTTGATGCCACTTGTATCGAAAAGCAATCAGAAATACCTGGATATCCTGAAAACCAACCTGGAAGAAATCACATCTCCGTTCACGAACAAGACCTTAAATTTCCTGCATTCCCTTACCCCCATGGAAGTCAATATCTGCAATATGATTCGCAATGGATTACGGACGAAAGAAATAGCTCACTTGCGAGGAGTCTCCGCGGCAACGATTAACCGACATCGTGAACACATTCGCCGAAAACTTAAAATCACCAATGAGCAAATTAACTTGACAACTTATCTTCAATCGCTGATGAAGCCTGACCCATCTCGTTTACCTGAAGAGAACAGATAATCTTATATCCAAACAGTGTTTATGAATGATTGAAGGATAATATTTTAATCAAAGTTGACTATTGATTTCTTTGACATGATCATTTTTTTAAAATCCACGGTCAGGTCAGGGGCTGCTCAAGATAATTTTATTATTTGACATATTTTTTGTTATTGTTTAACACTGCAACCGGCCAATTTTCACTTTGGGATTGAAGATTTTTACCGGCCCGGGAGAAAAACGAACTTCTGTAAAGACTGCCTGAACACCCAGCTTTAAAAGAAGAAAATTATTATAAGAATAAGGAGATTGGAAAATGAAGGATGTAGTCATTGTTTCAGCGTGCAGAACAGCGATAGGAACATTCGGGGGAACATTAAAGGACATGATCGGCGCCCGCATTGCGGCAGTGGTCATGAAGGAGGCCATCAAGCGGGCAGGGGTAGATCCCGCAACGATTGATGATGTCAGATTCGGCTGTTGTCTCGAATCCTGTAATACCCTTAATGTCGCGCGAGTAGGAGCTCTTTTAGCCGGTATTCCGGAAAGCGTGACTGCCGTTACGATGAATCGTGTATGTATTTCCGGGATGGAAGCCGTCCTCAGCGGCACGGCGATGATCAAAGCTGGAATGGCCGATATTATTCTGGCCGGCGGCGTCGAGCATATGTCCGGCACACCCTACGTCAGTTTTGATGCTCGTTGGGGCTGCCGTCTTCAGGACACGGTATTTGTCGATTCCATGATCCGCGCACTGCATTGCGGCTCTTATGTCATGCCGTTATCCGACGACGGCCCCCTCAAATCAGGCCAGCCTTTCGAGAGCTTGAAGGGCAAACCCTATATCATGGGTCATACGACGGAACTGATCGCCCAGCTTCTGAACATCAGCCGCGAGGAAATGGATGAGGTCGCCCTGCGCAGTCATAACAATGTCGAGCGCGCCACCAAAAACGGCGATTTCAAAGACGAGATCGTGCCCATTGAGATTCCCCAGAAAAAAGGCAAGCCGCCCATCATTTTCGACAAGGATGAACATTTCCGCCCCGGCTTGACCATGGATCAGTTGAAGGCCCTGCCACCGGCGTTTATCCCCAAGGTCGGCAAAGTTACGGCGGGCAATTCCTCAGGACTGAATGACGGCGCTTCCGCCATGATTATCATGTCAGCTGATAAAGCAAAAGAATTAGGTTTGAAACCGATTGCCAGAATACGATCTGCAGGACGTGGAGGTTGCCATCCTTCCGTGATGGGCTTAAGCCCGGTTCCGGCTGTCAAGAACCTGCTCAAAAATGATCCAAAACTGAGCTTGGATGCTTTTGAACTGTGTGAAGTCAACGAAGCATTTGCCGGTCAGTATCTCGGCTGCGAAAAGGAACTTGGTTTGAAACGCGAAATTACTAATATTAACGGCAGCGGCATCGGCTTGGGACATCCCGTAGGTTCCACCGGGTGTCGAATTATGGTTACCCTCATTCATGCCATGAAAAAACACAACAAAACTCTGGGACTGGCCACCCTATGCGGAGGCGGCGGTGTATCCATGGCCACGGCTATAGAAATATTATAAAATCCCCATCAGGGATTAGACTTATTTTCCGTCTCCGGAAGAACAGGACTTACTTTCGGTTCTTCCGGAACGGTTTCTTCCTTTTTTTCTTCCGTCGGCTGAAGGGATTCAACTGCCTGTCCGGTCACATCAGAAACACGTTGTTCAGCCTGCTCGCCGGTTTCTTCTTCGCTTTCATCGGGTTCAGAGATCACTTCCTCATATTCGGGTATCACGATGCCCCGGCGCACCATAATCTGGTAAATTCTCTCCGAACGGTTGACGACATACCTTGACGAACCATGCGGTTTATATTTAATGGGATTGGGCAGAATCGAGGCCAGCACCGCGGCTTCCCGGGGACCCAGCGCGGCAGCGCTTTTTCCGTAATGTTTCCGGGCGGCGGCTTCAATGCCGAAAACCCCGTCACCCCATTCCGCGACATTCAGGTAAAGCTCCATGATTCTTCTTTTGCTTAAATTTCTTTCCATGCGCCAGGTTAAAATGGCTTCCTTGATCTTCCGGACAGGATTTTTTGAAGGAGACAGATACAGATTCTTTGCCAGTTGCTGGGAAATTGTGCTGCCGCCGGCTTTAAACTTCTTTTTTTTAATGTCTTTTTCCAGAGCCTTCTGCATGGCCTCAAAATCAAAACCTTCGTGAGACCAGAACTTGTCATCTTCAGCGATAATCACCGCCTTCATCGCGTAAGGTGATATCCTGTTCAGGGGCACCCAGATATTCGTTATTTTTTTATTGACCCCCTCTCTGCGCCAGGCGTTTTCTCTGTATTCCATAAAAGCCGTTTTGGCGGGACGATTATTTTTCAGATAAGACATACTCGGATAGATAAAATATCGCCCGATATCGATCACAAACAGAATCCCGATAGAAATGAGCAGTACCGATGTAATTTTTTTCCAGTTCCCCATAATCATCCTTTGGTTAGTCTTCATAAGTGCCATCACGTTCAGTCCGTCAACCGGCTCTTCAAGGCCGCGCACTGGTTTAACCGAAAATGAACAGAAAATCCAATAATAAATCACACTTGCCCGACAGGTTCTTTTTCATTAAATCATAAATATAAACAATGACTTAATGAATAATTTGCCCTGGAAAATGCAAAATAAATTTGACAGGCCAGTATATTTTTAGTAAGCATCTTTCAAATACGTTGTTGGTCGTACATTATTGTTAAAAAATGTACATTGGTGTGTACAGCAAATAGATTTTCGTTTTCAAATTGTAATCATAATATCAAAGCGAAAGATGTACACCGTTGATAGGATAATACCCCCACTCAAAAAGGAGGCATTTCATTATGAAACGGCGAGTTCTGAAACTTTCATTTCTTTTTGTTCTTATTTTATTATTTAGCACTTTCAGCTCGAACGCTCTGGCAACACAATACAAAGTAAAAGACGGCGACACTCTTTACAGTATTTCTAAAAAGTTTGGTGTCAGTGTCCAACAGATCAAAAAAGAAAACAATCTCCATCAAACCAAATTAAAGAAAAATCAAGTTTTAAGAATTGCCACAAAAAGATCGGCAAAACAAACGGTTCAATCGGTTCAATCAAAATCAAACCCTTCTTATTATAAAGTTAAAAAAGGCGATACGCTGACCAAAATTGCCAGAAAGACAGGGATTTCATCAAAAGAAATTATGGCATTAAATCACGTCAGCCAGAAGAGCCTAAGAATCGGACAAAGACTCACCCTGACCAGGCCGACACTTTCTCCAGACCGATCCGTTCGTGTCGCTAAAGCTGAAGAAAATGAAGACCTGGAAGCAACCGAAGAAGAGGCTGATTCAGATGACATCTCTTTCACTGAGGATGGAAATTTTCTAGATAATTCCGTACAATCAGATGAACCGGAAACCTCAAGAGGACTTTTGGGCAAATGGAACAGTACGGACGAAGTGCAGCTATTAGTGAAAGTCGCGACAGGCTTCATCGGCGCTCCTTACCGGTTTGGCGGCGAATCGCTGAGAGGGATTGATTGTTCGTCCTTCGTGCAGAGGATTTACCGGATCTTTGATGTTACGCTGCCGCGCAGTGCGCGCGAGCAGGCCAAAGTCGGCATCAGCATCACACGCGACAATCTCAAAAAAGGTGACCTGGTCTTCTTCCACACGAACCGGTCTCTCGGACACGTTGGAATTTACATAGGAAACAATGAATTCGTCCACGCATCGTCCAAGAGTAAAGCTGTCCGGATTGACAGTCTGGATACCCCCTACTACCAGAAAAGATTTCAGCGCGCGATAAGAGTCAAGGGATTAAACGATAGCGGCGCTTAAATAAGCCTATCATTTTTATATAAAGTTCACAGAAAATAACGGGCTTTGTTCAAGAGCAAAGCCCGTTATCTTTTTACGGTTTTCTTTCTTTTTGCCGGTTGATTATCTATGAAGTTTATTATATAAGCTCGCGGCATAATGCTACATCATCTTAATTTTCATCAAGGAAAAGGACATGGGGAAAAATCTGGTTGAAAAAATTCTTGCACAACACCTGGTCGCCGGAAATCTCATCGACGGTAAAGAAGTCGGTATTCACATTGATCAGACTCTGACTCAGGACGCCACAGGAACGATGGCTTATCTGCAATTTGAAGCGATGAAAGTTCCCCGTGTAAAAACAGAACTGTCTGTTAGTTACATTGATCACAACACCATTCAAATCGGTTTTGAAAACGCGGACGACCATCGTTATCTGCAAAGCGTGGCCCGAAAATACGGTATCTTTTTTTCCCGGGCGGGAAATGGCATCTGCCATCAAATTCATCTGGAAAGGTTCGGGAAACCGGGCAAAACCCTGATCGGTTCGGACAGCCATACTCCAACATGCGGAGCGCTGTGCATGATCGCCATCGGCGCGGGAGGTCTGGATGTGGCCTTGGCGATGGCCGGCAATCCTTTTTATCTGGTCTGCCCCAAAGTCATTAAAATCAATCTTACGGGAAAACTCAAACCGTGGGTTTCCGCCAAGGATGTCATCCTGAAAGTACTGGAAATATTTACCACCAAAGGAAACGTGAATACGATTTTCGAATACGGCGGAAAAGGAGCGGAATCACTAACCGTTCCCGAACGGGCCACCATTGCCAATATGGGTGCGGAGTGCGGCGTGACCACTTCCATTTTTCCCAGTGACAACATGACCCGCCTATTTTTGCGCTCCCAAAAAAGAGAAAGAGACTTTGTCGAATTCAAGGCCGACAAAGACGCTCCGTATGTGAAAGTCGTGAATATAGATCTGGCCAAGGTAGAACCTTTAACGGCCGGACCGCATAGCCCGGACAACATTATCCCCGTCAGAAAGATGAAAAAAATTGATGTTCACCAGGTCTGCCTGGGCAGTTGCACCAATTCTTCATATAAAGATCTGGTGACAGTGGCCAGGATTTTAAAAGGCAAAACAGTTCATCCCGATGTCAGTTTTGTAATAGCGCCCGGATCCAGACAGGTTCTGGAAGCCCTGTCTGACGATGGTTATCTGACCGATTTGATCGCCTCCGGAGCAAGGTTGATGGAAAACGCCTGCGGTTTCTGTATCGGCAACAGTCAGAGCCCGCAATCCGGCGGTGTATCCCTGCGCACATCCAACCGCAATTTTCTGGGACGATCCGGAACCATGGATGCCAATGTTTATCTGGTCAGTCCGGAAACAGCAGCGGCCGCGGTTATCACCGGCGAATTTACCGATCCACGCGATCTGAGAATCCGCTACCCGAAAGTGACCATGCCGAAGAAATTTTCCATTGATGATTCCATGATCATCCGGCCGGTCAAGAAAGATAAGGATGCAGAAGTTCTGCGCGGCCCGAATATCGGGATTCTTCCGCGCAGTCCGGAACTGGCCGATACAATCCACGGGCTGGTCACGATTAAGGTCGGCGATAAAATCACGACGGATCATATCATTCCGGCCGGCGCCCGGATGAAATACCGTTCCAATATTCCCAAGTACTCCGAATTTGTTTTTGAAAATGTTGATCCGACGTTCGCCAAACGGGCCATGTCCATCCGTCAGGACGGAAAACAAAACATTATCGTGGCGGGACATTCCTACGGTCAGGGCTCTTCGCGGGAACATGCCGCCCTGTGCCCGATGTACCTGGGCGTCCGCGCGGTCATCGCCAAGTCTTTCGAACGGATTCACGCCGCCAATCTGATCAACTTCGGCATCCTGCCGCTGACCTTTAGCGCGGAGAGCGACTATGATTATATCAGTCAGGAAGATATTCTTGAAATGACTGAAGTAAAAAAGACCATTGCGGGCGATGGGAAATTTTTAATGAGAAACAAGACCAAAGGCACCGCTTTTTATGCAACCTGCATTTTGTCCGAGAGGCAAAAACAGATCATCCTGGCCGGCGGCGCCCTGAATATGACCAATGAAGAATAAGGAGCAGTAATTTTTTTATGGCGAAGAAAATCAAAGTGAAAACCACCGTCGTCGAAATGGACGGCGATGAAATGACCCGTGTCATGTGGCAGATGGTCAAGGAAAAACTTCTTTTTCCGTATCTAGACATGGATATTGATTATTATGATCTGCATGTAAAACACCGCGATGACACTGACGATCAGGTAACGGTCGATTCAGCCAAAGCGATTATGAAATACGGTGTCGGCATTAAATGCGCCACCATCACGCCCAACGAGGACCGGGTCACGGAATACAATCTCAAGAAAGCCTGGAAAAGCCCCAACGGCACCATCCGTGCCATGCTGGATGGCACGGTTTTCCGGAAACCCATTCTGGTCAACAATATCAAACCGAATGTTTCGTCGTGGAAAAAACCCATCGTCATCGGCCGCCACGCCTACGGTGATGTTTACAGCAACACGGAATTTGATGTTCCCTCCGCCGGAAAACTCGAACTGGTTTTTACCCCGCAGGACGGAAGCAAATCCGTCAGCGTTCCGGTCTTTGATTTTCCCGGCAGGGGAATCGCCCAGGTGAATTATAATCTGGAGCAATCCATCCTGAGCTTTGCCCGGGCCTGTTTCACCTACGCCTTGAGCGAAAAGATTGATGTGTGGTTTTCCACCAAAGATACCATTTCCAAGATATACGACGCGGGATTCCGTGAAATCTTCCAGCAGGAATTCGATAAAAACTGGAAGGATAAATTCGACAAGGCGGGCATTGAATATTTTTTCACCCTGATTGACGATGCCGTGGCGCGCATTATGAAAAGCGAAGGCGGGATGCTCTGGGCGCTGAAGAATTACGACGGCGACGTCATGTCGGATATGGTTGCTTCCGCCTGCGGATCGCTGGCGATGATGACCTCGGTGCTGGTTTCCCCCAACGGCTGGTTTGAATACGAAGCCGCTCACGGCACGGTGCAAAAACACTACTACAAGCACTTAAAAGGTGAAGAAACATCGAGCAATTCGATGGCGCTCATTTTTGCCTGGTCCGGCGGTCTGCGCAAGCGCGGCGAGATGGACGGCACACCGGATGTCATCAGGTTTGCCGATAAGCTTGAAGAAGCGGCTCTTGCCACGGTCGAGGGCGGCATCATGACGGGCGATTTGCTTTTGCTCGCAGAAAAGAAATCTTCCAATAAAAAAGTCAACACGGAAGGATTCATTGACGCCATCGCCGAGACACTGCAAAAGATGCTTGAATGATTAAAAGTGCCACCAATCAGCTTCCCAATCTACTTGATTTTACCCTGGAGGAAATGGAGGAATTCATTTCCGCTCTGGGCAAGGAAAAATTCCGTGCACCGCAGATTATGAAATGGCTGTACCAATCCGGCAGCATTTCATTTGACACCATGACCACGCTTTCCCGTGATTTTCGTACAAAGCTTTCCGAAATCGCGCGCATCAGCCGTCCCCAAATTGTCAAGGTTCAGAAATCCAAAGACGGAACGAAAAAAGCGCTTTTGCGCCTGGAAGACGGACTTTACATTGAAAGCGTTCTCATCCCGGGAAAGAATAACTGGACGATTTGCGTATCCACGCAGGCCGGTTGCGCTATGGATTGCCAGTTCTGCCTGACGGCACGTCAGGGCTTTAAAAGAAATCTGCATCCTTCGGAAATCACCGGTCAGATTTTAACACTTCAATACGAGATGCCGGAATGCCCTGAAATTAAAAACATTGTCATGATGGGCATGGGCGAACCGCTGGCCAATTATGAAAATGTTGTAAAAGCGATAAAAAATATCACCTGTGATTTCGGTCTCGGATTTTCCAACCGCAAAGTAACCGTTTCCACCTGCGGTCTGGCGCCGCAAATTATCAGGCTGGGGAAGGATATCTGCATCAATCTTGCTGTGTCACTCAACGCCCATGATAATGAAACCAGAAGCCGGTTGATGCCGATTAACAAAAAATATCCTCTGGACGTCCTGCTGGAAGCCTGTAAAAAATATCCCATGCCCGGACGCCGATTACTGACATTCGAATACATTTTAATAGATGGAATTAATTCTTCCGTTCGGGATGCAAAAAAACTGGCCGCTTTATTGAAAGACCAGCGCTGCAAGTTGAATTTGATTGTCTTCAATGAATATCCCGGATCGCCTTTCAAATCCCCATCGCCAAAAATTGTGGAAGCTTTCCAGAAAACGTTGATTGATGATCACTACACAACCATGCTCCGTGCCAGCAAGGGCAGCGATATCCTGGCCGCCTGTGGCCAACTCAGCGGCGCCTTTGGCATCCAATAAATTGGCGCAAACCGTTGCGCCTCAAAAAGTATTTGATAATTTTCGGCAAATATTCTTTTATCATTGAAATGCTTCAACAGAGATGATGTGATTCTAACACAATGAACCTGTTTCAGTTTGATCGTAAAATATCATGGTGCCTGGTATTATGGGTCCTGGCTGTTTTCACGGCAGCTGTGTTTGCCGACGTTTTATTCTCCAAAAATCTTATTCTCTCCGGCGATTCCATGGACATCGCCAAGCAGTTCTTTTACTGGAGGGATTTCGGTTTCAGCCAATTGAAGCACGGGAATCTCGCCCTCTGGAATCCTCACATATTTTCAGGTGCTCCATTCATGGGAGGCTTCCAGTCGGCTCTTCTCTATCCGCCCAACTTTCTCTATTTATTATTTCCGGTGCAAAAAGCCATCAACCTCAGCATTGCCCTGCATGTTCTGCTCATTGGTTTTTTTATGTACCTCTGGACAACCTATCGCAATCTGCATCCACTGGCTTGTCTGAGCTCGGCCATCATGCTGATGTTCAGCGGCGCTTATTTCCTGCATATTTACGCCGGTCATCTCTCCAATTTATGCACGCTGGCGTGGGTACCTCTGCTTTTTTTATGCATCGACAGGTTATTTGATCAGCGATCGTTGAAATGGTCTCTCATCTGTGTTTTTACCGTCACCATGCTCGTTCTGGCCGGACATCCGCAATATGTCTATTACACAGCGCTGGCCGCCGGCATTTATACCGTCCTTTGCCTGATCAGGGCCAATCATCGGACCGGCATCATCGGCAGCCTTTTCCTGATCTGCCTGGGAAGTCTGACACTGGCTGCCGTGCAGATTTTAAGCGGTCTTGATGCCGCCTCAGAAAGCATGCGCAGCGCCGTGTCCTATCAGTACACGGCAAGCTTCTCTTTCCCTCCGGAAAATATCATGACCCTTCTCGTTCCTGATTTTTTCGGGGACATGAAGCATATGGATTATTGGGGTCGTTTCTATCTCTGGGAAATGTGTCTTTTTATCGGCGTCACCGGCACAATGCTGGCGGCTTACGGTGTATTTTATGGAGAATCTTCGAAACGGCGTTATTCCCTCACGATGGTCATCATTCTTTTTATCCTTGCCCTTGGCGTTCACACGCCTTTTTTTCAAATGCTTTATCACAGCCTTCCCGGATTTAATCATTTCCGGGGAACATCAAAATTTATTTCCTTACTAACCGTATTTCTCATCATGCTGTCCGCCATCGGGCTGGACGATTTGATACGCACCAAACGTAGTAGCTTGCTGGCGACGGCCGTCATTTTCATCACGGGCGTAATTCTTCTGGCTGCACTGCTCTGGTTATCGATGGGTATCAAAGATGCGAATTCAACAAATTTATGGCAGCAATTCTTAACCTATATTTTGAACACCCGGGAAGCAGGCACCAATCCGCGTTTTTACGCAGATCCCGATTTCATCAAGATGTCCGCCGCATTCACCGTCAAGGCGTTGCTGCGTTCAGCGTTGCTGTGCTTCCTGCTGCTGATTTTATTCTTTGCCGCCAGATATCGTCGCGTTTTTGCCTATCTGATTGCCGTTGTGGCTATTGCTGAAATGTTCCTCTTCGCCAACGCCTCCAAACAGTCATTCGATTTTAATAGGTTGAAAGAAAACGACATCGCGACCTTTTTACAGCAACATCCCGGAGATTATCGTATCTTTAATTATGCCCAGCCCAACAGCGCCATGTCCCTCGGTGCTCAAGATATCTGGGGGTACGATTCCGCCGTGCCTCTTCGTTACGCCGAGTTCATGCATTTTGCGCAACCGGGATTGAATCCCGACAATGCCGCTCAATATCTCGATTTTGAAAAGCATAAAAGTCTGCTGGACATGCTCCGATGCCGTTATTTTTTCATCCCGCAGCACGGTCAGAATATAGTTCTGGAATCCAAAAACATCATGAATCACATTCATCTTGTTCCACAATGGCGGATCATGGGTAATCGCGATGATATCTTCAGAGCCATGGAAAATCCGGACTTTGATCCCCGCAAGATCGTCTTTCTGGAGTCGGCTCCTGATATAGAACCGAATGCGTACGGCATAACAGGAGAGTGCACAATCGAAAACTCTTCCACCGATCATTTAACCATTCATGCCACCCTGGGACAGCCTGCCATGTTGCTCATTACCGATACATACAGCAAGGGCTGGCGCGTCAAACCTCTCGCCGGCAGCATACAAAACCACTATCGCATCATGCCCGCTAATTATGCGCTGATGGCGATTCCCCTGACTGCCGGAAAGCATCATTGCCGCCTCGAATATCAGCCCAAATCTTTTGTAGTAGGGAAATGGATATCTTTGTCCGCTTTGGCGATTTATCTTTTGCTTGTTTTCGTAGCTGTCCGAAAATCACTGATCCTGAAAAGAAACACTCCTCTTCCTGAACAAAGGCAATAGATTGGGCTCATGAATAATGACTTCTTCTCTCCAATGAGTAAACCCATGAATTCGCAAACGGCGCTGATATTTTATTATACAAAAGAAAACCGCAACAGCTATAATGCTCTGGCCGGGGCCATAGAAAAACATCCGGATGTAAAGAACATTGACGTCTGTTTTTTTACCGGTGAAAAAGAACTTTTTCAGGAAATTCCCACTGTTCTCAAAAATCATCAAAAAACAATCATCGGCCTATCCTTTTCCACACCGCAGTTCTGGCAGATCAAAGGCCTGGTTGAAAGATTAAAGAAAAGCGGCAATTCTAAAGCCATGTTTCTTGCCGGAGGGCCGCATCCCACAGGGGATCCTCATGGAACTTTAAAAATCGGGTTTGACCTGGTCATCAACGGCGAGGGAGAAGAAACGCTCGTCGAATTATTGCGTAAAATAAACAACCATGAAGATTATCTGAAAATGAAAGGGATTTCGTATCTTGATGAAAACGGATATTACGTCTTCACCGGTATGCGTGAGCCGATTAACATAAGCCATTATTTTCCGGTATCCGATTTCTTTTCAAAACACGGACCGATTGAAATTACGCGGGGATGTCCTTTTGGGTGCCGCTATTGCCAGGTTTCTCATTTATTCGGGAGAAAACCGCGACACCGAAGCATTGAAAACATTCTGGAGTGCGTTAAGCTGTTCAAAAAATACAAGTCACCTTACCTCAGATTCATTACACCTGACGCTTTTGCGTACGGTTCGGAAGACGGCAGAAACATCCATTATGAAAAGCTGGATACCCTATTGTCAGGCATCAGGAGTCTTGTGGGAAGGCATGGAGAAGTGTTCTTCGGCAGTTTTCCGTCGGAAGTCCGGCCGGAACACGTCAATCCCGATACGGTGAAACTTGTGAAAAAATACGCCGATAACGACAATCTGGTTATCGGCGCGCAGTCGGGCAGTCAAAGACTTCTTGATGTTGTCCACAGAGGACATGATGTCGAATCGATATACAAAGCCGTTGACGCCACTCTGCTGGCGGGACTGAAAGTCAATGTGGATTTTATTTTTGGCCTGCCCGGAGAAACGGATGAAGACATGTCCTCAACACTGAAAGTGATTAAAGACCTGCATCAATCCGGCGCCAAAATTCACGCCCATACGTTCATTCCGCTTCCTCAAACTCCGCTAAAAGACGAAAATACTGTCCGGACAAGTTCTGCTTTAAGAAAAGAAATCAACAGGCTTTGTGCCAATGGAATGATCTATGGCCTATGGCGCAAACAGGAAAAAATGGCGTCTATGATTGCCATGAAGCTGCATTAGCCTTTACACGCATTCTTCTTCCAGCGGGAAAGTAAACGCCCTTAACCCCGCGCGCGGATGTTCGACTTTTAATTTTCTGACCAGTTCGCAAAGTGGTTTAATTTTTTCATCGTTCACGGCCATCATCAAAGCGTTATTATTTCCCGGCCAGTAATGCGTTCCCAGTTTAGGCTCAGTTTCTTCCCCTTCACCCGTTAATTCACTCATTCTTGTGTAAGCTTTAAATCCTGATTTTTTAAAAGCGGCAACAATATCCTCATCGGCCGCTTCGGAATAAATAACCAAAAACATTTTCATATTATGACCTCACTCCTGGAAAATATTTTTCAAACTTTTCCTTTAAAGAGCAATCAACCGGCTTTTTTCGCGCGTCTCTTTTTAAAATATTCCTGCCAGTCATCAAAGATGTCATACGCTGCCGGTACAACCACCAGCGTCAGGATCAGAGAAGTCAACAAGCCGCCGATGACTGCAATGCCCATCGGAGCGCGGGTTTCCGCGCCTTCGCCGACGGCAAACGCAATCGGCAACATGCCGAAAATCATGGCGAAGGTGGTCATCAGGATGGGCCGCATTCTGACCGGACCGGCCTGCAAAATCGCCTCACGACGCGACATGCCGCGCTCCCGCAAAACATTGGTGTAATCCACCAGCAGGATCGCGTTTTTCTTCACCAGCCCCATCAGAAGAATTAAACCGATCAGACTGAAGATATTGAGTGTCTTTCCTGTAACAAACAGCGCTCCAAAAGCTCCGATGAATGACATGGGCATGGACAGCAAAATGGTTACGGGATGAATAAAACTTTCAAACTGTGAAGCCAGAATCATGTAGGCCATGACGATACCGAGCATCAGGGCAAAAAGCAGATAAACGAAAGATTCCTGCATGACTTCGGCCATACCATAATACTTCGGCACATAATCCGCCGGCAGAATGCGTGCAGCAATCGCATTCAGTTCATTTTGAGCCTCACCCAGGGGTTTGCCTTCCAGCGAAGCAAAAATGGTGATCGCGCGCTGTCGATCAGCCCGATTGATGACACTGGGCCCTGTTCCTTCCTGTAACTTGACCACATTGCCCAGTTCCACAAGTTTGCCATCGCGCGCGCGCACATAAATTCTCTGCAGGGCGTCACTGCTTGCACGATCCTCTCGATTTAACCGCACCCGGACATCATAACGCTTTCCCTTTTTCTCGTCCTTATAACGCGCGATATCCAGCTCTCCTCCGATCAGCAAGTTGATGGCTTCCGCGACCGTGGCAACGTCCACCCCCAGATCCGCCGCCTTGTCACGGTCAATATAGACCTTGAACTCCGGCTTGCCCACTTCCAGTGATGTATCCACATCCACAATACCCGGCAGTTTGGCAAATTCCGCACTTATCTGTTTGGCATATTTCTGCAATTCGGCTAAATCCTGTCCACGAATACTGTATTGAATCGGCACCTGCCTGATACCGCCACCGACCAGCGAGATATCTTCCGCGGAAGCTTTCATGCCGGGAATTCGCTTAAGTTTCATACGCGCTATTTTTTTGATATCCTCCTGGCTGTTGGTTCGTTCGGCCTTGGGCAGCAACGTGACCATAATTCTTCCCTTGTTGGTTTCGCTTTGAATGCCCTGGACATAAAAAACCGATTTGACTCCGGGAAATTCTTTAATCATTTTCTCCGTCTCGCCGAAATATCTTTCGACCTGATCAACGGAATAATCAATCGGCGCTTCCATGCGCACAATAAAATTGCCCTGATCCTCGGGCGGAAGGAATTCTTTGCCCAAACCGAACACCGCTAACAAAATGCTCAACACAAAGATAAGCAGCGCCGCTACAAGCATTGTTTTTCGATATTGAAGGGAAAATTCCAGAACACGACGATAAAATGTTTCCAGCCGTTTGTAATGCTTTTCCAGAAAATCGCCGGCTTTCTTAAAAAAAGAAACGCGCGCCGCATTTGTTGCAGCACCGGCATGCCGCATCGTATGAGGTTTCAGAAAGATGGAGGCCATCATCGGCGTCAGCGTAAATGAAACAAGGAGGGAGACCATCACGGCAAAGACGATGGTCAGGGCGAATTGCAGAAAGAAATCTGCCGATAATTCCTTTCATAAAAGCAACCGGTAAAAAGATGGCCACAATCGCCAGCGTCGTGGCCATAACCGCCAATCCGATTTCTGACGTGGCGAATTTGGCCGCCTCCATGGGCGCCATACCTTCTTCCACGTGCCGGTAAATATTTTCGATGACGATAATCGCATCGTCAATCAACAGACCGACCGAAAGCGACAACGCCAGCATCGTCATATTGTTGAAGGTGAAGTTGAAAGCATTGATGATGGCAAACGTGGAAATGATAGAGACAGGCAGCGCCACGGCGCTGATTAAAGTTGTCCGTATGTTCTTCAAAAAAAGAAAAACGGCCAGAATGGCAAAGAGACTGCCGAGAATCAAGTGGTGTTGCACCTCGTTGATGGAACGAACGATAAAGACAGACTGATCGACCGAGATGTTGAGTTTCATGCCGGGGGGGAGTGTTTTGTTGATTTTCTCCACTTCTTTTTTCACCCGGTCAGCAACGGCCACCGTATTGGTTCCCGACTGTTTCTGAATACCCATACCGACGGCAGGGATGCCGTTGAAACGGGCAAGCGACCTTCTTTCTTCCGTACCGTCCTCCGCCCGTCCGATATCTTTTATTTTTACCGGCGCGCCATTATAATAACTGACAATCAAATCGTTAAAATCAGGGATCTGGGGGAATTCTCCCTTAATCCGGACCGTATATTCCTTGGTGTCCGTTTCGATGCGTCCACCGGGCAGTTCGATGTTTTCGCGCTTGAGAGCGAGGACAACATCAGACGGCGCAATCTGATAGGCTTGCATTTTGGCTGCATCCAGCCAGATGCGCACCTGCCTGAGCCGTAATCCGTAAAAGTTGACATTACCGACGCCGTTAATTCTCTGGAGCTGTTCCTTCAGAACTTCATCGGCATAGGTGGAAAGATCCCGGATCGATTTATTTCCGGAAAGATTCATAAATAAAATCGGCGTCGAATCGGGATCCACCTTGGCAATTCTCGGTTCTTCGATGTCTTCCGGTAACTTATTGCGGATCTCCGAAACTTTTTCACGCACATCCTGAACAGCCAGATCAATATCCCGCTCCAGCACAAATTCCACGATCGTGCGGGAGACACTTTCCGTGCTCGTTGACGTAATGGTTTTTACACCGTTAATCGTGTTGACGGCGCCTTCAATCCTGTCGGCCACGTCAACGTCCATGACATCGGGACTGGCACCCTTGAGGGTGGTGGTAATGGTGACAATAGGAAAATCAATTTTGGGAAAAAGATCGACGCCGATGCTGGGATAACTGACAATCCCCAGTACCACCAGCGCCATAATGACCATGGTGGCAAAAACCGGACGTTTGACCGATGTATCAGCGAGCCACATTGACTTTTATTCCTTCCGACAGATTGTTCTGTCCGACCACCACAATCTGTTCTTTTGCATTCAGGCCTTCAATAATTTCGATGTCTTCTCCATATTTGCGGCCTGTCGTTACCTTCCGTTCACGCGCCAGATTTCCTTCCACAACAAAAAGGCTGACGGTTGCATTGTCGTATATTAAAGCCGTCAGAGGAGCGACAATGACTTCGCGGGGAGGTCCCGTGTAAATGGTGGCCCTGACGAATAATCCCGGTTTCAGCACCCTGTCGGCATTGGGCACAATGGCCTCGGCCTGCAGCGTTCTGGTTCTTTCTTCCACGTTGGGATAAATCAGGTTAACCTTGCCGCTGAATTTTTTACCGGGAAACGAATCAACCGTAAAATCGACGTCCTGTCCTGTTTTCAAATCGGCGATATCTTTCTCGCTGACGGTAAAATTGAGTTTCAGCGGATCGACTTTAATCAAATGCAGAAGAGGCAGGCTTGTGCGCGCAAAATCTCCGGAGGAAACTTTTTTCTCTTTAACCATGCCGTTGAGCGGCGAATATATTCTTGTCCGGGCAAGCCTTTCCGCGGAAGTTTCGAGCATGGATTTTGCCTTGGCGAGATCGGCTTCCGCCAGAATGACTCTTGTGGAGATATCATCGTACTGTTGTCTGGTGATCAATTCTTCCTTATAAAGAGATTCTTTCCTCTGAAACTCGGATTTCACATTGGCCAGACTGGCTTCTGCCTGCTTCATGGCCGCCTCAGCCCTTTGCTTGTCGAGTCTGTAATCGGTCTGATTGATTTCCACCAACAGACTCCCCTTGCTGACAGCGGATCCTTCCTCGACTTTGATGCTTTTCACAATGCCGTCCACCTCAGAGCTGACCATGACTTCTTCGTCCGCTCTTAAAGAACCTGTTGTTTCAATATAAGGTCGAACGATTTTTTCTTGAGCGGCGGCAACGCGGACATTGATCAGGTTTTCCTTTTCCACCTTTTTTTCTTTTTTGCACGAGACCAGGGGTACGCTGATAAACACGATCAGTAAAATCAAGAATAATAATTTTAATAAACCGCCTTTTGACGATCTTTTAATATTGAAGCCAATGCGCTTTTTCACAACCATCATTTTATCCTCCTGAATCGTAAGCCGGTAAGGCCTCCCATTATTTATTTTTACTCATTATTTTCATGATGCCAGAAAACCAATTTATCGAGCGGCACCGCTTTCGGTGAAAGCACCGCCTGCCCATCAACCCATTGCAGCAGGGTGCCGCTTGTTTTCTTCACCAGCAGATAGGCAATCTGATAATTATATAAAGCTTTCGCTACATCTCGCTCCGCGGTCACAAGCAGTGTATTGGCATCCATCACATCCAGAGTGGTCGCCAGACCGTTTTCGAACTGCTTCAGCACCGCATTGTAATTGTCCTTCGCGAAAATCTGCTGATCTTCCAGAAATTTCAGCGAGCCCCTTAACGTTTCCAGATCCAGACAGGCAGCCTTCAATTCAACATCTATGCTCTTCTTCAGATCGTCATAAGCCAGTATGGCCTGACGCTCTTTGGCTTTTGCCTCCCTATATTCTGCCGTTCTCAAGCCGCCTTCAAAAAAAGGAAACGACAGGGAAACGCCGCCGTAAATATTCTCGTCGTTGAAGGTTGCGCCGGCCGGTTTCTGATCCGCCCGGTTATAAACGGCGAACAGACCCACGCTGGGCCAGAAAGCGCCGCGGGCGTATTTCACCTGCTGCTCGGCCATTTGAGTTTGCATGTCATAACTTTTCAAATCAGACCGTTTCTCCAGCGCCGTCTGCCGCAAGCTGGTCCATTCACACCCTTCTGATGACTGTAATTTTTGCTCCTTCAGTTGAAAATCAGACTCCACGGCCGTAACACGAACAAGAGCTGCTCTTGCCAATTGCAGGGCATTAGCGGCTCTCAGTTTATCGGCGTAAGCTCCCGACAGTTCACCTTTAGCGCGCAAAAGCGCCGTTTTCGTCAGTTCGCCGACCTTGACTCTCGTTTCCACGAAATAATGGTATTTCGTCAATCTTTCCAGATTGGCGTCTGCAATTTCCAGCGCTTTCTGAGCTTTCAGCACATCATAAAAAGAAGCCGCGACAACCAGAAGAAAATCCGATTTGGCCGATTCCAGATCATATTCACTTTTGGTAATGGATTGACCGGCCATTTTCAAAGCGTCGAGTTCGCGCGCGCTCAGCGAAAAAGCCTGATCAGCCCGTACGCCCCACGTAGCCGCTTCATCCGGTTGAATCAGAATGCCTGTAGCGGTGTATTTATCTTCCGTGAACCAGTTTTGGGTACCGTAAGCCGTCAGACGGGGAATCAACAGAGACAGAGCCTTATTCTTACTCATCTGCGCGATAAAGACATTTTCCCGCGCCATCTCGATTTTTTCCGACGTTTGCAGCGCCTGCTGATAAATTTCATTGAGCGTGTATTCTTTTGCTGTTAAGGATGCGGTAAAGATAACGACCGATCCCAGCGCGATGATGATATATGATAAAATTTTTCTCATTCCCTGATCCTTTCACCGAATCACAATTACGGCCAGATATTTCCAATCGCCCTCTGCAGCCGGGCATAATTGATATTGTAATCACCCAGAGCGTTGGCGTATTCCGATTTTGCTCTCGTTAACAATGTCTGAGCGTCCAGAACTTCCGTGGACGTGCCGACACGCTCCTTGTATCTTTCCTCGGAAATGCGGAAATTTTCCTCAGCCTGTTCGATCAATTTTTGAGAGACAGCGATTTGACTTTCCGCTTCCTTTAACATCAGATAGGCATTTTTGATTTCCAGCGTAATCTGGTCGTTTAACTCCCGGGACGCGGAAATGGCTTGATTTTCTCTGGCCCGGCTGGCATCAACTCTGAATTTTGTTCTTCCCCATTCCCAGAAATTCCAGTTGGCTACCGCCATGACATACCAGCTCTCCGCATCCTTATAATCGCTGCCGGAAACGGAAGATTCATCGCCAAATCTCGTGTAATTGCCGACCAGACTCAAAGAAGGGAAATATTCACCTTGCGATACGCGCACGTACTTTCCCGCCTGCCGGGCCTTGAGCGATGATATTTTCAGCTCCGGTCTTGACTGGCCGGCTATCTGCAGACATTCTTCAAGCGTTTGCGCCAGAGGCTGGTACGTGAGGACATCCACCACGTCCACCGGCGCGACGATATCGCGTTTCAAAACGGTATTAAAACGTGCCTTGGCAAGTTCGACAGCATTCTGCGATCTGACCAGTGTCTGATTGCCGTTAGCCAGTTCGACTTCAGCGTAAAGCAAATCATTTTTAGGAATCATGCCGACCTGAAAATAGTTTTCAGCGACATCACGGTGTGCTTTCAGCATCACCACGGCCTGACGAGCCGCTTCCTGAATTTTCTGCGCCCGCAAAATGTTAAAATAGGCAATTTTAACCTCCTGCACCACGTCCTGAATTTTTGCCGTTTCTTCCAAGCGCGCGATCTCCTCGCCAATGCTGTTGGCCTGATAGTTGGCCAGAATCGCTCCTCCGGCAAACAGCGGCTGCTTCGCTTCGAGGACCCAGTTGTAATTATCCTCCGTACCCACGGGAATTTCCATGCCGTTCATACCGTAAAGAGGTCCCACGGGAAGACCCTGAAACCGGGAAAAAGGTGCTTCATTTAATCTGGAATAACTGTAAGACGTACTAAATCTGGGCAGAAATCCGGTCATTGCCTCCTTTTTCTGAGCCACGGCGCTTTTTGTTCCCTCCCTGGCAACATTCAGAACGATGCTGTTTTTCAAAGCGGTATCGATACTGGCCTCCAGCGTTAAAGGTTCTTCGGCATAAATGAAACTGGGGAAAAGAATAATCGCCAACAGCATTAAAAAAATAATGAATGATTTTTTACCTGTCATGGGTTTTCACTCCATTTAAAAAAATGTCCAGAATAAATTTCTTTTTGGCGCTAGGTGATTCATTGTTCAGCGACAACATCCATTCTATTGAAGATGCTCTGATCAAATAAAACAGGGATTGAGCCATGTCATTGACCGGCAAATTTCTTATGAGTCCTTTTTCTATACCTTCTTTTAACAGGTTTTCAATAAAATTTATATGTTGCAAATAGCCCTCGATAAGTTTTTCTCTCAAAGATGTCATGGTCTCCGACAAAACAGCGCTTTCACCCTTCAGAAACAACCGGCAAAAGTCCGCGTTTTTTTCCATAAACTGCAATTGAACGTCAACCAGCATGTCTATTTTATCAATGACATTTGCAACATTTTCGGTTGTCTTTCTGATTTCCGCATACATCACGTCGAGTTTCTCGCAAATCATGGATGTGTAAAGATTTTCTTTCCCGTCAAAAAACTGGTAAAGCGAACCGGTAGAGAAACCCGAAGCGCCGGCAATCTCCGCCATCGTGACATTATGGTAGCCCTTGATAGAAAATATTTTTTCCGCGTGTTCGAGAATTTCGGCACGACGTGTATTAAACTCACGTTCTTTTCTTTCAGTTTTTACCATGAACGCATCTTTCTTGAATGCTTATTCAAATTTTGAACGATAATTCACAAATATAAGATTTCTGTCTTTTGTCAAGATAAATATGCAGGACAAAAATAACTTTTAACATCGGGCAGGCATTTAATGATATATTGATATTGGGTCGAATATTTAACGTTTCTTTTAACTTTGTGAAAAACATTTTTCAAGCAATCCCACACCCTAGGAATAATTTTTAGCCTATTATATTAATTACTTACAAATTTAATTTTCTATTTATAAACTTTGGCACATTTATTTCATTACTAACTAAGCAGATAATTTCACAAGGAGATCAGGAGCTATGAGAAAATTGATACAGACATCCCTCTTAACCGCTTTCGTCGTTTTGGTAACAGCATCTTTTAGTTATGCTCAGTTCAGCATAACCGGAAATAGCGATTTTCCGTTCTTTCACCTTGGTTGTTTAATTGTCGGCGGATTGATTATCGTCTCCCTGAAAAGAAAATATCGCCGATTGTACATGAGCGAAGCAATCGGCTCATTCGCGCTTTATACTCTTATGGTGTCTATGTTTACCGCACCGGTTGTTGACGCGCTCAAAAATTTAATTAACTAACCCCTTTTCCCCTTCAAAGATATACCACGAAGAACCCCGTAAACTTTTACGGGGTTTTTTCTATGTGAGACTCGCTAAGAGCGAATGCAATGAAGCTCGAAGCGTTAGTCGAACTATCCCCGGAGCGGGATAATGAGCCAAGCTGAAAATGAGGTTGAGTAAATATAATCGATAGCTCCCTAAAAGTGATCATTAGAACAAACTTCATGTTGCTGTGTATTCCAAATTAAAATATTGATTATTTCCAGTTAACATATTAAATGACATCGATAGAAAAGCAATAATATCAGAGTGCAGGTATGGCTTTACGGGAAGAAATGGAGAAATCAGGGCATTGGTTGTTTCGGTGGAGGAGTTATCTGCCATTGCTTATACTCGTTTTGTCTCTGATAGCTTTTCGTGAATTTAAATATCCTTTTGGCAGTGAACTGCTGGATGATGTTTGGGAAATGTTTTGCCTGGCTGTGTCTATGTCGGGAGTCATTCTTAGAATGATCACAGTAGGCTTTGTGCCGGAGGGAACATCAGGACGTAATACGAAAGCTCAAATTGCCGATGTGTTAAATACAACCGGAATGTATTCTGTTGTCAGAAATCCTTTGTATCTGGGTAACTTCATTATTTGGTTTGGTTTATCTTTATTTGTCAAGGTTTGGTGGCTAAGTTTTATTATCATCCTTGTTTTCTGGATTTATTATGAAAGAATAATTTTTGCTGAAGAAGAATTTTTGCGTGACAAATTTGGACAGCAATATTTGGAATGGGCGGAAAAAACCCCTGCTTTTATACCTAAATTCAGTCAATGGCGAAGATCATCTTATCCTTTTTCATTACGAACAGCACTAAAAAATGAATATTCAGGATTCTTTGCCATTATTGTAATCTTTACTTTTATGGAAATTTTTGGAGATTACATCGTTACAGGAAAGTTGGAATATGACCTCATGTGGCAGATTATTTCATTATTCGGACTGTTCATTTACATTTTCCTAAGGATAATGAAAAAGAAAAAGCTCTTGAATGTAGATGGCCGTCCATAAATAAGACAATACAAATAAACATAAGTCATTTAATCTGAGAAATTTCTCTCCTCCAAATGGTACTTTTAGTTTTAAAACCTGCTCGTTGATGAACCTTTCGTAGGCGTATTCAACAATCCTAACGACTATTCGGCAATGAAACTTTGCAGGTAAAGTCTATGACCTTGCCGTATTTGTTAAGTTAAAATAGATCTCTAAAAAAAGTTGTGGGAAAATAAATAAAATAATTTAGACTAAGTCGAAAAGCAATATTCAGCGGTTGGAACTTAAAAATATTCAACTACCAAGAATGTCTCAAAAGCGATGATCGCACGATGAAAAAGGGTGAAAGAACTGATTTTAGAGTTCTTCTACAGGCACGCTAACATTCACAGTCGCTGTTATGTAAAATATTTGAGAGGTAGAAACATGTCAGTCAGAGTATCATCCGTTTTCATTCTAGTATTCATTTTATTATTACTTATAGCAGGATGCGGCACATCTGATTCTAACGAGGAACTTGAAAGGGTTGGTAGCGTTTTTGGTTCTGATCACGATTACGAACACATTACCTTTGTCAATCAAACAACACATGATTTGAAGTTTGCAGTTGATATCACTTGGCGCCCGGATAAGCACAAAACAGTAGGGAGTCATGAAGCCAATTATATATCTATTGCAGAGTGTTATGATGGTGATGGTAATAAGAAAAATTTTGAAATATACTTCAAAAAAATCGTGGATGGCGGAGCCGATGAAGACTTATCATTAACTGCCCACAGAAAATGCGGAGAGAATCTGTATATATGGCATGAGGATGGCGAATACAAGATCAGTGATGACCCCCATATTGAAGCCGATCTGAGCGGCTGTGATGATGACGACACAAAACCCGCCGTCTTGTTTGCTCACGGTTATAACGATAGCCAGAAAGCATGGAATTATTTTGCACAACAAGCAAAAGAAAAAGGGTGGCGTGTTTTCAGAACCAGTGTTTCGCAAGATGGGTCTATAAAGAAGAGGGCCCACATGTTGAACTCCTATATTAATAAAGCTGCCAAACAATGCAACATACACAACGGCTCTCTGCGAGTGGTTGGGCACAGTATGGGGGGGCTGGATTTGCGCTATCTGGTGAGTTATTATGACAGTGAAAACTTCAGTGCAGCAAAGAAAATAGAAAGAGTTTATACCATTGCCACTCCGCATCAGGGTGATTCCCTCGGCAATTTGGCAAGTGCGGGCAGCGATGCTGCCAGAGATTTAAGACCGAGTCACATGGAGGAATTTAACAAGCGCAATCCATATTCTGAATTTAAAGTTGACGGTAAGCAATTACCTTTTCTAGCGATACGATTTTACTGTATGCGTGTACCATATTGCGATGGTATGGTTGGAGTTGATAATCAAATCTATGAAAAAGATTACTACAGTAAAGCACCTTATTCCATGGCAGTTTATGAAGGAAAGCATTTTCCGGGGGCAATATGTGAAATCAGTGTGCCTGCGGAACTCGAGCAAAAATCGATTATTAAAATGATTTTAGACGACGAGAAGGCACTGGATGGCGATAATATTTATAGTATCCCTCAATGTTATTATTCAGATACCGAAGGCGCGAGGGTTTGTAGATAATTGAACGTATCGTTCCGCTGATAAAATAAATCAGCACAACCGAGTATTTTACCATATCGCTGATGATCCCGGCGCACTTGCCGTTCAACATTTCCAAGTGGTCATAAATATTGAAAACCGGCTGGTAGATGTCCGAAGACTCAAGGGCCATCCTACGAATTTAGAAATATATTATTTCAGGGTCTTTGCACAGTGGTAATGATTAAGAACACAATTTATAGCCCACGACCTTTCCAAACTTGAATTGAACACAGACTGTCCATTCAAGTGGACACTTCAGAGTTTTTATTTTTGGCTAAATCAGTTCATCCAGACGGGCGGACAGTGAGCGGGATAACTTCTGCAGCAGATTGGTTTCCATATCGGGCGTGTAGCGGGACTGTATGGCATCGCCATTGTTCCAACTGGCGGTATATTCGCCGTTGATTTTAAACGGCACCAGGGCCAGCGATTTGACAAAATATTTTCGATGTTCAGGAAACAGCCGGTAATAATGAGTCAGGTTATCGTTAACCAGCACGGGCTTTGATCCGGAGGAAAAGATTTCGCGGAAGAAATCCGGTTTGACAATATTGAGCCTGTCTTTCAAGAATCCGGATGACTGTACCGCCTCGATAACGGGCAGATTTTTCTTCGTGTTGGCGAATGTCAGCCAGACAAAAGGCACCTGAAATCCATATTCTATTCCCGTAAGAAGCACTTCAAAAAGTTCGGCAACATTCCTGGTTTCGGCCAGTTGCATTTCAATTTTTTCAATGCCAGTGGCGATCTTCATATTGATGTGTTCGATATTTTCTTTTTTATTCATTTTTCCCTCTTACCACTGCGCGTAAAAAATCAAATGATCGGATGGTTTTTCCGCCAGTCTTGATTCCAGATCAATCGTGCAGCCTTTTGATTTTGCGACAAGGGTTTTCGTCGCCAGAATATGATCGACGCGCCAGCCCAGTTTTCGCTTGACAGAATCTTTGATACGGTAGTCAAAAAAAGTATATTGACCGGCAACGCCCGGATAATGATGACGAAACACATCGGTCAGTCCCCATGCCTTAATATCCTCCAGTGCCTTCCAGACTTCCGGATTAAAGCAGACGTGCCCCAGTAATCTTTTCGGATCATGCACATCGATGGCTTCCGGCGCAATATTCAGATCGCCACACCAGATGATTTCGTTCTTCGGTTGAAAATGTTTCTGCAAATATTTTTTAAAACGGGCGAGCCATTCCAGTTTGTAGGCAAACTGCGCGCTTTCCATTTCCTGCCCCTGCGGGACATAAGTATTGACGATGGTCAGATCATCATAGGTCGCAATGATCATGCGGTCGGCATCGGCCGGTTCTGAATCAAAACCATACGTAACGGTTTGCGGTTGCTGCTTTGAGGCAATGGCCACCCCTTTGTATTGCTTGTCGCCTTTGAACACGACATGGTAACCCAAGGACTCAAAATCGGATACGGGAAAGGCGGCATCGGCAACTTTTGTCTCCTGCATGCAGAAGTAATCCGGACTGTTGGCTTTCAGCCACGGCAAAACAATATGCAAACGGGAACGGATGGAATTTACATTATAAGTAACAAGCCTCAATGCAGACATCGCCTTTGTTGATTTTTTATTTTTGATTAATACCACGACCCATGAATGCGCTCAAGTTTTTTTGCGGTAATCAATAAAATTGTGTATGAAAAAAACATGGAGAAAGTTGACATTACAATAATCGGAGCCGGCGTCGTCGGCTTGGCCATCGCCGCCGAAATCGCCAAGCCAAATATCAGCGTCTTTATTCTTGAAAAAAATCATACGCATGGCGGCGGCATAAGTTCGCGCAACAGCGAGGTCATTCACGGTGGCATGTATTATCCGCAGAATTCCTTGAAAGCACTTCTTTGCGTCGAAGGAAACAGAAGGCTCTATGAAATAGCCGTGAAAAATAAAATTCCTCATAAAAAAACCGGAAAACTTATTGTTGCCGTAAACAGAAAAGATGATGAAGAACTCGAGTGTCTTTACGCAAACGGTCGAGCAAACGGTGTGGCAGCGCTAGAACTAATCACCGAAAAGAAGGTTTCCGATATGGAACCAAATGTTCAGGCCCAGGCTGCTCTGTATTCTCATAATACCGGCATCATCAGCGTTCACGATTTAATGAATTATTTTTTATTCACGGCTCAACAAAATAAAACGCAAATGGTTTACCGGACAAAGGTTGTGGGAATTGAAAAAGAATCGCAATACTTCCGGCTGGCAACCCAAAACGCTCAAGGAGAAACTTTTGAACTTTTATCCGCCGTTGTCATCAATGCCGCAGGGCTGGAATCCGATACGATCGCCAATATGACGGGCAGCAATTATCACCTGCATTACTGCAAGGGCGATTATTGCAGCCTCTCTGGAGTAAAATCCGGAATCGTGCAGAGGCTGATTTATCCGGTTCCGGTAAAAAAACATACAGGACTCGGCGTTCACTTAACAATGGATTTAAACGGAAGATTCAAACTGGGCCCGGATGTAACTTTCATTGACCGCAAGGAAGATTATAATGTCGCACCTGAAAAAGCAGAACAGTTTCACCAAAGCGCCAGCAAATTTCTCCCTTTCCTGAAAAAAGAAAATATTCATCCCGATATGTCCGGAATCCGTCCGAAACTGCAGGGGCCTGGTGATGATTTTCGCGATTTCGTCATTAAAGAAGATGCGCCGGGATTCATTAACCTGGTCGGCATTGAATCCCCCGGCATGACCGCCTCTCCCGCCATCGCTCGATATGTCCAGAAATTGCTTTAGGCCATGTGAAGGTTCTGAATCGTTGAACTTAAAATCTTAAGCCTTGAACGTTGAACCTTGAAACGTAGAACTTAATTATTGACACCATACCGCCATTCCCTTATAAACTATTGTGAAAATATAACCTTAACAGGAGACATTCTATGAAAAAATCATCATTACTGATCATCCTTCTAGTAATTTTCTCGCTCGGCATTTTCGGATGCAGCGATGATTCATCTAAAATCAAAATAGGGGTCATTGCCGAACTGACCGGTGATGTTCCGGCCGTGGGCACATCCTGTAAAAACGCCGCTGAAATGGCCGTACAGGAAATTAACGATGCCGGCGGTATTCAACTGGGCGAAAAAAAATATCCGGTAAAATTATTGATCGAAGACAACGCCGGAAAGGCTGATCAATCCGCTGCCGCGGCACAAAAGCTGATCACCCAGCAGAAAGTGACAGCCATTGTCGGACCCAATGCCAGCCGATATGCCCTGCCAGCGGCGGAAATCGCCGAAACCAGCAAAACCGTTTTGATCACACCCTGGTCCACAGCGCCCAAAGCCACGCTGGATTCCAAAACCAATGCTCCCAAAAAATATGTTTTCCGCGCCTGCTTTATCGATCCTTTTCAGGGAGGTGTGGTGGCGAAATTCACGCTCAACGATCTCAAATTGAAGAAGGCTGCGGTTCTTTATGACGTGGCTTCCGAATACAACAAGGGCATCGCTGAAATTTTTAAGGAAGTCTATGAAAAAAACGGCGGCAAGATTGTCGCATTTGAAACCTATACGACCAATGATAAGGATTTCTCATCGCAACTCACCAAAATCAAGCAGGCCGCGCCGGAAATCATTTTCCTGCCCAATTATTACAGCGAAGTGCCTCTGCAGATTCAGCAGGCCAAGCGCCTCGGCATTACCGTTCCTTTTATCGGCTCGGATTCCTGGGGGTCCGAAGAACTCTTGAAACTCTGCGGACAGGACTGCGAAGGCTATTATTTCAGCACGCATTACGCGGCTGATTCGGCCAGCGACACAACAAAGAAATTCATCACCAGCTATAAAGCCAAGTACGGCTCAACGCCGGATGACGTGGCCGCACTGACTTACGATTCGTTCGGTTTGCTCTGGCAGTCATTGAAGACAGCCGGCAAAAACGATCGACAGGCCGTTCGTGACGCGCTCGCTAAAATTCCACAATTTGAAGGCGTAACCGGTAACATGCAATTTCAGGAAGGCTCAGGCGATCCGATCAAAAGCGCGGTTATCTTAAAAATAAAAGATGGAAAGTTTACATGGTTTGCCAACGCCAAACCATGATTTAATATGGCCTATATTTTTCAACAAATCCTCAATGCCCTGCAATTAGGCAGTATCTATGCGCTGATCGCTCTGGGCTATACGATGGTTTACGGCATCCTGACTATGATCAACTTCGCGCACGGCGATTTGTTCATGGTCGGAGCTTTTTTCTGTTTTCTATTGGCTGTTTATCTGCATCTGTCTTTTGTTCCAACGCTTCTTTTGTCCATGATTGGCGTAGCTTTCTTAGGCGTCGTCATTGAGAGACTGGCCTACAAACCGCTGCGCAACGCGCCGCGCGTGTCCGCCATCATTACCGCGTTGGGTGTCGGCCTTTTTCTGGAAAACTTTACGCTGGCGCTTTCGCCTTATCCCAAACATATTCCGCAGCTTTTGGAAAACACAACCTGGATTGTCGGATCGCTTTCTATTTCCTCGCTGCAGATTCTCATCATTGTCCTTTCGCTGGCGCTGATGGTAATTCTCGATTTTATTGTGCAGCACACCAAAGCGGGCATGGCCATGCGCGCCATTTCCTGGGACAAGACGGTTGTTCCGCTGATGGGCGTTCCGGTCAATAAAATCATCTCGGTAACATTTGCCATCGGTACAGGCCTCGGCGGCGCGGCCGGTGTGATGTACGGGCTTGCTTATCCGGTGATTGATCCCTACATGGGCATCATGGTCGGATGGAAAGCATTTATCTGCGCTGTGGTCGGCGGCATCGGCAACATCCGCGGCGCGATGATCGGCGGTTTTATTCTGGGCGCGGTGGAAATCATGGTAGGCGCGTTTTTCCCCTCAACGTATCGTGATTTTGTGGCCTTCACACTGCTGCTGATTCTTTTAATTGTCCGCCCCTATGGCATCCTGGGCAAGCCCCAACCGCAAAAGGTGTAGTTATGTCCAAAAACAAAACAATCTATGATCATTTCATGAAGCGCTGGCACACGCTCACCGACAAAAAATATTTCTGGCCGCTATTTATGATAACGGGTATCTCGTTTTGCACGGCCGCCTCCACTTTCGAGTTTATAGACTTATACCTGCAACTGATTTTAATTTACGTGGGCATCAATATCATTCTCACGGTCAGTCTGAATTTGATCAACGGCTACATGGGTGAATTTTCCGTCGGTCACGCCGGTTTCATGGCCGTGGGCGCTTACGTCGCATCACTTTTAACCGTTCATGTTTTTCCAACCGGCGCGCAAAATCTGTTATTTCCGCTGGCGATATTGGCGGGAGGCCTGGTTGCCGCGCTGGTCGGCTTCCTCGTGGCGATCCCCTCTTTCAAAACGCGTGGCGATTATCTGGCCATCGTCACGCTGGCCTTCTGCATGATTGTCAAATCCGTTCTGGAAAACATCGACGCCATCGGCGGACCACGAGGACTTCTGGGCATGGGAAAGCTCACGACGCTGCCGTGGGTTTTTTTCTGGACGGCGCTCTCGGTTTGGATCATCCGCAATCTGGTCTATTCCAACTTCGGCCGCGGCGTCCTGTCCATTCGTGAAGATGAAATTGCCAGCGACCTGATGAGCGTCAACACGCGTCAGGTCAAAATCATCGCCTTTGTCGTTTCATCATTCTTCGCGGGGATTGCCGGGGGATTATTTGCCCACGCGTTGCAATTCATCAATCCACGCATGTTCGACATCATCAAATCCACAGACATCCTGATTATGGTTTATCTGGGCGGCATCGCCTCCATTGCCGGATCCGTCATCGGCGCGATCATTTATACCATCCTGCTGGAAGTTTTAAGACCGCTGGGCGTCTGGCGCATGGTCTTCATGCCGCTGATGCTGGTACTCCTGATGATTTACCGCCCGCGCGGTATTATGGGTCTCAAAGAAGCACGTATGTTCATGCCACTGCGTGATTTCGTGACGGAGAAACTCTGGAGACAGAAGAAAAAGGAGGCTGGTGATGCCACTCCTTGAAATATCCAAACTTACCCACCGTTTCGCGGGGCTTTGCGCCGTGTCTGATTTCAACTGCGCCATTGAACCGCATGAACTGGTCGGCGTCATCGGCCCCAACGGCGCGGGCAAAACGACCGTTTTCAATTTAATCACCGGCGTTTATCGTGCAAGCGAGGGCAGCATTAAACTGAACAATCAGGAACTCGTCGGCCTGACGCCGCATCAAATCACCAAGCTGGGTATCGCCCGCACCTTTCAGAATATCCGACTGTTTAAGGAGTTGAGCGTTCTGGATAATGTCCGCATCGCGCATTACGGCCAGATTGCCTACACACCCGCGGAGGCTCTTTTGCACATCGGTCGTTTCCGTGCTGAAGAAAAACGCATCATCCATCAGGCCCTGGATCTGCTCTCGATTTTCAAGCTTGATGAAATGGCCGGAGAAAAAGCCAAGAATCTGCCGTACGGTTTGCAGCGGAGACTGGAAATTGCCCGCGCGCTGGCCACCGAACCGAACCTGCTGCTCCTGGATGAACCGGCCGCCGGAATGAATCCCAACGAAATCATCCAGCTCATGGATTTCATCGACTGGATTCGCAAAACCTTTTCCGTAACCATTATTTTGATTGAACATCAGATGCGGCTGGTGATGGGCATCTGCGAACGCTTAATCGTCCTGGATTTCGGCGCGACGATCGCGACGGGGGTTCCCGCGGAGATCCAAAATAATCCCAAGGTTCTGGAAGCTTATCTTGGTGTGGAGGTGGCCGTATGACGCCTGCGGAAAAAATTCTGACCGTTTCTCATTTAAAAGTTTCCTACGACAGCATTCACGCGGTTGACGATATATCTTTTGACGTGGGCAAAGGAGAAATCGTTACGCTCATCGGCGCCAACGGCGCGGGCAAATCATCGATCCTGCGGGCAATCTCGGGCCTCATTCCCTTCGACGGCAGCATCACCTATGCAGGAAAAGATTTGAAAAACATTGCCGCCGACCAGATTGTGGCCGCAGGCATCGCCCACGTACCGGAAGGCCGGGGTATCTTCGGCAATCTGACCGTGTTCGAAAATCTGAAACTCGCCACCTGGCAGCGCAAAGATCAAGAGCAGATTAAAAGAGATTTTGAAAATGTATTTTCGCTTTTCCCGCGCCTGCAGGAAAGAAGAAAACAACAGGGAGGAATGCTCTCCGGTGGGGAACAGCAGATGCTGGCTGTCGGACGCGCGCTGATGACCGACGCGCAAATGCTGCTGCTGGACGAACCTTCGATGGGACTGTCTCCGGTTCTGGTTCGGGATATTTTCAAAATCATTCAGGACATCAACGCGGCAGGGAAAACCATCCTGCTCGTTGAACAAAACGCCAATATGTCGCTGCATATTGCCTCGCGAGGTTATGTTCTGGAAACCGGCCGCATCGTTCTTTCCGGCACCGGCAGGGAACTCACCGGCAATCCCCGTGTCAAGGAAGCCTATCTGGGTGGATAGAAATTGAGCGGTAAATCTCTTTTGACTGCAAATTGTCCCTGTGTTACAAGAAATTCATAATAAATAAATGATCCAAACCAAAACCCATTCGCCGGAAAATTTTGCTAATGGACAATCACAGTGCGTTAGTTGAAGAAAGGGGAATACTGGAATTACTCCAGGTGTGGTGGCTTGCTTTTCGCTACCATTTTGTTCCCTCCAGTTTCCTGCCGGCCATTCTGGGCGTTATCGTGGCCTGGTCGCAAACCGGATTCATGAATCAATGGTTTTTCTTTCTGACCGCGCTGGGCGTAACGCTCAACCACGTCGCCCTGAATATGACCGACGACTATTTCGATTACCACGCCGCCGTCGATCGCTTTGATCAAAGAGAAGGCAATCCTTATGCCGGCGGCAGCGGCGTCTTAACGAGCGGAAAAATTCAGCATCATCAGATGCGCCTCGTTTTTACAGTATTCTACCTGCTGACCATCCTCATTGGTCTTTATCTTTGCGTCGTTCAGACCTGGTGGGTACTCGCTTTCGGAGTATTCGGCATGGCCAGTTCTTATTTTTATACGGCGCCACCTTTGCGTTACGGCTACCGCGGCTTCGGCGAAATCTCGCAACTGATTAATTTCAGTCTAACCATCGGTCTGGGCGCTTATGTTGTGCAAACGGTTTCTTTTTCCTGGGAGGCGTTTTGGGTTCTGTTACCACTGGGCTTTATGATGTTTGCCATGATCATCATCAACGAAATACCGGACAGCAAAGATGATGCCGCCGCCGGCAAATGCACTCTGGTGGCGCGCTTCGGCTCAAAAAAGGCGGTCTGGCTTTATGGACTGGCCATGATGGCGGCCTATGCCATTATTCTGTTTGCGCCGCTGTGGGACATGGCGACGCCGTGGATTTATCTGACGCTGCCGATTTTGCCCTGGACGATTCAGGCATTTCGTATTCTTAAAAAAAACTTCAGCGAACCGGTCAAACTGGCGCCGGCCAATTTGTTAACCATCCGCGTTCATCATCTGACAGGAATTTTATTCATCATCGCCTATCTTATTCAGGGTCTGCAAAACGGGCGCGATTTTCAGCAGGCTTTTTTTGCCGTGTTTACTTTAACGGCTTTTTATCTTCCGGCTGCCGTTTTCGTGCTTTTCAAGAATAATAATTCGCAGCAACCGAATGACCGAACAGGGTAGCGCCGGATTTGTTTTTGCAACACGTAAACCAAATACAGGGAGGACAAAGGCATGGAATTTGACCGCGAGACATTATCGAAACACGATGGCAAGGAAGGACGGAAGGCTTTTGTCGCTGTGGATGGCAAGGTCTATGATGTGACCGGAAACCGTCTGTGGAAAAACGGCATGCACATGAACCGGCATCAGGCGGGTATTGATCTGACCGAGGCCATTGCCGCCTCACCTCACGGCAGGGACATTCTCGCCAAGATACAAGCGCAGGGCACACTCAGCAAAGAAAAAGAGGAAAAACCGCCGTTTCTGCCGGATTGGCTGGTGCAGTTTATGGAGGACTATCCATTTTTCAAAAGGCATCCGCATCCGATGGTCGTTCATTTTCCCATGGCTATTTTTATCATCGTGCCGCTGTTTCTGGCCTGGTATTACCTGATCAGTCCGGCACAGGGGCTCCTCGACGCCATATTTTACCTCTATATTTTGGGAACCCTGTCGCTGCCGGTGGCCATGGCAACTGGAGTGCTGGCCTGGCTGGTGAACTATTCGGGCAAGCCCAATCCCCTGATCGTACGCAAAACCATTTTTTCCTTCCTGCTACTGATTTTCGACATCGTCATCATGGCGGCGCTGATTAGCAAACCCGCCATTCTGCAAAATCCTTCCGGCACGGAATGGATTGTGCCGGTTTTAATTTTCTTTTGTCTGCCGGTGGTATCACTTATCGGAGAACATGGGGGTAAACTGGTGTTTCCCGTATTAAAGAACAAATAGCATATGTTAGGCATGGCAATGCTCAGGATTGATGACATGCTCAACCGTTGCGTGACCACGATAACCGGAATGAAGTTTTTTTTGTTCCTGATATTGCGTTATTGTTTCAAAAGAGTTAATTTATAACAAATCTTCTCACTGTCTCTGAAAAGTTGTGCTTTCGGTCTTTTGACAAGGTGGATTACGCAACTATTTAACCACATTAATGAAAATGAAAGGAGGCCCGTTATGCCATCGAGGATATTAAAAGAATTCCTGGACAGCCAGGGAGTCCGGTACGTCATCATAACCCATTCGCCGGCCTATACGGCCCAGCAAATTGCCCAGTCTGCGCACATTCCGGGAAAGGAATTGGCCAAAACGGTCATCACCATCATTGACGGAAAGATGGCCATGGCTGTTCTGCCCGCCAGTTATGCCGTCGATTTCGATTATTTCCGGAAGGAAATCGGAGCGAAAAAAATAGAACTGGCCACGGAAGAGCAATTCAAGGATAAATTTCCGGATTGCGAGATTGGCTTCATGCCGCCTTTCGGCAACCTGTACGGGATGGAAGTCTATGTGGACCAGCATTTGACAAAGGATCAAGAGATTGCCTTCAATGCAGGAAACCACATGGAACTGTTCCGGTTGTCTTATCAGGACTTCGAAAGACTTGTGAAGCCAAAAGTTGTAAAATTTACATGATGGTGGACAAATTTCTTCCGCTCTGTCTTTTTTAAAAAGAGGATTTGTTCCTCCACCGGGTTTTCGCGTCATCTTTCAGAACGAAGGATTATGGCGTCGCCGTCTTTTACGGTCGTTCCAGTCGATGATTCGCCTTCGGTAACCTTCAGGCTGTTTATTGAAATGTATCAGTCATGACGCTCCCGGGGTAAATGACTGCCCTCCTTTTTTATTTTAAAAATTCTTTTCCTTTTTTCTTGCATTCTTTTTTCAACTGAACAATTATGTTGCCGGTGTCCCGGATAAAGACATAAATTTTAACAGCATGGATACCAAAGGTTTGCCAAAAATGATTGATGAAAAATTACTGGAAATTCGTAATTACGACGGCACGGGCTATAAGCCTTTGATCGACTATGATAAATGGCGGGTAGCGATGTTGCGTTACTGTGACGAATTGCTGCCCGAACGCATCTTCGCGATGCAGCGGCATGACGAAACGGATGAGGTTTTTGTCCTTCTGGAGGGACGTTGTATCCTTTTTATCGGTGAAGGTAAAAATATCATCAATTCGATTACCGCAGTTGATATGGTGCCGCACAAACTTTACAACGTCAAACGCGGTGTGTGGCACAATCACACGCTCAACAAACAAGCATCCGTGCTGATTGTGGAAAATCGTGATACCACCGTTCACAATTCGCCGAAGATGCTGTTGAATGAAGGCCAGCGCAAACGCATTGCCGAGATTACGCACGAATTATGGCGGGATTGAAGAACCCCACCGCAAGCAGTGGGGTTATCCAAAGGAACTTGCGCGCCAAGGAGCGGAGAATTAGACCCGCATTTATCCCGCTCGGCCTAAAGTGACCTTTAGGTTATCCGCCTCGGGGATATCAAGGACATCTGCGATATCCTCCGTCTGCGGCGGGATAATTCAACTAACGAGTTTCCGTCTGCTGCGCTTCTGAAACTTGAGTTTCATTAATTCGACCATCAAATTTCCGTGTACCTCTAGTGAACCTATAGTACCCTTCGGGGTATTCAGGTTATTCGTTTCTGAAATTTGGGTCTCATGAAAATTCCATGAACCGCCTTTCACCTTTGACCCTTCACTGTGCATATTGCTTTTTCAAAACATGATCAGTGGTTAATATTTATTGACATACGATAATCGCTTCTCTAGAATCACTCTCCATGAAACAGGTCCCTGTAAACCGAAGACCTGCACAAAAAGCAAAATTTTGGAGATCATGAGGTGTTGCCAGAAATAAACCCAAAGAAAATTCCTGTCGTTTTGTTGTACAATATCAACCCGGAGTGGACGCCGGAGGAGAAATCAGAAGTCATCAGGCAGTCCACCGAACTGGGCAATGCCCTGCAGGAAACCGGATATCCGTTGTCTGCGGTCTGTATCACCAACGATGATTTTGCCTCTCATCTTCGCGACTTTGATCCCGGGAAATATATAATTTTCAACTGGTGCGAAGATATCCCCGGTGTGCAGCACGGTGAATGGCTGGTGGCCAGGAAACTGGAAGAAATGGGCTATACCTTTACCGGCGCATCGTCCGAAGCCCTTGCGCTCGCGCAGGACAAGCGGCGCGTCAAGAAAATTCTGGATCAGGCTTCGATTCCCACACCGGCCTGGCGGGTTTTCAGCTCCCCGGATGGTCAAGAATGGAAAATATTCCCGGCCATTGTCAAGCCGCAGAATGAGCACTGCTCCGCGGGTATCACGCCGGAATCCGTGGTGCTGAATCAGCAAGATTTAAAAAACCGTGTATCATTTGTCCTGAATCATTATTCTCAACCCGCACTGGTCGAAGATTTCGTTGACGGACGTGAGTTTCATGTCGCCGTCTGGGGAAATGAAAAAATATCTGTCCTGCCCGCGGCGGAAATGGACTTTGCCTCATTTGGCAATATCCGGGACCGGCTATGTTCCTATGAAGCAAAATTTATTCCCGGTTCGCAGCATTATGAAGAAATCAAAACGCTTTTGCCGGCACCGCTGACCCATGATGAAAAAGAAGCCATGGAAAAGGTTTGCATCGATGCCTACCGGGCCACCGGGTGCCGGGATTACGCCCGGATGGATATCCGGTTGCGGAACAATATTTTTTATATTCTGGATGTCAATCCCAACGCGGATATCAGTTCCGATGCCAGCATGGCCTGCGCCGCGGAAACTGACGGCATAACTTATGCCCAAATGGGCAGTGAGATTGTACAAATGGCCGTGAGAAGACATCCTGTCCTGAGTAAAACTCTTTAAGACGATAACCTTTTCAGGGAGTTGACTTTTCACAGTCGATGATTTAGAAGCATAACCAAAACAAATATTAAAATTTAGGGAGTCAGAACGTAATGAAAAAGAAAGATTTATTGAAAAAGAAGGTCGAGCATATCGATATTAAGAAAATCGATGCCGTGAATATCATCAACGCGATGAAAAAGATGTCTTTTTCCGCCCGTGATCTGGCCAATGCCGCCGATATTTACGACCGGATGCTCAAAGAGAAAAAATGCGCGATTATTCTGACTCTGGCCGGCTCCACGTCAGCGGCAGGCTGCATGCAGGTTTACGTTGATTTGGTTAAAAACAACATGATTGACGCCATAGTCGCAACCGGCGCATCGATTGTCGACATGGACTTTTTTGAAGCGCTGGGATTCAGTCACTACCAGGGCACGCCGTTTGTTGACGATAAACTTCTGCGCAGCCTCTACATTGACCGGATTTACGACACCTTCATCAGTGAAGATGATTTGCAGGTCTGCGACAAAACCATCAAGAAAATTGCCGATTCGCTTGAACCGCGCCCCTACTCTTCGCGGGAATTTATAGCCGAGATGGGCAAATATCTGGTGAAAAACGCGAAGAAGAAAAACTCTCTGGTTCAGGCGGCCTACGAAAACAACGTGCCGATTTTCTGCCCGGCCTTTTCCGACAGCTCCGCCGGTTTCGGACTCGTTTTGCATCAGGTTGAACGTCCCGAAAAGCATCTTTCCATTGATTCCGTGAAGGATTTCCTGGAACTGACACAAATAAAAATTAAAGCCGGAACCAGCGGTTTATTGATGATTGGCGGCGGCGTGCCGAAAAACTTCGCCCAGGATACCGTCGTCTGCGCCGAAATCCTGGGAAAAGATGTCCCCATGCATAAATATGCCGTGCAGATTACTGTTGCGGATGTGCGTGATGGGGCCTGCTCCAGCTCGACGCTCAAAGAGGCCAATTCCTGGGGCAAGGTGGATTCCTCCTGTGAGCAGATGGTTTATGCCGAAGCCACAACAGTTCTGCCTCTACTGGCCAGCTACGCCTATCACCAGGGAAACTGGAAAAAAAGAAAGAAATGGAATTTATCGAAAATTTTCGAGACCGGAAAATAAACTGCTTCTGAAAAACTGATCGATATAAAAAGGTTGCTTTCGTATAAAGACGAGAGCAACCTTTTTTGCTTCATGAATCTTGATTATTTTTTCTTGGCTTCTTTAGCTTCCTTGGCTTCGACGGATACCGCTTTCATGGTATATTCAATCGTTACTTTGGAACCTACCTTCACATCGCCGGTTACTTTTGTGGAAGCGTCACGGGCGACTTCCCATTTTTCCTTGCCTTTCTGGACAACGATGTAATTCGGCGTTACTTCCAGAACCGGTCCGGTAACCTGATAGGTTTTACCGGCGGCAAAAGCTACGGACGCGACAAAAAGAAACGCACAAACAAGAACTAAAACTTTTTTCATAAAAATCCTCCTTTTGTTTTTAATATTAAGTTGTTAATTTTAGATAAGATTCTCTATCAAAGCTAATGGCAATTGTCAAAGTTATTTATACCGAAAATCTTGTACTGCCGACTCCGATCACATTTCACAGATACTTGCATAAAAACCATTTATTGTGTAACGGAAATTACAATGAACGAAGACAAAGAAAGAAAACTTAACCTTACTTATCCCTGCGTCTGGATTTATAAAATTATCGGCCAGAACCGGGAAGAGATGAATTCGGCGGTTCACGAAATCATTTGTGACCGTTCCTTTTCAATTATCTTTTCCCGTATCAGCGAAAATGCGAAGTATCACAGCCTGAACGTGGAAGTCACGGTCGAAAGCGAATCCCATCGTCAGGCCATCTACGAAGCGCTCCAATCTCACCGGGCAATCAAAATTGTTTTATAAATTAATTCCAGATACTTATCGCGCAATCCAGTCTTTTCATCGCTTTTCAGATCACCGAAAAGTTTTGGCTGCTTCCGGATGATTATTCTTTGGCATACCCCACGGACTGTGCCAAAACAATTTTCTGATGCTCTCCCAGTTTCATCGCCTTGGCCAGAGCTTCTTTGTCAATGGCTCCTCTGACCACCGTGCCCAATCCTTCGGATGCGCAAAACAAGTAAACATTCTGACTGATAAAGCCGGTATCCGTTGCCGCATAAAAATTCTTTTCGTCATTGCTCATATTGCCCATTTTTTTATAATCAGCCACGTAAATCAACGTCACCGGCGCTTGGGCGACAAAGGACTGTTTGCCGGTAAGTGCGCGAATATCCTGACTGACAACCGGTTTTAAAGCATGACCTTTTGCTTCATAGACATACAGGCCCTCGGAAAGGGCCACATAAACATCAATGCTCTGTTTGTTCATGGCCGAGGGAGCAGTGCGTTTTACCGCCGCCGGTCGGTTGATGCCGCAGGCCGCCCAGAGCATATTGGATAAAACATTGGCCGGAAGTTTTTTAACATCGAATGAGCGTTCGGATCTTCTTTCTTTCAAGGCCTGCATCAGCGATCTTCCGCCATCCAGTTGCGGCGCCGGAAGTTTTATGATTTCTGCGGCGATGCCTAATGAATAACAAAAAAGTAGGATCATAATGACAACAGATGCTTTCTTCAACATTTTCAACCTCCCTTGCCTGAAAAACGTTTTACCTGACCACGTCAATAACTTTTGACAACCCTTTTTTACACTTTAGCCTACCGTCATGTCAACCGGAACAAAGCAGGGTTTCCCGGCCGTTGGCAATAAAGTTGTTTTTTATTTTATTAAACTCATCGGCATTCAACAAGCGATAGGTATTATCGCCTCGCTGCCGGAAATATATCTTCATGCCGGGCGTATTCTCAATATTGAAATGTTCGCGCTTGAAAGGACGCACAATAATTTTCTGAGTATCGGTAACTGTGAATTTGTCAATAATACGAATATAATCAGGCATCCATTTCGGATCCATGCCTCCTTCTTTCTGCTGCCTGATGAACCAAGCATAAACATCATCGGGATTGAAGGTTTCTCCGTCTTTAAGCTGAACGGTAATCATGACCTTTTCATCGGCCACCTCGCAGGGCGCGCCGTAGGCAATGGCGCAATCCACGCAGGGAACTTTCTGAGCGTAATCCAGCACGTTTTCCGCTGAAAAATTTTCCCCGTCTTTGCGAATCCAGTCATCGGTGCGCCCGTTAAAAAACATATAGCGCTTGCCGTTGATCATCCTGATGTGGCCCAAATCACCGGAATGATACCAGCCGTTGCGGAATTTTTGATTGGTGGCTTTCGCGTTACCGAAATATCCTTCAAAACGGAGATTGTTATCACCGATTTTGCGGCAGATTTCACCCACGGCCTTGTCGTAGTTGGTCAGAGCGCCGCTGGCGTCCACGATTCCCGGCGCACATTCCTTGCCCTCTTCATTTAAGATGCGAATGGAGGAATCAACTCTCCCGACAGAATCGATCGGATCACCGGGACGATTGGCCGTGGTGATCACGGCTTCGGTGGAACCGTAGATTTCATAAATATGTTCCATACCAAGATAACGCTTGAGCTTGACGCGATCGTTGACCGTGGCGCCATTGCCGTAGGCTTTACGGAATTTGTTGCGCGGATGCTTGGCCAGCGCGGCTTCGATGGCTTCGCCGCTGCCGTATTTGCGTTCCAAGGCATCAATGATGTAATGCAAGGGTTGCCCGACATAGTTCAGAAAAGTAACTCCGTATTTGAGCATATCTTCTTCAAAGGCGCTGGCGGAAAAACGCCGCTTTAGCACGAAACTTCCTCCGACAATCATCTGGGGCAGAATTCCAATATACCAGGCGTTGGAATGAAAAAGCGGCATGGAGATGTAGCCCCGATCATTCCTGTTAAGATGAACGGCCGACTGCACGACAAAGCCGGCGCCGAACATTTTGATATGCGTGCAGGGTACGCCCTTGGGCATACCCGATGTGCCGGAGGTGTAAATAACGATCACCGGGCTGAAATTATCAATCCTGACCCGGTAATCTTTAGAAATCTCGTGCCGGGAAGCCTCGGCCACCGCGGCATCCAATGATTGGAAACCGTTTGACGGCACAGACTTCGTATCACCGACATAATAAACATTTTCCGGACCGAGAACCCGGACGACGCCGATCGTATCCTGAACTTCTTTTAAAGTACTTTCATTGATAATAAGCAGCGATATTTCGGCTTGATCCATCACTTTCGCCAGGGTCTCTCCGCGGAATCCGGAATTAATCGCAAATAAAATGGAATTACTTAAGCCCGCGCCAAAAGAAGCAAAAAGAAATTCGGGATTGTTGTCCATATAGACGCCGAAAGAAAGCCGCTTGTTTTTGTCCAACCTGCCGCTGTCCACGAGCTTTTTCCGGATGCTCAGGAAAAAATGCGCATAGCGCAGAGACTGCTGATAAACCTCCCGATACGTATATTCACGTCCCTCAAATATGAAAAAGACGCGGTCACGCCTGAACCAAAGCCACCAGAGCGTAAATTTGATCATGGTGCTGAAATTGAGAAAGCCGAAGACGGTTCTGATAATGTTTTTGAGATTCATTGTTGACTGCTTTGCCTCCCCCACTAAAAAATATTATGTAATGGCAAAAACATGAACGAAGCCTTTTTCTCAAAAGCGGTGAGATAAGTCAATGATTAAATGCGTGATTAAATGCGTTAAAGGATTGGCTATTTGCTGTTTCTTTGCGGCAGGTTTTTAAATGTAGCTTGAATCGAAAAATTTCAGGATTCAACAGCCAGGTTAGAAAAGAAACGACGCGTTCGAGGAACGCGTCCTACAACTAACGTAGAGACTGTTCCCCGAATAGTCCGAAAAAACGAAGCTGGTTCAATCCGCAGAATTGAACCAGCTTAAACACAATTTATTAGTTGACCGGTGAGTCTGGGGTCAAAATACTCAACCCCATGACTCACCTGTTATTTCATTTTTTTTATTGTTTTGTGAGAGTATAATTAGTTAATTCTCCACAACCGGAAAAAGTGCCTGTGTACGTGTTACCGCTGAACAAACCTGAAAAAGTTGCAGTACTATCCTCACCATCACAAATGTGACACGTAACAGAGACAGAGAAAGGATTTCCTGAAATAGTAAAAGTACCTCCGCCAGGATTACCATGGCTGTATACCGTCCAAATACTTGCCGAACAATCCGCATTAACTGTCATAGTTGCTGTACCCGTGTATGGAACGCCACACGAATCGTGCCCGGATATTGTACCAGTCCATGTTCCAACTTTGTCGCTGCAACCGCTACTTGAATTGGACGTCGCCGTGAAATTCTGTCCGGTAACATTGGCATTATTAACGGTGACACTTCTACTGGTCGGGCTGAATGTGTATCCTGTCTTGCTTGGCGTGACAGTATAACTACCGTTGGCCAGACCACTGAAACTGTAATTGCCGCTGGAATCTGTGGTAGTAGATTTGGAACTCGTCCCCGAAAGTGCAATTGTCACTCCCGATGTAACGGCTCCGCTTACTGTACCTGATATGCTGTAAGTCGGTGTAACACTCGGATTCGTCGTGGCGCTATCGGGTGATGATTTATCTGAAACATTACCCGACGCATCATAGGCCGAGACGGTATAGGTGTATAACGTATCGGCTGTAAGGCCGGTATCGGAAAAGACTGTGTCAAGCGTGGTCGTTATCAGTGTGCCATTTCGGAAAACCTTATATCCGGCAACACCAATGTTATCCGTTGAGCCTGTCCAGCTCAGGTTGATCTGTGACGTTGTGGCCGCTGTCGCATTCAAATTCGTCGGTGTAGAAGGAGGTGTCGTATCCGATGAACTCTGTCCGGTCCAATCCGCTTCGGTCAGGGTTGTGGCTCTTCCGGAGCAGTTATCACTTATCAGGGTCAGGGTAAGGGTGTTGCCGCTTATGGAATAGGTATAGCGTCCGGTGTCGAAGGTCTGGGAGGAAGTATCAAAACAGGAAGATGTCCCACCGCTGTCCTGCATGGTCAGTTGGTTGTCTACGGTGGAATAGGTGCCCCATGCGTCTATGGTACCGCTGTTATTGGCATCAACGGTGTAGGTTTTATCCGACATGAAGGTAACGGAAGATACCCCATTGCCCCAGGTGCCCTGAATACCGGATTTGTCCGTCGTATTATCAGAATCGGAAGATGAACTGCCCCCACCGCCTCCACTACCACAACTGCACAACATAACTGCCACAAGAATCGTAAAAAGAAAATTCAATAAAACTTGAGTTGAAAATCTGGGTCCTTTCATTGACGTCCTCCCGTTCAGAAAAATAAAAAACCCATGTTCCGGTTAAAGATACATGGGCTTTATGGTTGTTGTTTTACAGTAAAAAAGTTCTAATAAATTAAATCTGTCTGTCTGTCTGTCTGTCTGTCTGTCTGTGCAGGCTCTGTGCCATCATCTGGTTTATGTAATCCTGTTTCAGTATTTTTAAAGCAGACTTCTATTTTTTGGGACGAAACTTCCTTATTATAAACTTATATGACTGTCAATCCCTCGAGATAGGGATATCTGATCATAAAATGCGTTCACCTGTTTCAATGATCTCCCTAATGTAGGGATCGGTTTCGTCAAAATCCGATCTGGCAAATGAGTGCGGCTCTATACGCAGATCAATATCCCATCTTAGTTTCCGGAGCTGCACGTCTTCGTCAAAACCGTCAATGTCATCCCGGTCAAGAAATACCGCCAGATCGATATCGCTTTGAGCATTATATGTATCTTTGGCATAAGAACCATAAAGATATAAACGCCAAACAGCAATATGGTTTCGCTCTAAATTCTGCAGATAATCTCTTATTTTTTTGTAAACTAATTGTTTATCTTTTCCAGCAGCCATTTTCTAAAACCATTAACCTTTGATATTTGGTCTTCTGTAAATTGACGAGTAGCCTTCTTATTAAATCTGTTTTTATAGTCAGGATATCTTGCGCGTAGATTGAATGTCGTCAATTCTTCTAAAATCACTTTTTGATTTTCAGATAAAATCAGTGCCGCCTTTTCAGCAATTTCAATAAGATTATGAATGCGAGGATAATTTTCATCAAGATTTTTAACGTAATAAGCTTTCAACAATTTTTCTATGACAAGATGACTTAAAAAAAGCGACCACGAATAATAGCCGTTTGTAAAAAGACTCTGCATAACTTCATAGTCTAAATCAGACGATGCAACCCAATATTTGACGATATCTTGTTTTTCCATGTATTTAATTTACATGAATAAAAAGGAATAAGCAATATATAAAACAAAGATGGAACGTTAAGACCTCGGCGTGAGCTCAGCCGAACGTGTTCCAGACAAATTATACAACGGCGCGTTCGGGCAATGTGACCTTTAGGTTATAACGCGCTACAACTCATGTAGGGACGGTTCCCCGAACAGTCCGAAAAAACGAAGCGGATTCAATCCGCAGAATTGAACCCGCTTCGAAGATCAAACATCCATTTCGGATTTCAGATGCATAAGGGTTTGTTGAGTTCCTGGCGCGCGTCTTCTGTAAGCGCTTTGAGCTGCTCAGCCGGGATACCCAGATTCAGCAGCGTCTGGTTGACAATCTCTAAACTGGCTTCGAATTCCGGCTGCACAACATACGTCACGCCTTTTTGATAAAGCACCTTCATCTCTTCAATCCCTTCCGCCCTGGCGATAATATGAATGTCCGGTTTGATTCGTTGAGCGTGGGCGACAATCCCCAGCGAAATAACCGCCACCGGCGTCGTAATTAACAGGAGCTTCGCCTTTTGTAAATCCGCGGCATCCAGAATAATTCTCCTTCCGGCATCTCCAAAGATGATCGGGAAACCGCATTCCTTGATTTCATGCACGCGGCGGGAATTATACTCCAGCACCACAAAAGGTATGTTCATCCGGCGCAGAACGTTGGCCACGGAAATGCCTACCCGTCCGCCGCCGGCAATCACAATATGATCTTTCAAGCCGCTTTTCGGAAAATGCAAGGGCTCCAGTTGAAGAGTCTTCATCCACCGCCGGGCCACCGCGTAAAGCGGTGTCGTCAGCCCTGATATGAAAGGCGTTAAAAACATGGTGACAATGGTCATGGTCAGCACCAGCGTGTAAAATTCCGCGGAAATTGATTTTGTGCCGACGCCGACCCGTCCCAGAATAAAGGAAAATTCGCCCACCTGGGAAAGTCCCAACCCCATCGCCAGCGGAATGACATTGTGATAACCGAAAGACCGGCTGAGCGCGGCAAAAATAACGGCCTTACCCAGCATGACCAGCATGACCAGCAGTACTAACATTTGCCAGTTGTTGAACAGAAAATTAATGTCCAGCAGCATCCCGATGGACGTAAAAAACAGTAAACTGAAGACATCCCGGAGCGGAACAATGTCGCTGAGGGCCTGGTAACCGTAATCCGATTCACTCAGCAAAATGCCGGCCACAAAAGCCCCGAACGCGAAGGAAAGACCAAAGATATAGGTTCCATAACCGATACCCAGTCCGATGGTTGTCGTGGTAATGAGGAACAACTCACGCGAATTCCAGTTGGCGATATAGCGCATCAAACGGGGAATGACCTTTGTGCCTATCAGAATCATCGTCAGCAGGAACACAGCCGCCTTCACCGCCGCGATCAATAAAATTGAAAAACCGTTCGCGATATTGTTGAGCTGCGGCAGGATAATCAGCATCGGAACAACCGCCAGATCCTGAACAATCAAAACACCAATCATCACCCGACTGGATAGCGTGCCCATCATGCCCTGCTTTTCCAGCGTCTTGATCATGACCATGGTGCTGGACAAAGAGATGAGCGCTCCAAACCAGACTGAAGCGCTCCAAGACCAGCCCAGCCATTGGCCGATGGCGAAACCATAAAGAATCGTCAAAATGATTTGTAATGGCGTGCCGAAAAGGGCAATCGCGCGGACGGGCCTTAATTCCCTGAAGGAAAATTCCAGACCCAGCGCAAACAGCAGCAGGGCAATGCCGATTTCGGCCAGCTTTTCGATGTTATGAATATCCGAGACCGTGATACCGCCGGTATAAGGGCCAACCGCAATTCCGGCAAGAATATAACCCAGAATCAAGGGCTGCTTGAGCGCCTGAGCAATCAAACCACCCAGCAAGGCAGCCATCACAATAATGACAATATCTCCGGCCAGTCCCATAAAGAAAGTTTATCCCGACAAAAGCATATCTGAACAGCGCTGTTGATGGTCTTGTCTTCTATCACATTTCGGCTTGGAAAGCTTACAAAAATTCGTGAACGATCAGCGGCAGATGCCTTCGTCTCTGGCAATGTCCAGTGACTTGCAAAGGCCCAACTCACACGCTTTCTGTACATCACGACAACCCTGTTCTTGATGACCAAGCAATAAATAAACAACACCCCTGTTGTTATAGGCCAATCCATGCTGCGGCTGCAACCTGATGGCCTCGTCATAGTCGACTATGGCGTCTTCATATCGGCCGATTTCACGATAAGCAGCCCCTCTGTTATTATGGGCCAGATAATTATCCCGGGTAGCCAGCAACGTATGATTCCAGATCTGAATGCTGTCTTTCCAATAGCCGCATTGCTGCCATGTTAAAACCGCCAGACAAGAAATGATGATAATGCCGGCGGGAAATAAAATTGTCTTTCTCATATCTTTCCATTTCAACAAAGAAGGTATCCCCCACGCGAGCATGACCGCTATGCCGATTGACGGCAGATACGTGTAACGGTCAGCCATTGCCTGAGCGCCGGAAGGCACCAAGCCGATTACGGGCACAAGTGTCAGCAGATACCAGAACCAGCCCATAAATAAAAACGGCATTTTTCTGACATAATAAAGAACAAATACCGTTATGAAGATCAGAACGATTGCGGCGCTTAGAACCTTCCACGCAGGCAGAGAGAAGTTGAAAGGATAAAACAGAGCCAGATTTGCGGGCCAGAAAGTTTTACCCAGATAAGATACAAAGGAAACAATGGCATTTTTGGCCAGCACAAAATACGTCAGTTTTGCCCCAAAAGAAGCGGCCCCGAAAGAAGCGGGAGCAACAGCCTTCGCCCAGAATGTTATAATACTGACGACAGCAGCCAGACAGAGGAAGGGGATTTTCTCCAGAAGAAGCATAACGACCGCATGCAATCCCTCCCGCCGCTCGCCTGACATCTTCTGCCGGCGTTGCAATGGCCAGTAATCCAGCAGCAAAAGGCCAAACGGCAGTGTGACCAGCATCGGCTTGGACATTAAAGCACCGGCATATAACATTAGACAGAGAAGGTATTGAGACAGCTTCCGGGATTCGGCATAAAAGGCGTAAGCATATAAACAGGCCATGCCGCAAAACATACTTAAGACATCTTTTCTTTCGGCTGCCCAGGCCACCGATTCCACTCTCAGGGGATGAAGCGCAAAAAAAGCGGCGGCAAAAGCCGCTGGCCAGAGACGGCTTGTTGTTTTGTGTAAAAAAAGGAACAGAAAGATCGATGCACCGATATGCAGAAGCAGGCTGATCAGATGATGACCGGAGGCGTTGGCGCCGAAGAGACGCCAGTCCAGCATATGCGAGAGCCAGGTCAGGGGATGCCAGTAACTCAGATTCGTATTAGTAAATGCCCATTTGATGCTTTCCGGATTAATGCCGCTTTGCACATGATGATTGCCGGTAATGTACCTGCCATCATCGAAATTTATAAATTCATTACCCGTTATCCGGCCGAAGGCAATACCGGAAGCAACCATTAAAAACAGGATAACGAAATAAGTATATTTTTTCTTCATGAAAAAATTAAAACATGCCTCTGCAAGACAAATTCATATGCTTTTCCGTTCATGGGTTATGCATTCAAACCGGCGATTCTCAGTATATACGACATTCATATATCTTTTAACAACAAGCTGGTGCCAGCAGGTTTCAAGTTTCTTATCCTACAATATTTAGTATTTTGAGAAACCGGACAAGATGCCTGTCAAAAAATCCGGTTTTATAAACGAGACCAAACACTTTAAAATAGAGTTCCGGCGTAAAGCGTTTCATCCGCCATATGTTTCGCCCGTCTTTCTGCGTAATCACATAGAAACGGTTTTTTTCAATGGATTGAATTGTATGCTGCGCTACTTTTGCCGATGTTATCTGTGCATTCCTGAAGAATGCGTTGGCCAGTTGACGCTGGCGCTCGTCCGGTGAACTAAACTGATCCATCAGATTCGTCTTGAAGAATGTGGGGCAGACAACTGACACGCCGATATTGCTGGCCGCGAGTTCAATTCTCAGCGTTTCGGAAAGCGATATGGCCGCTGCTTTGGTCACGTTGTAACTGGCCATTTCCGGCAACGAAGCAATGCCGGCGTTGGAGGCCACATTGACAATATATCCTGCTTTACGTTCCTTGAAATAAGGGATGAACGAGCGACATCCATGAATAATGCTGTTGGTGTTGATGCCGATTATCCAGTTCCACTTTTCCAGCGGGATCTTCTCAAACCAGCCGGCCGAGGCGACTCCCGCATTGTTAATCAGAATGTCCGCGCCCTGCCATGCTTCCAGAATCTTTTGCAGCACCCTGTCAAGGTCTTCCGGCCTGGTGACGTCACAATGTATTGTCAACGCTTCTCCGCCTGTCTGCTTCACCATTTCCGCGGTTTCTTTCGCCCGCTCATCGTTGATTTCGGCTATCGCTATTCTCCATTTTCGTTTCGCGAATTCCAGCGCCAGCGCGCGTCCCAGACCGCTGCCGGCTCCCGTAATGACGACTCTCTTTTCCGGAAATTTTTTATTCAGATCCATTTCGCTCCTCGTCACATATTGAACATCTGAATGAACAACCCCGCCGCAAGCAGCGGGGTATCCAAAAGAATTTGCGCCCCAAGGGGCGGGGAATTAGACCCACATTTATCCCGCTCGGCCTATAGTGACCCTTAGGTTATTCGCCTCGGAGATAATGCGACCATCAAATTTCAGTGCACCTTTAGTGACCTTTAGGTTATTCGTTTCTGAAATTTGGGTCTCATTAATGTAACGTTCTCACTCGTCAAGGCTACTTTGAAAGTCCTTTCAGAATGTAACTACATATCGCCGTATTATTCCTTTCCACGATTTTCATCCCTTCCTTTCTTGCAAATTCAATCCTTTTTTTGGTTTCTTCAAACTTCGGGATTCAATCTGCAAGATTGAACCCGTTGTGATTTTTATCTCTTCTTCCGTCAGGCCGAAGTTCATAAACCAATTTGTCAATTTGCTTGTCCGTTGCGTCAATCTGGTGCTGAATTAATGTTTATTCGTGGCTTGCCTCGTCAATCGGGCGGTAATGACCAGTTGATACGCGAACATGCTTTTCCACAAATTGGCGACGAACGCTTCCGGTTTGTAAACATATTTCATATAAAACCGGTAGTACGGATTCGCCGCCAGCGCTTCCGGCTCGGCAGGCTGCGCATTTCTGCTTTCCGGAAACATCCGGTTTCTGACCTGTATTCCAATCAGTCCCCTCAGCAAATACGGCGTCGCGTAAACATCCGTCACATCAAATCCGGCCGCGGCAATCAACCGCTTAATGCTTTTCAGCGTGAAAAAACGGATATGCGTTCTGTCCATCATTCCTGAAACGGTGTAATCCCACCGTCCGAAAAGCAATCGCAACCGGGTCAACCAGTTGGCAATGTTGGGCACGGATATGAGCAGGATGGCATTTTCCTTCATCAGCGGAACGGCATTGCGAATCAGCGACAGGGGGTCGTAAACATGTTCGAGGATGTCCGAAAAGACGACCATATCGAATGTTTCACGCTTGATTTCTTCCGGAATCATTTCCGGCCTGCTGAAATCCGCCACCACGGCACAGGTCAGGCGCTGTTTTGCTTTTTTGATGGCCAGGGGCGACAGATCAACGCCAAAGACGATATTGTTTTTCTTCATCATCTCGGCGCCGTTCTGGCCGTAACCGCAGCCCACGTCCAGTATTTTAAGGCCTGATCCCACCTGTCGCAGAAGGCCGTGATGAAGTTCTTCAAAATACTGGTACTGTCCGTTTAATTTATCCATTGTTTTTCTTCATTTTTTAACGGGTGAGGTTTTGCAAAAGAATGTAGGGAAAACGACCGGTTATGTCAATGAAAAGTTCATGGATGCCAGCAGGCTATCGACGAAGGCGGGGGTACGTCGCAGATGAAAGGGTTCTTTCCAAGCGCGGGAAGTTTTTCAAGACGCCGATGATTGCTTCCAGCATTTTTTGCGGCGGCAATCCTCTGGAAACACCAAAACGCTGCCTGTAATTCACGTCGACATAACCGACCAGAGCGCCGCTGAATTTCGCGCGCAGGGTCAATTCCGAACTGATCAAAGCTTTGTTTATCCAGGCTTCCGAACAAAGTTTATCGTTAAGCGACTTGCTGTAAATTCTGAAACCACTGTCAGCATCCCGCACATCGACTTTGAAATATTTTTTCAAAATGAAATTATAGGCCAGCGTCAGGAAACGGCGATGCACCTGGTCGGTTCTCCTGGTTCTGACACCGATGACCAGATCATGCTGACGACGGAGATCATACAGCTTCCAGAAATCACCGACGTCAAACTTGGAACCGGTATCACTGAAAAAAATATACGGATTCTTCGCAATCTTCATCGCGTCTCTCAAGGCCTTCGCGTAACCTTTTCTCTGCCCGCCGGTGGAATGAATGACTGCCGGGTCGTGAAGGTATCCGGTAATGATTTCTTTGGTGCCGTCGGTGCTGCCGTCTTCCGCGATAATCAGCTCCGATCCCGGTAATCGGGATAAAATCACCTTTTGAATACTGAGGATTTCCTGGCCGATAGTGGCCGCTTCGTTGTAAACAATCAGGATGACGGAAACCGGTTCTGGATCGGAATGATTAAACATGGTCTTGCCCTGTTGCTTTTATGCTGACATAAAAACTTTTATTTGATGGCTCTGATGTAAAGATGCGCATTCGCCGGGTTCAGAAAACGATTTCTGGAAATGCCACGGGAAAGAAAAATCTGCGTATCTCCTGCGATAACCTCGCTGAAGCCGATGTCCCGCAGATGCTGGAACAAATCATCTTTCAGCCAGGCGCATTTGTGCTCGTCTCCCGGCCAGCGCTGCCAGCCCCAGAAAGTAGCGAAGACGTGTTCCCTGGAAAACGGACTCTTCTCCGGCATGCCGTGTGCAATGTGATAAAGATACTCGCTCCATACTTTAATATCCGGCAGGTCGAAAAGAAATTCTCCCCGCGGCCGGAGCAGTTTATGAATATGCCTCAATGCTGCGGTAAATTCGGTAAAACGCAAATGCTCCATCAGCGCCAGCGCAATCACTTCGGCAAGCGAGTTTTCCGGCAGGGAAATCTGCCAGATCGGGCAGCTAAAATCCAAGTCCACGCCGGGTTGCATGGTGATATCCTGATGCAGGTATCCCGGCGTCGGCCTCTGCCCGCAACCCAGCTCCAGCTTATCGGATTTTAAAACAGGCGATGTTTGATTCATTTTATTTTTTACCGCGGGAATTTATTTTCCGAGGCATCGGTTTTGATGTTGGTTGACGTTGCTTACGCTCTGATTTCTGCAATGCGGCGCTCAGCATTTTCATCATCATGTGGCTGATAATGGAATGAATATCTTCCGCAACCTTCATATCGTCAACGTCGATGTGGACACAGAATTGCGCTGCATTCTTCAGTTTTCCGCCGTCAAAACCGCAGAATCCTACCGTTACCGCGCCTTTTTTGTTGGCATAGTCAATGGCCCGAATGATGTTTCTGGAATTGCCGCTGGAAGAAATGCCGATCACCACGTCGGCGGGTTGCAGAAAGTTTTTCAATTGTTCCACAAAAATCGCGTCATAACTGATGTCGTTGGCGATCGCAGAAACGGAAGGCATGTTATCGTTAAGACACATCACTCTGAATTTTCTATTGAGATGCGCGGATGCTCCTTTATTGAAATCGCACACGATATGCGAGGCGATGGTCCCGCTGCCGCCGTTGCCCATGGTAAAGATCGTATTGCCATGATCGTAAGCGGTTTTCAGGATATTCACGATTTGATTTATTTCCCGTGTCTTTAAAACGTTGAGCTTTTTTTCTAAAAGCTTTAAATATTTTTCGATGTCCGCCGTGCAATCAATCATCGCTGTTTACCTCACTGGCCGTATCATAAATCACCTTCGTACCCGAATTGTCAAATTGAAATTTGAACTCTCTCAAGTCTTTCATGGTCCTCCGGAGTTCTGCCTGCCGCGACGGCTCGCAATAGAACATTAAAAAACCGCTACCGCCCGCGCCGAGGAGTTTGCCGCCTTCCGCGCCGTTTTTACAGGCCTGCTGATAATAATAATCAATTTTGTCATCGGAAATTTTCGGCGAAAGTTCTTTCTTCAAACGCCAGCCTTCGTCCAGTATCGCTCCCATATCGTGCAGATTTCCCGTTTCCAGACAGGCTTTCAGATTTTGAGCCAGGCCGGTCATGGTCTGAATGTTCATAAAAGTTTTTTTATCGGCAACCGTGCTTCTTTTCTGAGCGGAAAGTATTTCCCGTGACGGTCTCGTGCCGCCGGTATAAAAGAACAAAAGGCTGTTTTCCAGTTCCCGGTATTTTTCGCGGGACATGACAACCGGTGCGACACAGACAGTATCGTCGGGATAAAAAGTGATCAGGTTGAATCCTCCGTAAGCCGCGGCGTACTGATCCTGTTTGCCGATGGGTTCCCCCAGAATGTCAATTTCAAGGGCGCAGGCTTCCCGGGCCAGTGTTTCCGGAACAGGATACCGGCCTGTATAGGCATACAAAGCATTCAGCAGACCCACCGTAAAGGAACCGGATGAGCCCAGTCCTGTCCCCGCCGGGATATCCCCGATGGAATTAACATCAATGCCGTTAATGCCGAATTTTCTAAGCGCTTCACGAACGATGGGATGTTTGATTTCACCGACCTCACCGACCAGCTCGGTCCGGGAATACTTCACCTGAATTCTTTCATCAAAATAAGGATGGATGAAGATGTACATGTATTTATCGATGGTTGTACTCAACACACAGCCGGCTTGTCTTGAATAAAATTCTTTCAAATCACTGCCGCCGCCGGCAAAACTTATTCGAAAAGGGGTTCTTGTCCCTATCATCAGACCTCTTGAAAAGAAAAAACATGTTCAGCTTCTGTTACGCTGTTCGATAATTTGTCTTTAACCTTCATATTCATCGACTATGAAATCCACGGCCTCCCGCAGATTTTCAAAAACAAAATCGGGACGGCAATCACATCGCCCGTCTTTTCCGGCATACCCCGTTTTGACCAGGATGGTCTTCAATCCGGCATTGCATCCCGCCATAATATCGCGGGTGGAATCGCCAATCATAAAAGATCGGCCGAGATCAATGTTGAAGTCGTCCCGCGCCTGCAGAAGCATTCCGGGTTCCGGCTTCCTGCACGCGCATTTTATTTTGTAATCCGTGTTTTCTCCTGCAAAACCGCGGTCGGGATGATGAGGACAATAATAAATCGCGTCCAGAAAGGATTGTTTCTCACCCAGCATCCTATCCAATGTTTTATGGATTTGAGCAACATCTTTTTCCGAACAGAGCCCTCTGGCCACAACGGACTGATTGGTGACTACAATCGCCAGATAATCCGAATGATTGATTTTTCGCACGGCTTCCGCCGAACCATCGATTAAGACCAATTGTTCAGGTTTGCAAAGATATTCAACTTCTTCATTCATCACGCCATCCCTGTCCAGAAATATGGCTTTCTGTTTTTTGTTCAAATTTCGACGATAAACCTTGCCGCTGAGAATATCCTTTTCGACCTCGTAGAATCTGTCCACTGAACCGACATCCTTTACATACTCGGAAGATCTGTAAGCGTAAAGATTTTGTCCCTGATCAACCAGCAGGGGAAAGACATCGTGACCGAAATCAAGTTTTCGTCCGCTTTCAATAAATCGTGCCATTGTCCTGTCAAGAATATAGATGCCGGCATTGACCAGATTCTGATACACCTGACCGGCCGGATGCGGTTTGGAAATAAATCGGGTTATTTTATGAAAGCCGTCCACTTCCAGCAAATCACTGTCAAAAGGATGGTCGTTGGGATGAACCAGCAAAGTGCCGTGGCCGCTGTGCGCTTGATGAAAATTGATCAGCCGCGTCAGATCGATGTCAAAAATGATATCCCCATATAAAACCAGAATGTTTTTCGCGGCGCCGAATAATGGTTCAGCATATTTAAAAGCTCCCGCGGTGCCCAGCGGTTCTGTTTCTTCCGCGTATCGTATGGACAAATCAAACTTCCGGCCGTCGCCGAAATAGTTCCGAATAGCGTCCGCGCCGTAACCGACGCTGAGGATCACGTCTTGGATATGATTCCGGGCGAGATACTCTATTTGATATTGAAGAATCGGCTTGCCGGCGATGGCGACCATCGGCTTGGGCATTTGAGCCGGCGTCATGTCCTTGAGCCTTGTTCCTTTTCCACCCGCGAGAATAAATGCAATCATTTTTGCAGAACACCTCTGACAGCCAGTCTTACCGCCTCCGCGGAGGAATGAGCAGCCTTCCAGCCCATAGTATTCAGCTTTTTCAAATCATACCGGTAATGGGGGACATCGCCCGGCCAGCCTGTACTGCCGCCCGTATAGTTAAATTTCACGTTTTGTAATCCCATTTCCGCGCAAACAATCCCGGCGATGTCTGTCACGGCTATCTCATCCTGCACACCGGCGTTAACATAATTCAGCTTTTCCTGAGTGTGCTGAAATATAAAGAACAGCGCTTCCACCAGATCCTGAACATACATGTATGGTTTCTTTTGTCTGCCGTCCCCCAGAATGATCAGTTGCTTTGGATTATCCCGCAGCTTTTGAATAAAATCATGGATGACGCCATGCGTCATTCTTGGCCCGGTAACATTGGGAAACCGGACAATCCATGACTGGATATTATTCATGGACGAATAGGCGGAGATAAAAGCTTCCGCCGCAAGTTTGCCCGCCCCGTAATACGAAACCGGCGACAAGGGCCCCGTTACTTCGGCTAATTTTTTCCGCGCGTCGCCGTACACGGCGGATGAAGAGGCAAACACAAATTTTTTGACGTCAAACAAGCGGCAGCACTCCAGCGCGTTCCAGGTTGCCAGAAACGTATGATGGAGATCCATTTCCGGATTGGCCGCGGAAGCAGCGATATCCGAATTGGCGGCCAGATGGAAAACCGCATGGAACTTGTTTTTCTGAAATATCTTTTTCAACCTGTCCAGACGCAGTAGATCCTCTTTCATGAAAACGAAATTTCTGCGATGCGTCAGATGCCTGATGTTTTCCCTTGTTCCCAGGGAAAGATTATCCAGCGCCGTCACATGATGCTTTTCAGCAACCAGTAAATCCGCCAGATGACTGCCGATGAAACCGGCGCCGCCGGTAATCAGTATTTTCATAAATATGTCCTGAGCTGCCCGTGATTTTTTATACTTATACCAGATTCCGGTTAAATTTCTACAAGTTCACGATGTATTTAAATTTTTATTTCAATCTCTTCACTGAGATTCTTCGCGCGCCGGATAACGGCATCCATATTTAAATATTCAAATTCTCCGAACCGGCCGCACAACCGGACGCCCTGCCCTGAAAAATAATTTTTGACGACCTTCATATTTCTCTGATGATGCAAATCGCAGATGACGTAAGCGTATTCAATTTTCCGGGTTTTCAGGCAATTGATCTGCTCGCGGGTGTCGATGAACCGCGCGGCCTCCAGTCCCGCGATTATTTTTTCTTCCACTTCGCTGACATTCATTTGATCCATCGCGCTTTTTTGGGAGACGGTAATCTCCGCCAATAAGTTCGTGGATTTATCGTCGTTGCAGTAGTTGTCTCCCAGAAAATTCAGTTTCGACAAACGGTGAAAAATAATATTTTCATCCGGTACCATCACGGCAAAATTATCACCCAGATGATCTTTCCGTACATTAAGAACAGTGATTATCAGGGAATTGTATTTCAGGCCGTTTACCGACATCATGACCTCGTCCGGCATTTCTTCCTGATAAAGACCGGCCAGCAGGGGAACCGGTATAGTGGAAATAATGAAATCATAATTTTTGGCACCATGACTCTCTGTTTCTACCCGCCATTGCTCACCGGCTTTTTTCAGGCTGACGACATTGCCCTCCGTGATGATCCTGATTTTCTGATTAAACCGGTCGATGAGAGATTTTATCAGCGCGTTGATGCCGCCCTGCCGCGGATAATAAAAATAGAGTTGTGGAAGGTAACCTTCCGTAGGGATGCCCGCGGCGCTTTTGATGATGTCTTCCGGCGGCGGTTTTGGAATTCTGCCGGCCATTTGCGTATCCATCAGCGCGGGATCATATTTCCATATCTTCTCGTTATAAGGTTTAAGATAAATATTGGTGATGCCCTCTCCGAAGGTTTTCAGGAAATACGTCAGCAGATTATCCGCCGGCTCCCTTTCATAAGGATTGTTGAGAAAGGTATTCAGACAGTGTTCTCTTTCCGCAGCAGGCAGGGCCGACAGTTCGTTCTCAAAAGGATATTTGATGAATGATCCTTTGCGGTATATTTTATTGACCCGCCTCAGTTTGTTTTTATTCTCACCGAGGAGACTGATCATGAAATCCAGTATTTCGGCATCCTGGGAAAAAATCACATGCGGGCCGATATCACAGCAAACGCCGTGGATTTGAAATGAACGGCATAATCCTCCCGGTTCGCTTTCCTTCTCCAGGATTTCTATGCTTTCGATTGCATCATTTTTTTGTAGAAAGTACGCAAGCGCAATACCACTGAGCCCGCCGCCGAGGATTCCTATTTTCATAATGAAACGTTCTTTAGGTTTTGAATATCACGAAATAATATCTGCATCAAAAAAATATCTATTTAAAGCCGCGTTAATCTCTTGCTGAAGAATCTTCGCGATAAACGTTCAATTTGTACGCCCTTAAAATTTGCAGAGACTCCCGGGTATGTTCCGGCAAAATACCGATTAAAGAAAGTTCGTCATGGGTGGCGGTATCCACCTTCATGGCTATATTCACGAGTTGTGTCAGTTGCGCCTTCCGTAAGGGACGAATTTGCCATTCGATGGCTGAGCTTAATAAGAGTCCTGAAAAAATGACCACCAAGCCCGCATAAATTGTACTTCTTAATAATAATTTTGGTTTAACAGGCCGCGTCAAGACAAATATAAATATCCACACGATGGCCAGAAGCCCGCAGACACTGACATATGTATAACGGGATCCCATACCATAGTCGACACCCAGACCGAATCGAACAACCATCACGAATCCAAAAAAGAATATGGTTTGCATAATGAGAAACAAAGGCAAATTGGTTTTGTCATACATCCGTGAACGGAAGAAAAGAAAAACAGATAAACCATAAAAAAATAAAATAAGCGATCCGAGGAATACAATCTTATGGAACGAAAAATAGTCACAGGCAAAAAAGGCATTGGCACTCAAAACGCTGGCACCGAAAGAAGCCAAAAAGAATTGTAACGCCTTGAAGGGATGGGCAAGAATTTCCGAAATATAAAATGCGTGCTCTGCAACATAATCCTTCTGATTAAGTTTATAGAGATAGATCAGTGCGATAACAGTAAGAAATACAGCGACGATAAAAGAACGCAGCCAAAACTTTTTTGGTAATTCCGAAGCTTTGATGAGAGCATAACATAAAAACGTTAGACTGAGTGCCGGTGCGTAGGTTATATATAATTTTCCATTGAAGACCAGAATAGCCGCGGCATGTAATGCCAATGTTAAAAACAAATATTTCCGATGACCGTCTTTGAGGTATAAATCAAGACTGATGAAACTTGCCATAAAGAAAAACAGAGATGATTGATATACAAATGCATAGCCGAAGATCAGCACTTCCCACTGGATGACGCTGAAAAGGATGAAGGTTAAAGCAAAATAAGTTAACGCAATGAACTCCGGTGAACGTTCCGGCGTCAGACTTTTTCGATAGACACGATACACCAAGAGGGCAGAAGCCAGTATAAAGACAGGAATCATGAAGGCAAAAATCCTGCTATTCATAGAGAACCATTTGATATTAGCGAGCATCAGCAGATTGTAACCAAGGGCTCTCGAATAGTCATAAGGCCGCCAAAGATCTGTAAACGCAAGATTTCCTTTCAAATAGTGTTCAACCAGCCCTCCTTTAATCAAACACAAGTCATCGCGACATATGAGTTCAGGGGCAGTGGTCGCCACGTAAATAGTTACAAACGCAAAAGGAATCAGCAAAGATAAAGAAAGAAATATTTTGGCCCTCATATCCGGTATTGCCCTTACGGTGTGTGTAATAAGATTTTGAGTGAAGGATCTGCTTTCACACCCAACATTTCCATTGTCCGCACATCCCGTTTCGCCTCTTCCCTGCGCCCCACTTGATAATAAGCAAGGGCCCGGTTTAAATAGTGGTTAGCATTGTCCGGATTCAGTTTGATGGCCGCATTATAATCCGACAGCGCTTTTTCGTACTGACCCGTCTTTGAGAAAATCACCCCCCGGTTTCCCAGTGCGTTGGACAAAGGGATGTTCACCTCGTTGCCACTGATGTCATAAGGACTCATCAGTTCCAGATAACGGTTGTAATCACGCAGGGCTCTGTCTAAATCATTATTCAGCAAATAGGCAAGACCACGGTTTTGATACGCCAGAAGACTCTGCGGATTGATCTCGATGGCCACCGTGTAGTCATCAATGGCTTCTTGATGGCGGTTTTGTGTGTACCGGTCATTGCCGCGGTTGAGATAAGCTGCGGAAATTTTGCGGGGATATTTTTGAATCACGTATGTCCAGAGTGTTTCACTGTTGTTCCAGACCGGGATATATTTCATTGTCACAACGCTGAAGATAACCAGGACAGCGACTGCTATGAGGGCTAGAGGGCGACGCCAGGCATTTTTTTGCTCCGCTAATTTCTGCAAGCTGAAGGTGACGGCAAAGGCAAGTCCGACATAGGCCATGTAGATGTAACGATCATTAAGATAGGCCGAATCGTTGGCCAGGAAAGGCATCAGAAGAAAAACGGTATTGAACGTAAAGAAAAGCAACCCGAAGGTAATGAATTTGTATTTTCTCCAGACGGAAACAGCCCAGGCAAAAATCAGGACGGCCGTCACCGCACCCACCCAGTGACCTGTATGAAGAACATCCGGAACAGGATACAGCGTGGATGTCACATAGGGAATGAAAAATTTCAGAATATAGATCACGTAGGCATAACCTGCCAGGACAAGCTGTTCGAAGAAATTAAAAGCATTGACAATGGCCTTGCTGTCGATGGTTTTATAAACGTTTTGAAAGAAAAAGGTTGTCCCCAGCAGGCCGATGAACAGCGCAAAAACGAAGAATGTTAATTTTTCCGTCATCGCTTTCCGGTCAATTTTTCTGTCGAAATACCAGTCAAGCAGAACCAGCGAGAAAGGAAGTGCCACTGCCTGTCCTTTGGAAAAGAGCGACAAAACAAATAACAAAAAGGTTAACAGAAAATATCCTGTCTTGCCGGAAGCAAGATACCGAATGTAAGCCAATAAAGCCGACAAATAAAAAAAACCGTAGAGAACATCTTTGCGTTCGGTAATCCATGCCACGGATTCCACACGCATCGGATGAAGACCGAAAAGCAAGGCACCAAAGCCGCTCCACCAGATGGAGATGCCCATCCGTCGGAAAAAAAGCAGAACAAGCGCCGTACAGAGAAGATGGAGAATGAGATTGTCGAGGTGATAAAGAAAAGGCCGGTCTCCCGCGAGTTTCCATTCCAGCGCGAAAGATGCAATGACCAGAGGGTTATAGGTGTTGTAGGCGGCGGGCTTGGTAAAAATATCTTTCAGGTTCGGTTCTTTGACCAATGGATTTTCATAAATTAATAAGTTGTCGTCCCAGTTGGTCCAGCCCAGTTTCAAACTGCCGGCAAATACAGCGGCGACCAGAATAATCACCAGAGCAAAAATCAGGCAACCATGCCTTTCCCGAAAAAATGTATTGTTCTGCGGAACAAATAAGTCGTTTTTCACGAGCAGAGTATATGAAGAAGTATCCCGCATGTCAATGAAATACGGGCCCATTTTTGTGTTTCAGAAAATCTGTGTTAGTCTTGTCCGGCATGTGCCTCTCTTACTACGTGTAAGGGCAGAAATCAGCATTTTTTAGCTGAAACATCATGAATAAAAAGAGAAAACACGAACAAGACGCATGATTGAGCACAGTAAACCAATTCTAAAAATTTCACCATTGAATGATTTTTTTTCATTAAATAAGATGAAAATCACTTTTTTTGTCTTCCATCCTTAACGCCCTTACGACATCAACAACCCGCGTTGGTATATTATTGTAAGAACGATGATATATGTAACTTATCGTTTTCTTTGACAGGGTGCCATAATAGATAAGTTTTGTTATCGTGGATGGAATTTTACAATTCATGAGTTTTTTTCTTTCAATTAACCAGAAAAGAATTTTATCAGGAATTTTTATGAGATAAATCAAGGCAATGAGGTTATTGACAACAGAACTTTTGTAGTTGAAAAAAGAGCCCCCCGGAGCATCCCCATTCATATGTTCTGCGATCTTGGTGCCGGGGTAAGATATTAAAGCGTTCAGATTTAGTATGAAAGGACGCTTTATTTGCGAAAGCAAGCGTACCGTTTGAATTGTGTCTCCGATAGTTTCCCGGTATCCATCAAGAATAATATCCACACCCAGAGGAGCAACACGTCCCTTATGTTTGGCGAACATTTCCGATACATGTATGATTTCCGCATTGCTTTGCTTGCGATGATAAATGTCGAGCATCTTTCGGCTGCCTGTCTGGACTCCAATTTGTCCATAAACCATGCCGGCATTGATCAGTTGATCTACATGGTGAGGTTGCGTCAAGCGGGGTATCAAACCGACAACATTAAAAGGTAATCCTATTTCCTTTGGATAACGTTTAATAAATTCTTCAAAATCATCCTCACCCATCGAAAGAAAAGAGTCATCCATAAAGTGGACATTATAAAATTGATAATGCCCGGCAGCCGCCTGTATTTCCCTGAGTGTATAATCAATGGAATGTTTGCGAATTCTGGCATATCCCTTGTTGACTTTTTTCAGCGCATAATTGCAGCAATAGGAACAACTATTAGGGCAGCCCTGTGAAATCATTGTGCTATATGCGTAGTCGAGATACTTATGATAACCTTGCCTGTCCAGATTGATGATGGTATTTTTATTTGTACGGACGAAAAACGCATTCCCGTCATAGAGCGGGAAAGGAAGGGTGTCCAAATCCGTACACATTTCACTCGATCCATTTTCAATAAAGGTGCCGCCGGATTCTTTTGCCCATATGCCTGGCGGCAATTTCGCAAAATCTGCCCAATGATTGCTTGAAAGATGCTTCAAAAGGCCGACCAGCGAATAATATCCCTCGCCAACACAAACAAAATCAGCGTAGGCAAGGCAATCGTGCGGTTTTAAGGTAGGATGAATACCTCCCCATATTATTTTCTTATCCGGATAGGATTTTTTTATTGCTTTTGTCAGGGCAATGCTCTGGTTAATCCCGTCTGAAAAAAGAGATATCCCGATGACGTCATATGGTGCGATAAAAGAAACAACGCGATTAATCAAATGGTCGGAAATTTTTCCCGCGGATTGCGGATGAAGACGTCTTTTCCGCGAATCAGAAAGACGCAGACACAAAATATCGGTCTGAAAACCCTGCTGCCGTACATATGAAGCCAGGCAACGAACACCATAGGCCGCTACGTCGGCTAGGGTTATTAACAATAATGAAGGCTGTTCCCCGATCGCCATTAGAAAAATTATTCTCTTGCTCTGTAAATAATGGTTATGAATTTACTGCATAAATAACATTTTGATGTCAAGCTTTTCCTGAAGGTTTGCTTCGTATGGATTTCCAAAGATAGTTTATTTAGGTGGAATATTTTTATCAAGACAGGTCACGCCTTCTGACGGTGCATCCCCGGCAGAGCTCTGATCAGGGTTAAAAAAGCATAGTAGGGAAGCACCATGAATTTGGGATGATGCAGGGCAAGACTGATGATTCTTTGATGATTAAAATAAAATTCCCGGTAAGCGCGTCGAAAAGTATTGTGCAGCTCCTGATCCGACATTGCCGAGAGATTATAAGAATTATTGTAATAATTCATACAAAGCGGATCAAGGATGTCATCGTTATTTTTCATAATATCCGCGGCCATTCCTGCCAGTTCGGTTCCGGGAAACGGTATGACACGGAAAAAAATTGCCCGATGTAGGGGAGAATTGACTGCATAGTTGACAGTGGAAGATGCCTCTTCATAGGTTTCTGTCGGAAACCCAATCATAAAAAAGCCGATTGAATAAATGCCTGCCTGGACGGAAGCGCTGATCGCGCTTTTTGCTTTTTCCAAGTTGAGATTCTTGCGAATCATTTTCTGAAGGCGCGGGCTGGCTGTCTCCAAGGCAAACGCAACCGACACGGTTCCCGCCTGTTTAAAAAGCTCTATATCCTGTAGCTCAAGCAGGTCCGCTCTGAGTCCGTTTGGAAAATGCAGTTGGACATCCTGAAAATTATCCCTGATAGTTTTCAGGATATGAATCATTCTTTCACGATCGAGATTGAAACAGTCGTCAAGAATTTCAAATTCTCTGAATCCGTGGTTAATATACAGTTCCTGAATTTCAGCAAGAACGGACTGCGCCGACCTTTTTCTGAATACTTTGCCCATGGTTAGGTGGCAGTATGCACACCTAAAAGGACAACCGCGTGAAGTGATGATAGCCATATAAGGCCTGCAACCGACAGCAGCGCTGGAATGCATTTTCGCGTATAGTTTATGATCCAGTAACTCCCACGCGGGGAAAGGAAGATGATTCAGCTCGTCTTCGGTCAAGTGCCGTCCTGCATTGAGCTTGATATGACCCTGCATCATTAACGCCGTTCCTGCAATTGAATCCGTAGGAAGACCGTTATGGATAGCGTCTATCAATTCGGGAAACACAAAATCTCCTTCGCCCATTACGACAAAGTCCGCTCCTAATTTCTCAATTGATTTTTCAGGATTGGCTGACGGCCAGGGACCGCCAAGAATCACCGGAACACGGGGAAGGATTTTCCGGATCATCTCCATAATTTTTTTTGTCTGTTCGACTTCCGTAATAATGATACTGATACCGATAAAGTCAGGTCGCCATTCTTTAAGAATACGATGAAGCACGTGGAAATCCTTATGGTCTTCAGCGCAATCGTGAATCCTGGCCTCATGACCGGCTTTTTTCAGAACAGCGCCGATATACATCAATCCCAGCGGCTGGGTGATGAATGGAAACTCCAAGCCTATAAATCTCGGTTTGATAAGAAGTACTTTTGACATCTGAATTTCAAATCCTTAAAGATCGCTTTCACGTCATATCTTTCTTAGGGATGATGTGTCCCTGTTTTTTTTCTAAGGAAAAGATGCATTTGTTCTCTCTGGGTGGCAAAATCATCGATCAACAGGTTCGTTTCCCGCCAGCAACCTAACAGGCAGCCATCGCATCCTTTCCGCATACGTCTGACACTTTCCTGATATCCTGCGCTCCGGAATATTTTCAGGAAATCTGATTGAATATTGCATAAAGGCGGAAAGATATCGCAAGGCGCCACGCCCCCGTCGGGATAAACAACAAAAAATCTTTCTCCGGCCCGACAATTCCACGCATAATGACCCGTCCGGAAATAATCCTGAGAAGCTCTCAGAAATTTTTGAGAATTGATAATTCTGTATCCTTCTTTCTTCATTTTCAAAAGTTCCGCATAAACCTTCTCGATGACGGACAGGTCCTCATTGGAACAAAGCATTTCGTGCTGATATCCATAACAAAAACCCTCACTACTTTTGTCCGCCTGAAGATGGACGGGAACAAGAGACGCATAAGCTCCTTTGGAATGCACAAACCGGACAAGATCAGGCAGCTCGGCAATATTGATCCTTGATACGGCGGTATTCACCACGATAAAGCCTTTCATGTATTCAGCGAAAATATCCAAGGATTCTTTGACTTTTCGAACAAGATCCCTGGATCCACAAATCCAGTCAAATTTGTTCTTATCCAATGTATCCAGTGAAATGGTGATATTTTCCAAACCCGCTCTGGCAAGACGTTTGATTTTTTCTTTGGTGACAAGCGTGCCATTGGTTTGAAGCCTCATGGTAAATCCATATTCATCAAATAAGGATACGATATCAGATATGTCCGGACGGAGAAGGGGCTCGCCTCCGGTCAACACGATATTTTGTACCTTGAGCGCCTTCAAAACTTTTGCACATTGTTCAATTTTCTCCAGGGACATTTCTTCTGATTTTCTTTTCCATATGTTGCACATTCGACACCGGAGATTGCATCTCTCTGTGACATAAAAGTGAAGATAGAATGGCGCTGAGAAGTATTTAGAGCGGATGAGCCCAAGTGCTGTGTCTATCGCAGTCTTCATGATTAGGATTATCCCCTGGGTTTTCTTAAAAATTCACTTTCTTGCACCATCATTTCATCTGCTTTGATGGGTGCTCTTTCTTTATAACAAAAAAATAATTTTATTGATGATGATTATCATTCCCATGATCCGGCAATACTCTCTGATCATCAAAAGGTTGAACGGGCGCGTAAATAAACAAATAATCTCCGCCCACCCAGGGTATTTCAATCGGCCACTGCTTTCTGAATATTTCCTGATAACCGGGAAAATCCATGACCCGGTCGACCAGGATTACCGCTTTCTTGCTGTCTATCAATACCGCCTGTCTGTACGTATCATCCAACCACGAGAAATGTGTCGGCGAACGCTGAATGTGACGGAGGCTGTTGTTTACAAAGGATGCATAATCCCATGAATAGTTCAGGATATAACAGGAATCCTTATAGGGTTCCAGCGCGTCAAATACGTCCTGATAAAAATCAATACATTCCTTTGTCATCATTTTACCTTTGAAGACGGGGGTCGTTTCATTTCTGATTCCGCTGTGCAGCAGGAAATCGACACTCCACGGATAATAAGCGGATGACGTTCTGGTAAAAAACAGGGTACCGGATAAAAACAGAAACAGCACGATGCTCAAAGACGCCATAAAATATTTCAACGGTTTTGCGGCTTTGACAAAAATATTGTAAAAAACAAACACGCATAATCCGACACCCAGAGACGCGCCGTTAATCAGCCGGAATGTTTCATAAACGTGCACCGAATTTAAATATCCGAAAATCACGACCAGACACAGAAACAGGATGGTGTCATTGGCGTATGCTGACTTTTGATTTTTACCGGATAATTTCCGCATCACTTCCCGGATGATGATGAAAAGACAGACGAACAAAATCAGGGTGAAGAGTTTTCCGCGGAAGTCGGAAGCCAGGGTCCTTAGAACCTGAAACACAGAGCCCAGAAAAACAAGATACGTATTCGCATGACCGACTTTCCCCATGACATGAATCATCATATTATTCTGATGGAGAAAATCATCCAGCGCGGCATGGGCGGCAAGATAGCTGAAAAATAAGACAAAGGGAATGAGCAAACCGGCAGTCAACCACCCTGTCTTTTTGAGCATTGACGTTTTGCTCTCCCCGGCGGCAAAATAATCCCGGCCGAGCATCAGGATGAATGGCGGCAGAATCGCGATAACCGATGACAGCCGGCATAAGATGGATACCGCCAGAAACAAACCGGCTAAAAAAGCATCATAATTGTTTTGTGAAGAGCGAAGAAAGAAAATTAGCGCCAGCAACTGGAAAGGATAGGTAAAATAATTGGGAGCGGGATAAATAATATAAGGATGAATTAAAAAAATCAGGAGCACGGAAACAAAGGCAAGACTCTTCTTCATAAATTTGAGGAAAACAAGATAGGACAGAAGCAGGGTAAAAGAGTAAAACAAACCCGTCATGATTCCGATGCTCAATAATCTTTCACCAAATATGACAAGGGAAAAACTCTGAATCAGTGAAGAAAGATATCCATAGGGGATTAGGGTATCGGCATGCGGCACCGCCCCTTTGAACAAATCCCGAGCGGGAACATAATACCAGGCCCAATGCGCGTAGTCATTATTCACAATAGACTCTATCCAACTGCAGCCAAAGCTTGCCAGGCAGACAACGATGACCAGCAAGTCATAAACGTTGAACTTACCAAAAAAGGAATCCGTCTGCGTCGGATATCCGGACGGACCTTCATTGTTGGCTAATGATTTTCGCAATTTCATAAATTTATTTTTTCGCCGTTTCCATACTTCCGAAACAGCCTTTCGTTCCCGGCTCGTGCAGAAAGCGCCTGAATATTATTTTTTGCTGCAATCTACAGGATTGTACCCGTTCAGCGCAACATCTTTTTCTCATGGCGCATCGCCCCCGCAGCGTAGAGATGAACAACGATGATGAAAAAAGCTGTTGACTATTACACTAACGGACGTTATCAATCCATCACCTGATCGAAAGAACCGTTTTGATTGATCAAAGGACAGGCCACCATTTTCACAACGCGCCAACGGGGGCTGCCTGTCTGATACGGGGTCAGCACGCTCAAAACCAAGAGGGATAATGAAAATCGGAATATACAATGTCATGCCTGAACTCCGCATCAACAAGGACTGCATGGGCGGGTTTGGCCTGGGCTTTGGCGATCATCTTCATCTGTTTGGTAAAATCATCGGGGCTTTCAAGCGGAAAAATGTTTACATTCCCGATCTGGACCTCGGGTACCTGGCCGCCATACATCGCGACCGGGGAGACGAGGTGGAATACACCGAAACGGCAAACGGATCATACGACAAAGTTTATATCCATGCCTCGCTGCAGGGACATTTTGACGAACTGAAAGCGGCGGATCAATTGCGCGCCCGGGGTATTCAGGTCTGCCTGATCGGATTTTTACCGAAATTTCTGCCGCATCTTTTTTCAGGATACGAAACGCTCACGGACAAAATATGGCCGGATAAGTTTCCGGCGTGGGAATATTGGCCGATGGAGCGTTTCTCGTATTATCCGTCCATCAAGAGAAAACCGGTTGTTCCCGTCCTTTCGTCCACCGGCTGCAAATACAACTGTTCCTACTGCCCCTATTTGGCCTGTTACGGAGAATGGGAAGCGCGTCCGCCGGAAAATGTTCTGGCGGAAATCAACTACATGGTCAAGCGCTTCGGTGTGAAGGGAATCATTTTCCGTGACCCGCTTTTTACCGCCGATAGAAACCGTGTGGAGGAAATCTGCCGTGGCATCCAAGGTGTGGACTGGGCCTGTGAAACCAGACTGGAAAATCTCGACGAACCCTTGATCGACATGATGGGAGAAAGCGGCTGCCGGGCGATTCACTTTGGAATAGAAAGCGAAAGCGACGAGGTTCTAACACTGGTCAACCGGTCGAATACGATTTTTGAGAGGCAGAAGCACATGGTGGATTACTGTGATCAGCGCAACATCAAGGTGAATTGTTTCTTCGTCTTCGGCCTGCCGGGTGAAACGGAAGCAACAGCGGAAGATACCATCCGGAAGGCCATCCGGCTGAATCCGAATGTGGCGGAATTTTTTGTCGCCCAGCCGTATCCCGGAACCAGACTTTACAAACAGGTTGAGGATAAACTGTTCGATCTTCCGGTAACTTCCTACGATGGCTTTACCGAACTCTTCGAGCATCCCAATTTTCCTCGGGGGCGGCGCGAACAAATCTGCACGGACGCCTATCGCCGTTTTTATTTCCGGCCGCAATATATCCGGTCATTTCTGAGGAGAAACATCCGGTGAAGGTTCTGCTCATTAATCCTCCCTACGTCCGCGATATGTACGCAAACTCGAAGCTGAGTCAGTCAACATGGAACAACCCGCCTCTGGCCCCTGCCGCGCTGGCCGCCACCCTCCGGGAAAAACACGACGTCCGGATTCTGGATCTCAATGTGGAAAATGAACCGATGCCATCGCTTCAAAAAATGCTGGCGGATTTTCATCCCGACTACGCCGGCATCACCTTCACCACTCCGAGTTTTTTCCGAATGACAGAAATCGCCGCCGCGATAAAAAAGTTTGACGGGCAAATCGTTATCATCGGGGGAGGTGCTCACGCCTCTTCACTCCCGGAGGAAACCCTTGCGCAGACGAAACTTGACATCGTTGTTCGCGGCGAGGGAGAAAACATACTCCCGAAAATTGTTGCCGGCAACGATCTCGCGGCGATACCGGGCATCACCTTTAAAGCACAGGGCGGTATCCATGCCAACCCGCCGGCGACCTTGATACAGGATATCGACCTTCTTCCCTTCCCCGCGTGGGATCTCTACGATCTTTCCCGGTATCCCAACGCCCGCATGGTCAGCCGATACAACCCTGCCGGTTTTTTTGAAACCAGCCGCGGCTGCGTTTACAACTGCGTGTACTGTAACAAGACGGTTTTCGGCAAAACATTCCGGGCAAAGTCCCCGCGCCGCGTTGTGGACGAGATGAAGTTTATGCTGGCGTCAGGCTTCCGGGAAATCCACGTGATTGATGACGGATTTTCAACCGATATGAAGCGCGCCAAAGCCGTCTGCGATCTAATCCTTTCCGAAAAGCTTGCCGTCACCTGGAATCTTCAGAACGGATTGAGAGTGGACCGGGTCGACGAGGAATTAATCAGGAAGCTCAGCGAGGCCGGATGTTACCGGGTAACGTTCGGAATCGAATCGGGCAATGAACAGATTCTGAAGAATATCAGAAAGGACATCACGCTGGAAATGGCCCGGAATGCCGTCGGCTGGGCAAAAAAATACGGCATGGAGGTCTTCGGCTATTTTATGCTCGCCCTGCCGGGCGAAACGGTTCAAACCATGCAGGACACCATCGATCTGTCCCGGGATCTCGACTTTGACTATGCGAAATTCACCATCATGATTCCCCTGCCGGCAACGGAAATTTACAACGCCTGGAAAAAAGAGGGCTTCCTCAAAGACATCAACTGGGATCATTTTCATTTTCACACGCAGGCCGGTGACTGTTACACACACCCCACGCTGGACTGGGAAACCATCCACCGCTATTATACAAAGTCATTCCGGTCTTTTTATCTGAGACCTTCTTTTATTGCCAAAAGAGCGCTAAAAGGCATACGCAACGGTGATATCTTCAGTGATATTTATCACTTCGTTAAAACCAAATGGTAGCGACATGAATTTTGTTTTTATTAATCCACCCCGAAAAATTGCCGCGAATAATATCTGGAGCATCATCAACTCAGATCATCCTCCGCTCGGCATAGCGTTATTATCCGCCATTTGGGATGCACAGGGCCACACGTCGCAAATTATTGATGCGGCGGCGTTAAGACTCCGTGTTCCGGAAATTATTTCAAGAATAAATCCCGCCGCGGATTATATCGGTCTGACCGCGACAACACCGGAAATTTCCAGCGCAACCGCGATTGCCCGCGGCATTCGTGAAAAATTTCCCGATATCCCGATCGTCATGGGCGGCGTTCACCCGACGGTTTTCCATGAAGATCTTGTACGGGACAAAATTTGCGACATGGTTGTGCGCAATGAAGGTGAGGTCTTTGTCACCGAACTGGCTAAAGGCACACCGCTGCACCTTATCCCCAACCTGACCTGGCGGAACCAACGGGGCGACATCATCATCAATCCTGACGCCGAAACATACGTGAACCTGGATCATTTACCTTTCCCCGCTTATGAAAAACTGCCCATGCATTTGTATCATTCCACGCCCGGCGCGGCGCGGCGTGAGCCATCCATCGGTATGGTCACAACGCGTGGCTGTCCCGGCCATTGCACATTCTGCTTTTCGGGAATGTTCGGATCGCATGTCAGATTTATGTCGCCGTCACGCGTTATTGAACATATTGAACTGCTGCAGAAAAAATACGGCATCCGGGAAATTTCCTTTTATGATGACACCTTCACCGCGAATCAAAAAAATGTCACCGAATTGTGCCGGTTGATCCTGGAGAAAAAAATCAGGCTCAGTTGGTCATGTTTTGCCCGCGTGGATAGCGTCACCCCGGACTTGCTGCTGTTGATGAAGCAAGCGGGTTGCCATCAAATCATGTACGGCTTTGAAACACCGGACGAAACCATTTTAAAAAACATCGACAAGCGCGTCACCCTGGAGCAGTTTCAGAACGCCATCACCTGGACCAGGGCGGCAAAGATTAACATTCGCGGGGCTTTTATGCTGGGCAATCCGGGAGAAACTAAAGCCAACATGCAAAGGACCATAGATTACGCGAAAAACGCCGACATTCAACTGGCCGTCTTCAACATCACCACGCCCTATCCCGGAACGACCATGTACAGGGACTTTCAGGAAAAAAAATCCCTGCTGCATCAAAACTGGGATCTCTATAATCTGGGGGAGCCGATATTGAAACTGGATACGGTATCCGATCAGGTCGTCAAAAAATATTATTATAAAAGCTACCGTGAATTTTATCTGCGTCCGTCTTTCATGCTGAGATTTATTTTCTCCATACGCACTCTTTCTGAATTTTCAATCTACGCGACAGCGGCATTCAGAATCCTCGTCACGCTCTGCCGGAGAATGAAGCAATAAGTCATGGCGACGTGGTCGTGGATTGCGTCCTGAAAACTTAGCTTTACACAACCATTTTCTCTATTTTTTCTTTTTTCAGAAACGCTGTGATGACCGCCAGGAAAGAGGCCGTGACCTGCATGATCAAAGGATAAGACGGAATTAAATGACGATCCATATCGTCGAGACCGGCCAGCCATATGGAAAAAAATTGTCCCAGGATAAACAGGAGACAAAATCCCTGCACCCACGCAATCTGACCGTATCTGAAAAACACAAATATGATAACGGCCGTTTGCAGAAAAAACAGAATAAACAAAGTGCCATACGCGCCGACAACAATATCAAATAAGCGTTGAGCCATGTACCGGACATAAACCGTTGTCCAGCGGGATTGATGGATGAACCGTTTTATTCTCTCCGGCGCAAAATTCTCCGTATCGGGAAAATTCAGGCAGAAAAGCATATCTTTCGTCGGCGGCAGATATTGAGGAAATCTTTTGTTATAATTTTGATATCTGTCAGTGAAGTCATTATTGATGGTGAAAGGAACCGTGTAATAATCCAGGTGTCTTTTCGCGTCGATAATCGCGATCAATTCCGGATCACCGCCATCCCGGTAGGCTCCGCTGTAACTGATATGAAACAGCGTGTTGTTCAGGGCGATGTTGCTCAAAACAAACTGGCCGTTGTGTTTTTTGTTCATCTCGCAGTAACCCAGCACGCCGGCTGACGAAACAAGCAAGCCGACAAGCCCCCAGTACACAATCTTTTTTTCTTCACGCACAACCACGAGACGGAGCACAAAAAAAAGAAAGACAACAAAGATAAGCATCAAATACGTCGGTTTCAGCATGATTAAAAAAAACGGTAAAATACCGAGAGACAGCGCCTTCATCTTCCCGGGCTTTTCCAGATATTTTACCAGGATCCACAGCAATAAAATCGAACCGGCAAAGCAGAGAAACTCGGGATTCAGATGAACATTCTGGATGAGCACCGGATGCCACAACCCGTAAAAAAGAGTCGCGATGACAGCAATAGATTTATCTTTGATGACGCTTTGGGAAACGAAATAAAAAGGTATGATGGAAAGAAACGATATGACCTGCTGAAACACAATCAGATGCGAAACAAGATTTTCTCCTGAAGCATATTGAAAAAATTTTATGATGTAAGGATACAGGGGGGTACGGTACAAATCGACAATGCCTTTGCAGATATCCACAAAAACAAAATACGAGACGCTGTCCGAATTGTACAGAACCATTCCCGGATGTAAATAACCGAAGTAAAAAAACCGGTACAAAAGGCAGATGACCAATATCCCGGTGAGAAGCAAGTAATCGGAAAACTGATTGATTTTATTATTTAACCAATGATTATTCTGCATAAAATGTCTATCTTGTGATGATAGTGACTATCCATTTTTTCAGCAATTATTGCAATTATTTTTTTCCTTTTCAGCCTTCGGTCTCAACATCGTTAACCTGCCTGCCTTTAAAACATTGACAGCAAAAAATTATTCCCTTATGCTCTGCCCGTAAAAATTATCAGTTAAGGAGAACCATATGCCGGAACGTTTAAATGGGAAAAGCGCGATTATCACGGGAGCGTCCAATGGTATTGGCCGTGCTACCGCGATTCTTTTTGCCCGCGAAGGCGCTAATCTTGTTTTGGCCGATGTCAATGAATCAGGGCTTCAGCAGGTAGCGGAAGAAATTAAAGATATGGGCGGCAATGTTATCATCCGCAAAACAGATGTTTCATCCGAAGTTGAAATCAAGGCACTGATTCAACTCGCCGTGGAGAAATTCACTCATATCGATATTCTGGTCAATAATGCCGGCATCGGCGGCGGACTGGACGCTCTGGAAAATCAAACAGCCGAAGAATGGCACAGGGTTTACGACATCAACGTCATGGGTCCGGTTTACGCCACCAAGCATATCATTTCGCACATGAAGGAACGACGCAAAGGCTCCATCATTAACATCGCTTCCATTGCCGGTCTGCTCTCGGGCGCGGGCGGCAATGCCTACAGCGCCAGTAAGGCCGCTTTAATTAACTTCACCAAAACCGCAGCCTGCGAAGTGGGTTCCTTCAACGTCCGGATCAACGCCATCTGTCCCGGGCTGATTGAAACCGCCATGACACAGCCATTCTTTGACTGGGCGCGCAGCACGGGCAAGGAAAATCAGATCGGTAAATATTGCGAATTGAAACGTGCCGCCGCGCCTGAAGAAGTCGCCTGGGCAATTCTGTTTCTGGCAACGGATGAGGCGAGTTACATGACCGGCCAGGCCATCCCCGTGGATGGCGGCATCACCGCTTCGATGAGCGTTCCGGGAAGGAAGATTTGAAATAAATTTATAAAGATATTGACTTAAGGAGGCCTTTTCAGTATGTAAAATGATTATTATGAAAAATAAATTGATCATTCTTCTCATTTTGACCCCATTTTTTATACTCAACCCGCTAATACCGCTGTCACAGGCCCAGCAAAAGCAAGATTCATCAAAAGCGCCATCTGAGATTAATCAATCCCCGGCGCCTCTTGTTAACAGCATCACCAAGGCCGCATACCATGCCGGTGTCCGTACCTGTACCAACCGGATTAATCAGGTATTCAATTTCCTCACCGCCGGAACTCAGAATTTCAACTATTATTTATTCTTTCCACCAAAGAATCCCGACCAGCAGATGACTTCCGTCTCGATGGAAATTCCTTTAAAAAATGCTCCCGCGGCTTACGCCACCGCGAGTTTTGCCCCGGACCAGTCCGGCGGCTGCACGGGAATGTATGAGACTGTCGTTTACTGGCAGAAGAGTTGCAATGAAGTAGCCAATAAAAATTTTGGATCGTTTAAAAAGGCCGGCGTCTTATCAAAAGATATTTACGTAAGGGACGGCGGCGAATCGGTAAAGATCTTTCTGATGCCGGCAGGAAAAGGCTGTGTCACCATCAAAAAGGAAATTGTGAGATAATCTCTAATCAGAATATTTTAAGGAGGTTAAAAATGAGGCGAAAGTGGACTTTCAAGAGTCAGAAGCAGTTTTATGGGTATGCTGTGGTACTGTTTGCAATATTCTACGCATTCAGCACAATGATTAACATCGCGACTGCGGCAACGGGAGACATATTGATATCTGACGGTTCTACTGCGCCAGCTGGTGCTTCGAATTCCATTGTCAGCATAGACCCTGGCGGAAATGTTATCGGCCTTAATAATATTAGAGTTGGCGGTACCGCCAATATCATTGGAAACGCTATTATTAACGGAAATCTTAATATGACTAATGGAGATATTAATAACATTCGTGATCTCGAAGTACAACGAAATACTACTCTGGGTAATAATGTGACCGCTGACATGACGACCATCAACAGTATGCTGACCGTTAACGGCGCAGCTACTTTTATAAGCGGAGCCAATATTTCCGGTGGACTGCTAACCGATACACTTGGTGTTAGTGGCGGAGGTAATATTACCGGAGGGCTCACCACTGATTCGCTAACCGTTAACGGCGTGGCCAACTTATACGGTCCCGGCGTTTGGGGAGATTCTACCGGCACGGGTATACAAGCATATTCATCCAGTGGCACTGATGCTACAGGATTAGGGCTGACTCCCACCTCTTCATATTTCGGCTATATGGATTCCGCTACTAACACGATGTCCGGCCTTACAACCATTTCCAGCCTTGTTGGAGTTGGTTCCATTAACACAGACACGGGAACAGGCAGTGGCCTTATCGCCAATCAACCCGGTGTGATGTTATTTTCGAATATGTCAGAAACGGGTGGCAATGCAGCGACACTAAGTCTGGAAAGCGGCAGTAATGCCACTATCCACTATTACAATGATACAACAAAGACGGAATATGGTCTACTCGCCACCGGGAGCAACGTAGGGGTTGGTTATATGGGCGGAGATGGCATCAATCATGGAATCATAATAGATGGTGCAGTAAATATAATCACGCTAACAGAAGCAACAACAGTCAGCAATACGCTGAATGTTACAGGATTAGCTACGCTGAGCGGCGGTGCAAACGTGACGGGCGGTTTAGCCACCGACACGTTCGTTACAACAGACAATGTCAATGTCGGCGCTAACCTTGATGTTACCAACAATGCAACCGTGGGCGGCAGCCTTGATGTTACGGGTGAGACAAGTTTGCATGCCAGACTGCTGATGAATGGCAACAACATCAACATGGGCGGCGGAAACATCAACACCATCGGCGGCAATGTCAATTTAGGTGGTGGTAATATCAACATGGGCGGCGGCAATATCAATGGAGTGAATAACCTTAACGTTGACGGAATTACCCGATTAAACAATAATCTGATCGTGGATAGCAATGGTGATGCGGTCGGCGGCAACATATTCCGCGTCAATGATGACAGGATTAGAGCCATTTCCGGTGATTCGGAGTTAATGCTCGAAGACGGTGCCACATCCCTAGCAGGCAATACCATCTTAATCACCGGCGCAACAAGCTCCGTTATTAACGGCGGTTCCAGCAGCTTAACGCTGGACAATAACGGTGCGGCTATAATCGGCAACACCAGTATTACCGGCACGCTACAAACTACCGGTCTGGCAACTCTTGATTCTCTCGATGTTACCAACAATGCAACCGTGGGCGGAAACCTGGCTGTAACCGGCGCAACTACTTTAGACAGCACACTTGAGGTCAATGGTAATACGACTTTAAATAATAATCTTTTTGTTGATAGCAATGGAGCGGCTCCCGGCGGCAGCAGACTGATTGTCAACGACAATAAAGTGAGAGCAAGATCAGGTTCAGCGATATTAGATCTAAATAGCGGTGTCGCATCGTTGAGCGGCGGCACTAGTAATATAACGGTTGATAATAATGGAGTGGGTATAAACGGCCCAACCACCATCAACAATACACTGAATGTTACGGGAGCAGCTACGTTGGGTGGAACACTCGCTGTCACCGGGACAACAACAACCAACGGCATTTCCAATACGGGTAACATCACCACGGATACTCTTACCGTTAACAGCAACGCAACCGTGGACGGCAACCTTGATGTTGCCGGCACACTATCCGCAACAAAGCTTGTAGTCAGCGACCTTACTGCCGGAACAATTACCACCACCGGTGATGTATCTGTAGGCGGAAAGATGAATGTCACGGGCGCGACAACAACCAATGGCATTTCTAACACGGGCAACATTGCCACTAACACGCTTTCCACTTCAGGCAATGCTACCGTCGGCGGAAATCTTAACGTTGCAGGCAGTGAATCTATAGCAGGCAACCTGAACGTTTCAGGAAACGAATCGATAACCGGTAACCTTACGATAACCGGCACAACAGCTGCACACGGAATTACCAATGCCGGTTCTTTAACGAGCAACAGCGGCAATGTCATTTTAAGCACCAATGCCGGCAATTCCGGTAATGCGGAACTTGCCCTTACCGATGACAATAGCGCTAGTCTGCTCTATACTAACACAGCCGGAAACACTCATGGTCTGACGGTAGGGGCAACCGGCACTGTTCTCACCGGTGGGACAACATCCACCTCCCTGACACTGAACGATTCCGGCGCCGCCTTTTCCAATGTCTCAAACGGTAAGCCGGTGCGTGTCACAGGCGTTGCCGATGGCGTCAGCAGCTATGATGCCGTCAACGTTCAACAGTTGAATAAGGCTGTAAAAACGGTCAATACGGGCATTGCGGCTGTATCAGCTCTGGCGGCAATTCCTGAAATTGTTCCCAGCAAGAAATTTGCAATTGGCGCCGGTTATGGTTATTTTGAGGATGAAAATGCCATCGCCATCGGAATGAAGGCACGAATTATGGAAACCGTTAATATTCAGGGAGGCATTGGTATGGGAGTGGGAACCAGCGACACAACCGCTTCGGCAAATGCCGGAATCTCTTTCAGTTTCTAACTTGAACCTGTAGAAAAAAATAATTTATAATATGTTTTAATGAAAAGAGAGAGGAGGCGAATTTTCGCTTCCCCTCTCTTTTATTTTTACCGTAATTTTATTGTAATAAAAAACTATCCCAGTCTTTCTTTAAGCGCGGTGAACTGTTTTTTCAGTCTCGCCGGCAGCCGATCTCCAAACTGAGCGAAGTGTTTTTCAATATCGGGAATTTCCGCCTTCCATGCATCTATATCAACCCGGAGCAATTCATGAACATCCCGCTCATCGATTTTCAGCCCTTTCATATCCAGTCCGCCCATTTTTGGCAGCAGACCGATGGGGGTCTGAACGGCTTCAGCCTTGCCGTCCACGCGCTCGCACATCCATTTTAACACACGGCTGTTCTCGCCAAAACCGGGCCAGAGCCAGCGGCCATCCGCTGTTTTTCTGAACCAGTTCACGTAGAAAATTTTAGGAGCCTTGTCGCCGAGTTTATCGCCCATATCCAGCCAGTGCTGGAAATAATCGCCCATATTGTAGCCGCAGAAAGGCTGCATTGCGAACGGATCACGTCGCAGGTTACCCACCGCACCGATGTTGGCCGCCGTGGTTTCCGATGAAGCCGTCGCACCTAGAAACACGCCATGATCAAAACTGTAGGCTTCATTCACCAGGGGCACAACACCCGCTCGACGTCCGCCGAAGACAAAGATGTCGATGGGCACGCCTTCGGGCTTTTCCCAATCCGGACAAATGACCGGACACTGGGATGCCGGCGCGGTAAAGCGCGCGTTGGCATGCGCTGCCACTTCCTTCTTTTCGGTCGGCCAGTCATGACCTTTCCAATCAATGGCATGTTTGGGTGGTTTGCCGTCCATCCCTTCCCACCAGACATCGCCATCATCGGTCAGGGCACAATTGGTGAAAATGACATTTTTCTTGATGGTCTCCATTGCCATGGGATTGGAATCGTAAGATGTACCCGGTGCCACGCCGAAAAATCCGGCTTCCGGATTGATGGCGTATAAACGTCCGTCGGAGCCGATTTTCATCCAGGCGATGTCATCGCCGACACATTCACACTTCCAGCCTTTGATGGTCGGTTGCAGCATGGCCAGATTGGTCTTGCCGCAAGCCGAAGGAAAGGCGGCGGCAATATGATATTGCTTGCCTTTGGGATTGGTCAGCCTGAGAATCAGCATGTGCTCGGCCATCCAGCCTTCGCGTTTGGCCATCGCCGAAGCGATGCGCAGCGCCAGACATTTCTTGCCTAAGAGCGCGTTGCCGCCGTAACCGGAACCGTAAGACCAGATCAGGTTCTCATTCGGGAAATGGCTGATGTATTTTTTATCAATCGGCGCACAGGGCCAGGAAACATCTTTCTGTCCTTTGTCCAGCGGTGCGCCGATGGAATGCATACAGGGGATAAAATCACCCTTGTCGCCGAGTTTTTTGAGAACTTTTTTGCCCACGCGGGTCATGATGTGCATGTTGCAGACCACGTAAGGGCTGTCGGTAATCTCGATACCGATTTTGGCAATCGGCGAATCAATCGGCCCCATGGAAAAGGGAATCACATACATCGTGCGCCCCTTCATGCATCCCTTGTAGAGCTCTTTCATTGTTTTCTTCAATTCATCAGGCTCAATCCAGTTATTGGTGGGTCCGGCATCCACCTGATCGGGATAACTGATGTAGGTGCGGTTTTCCACGCGCGCGACATCTGAAGGATCGGAGCGGAACAGGAAACTGTTTTTTCTTTTCTTCAGTTTTGTCGCCATGCCGCTTTTCACCATCTGCGCCATTAATGTGTTGTATTCCTTTTTGGAACCGTCACACCAATAGACGTTTTTTGGCGTGCACATCTGTTTGATTTCTTTTACCCAACTCAGCAGTTTTTTGTTTTTTACAGCAATGTCCATAAAATATTTTTCCTTATTTAATTAATCTGAGCGCCGGATTTTACACCGGCGTTCTATGGTTAATTATTTCCTTGACTTTTTCGCTTTTACTTTTGCCTTGGTTTTCGGTTTCGCCGCAACCTTGGCTTTGGATTTCGCCTTGGGTTTCGCCGCGGTTTTCACCTTCGCTTTCGGTTTCGGAGCGCTTTTCATCTCATCAGCCACGGCCTGAGCGGCAGCGAGACGCGCTATCGGAATACGATAGGGTGAGCAGCTTACATAATCCATCCCCACGCGGTGGCAGAACATCACACTGGAAGGTTCGCCGCCGTGTTCACCGCAGATGCCGACTTTCAGACCGGGACGCGCGCTGCGTCCTCTTTCCACGCCCATCTGAATCAACTGGCCGACACCGCTCTGATCAAGAATCTGGAAGGGATCAACAGGGATGATCTTCTTGGCCAGATAACCGGGCACAAACGCGCCGACATCGTCACGGCTGAAACCGTAAGTCATCTGGGTCAGATCGTTCGTTCCGAAACTGAAGAATTCCGCTTCTTCGGCAATCTTGTCCGCCAGCAGAGCTGCGCGCGGAATTTCAATCATGGTGCCAACCATGTACTGAATTTTCTTGAGACCGTATTTTGCCAGCACTTCGGGATAGACTTTCTTCACAATCGCTTCCTGGTTCTTAAATTCAGCCACATCACAGACAACCGGAATCATGATTTCGGGCAAAGCCTTCTTGCCTTCCTTGATCAGTTCCGCCGAGGCTTCCAAAATGGCGCGAATCTGCATTTCGCTGATTTCGGGATAGGTGATGCCCAGGCGCACGCCACGGTGCCCCATCATTGGATTGGTCTCGTGCAGTTTTTCCGCCCGGGAATTGAGATTTTCGATCGAAATACCCAGACTGTCTGCCAGGCGTTGTCTCTCGTCCGTATTTTCCGGTACAAATTCATGCAAGGGTGGATCCAGCAGACGAATGGTGACCGGCCTTCCGCCCATCGCTTCGATGGTCTTCTTGATGAATTCCTTGACAAACGGAAACAATTCATCGAGTGCCGCACGGCGCTGTTCCTCGTTATCCGAGATGATCATCTTACGCAGGTAAAACAGCGGCTGTTCGCTGTTCTCGCCGTAGAACATATGCTCGGTGCGGAACAGTCCGATGCCTTCGGCGCCAAACTGAACGGCCTTGGCGGCATCTTTCGGTGTCTCGGCATTGGTGCGGATTTTTAAACGCCGCAGAGAATCGCAGATTTTCATGAAAGCGGCAAAATTAACGTCATTTTCAGCGCCGCTGATCATCGGCAGGGCACCAATATAAGCGCGTCCCTTGGTGCCGTTGAGCGTGATGAAATCGCCTTCACGAACAGTCTTGCCGTCAACGGACATGACTTTCTGTGCGATGTCCACGTGCAGTGTACCGGCGCCAACAATACAGCACTTGCCCCAGCCGCGGGCCACCAGCGCCGCGTGCGACGTCATGCCACCGCGCGCCGTCAGAATGCCTTCGGCCGCGCGCATACCTTCCACGTCTTCAGGATTGGTTTCTTCGCGCACCAGAATGACCTTTTTACCTTCTTTCTTCCATTCCATCGCGACATCGGAGGTAAAGGCAACCTGTCCCACGGCTCCGCCGGGACCGGCCGGCAATCCCCTGACCAGAAATTCCGCCGAGGCCTCAGCTTTCGGATCCACCATCGGATGAAGCATTTCATCCAACTGTGCCGGGGTTACACGGGAGACCGCTTCGGCAGCGCTGATCATTTTCTTTTTGTACATTTCCACAGCAATACGAACTGCGGCAGGACCGTTACGCTTGCCGGTTCGCGTCTGCAACATCCAGACACGGCCTTCCTGAATGGTAAATTCCAAATCCTGCATATCCCGGAAGTGAGCTTCCAACCTGTTGCGGATACTTTTAATCTGGGCATAAGCTTTGGGCATGGCTTTTTCCAGGGAAGGATGTCCTTCAACATCGTCCGACTGACGGGTTTCTTCATTCATCGGATTGGGTGTGCGGATACCCGCGACCACGTCTTCACCCTGCGCGTTGGGCAGCCATTCGCCGTAAAACTTGTTCTCGCCGGTGGCCGGATTACGCGTAAACGCCACACCGGTGGCGGAATTGTCGCCCATGTTGCCGAAGACCATCGCCTGGACGTTGACCGCCGTGCCCCAGTCATCGGGAATCCCTTCAATGCGGCGATAAGCAACGGCGCGCTTGCCGTTCCAGCTTTTGAAAACGGCGCCGATGGCGCCCCACAACTGTTCCATAGCGTCATCAGGAAACGGCTTGCCCAGAACCTCCTGGACTTTCGCCCTGTAGATATTCGCCAGTTCGGCCAGATCATCCGCGGTAAGATCAACATCTGTTTTGGCATTGCGGCGCTGTTTCATCGCCGCCAGTTCTCTTTCCAACTGCTGACGAACGCCCATGCCTTCTTCCGGTTCAATACCTTCCGCTTTTTCCATCACGACATCCGAATACATCTGAATCAGACGGCGGTAGGAATCCCAGACGAAACGGGGATTTTTTGTTTTCTCAATCATGCCGGCAATGGTCTTTGAGGTCAGACCGATATTCAAAACCGTTTCCATCATGCCGGGCATGCTCGAACGGGCGCCGGAACGGGCGGAACACAGCAGAGGATTCTTCGGATCGCCGAATTTCATTCCCGTATCTTTTTCCATTTTCTGGACAGCCTTAATAACCTGCTCCTTTAATCCCTGTGGATAACGGCCTTTATTTTTGTAGAAAGCCGTGCAAACTTCTGTTGTTATTGTAAAACCCGGGGGAATGGGAATATTGAGATGCGCCATTTCCGCAAGCCCTACTCCCTTGCCTCCCAAAAGATTCTTGCTCTTTCCATATCCTTCCGAGAAGGAGTACACATATTTAGTCATAACGTTGCTTTTCAACCTCCTTGATTGATCCAATTTTAATGCGCTATATCGACACAAGATTATGTCCATTGTCAAGATAAAATTACACAAATGTAATTTAAGGCAATGATAAGGCAATCACGAATGAATATAATATCTTATGATATCCCGGCAGGCTAATCCATAAACCGGAAACGGATAATCTGGAAAATAGCTGATACGGCGTCTTTCCAGTTAATTTTCTTCCCTTCTTCATAGGTTCGTCCGGCATACGAAATGCCGGTTTCATAGACGCGCAAACGCCTGCCGTTGAGCCGCATGCGGGCGATTTTCGCCGTCATTTCAGGCTCAACGCCAAAACGCGGGCTTTTCAGATGCAGGCGATCGACAACCTCACGGGTGAAAACTTTGTAGCAGACCTCCATATCCGTGAGATTAAGATTGGTCAGCATATTGGACAGGGTTGTTAAAATATTGTTGGCCACCTGGTGCCAGAAATACATCACCCGGTGCGGCTCGCCGATGAAACGGCTGCCGTAAACAACCTCGGCCTTGCCATCCAGAATCGGCTGCAATAACTTCGGATAGTCGGCCGGATCGTATTCAAAATCCGCGTCCTGAATGATAACCATATCGCCGGTGACTCTGGCAAAACCATCACGTACGGCTGCGCCTTTCCCTTCATTGACCGTCTTGTTGACCAGTTGAAATTGAATTTCCGGAAACTTGCCGGGCAGTGATTGCATGACTTTCCAGGTGTTATCGCTTGAGCCGTCGTTAACCAGAATCAACTCCTTTTCCAGAGCACCGGGCAGCGGCTGATGAATGACTTTTTGGATAACATCTTCCAGATATTTCTCTTCGTTGTAAACCGGAACGACGATGGATAATTTGCCAAACTTTCTTTTTTCCATTGAGCTGACCTGAGAAATATTTTTTTAGTTTATGCCTGTATCCTATTTATTCACGGTGGATTATCTGATCCGGTACCATAACCGGGCGATCAATTCCCTAACGGCCACTGACGTTTTAGCGAGCTCCGAGGCTTGCGGCATATAACGGATAACGACGTTGTCGGACGGTGAGGCATACAGGTAATGCGCGGGCAGCGGCGTGACGTGATCAAAATACCTTTTAAATTCTTCTTCGCTTCGTTTCATATGAAAAGCGGACGTCACCAGACCGATACGCATTTTTTTGTCTTCCAGCATTTTCTTTACTTCGAGAGCGTTTTCAGCGGTATTTTCCGATTTCGCTTCAATTTTTATTTTATCTTTCGGCACCCCCAGATCCTCGGCCAGTTTCGCCATGGCCTGCGCTTCGGAAACATCCCCCTCCCCCTTGCCGGTACAGACAAAATAGCGTGCGCCGGTTTTATGATAAACCGTTGCCGCGTGAACAACGCGAAGCGTTCCGAAATCTGAGCTGAAGGTCTCTTGGATGGATTTGATTTCTTTCGTCCCGTTACCCAAAATCACCAGAGCATCCCAGCCCTTCATTAACCCGGTCGATTTAAGATGGATATAATCCTTTTCCAGATGGTAACAAAGGTAGTTGGACACCGGAGCGATACTGACTCCGTAAAGAAGAATGAGGCACAGCAATAAAATCAGGGATTCGCTTTTTTTCTTAATATTTTTATAAAAAATGAAAAAAGAGACGAGAAGCAAAACATAAATAATAAACAGCGGATCTAAAATTGCTTTGAAAACAGCCCAGATTTCATTCATCGATGTGCCTGCCTCCTGATTTTTTATTACCGATAGCCTGTCTGTTGAATTCTTGAATGACTCTGTTTTATAAAGAGATTACCGGTTATTACTAAAATCAAATACCAGTGTCAACGTCTTATTGTGAGACTCAAATTTCAAAAACGAAGTGCATTGAAATTTGTAAGCCGAACAATCCCGCGCAGCGGAGGGTTTAATAAACCGCAGCTTGCTGCGGGGTCCATACCCGTGATTAATATTGTTTTTTCTTCTATAGGTTGATCGTCTCTATTTATGCTTGACATAAACAAAATATTTCCTGTATTTCTTCGCTTAAAAAAAGGGAATCCTTATCAATTCTTTATCTTTTATATCCTGGCAGTATCCGTTTTTTTTGTTGCCGGTAATCCTTGCTTACTGGCTCCTGCCTCATCGGGGCCGTATTTGCCTGCTCATTTTGGCGAGCTATTTTTTCTACGGATCATGGGACGCACGATTTCCGGCACTGCTCTTAACGTCAACGATTGTTGATTTTCTGGGAGCGGAAGCCATCGATGGGAAAAGGCGACCGCTTGGGCAGGTTATGTTGATGTCAACGATTCCCCTGGTCTGGTTGCTCTTTTGTGCCGGAACCGGCAGGCTTCAGATTCCTCCCCATATTTTTATGGCGGCGGCAGGATTGATCATTCTTTTAACGTTCGCTCACGCATTCTTCCGGTTTTTTCAGGAAGAGACCCGGCGCAAAGCTTTTCTTATTTTCAGCATCGGGGTCAATCTGACCATTCTCGGATTTTTCAAGTATTTTAATTTTTTTGCAGATTCCACCAGGTATTTACTTAAAAATCTGGGCATTCAGGTAGGCTGGGTGCTGCCTGACATTCTTATGCCGGTTGGAATTTCATTCTTCACCTTTCAAACACTGGCTTATGTCATCGATGTTTACCGGAAACAGCAAAAATCCTGCGAAGATTTCCCGACCTATGCGGCGTACCTTTCATTTTTCCCTCAAATTCTCGCGGGACCGATCGGACGGGCGCCGCAACTGATGCCGCAATGGCAGGCAAAGAAATCGTTTGCACCGGCTTATCTGCATGATGGCACAAGGCTTATTCTTGTCGGTCTTTTCAAAAAAATATTTGTCGCGGATAGTTGCGCTCTGGTAGCCAATGCCTGCTTTGATGCCCCGGAACCCCTGGGCGCAGCGTGGTCCATCCTGGGAGCGATTGCTTTTACGTTTCAAATCTACGGCGATTTTTCCGGTTATACGGACATGGCGCGCGGCTCGGCAAAATTGTTCGGAATTGATTTGATGATCAATTTCCGTTTTCCCTATCTGGCCAAAACACCGGCGGAATTCTGGCGACGATGGCATATTTCACTCTCCACGTGGTTTCGCGATTACGTGTACATTCCACTCGGCGGCAACCGCTGTTCTGAAATCAGAATCTATTTCAACTTAATGATTACCATGCTGCTCGCCGGTCTCTGGCACGGGGCGGGAAACATGTTTATTGTGTGGGGGGCTTATTATGGATTATTACTCATTTTGTACCGGGCGATTCCTTTCCTCAATAATCTTCAAAACAAAGGCAACGTTGCCGTGATGGTGACGTTTGTTTTAACCATGTTTGGCTGGGTCATTTTCAGATCCGCCGATGGGCACAACCTCCTGCAATGGGCCACCGGATTTTTGAAAACATCCCCGGTCATGCCGTGGGAAGGTCCGGCCATATGGCTGGCCATTCATATCGCGCCGCTTTGGCTGCTGCAATTTTTAACGCGTAAAAAAGAAGATGAAAGCGAGCTCATGCATCTTGCATGGCCGGTGAGGGGATTGGTTTACCTGGTCATCTTTCTCCTCATTGTCTCAACGTCGGTACAGGATCAGGAATTTATTTATTTTCAATTTTAATGAAACTATTTACGAAATCTTTTTTATTGGTTATTGTGCTGCTGCTCATCGGTGAATTGTCCGCAAGAATTTTCTGGTCACGCAATTTTTCTGGACGATTTGAGTACGGATACAATCTGACAGCGGGGTTTGAAGAGGGAAAAGACGGCAGGATCTATCTGGTTCGTTCCGGCGGCAGACGTTTTCACCCCCAGTCTTTTGCTATGCCTAAACCGGAAGGCGTTTTTCGCGTGTTTGTGATTGGCGATTCTGTTCCCCGCGGACCCGGCATGAAAAAAGCCTATCCCTATCATCTGGAAAAAATTTTACGCGAAAAAGGAATAAGGGCTGAAGTGTTCAATCTCGGCGTTCCGGGCTATGGGGCAAGAAGATGCCAGATTGTACTGAAGCAGGTTATCCGATATCAACCTGATTTGATTATCCGGCATATCAACTGGACCAATGAATATGAAGACGAACGGGAATACCGCCGCGCTCAGGAATTTAAATCATGGCATCCGAAAAACTGGCTCATGAAAAGTGCGTTTCTGGCACGGATCAATGAAGCTCAAACCGAAAATATTTTCTGGAAACTGCTTCCGAGAGAAATCCGGATGCAAAGAGGCATCAATGATGCCGATGCGGAAATTGCCGTTTCTCAAAATGATGAAAAACGCAGGCAATGGCGAAGGTTTGTGAATGAAGAAGCTCTTGAGGATGCACAAATTATAAAAGGTGCCGGGGCTCAGGGACTCTTTATCACTCAAGCCAAGATTCGCAAAAATGAAAAAGGAGATGCCTATTTGGACGACGAAGGACTGGATTCGCTTCTCGTTTTACTGGCCCAAGAAGGCATGCAAACGCTTTCCATGAAGGAGGTGTTTATCCACGATTCAAATTTAAAAGAATCATTTTCCGACGGAAGTCATCTTCATCCTCCCGGCCATCAGAGAATGGCCGATGCGCTGGCGTTGAAATTGAATCCTTTAATCCCGAAACACAATTTAGAATAATGTTCTTCATGATTTTTTAGTGGCAATATATCCTTGATATTCACTGTGCCAAGAGGTAAAGTCAACGTCAGCGAGCTGATAGCAACAGGGAATCATAAAATGAATTCAAAAAACAAAAATGTTTTAGTTACCGGTGCCGCAGGTTTTATTGGTTATTATCTATGCAAGAGACTTCTTGATGACGGCATGAATGTTGTCGGAATTGATAACATCAACGATTATTATGACGTGAATTTGAAGCTCGCCCGTCTTGCCATTCTGCAAAAATACGGCAACTTCACTTTTCACAAAAAAGATATTGCCGACCTGCATGATATGGAAAACCTCTTTGCCAGCCACGACAAAACGGCTTTCGAAACGGTCATCAATCTGGCGGCGCAGGCCGGTGTCCGGTACTCATTAAAAAATCCTCATGCCTACATCAGAAGTAATATTGTCGGATTCACCAACATTCTGGAATGCTGTCGGCATAACCAGATCAAGCATCTTGTTTTCGCATCCTCCAGCTCCATTTACGGGATGAATGAAAAGATCCCCTTTTCGGTCATCGATAATGTTGATCATCCTGTCTCTCTGTATGCCGCTACGAAAAAAGCAAATGAACTGATGGCGCACACTTACGCGCATCTCTACGGACTGCCCTGTACCGGTCTCAGATTTTTTACCGTTTATGGCCCGTGGGGACGTCCCGATATGGCTTATTTCTCTTTCACGAAAGCCATTATGGAAGGCACTCCGATTAATGTCTTTAATTTCGGAAAAATGAAGCGCGATTTCACTTATATTGACGATATTATCGAAGGTGTGGTCCGCGTCATGGATAAAATTCCCCAGTCCAATCCGGAATGGGACAGAAAAAATCCCGATCCCGGTTCCAGTTATGCGCCCTACAAACTCTACAACATCGGCAACCACAATCCCGTAGAATTGATAAAATTTATCGAAATCCTGGAAATTAACATCGGGAAAAAGGCACAGAAAAACATGCTGCCCATGCAGCCGGGTGACGTCCCCATCACTTATGCCGACGTGGATGATTTAATGAAAGATGTTGGCTTCAAACCCTCAACACCACTGGAAGAAGGATTAAAGAAGTTCGTGGAATGGTACAAAAAGTACAACCAATGAGGGTTTACTGAGATATTTGTTCTTCGCTGCATTTTTGATCACCGTACTAACCGAAAAGAATAGAGCGTTGTTGTCCCTTTTTTCTATTTATTTAGGAAACAGGCGATAAAGATGCAATCACTATGGCACGTGGAATTTACTGAATTTTGTAATTGCCTTTAGTGCAATTCCTGCCTGTGCAGCTCTTGCTGCTACTACCACTACCACTGCTGCTGGAACCAGTACTAGTGCTATAACTGCTTCCTGTACCAGTTTGCTTCAGGCCAGGTTGGGTTATGCTTACGGACTTGCCCCCTGCTATGACCTGCGCAGTACGAGACGTGCTCGAAGGATTCTGCCTAAACATTAAGGTAAAGTAGCCGCTTCCGATCCCCGAAGTTTTGGAGGAGGGGGCCATTGATATCCAATCGGACGTTTCTTCAACGGTCCAACTGCAATCGGATTTGTTTGTTGTAATGCTGAACCCCCGGGTATATGGCAGGTGGTGAGGAAGCGTCAAAGGGGACGGATTAATTGTATAGGTGCAGCCGGCGTTGAGGCCAGGCTGGGTTATGCTTACGGACTTGCCCCCTGCTATGACCTGCGCAGTACGAGACGTGCTCGAAGGATTCTGCCTAAACATTAAGGTAAAGTAGCCGCTTCCGATCCCCGAAGTTTTGGAGGAGGGGGCCATTGATATCCAATCGGACGTTTCTTCAACGGTCCAACTGCAATCGGATTTGTTTGTTGTAATGCTGAACCCCCGGGTATATGGCAGGTGGTGAGGAAGCGTCAAAGGGGACGGATTAATTGTATAGGTGCAGCCGGCGTTGAGGCCAGGCTGGGTTATGCTTACGGACTTGCCCCCTGCTATGACCTGCGCAGTACGAGACGTACTCGAAGGATTCTGCCTAAACATTAAGGTAAAGTAGCCGCTTCCGATCCCCGAAGTTTTGGAGGAGGGGGCCATTGATATCCAATCGGACGTTTCTTCAACAGTCCAACTGCAATCGGATTTGTTTGTTGTAATGCTGAACCCCCGGGTATATGGCAGGTGGTGAGGAAGCGTCAAAGGGGACGGATTAATTGTATAGGTGCAGCCCGTTTGGGCCTGCGCCATTGTAGAGGAAAAAATAAGACTGAAACAAGTGATTGCAGTGATCATCACAGCAAAACAGCTTTTCACAAATAAGCTTTCGCGCATCGTCCTTTCTCCTTTCGTATCTTTATAATAATATTATTATTTATTATGTTAATTGTAAAAAATTAAGGATTTGTCTGTCAAGAACAATGTCCATAAAAAAACATTATAATAGGGACAGCACCCATTAAAAAGAGCAAAGAGGGTTAGATGGGTTCTTGACATAACAGTTCTTCTCTGTATTTTAATCGCCTTAATAACCGTAGTGTAAATCAACAAATACTCCGGCATCCCCTACAATGTTTAAAATTCCTTCCGGCGCGAAAATATTCTTCTGATTAACCACGTAAGATGCCATTGATACATGCCGCCGGAA